>CBDVCE010000055.1:0-37877 GCA_965372405.1 uncultured Sunxiuqinia sp.
AACTTTCCTCTATACCCCGAGGCAGAGCCTCGAGGAATTCTCTTGATTAAAAAAGAAAGTCTCTTCATCAGTAAATGCACCCAAAAGCACATTACTCAATTTTTCAATCTTTTTACCTATATTTTTTTTAAGGCTGCCCGATACAACAATTCCATTTTGATTCTCATAAATTTGGGTAAAATTACTTTCTCCAAGTTCATTCCAAACATAATTACTCCATCCGTTTGTAAGCATTAAGAGATCAAGCTTTGATTTGGATCTGATTTGCTCTCCGTCATTAAAATAATCATATGGAGATTCGACAAATCCATTCAATTCAGAATCTAAAAGAAGGTATGAATGAATATTTTGAGTTTGTCCTTTTGAATTGAGAGCATTTTCATCAACAACTGCAATTGATAATTTTGCAAATTTATTTAATGCTTTTCTCTCTGATGATTCGATATCAAGCTGAATCTGTTCCCTTGTGGATAGATTATAATTATTTAAGGAAAGATTTAAATCAACCAAAGCAAAGTTTGATGAAAAGATCAATCGTTCAGAAATCGGAGTAAAATCATTATCCAAAAGTACCAGACGGTTTATACCTTCATCTATATCTTTTGTACTGATTTTTATTAAACTATTTATCTGATTAGTTTCAACTCTCACATGGAAATTTGCATCTCCCCGGTTCAAGCAAACCAAATGAAATGGTTCTTTCTCCTCTTCTTTATTAGACAGCACCCGTACAGTTAGATAATCCTCACTGTTATTTACTTTAGTTAATTTAGTCGCAGAAGTACGTATATCATTCAAAATTACTTTTTCATCAGAAAATCCATCGACTTTAGCAACATAAGTCTCACCCTCTTTCGGAACAAAATAGAATACACCCATACCTGAATAAACAGAACCAAAGGTTAAAACATAATTTCCATCACTATCTACTAATTTACCTTTAACATCAACTCCCATTCCCGCCTGATTAATGGCTTTTATAGCTACTCTATTTACCATTCCTGCTAACAGGAATCCACCTTCAGGAAGTAATTGCAAATCAATGTCTATTTTTCTATATTTTTTTCTCTCCTCCTCTTTTTCAGACAACTCTATTGAATTATTAATCTGGGAAATCTTTATGCGTTTTTCAAAATAATTGTCATCCCCAAAATTCTTCTGATAATCAGTATATGCTCTCAGCAAATAGTTACCTTCAATGATATTCGAATCTTTTAACGAAAGGTAACCTCCAGTAGTTCCTTCATTTAATGTAAATAACTCTTTACAAGAAATCTTTCCTTTATGATTTATTAATTCAATATATACATTCGATTTTCCAGCTTTTACTTTATGAGTATTCCCATCAAGTTGATAAGCACTAAACCAAACTGTATCTCCTAAAAAATAAAACTCCCTATCTACATGTAAATAGAGCTTTTCATATTTAAGTGGCTCAATACTGCTTAAGTATTTTTCAATCTTTTGGGCATTCCCAATTTTTACCAATAGTAAAAAAATGATGAATAAGGCAAGTAAATATGATTTCATAATGTTGGTGTTTATATTTACACAATTGCTCACAATAACTGTTCCACTTGTTCGAAAAACAAATTAGGAACTAATGTTTTACAATATTGTTTTTCTATAATATTTTTCATAATAGAATCACTTGAGACAAAAATTACATTTTAGATTTCTATATTAGACCATGATTTATGAGAATCACATGATTATGTATCCTGAAAAAATTGACTATTTATTAAAGAAGTTTTCATCAATCCCCTTACATGAAATATCATCCGAATCACAAATGTCTAGGTTTGACAATAAATATCTTTTCTCATCCCTACAATTACCAGAGATACTTACAAAAATGACAGAGCACTACTACGTGCTTGAGGTTAAAAAACAAAGAATACTCAATTATAAATCAAATTACTTTGACACAGATACATTTGAAATGTATATGGCTCACCATAATGGAAAGATGAACCGTTACAAAATCAGATATCGAGAATACTTAGAATCAGGTGACAAGTTTTTAGAAATAAAGCATAAAGATAATAGACGATTTACAACTAAACTTCGAATACCAGTAGTAAATATTGATCTAATCGAGACAGTTCAATCTGAATTTATTAATCAAAACTCGATCTACTACTCCAAAGAACTACATCCATCATTACAAACCAGTTACAAACGGATTACCTTTATAAATAAAAGTCAGGAAAAAAGAATAACTATTGATTACTCAATTAGCTTCGTGCTATCTGATAAAAGTTTATTTATTTCAGGAATTGCGATTGCCGAAATAAAAAATCTGGACAGAAATCCTAGCTCAAGATTCAACCGTATACTTGATTCTTATGGTATTAAGAAATGTAGTTTTAGTAAATATGCAGTTGGCATTTCGCTTTTAAAAAATGATATTAAAAAAAATCGGTTCAAAGAAAAACTAAGTAAAATACACAACCTACAAAATGAATTTAATAAGCATATTAGCATTGAACACGCTCAGTAGTATCAATTATAATTTTGAAGGAATCCCAGATTTATTAATACGTTTTTCCTTTAACCTGATTGTAGCTATAATCATTGTCAGGTACATTTATTATAAAAAAAATAAACGAAAAGATTACCTGTTCACCTATTTGCTAATCAACACCATGATTTTCCTGCTTGCATACCTTTTATCAGGAGTAGAATTAAAACTTGGATTTGCATTTGGACTTTTTGCACTTTTTGGAATTCTCAGATACAGAACTAATCCGGTGCAAATAAAAGAGATGACCTACCTGTTTATTGTAATTGGTCTTGCAGTTATAAATTCTATATCAATTGACCACATTCCTTACTGGGTAGTCATCATCAGCAATCTTTTCATTATTGCAATTTTATGGATTCTGGAATTTGCACTTTTATTATCACACGAATCTTCAAAACGAATTGTATACGAAAAGATTGAGTTCATTAAGGAAAGTAATCGCGAATTACTAATTCAAGATTTAAAGGAAAGAACTGGAATTAATATTCATAGGGTTGAAATTGTATCCATCAATTTCTTAAGAGATACTGCACGGTTAATTGTGTATTACTACGAGAAGAATAAGATTTTCAATGCTGACGATCAGCCTTTTGAAAGTGATGAAGAGAACTAATCCACTTTAGCCTTTTTTCTTTTAAAGTAATGCTTTGAATCACCCCACTCATCATAGGCTATGGTACTTCCAGCCATTTCAATACGGGCTTCAAGGCAATTTCTGCAAAGTTCAGCATCTTCGTCCAAACAGGGTTTGTCTTCATACAACTGATACTCTTTGCGATAAACACCAGGTGTTAGATTGGGCATAATCACATTGGCTCCAATTTTTAGTGCTTTCTCTCTACCTGCAGGATCAATTGCCTGTAATGCTGTTGCTGCTGCAATATTAACGTCTGGCATTAACAAACGTAGAACAGCTACCATTCGTAAAGCCAAATCAAAACGATCTTGCTTACTCAGCAAACCATTTCGATACTCATATAATGGTGTGTCTTCATGCTCAATAAACGGCCCCATGCCTACCATATCTACATCTACCTGCTGAAAAAATAAAAGATCATCAGCCAGATTTTCCATGGTTTGAAAAGGCAAACCAATCATGACTCCAGTTCCAACCTGATAATCACAATCTTTTAAAAGCTGCAGTGCTTCAAGTCTTTTCTCAAAACTATGATGTGTATTATTGGGATGAATTTTTTCATACAATTCACGATTGGAACTTTCAATGCGCAACAGAAAACGATGCGCTCCACTTTCTTTCCAACGCTGGTATGTTTCACGGCTCTGCTCTCCACACGACAAGGTAATTCCAAGCTCACCATTCGACATTTCTTTGATAGCTTTCAGTAAGTGATCCACCCGATCTACAAAAGAGGGTGACGATAATTCTCCGGATTGCAAAACAACCGATCCAAATCGATTCTTCCAGGCAAATTTGCAGGCATCCAAAATTTCCTGATCCTCTGCTTCATAGCGCAATACATTCTCATTACTCTTTCGAATTCCACAATACAAACAATCTTTGGAACAAATATTTGAAAATTCAACTAAACCACGAAAATAGACCTTATTACCAACTACTTCTACTTTTCTTTTTTCAGCCGCTTCAAATAATAACTTACGGTCTTCTCCTTTGGCATTAAGTAAAAAAACTAAATCTTCTTTACAGAATGAATCTTGCTGCAGTATGTCTTTGAATGATTTCACATTGCGAATATAAACAATCATATGAATTGAAATCTAAGGTTTTCATCAGGTTTTTCATTCTATAAAATCAATTCGACAAATTATTTGTTTTTGAGTTAAAGAGTGTATCCAAACTAATTTTTCTGAGTCTACCGATAAAATAGTAATTTTATAATGATGGAAAATCTTGTTAATAACATATGGAAAGAGTACCACGATCAGCTGTTTGCCTTTATTCTGTCAAGAGTAAAAGACCACACTGAAGCTGAGGATATTTTACAAGATGTTTTTGTAAAGACACTCGATAAAATAGACAGCTTACAGGATAGTGAAAAATTGAAAAGCTGGCTGTACACAATCACGAGAAATGCAATAAATGATCACTTCCGAAAAAAACAAAAAGAGAATTTTATATTGCATCATTCGCCAGACGAAGAAGCCCCACCACTTAGCGCGATGAAACAGGCTGAAAGCTGGATTGGTCTTTATGTTAACGCTTTGCCAGACAACTACAAATCAGCTGTTGAGCTATATGAGCTAAAAGGGAAATCGATTCAGGAGATCGCAGATGAACTTGATATTAGTTATACGAATGCACGTGCAAGAATTCAGCGAGGGCGTAAAGCTTTGAAAAAGAATTTAACTGATTGTTGTACGTTTAATGTTGATGTGTATGGGAACTTAATCGATTATCACAGAAATCACCCTCAAAAAAAATAATGAATATTGTGCGTCCATTTAAAGTTTTTTGCGTCTACCTGATGAATTAAAATATTGATTAAGATGAAAAACTCAAATGAAGTAAGACAAGTTGTATTGGAAAAATACAGTCAAATTGCTGAATCAAACAATCAAGCGGCTGGTTGTTGTGACGATCCTAATTTATGCTGTGGCAGTACTGAAGAAATCGACTTTAAAACCTTAAAACTGGGATACTCAAATGATGAATTAAATGAAGTACCAGAAGGTGCAAACATGGCCTTGGGATGTGGGAATCCTCAGGCAATTGCTGCTATAAGAAAAGGCGAAGTAGTTGTTGACTTGGGCAGTGGCGGTGGTTTTGATGCTTTTTTGGCGGCTCGCCAAGTTGGAGAAAATGGGAAAGTTATTGGTGTAGATATGAGTCCGGCAATGATTCATAAAGCACGAAAGAATGCTGAGAAAGGTGAATTCAGCCAAGTTGAGTTTCATCTGGGAGAGATTGAACATCTTCCTGTTGCTGATGGAATTGCAGACGTTATTATCTCTAACTGTGTCATTAATCTTTCTCCCGAGAAAGAGAAGGTATTTAAAGATGCTTTTCGGGTATTAAAACCTGGCGGAAGACTTGCCATTTCTGATGTTGTTGCCTATGATAACTTGCCTGAAACTATTCTATCCGATTTGGCTTTGTATGTTGGTTGTGTTTCTGGAGCATCGCCAATTTCGAAACTTGAACAGATTCTCAAAGATTCAGGTTTCGAGAACATAAGCATCAAGAAAAAAGATGGCAGTGATGATTTGATCAAATCCTGGGACTCAGAAAAAAAATCACATGAATACGTTTTTTCTGCGAATATTGAGGCAATCAAACCCCTGTAAATGGAAATTATACTACTCGGCATAAAGGATCTCAAAGAAGTAAAAGATCTACTTATGGAATCGGGATTGCCTGTTGATGATATCTGGCAGGCACCGATTCATTTCTTTGGAATCAGAAATTCAAATAAGTTAATCGCTACTGCTGCATTAGAAGTTTATCATCCTTATGCAATCATTCGATCTGTTGCTGTAACTCCAACACAACAGGGAAATGGAATTGGAAACATTCTTATCAGATTTCTTGAAAAAAAAGCTAGTGAATTAGAAATCGAAGAGTTGTTTTTGCTGACAACAACAGCCGATCAATTCTTCAGGAATAAAGGATATTCAGATACTCCGAGGATAGCTTGTCCTAAGAAGATTCTCCAAAGTAAAGAATACAAGAATTTATGCCCTGACTCAGCAATCAGTTTATCTAAAAAACTCTAAACACTTCCTTTTCTGTTTTTGTTAAGACAATAAAGCATCATTTTATTATGGCTGAATTGAAAACAAAACCGAATAATGCAAGTATTGATGAATTTCTGGCAACAATTAAAAATGAGCAAAAACGAGCTGATAGCTACCAGATAATTGAGCTGATGCAATTGATTACCGAAACAGAACCGAAGATGTGGGGAGGTTCAATTATTGGATTTGGTGATTATCATTATAAATATGCCAGCGGACGAGAAGGCGATTGGTTTTTGACTGGTTTCTCACCCCGAAAACAGAACTTTTCAATCTATCTTATGTCTTGTGATAATGACAAGGACTTTCCTGAATTATTTGCAAAACTCGGCAAATACAAAACTGGAAAGTCCTGCCTTTATATCAATAAACTCGCTGACATTGACACTCATGTTCTAGAACAATTAATCCGTCAGTCAATAACTGAACTGAAAGAACAATATAGCTAAGGTTGCAAAACATATTACATTCCAAACAATCATCATGTTTTTTAAATCGTGAACTGTTGTACCTTTGCCGGAAACCTGCGGGAAGGTCGGCTGACTGACTTCAAGGGAACTTGATATTTTATAATTTATTTTAGACGAATGATGATTGTTTTCACAGCTATCATAGTTTATCTAATGCAAGCTTCTTCCTGCAAAAACCAAAGATCATGGATAGTGAAAAACGATTGGGTTTTGTGGGAATAATTATTGAAGATCGTGAACAATGTTCGCAAAAAGTGAACGAAATATTATCTGATCATTCCACCCTAATCCTTGCCCGTACGGGTATTCCAAATATAAAAGACAAAACTACCATTATTACATTGGTTGTTGACAGTTCAACAGATGACTTAGGAAAATCAACTGGTCGTTTGGGTGCTGTTGCAGGAGTAAATGTAAAATCCGGACTATCAAAAAAATAAAATCATGGATAAAACAATTGCTAGTTTCATCAACGAAAAAGAAATCAGTGACATTCTTAAGAAGTACAGCAAACCTGAAAGAATACAAGTTCAGGAAGTTTTAGAAAAAGCCCGAGAAATGAAAGGTCTCAACCTGCAAGATGTTGCTGTTCTTACAGGCATTTCAGATCCTTTACAATTGCATGATTTATTTGAAACGGCCAATCATATTAAAGATACTATTTACGGAAAAAGACTGGTCGTTTTTGCACCATTGTACATTTCAAACCTTTGTGCCAACGAATGTACCTACTGTGCTTTTCGAGCTAAGAATAAAGAAATTGTTAGAAGAGTGCTAAGCCAAAAGGAAATTGCAACCGAGGCTGAAGCACTAATTGATCAAGGTCATAAACGTGTACTTTTGGTTGGAGGAGAATCATATCCTCGCGAAGGTTTTCAGTATGTACTTAATTCCATTCGCACGGTTTATGAAACAAAAACTGACAAAGGAGATATTCGACGGATTAATGTAAATGTTGCTCCTTTAGAAAAAGAAGAATTCAAGCTACTGAAAGATGAAAAGATCGGAACCTACCAACTCTTTCAGGAAACATATCATCATGAATCTTATTCCAAAGTTCATCTAAGTGGTAAAAAAAGCGACTATGATTACCGAGCTACTGCTTTACACCGTGCTATGGAAGTTGGAATTGATGATGTAGGAATCGGTGTTCTTTTTGGCTTATTTGATTATCGTTTTGAAATGTTGGCAATGATGCAACATATTTTCGAATTGGAGAAAGTGTTTGGAGTTGGGCCACACACGGTTAGTGTACCTCGATTGGAACCAGCAACAGGTTCTGACATTGCCTCTCACCCACCCTTTGCAGTATCCGATCTGGAATTCAGAAAGATTGTTGCCATTCTTCGATTGGCAGTTCCATATACAGGTATTATCATGTCAACACGGGAAACAGCTCAAATGCGAAGAGATACTTTTGCGCTGGGAGTATCACAAATATCTGCAGGCAGCCGAACCAATCCCGGAGGTTATGAAAAAGAAGTTGAAGATGATGTTTCCGGACAATTTAGTCTTGGAGATCACCGACCATTGGATGAAGTTATTCGCGATGTAGCAGGAATGGGCTATGTCCCATCTTTCTGCACTGGTTGCTACCGGCTTGGCAGAACAGGACAGGACTTTATGGATCTTGCAAAACCAGGAGCAATAAAGGCACACTGCGGTCCAAATGCTCTTTCCAGTTTTAAGGAGTACTTAAACAACTATGCCTCAACAGAAACACAAAAAATTGGCACACATTTAATTGAAGATACAATTGCAAATATGGAAGGCATCCCGAAGGAACGGGCTCAAAAACTGGTAGATCAGGTAAACAATGGTAAAAAGGATGTTTTTTGTTAATTTAGATTGATGGAAAAAAACACCCGTACCGAAACAGACCTACTTGGAGAAAAAGAAATCCCGACCAATGCATTGTATGGGATACACACTACACGTGCTTTAGAAAATTTCCCAATTAGCGGGAAGGCAGTTCATCCTGAATTGATAAAAGCTTATGGTTGGGTAAAACTTGCCAGTTTTCAGATTAACCGGGAGCTAGGATATTTTACAGACTCTGAAAAGGCAGTTGCAATTGAACGAGCCTGTCAGGATTTAGCTGATGGAAAGCTGACTAAGCATTTTAATGTTGATGCACTTCAAGGTGGTGCTGGCACATCTACTAACATGTGTGCTAATGAAATCATTGCTAATCGTGCCTTACAAATTCTGGGGAAATCAATGGGAGATTATAAAACGATCTCACCATTGGACGATATTAATCTGCATCAATCGACCAACGACACTTACCCTACTGCATTAAAACTGGCTGCTATTGTTATACTCAGACAAACAGAACAGTCCGTTTTGCAACTTCAGGAAACTTTTCAGCAGAAAGAAAAAGAATTTGCCAACATCGTGAAAATTGGGCGAACTCAATTGCAAGACGCTGTTCTGACAACCTTAGGTCGGGAAATGGCAGCCTATGCCGAAGCTTTCAACAGAGACCGTTGGCGAATTTATAAATGTGAAGAACGACTTCGGGTAGTAAACCTTGGAGGAACAGCTATCGGAAGTGGGCTTGCAGCTCCCCGTCAATTTATTTTCAGAGTAACTGACCGACTTCGTGAACTAACGGGTGTTGGTTTAGCCAGGGCTGAAAACCTAATGGAGAACACTCAGAATACTGATGTGTTTGTTGAAGTATCAGGCATTTTAAAAGCATGTGCCTCCAATCTAATCAAAGTTTCAAACGACCTACGATTCCTTTCGTGTGGTCCTGCAGCCGGAATAGGAGAAATTAATCTGCCAGCAATGCAAGCCGGCTCTTCCATCATGCCGGGGAAAGTAAATCCAGTCATTCCTGAAGCAGTTATTCAGGCGGCGATGCAAGTTACCGGGAATGATCAGAGTATATTTCTGGCATCATCATCAGGCAATCTGGAATTAAATGCCTTTATGCCGCTTATTGCAGATTCACTACTAAGCAGTCTGGACTTACTAACAAATGCAACTCAAATTTTATCTGACAAATGTGTATCTGGAATTACCGCTAACACTGAAAAATGTAGAGAACAGGTTCTAAATTCAACTGCTGTTATTACAGCACTAATTCCAGAACTGGGTTACCAAACATGCAATGAATTATTAAAAGAAGCTGAAAGTAAGAATATGAACATTCGTGAGTTAATTCTTAAAAAAGAGATGACTAGTGAAACTCGTTTTGAAGAATTGATTTCTCCTGAGGCTGTTAACAAACTTGGTTTTTAACCTTATTTACAGATTCAAACTATTTTCTAAACGTTTGTTAATTTTATTTTTATTTAGATTGATTCTTTTTAGATTGCATTCGATTATTAACTATAAAAACAGAAAATAATGAAAAAATTAGTTTTAGTATTAGCTATCGTTTTTGCTTTTGGAGTAACTTATGCATTGAACATTGATGCTTCAAGCCCTAAAGCCAGCACAGAACAAACAACTACAGCTGACGAAAAAGAAAAGAAACAAGCTAAGACTGAGAAGAAAGAAGCTTGCAGCAAAAAGAAAGCATGCAGTGATAAAAAAGCATGCTGTAGCAAAAAGAAATCTTGCAGTGACAAAAAGTAAATCTCAATTTTATCCCAAAGAGGTTGTCATCTGGCAACCTCTTTTTTTTGCTTTCCTGTGTAAAATTGTTGAATTAATCCTTCGGTGTTTGTACATTTCGGACTGAAAACACGATTATGAGAGCACCAAAATCTTTTCGACTACATATTGGCCTTTTTGGACGACGAAATGTTGGAAAATCATCCCTTCTAAATGCCTTAACCAGCCAGGAAGTATCTATTGTTTCTGAGGTTGCCGGAACAACAACAGACCCGGTTGAAAAACCAATGGAGTTACTTCCACTTGGCCCTGTATTATTTATAGATACTGCCGGAATTGACGATGCTGGTGCACTTGGTGAAAAACGAATTCAAAAAACATGGGCAGCCATTGACCGAACTGATCTTGGAATTATTGTTTCCAATAGTCAGGACTGGGGTGAGTTTGAAGAGAAGTTACTGAACGAATTTAAAGACCGTTCGATTCCAACAATTATCGTTTTTAACAAATCAGACCTTTACGAATCCCGAACTTGCATGCTCAACAGTTTTTCAGGTGATAAAATTCCGTTTATTGAAACAGCTGCAACCACAGGCAATGGTATTTTACAATTACGACAAACCATACTAAAAACTGCTCCTGAAGATTTCATTAATCGCCCAAGTATTGTTTCTGATTTGGTCGGCCCCGGTGAAGCCGCAATATTGGTTGTCCCCATTGACAAGGAGGCTCCAAAAGGAAGATTGATATTGCCGCAGGTACAAAGCATTCGTGATTTATTGGATGGAGATTCGTTTTGCATGGTAGTTAAAGAAAGGGAATTGCGTGAAGCACTTTCCCGATTAAACAAACCACCGAAATTGGTTATTACCGACAGCCAGGCCTTTTTAAAGGTAGCTGCTGACACCCCTCCTGAAATTCCATTGACTAGCTTTTCTATACTTTTTGCCCGCCACCAAGGCGATTTAGCTGAAATGGTGAAAGGTGCAATGGCCATTGATAAGCTTAAAACAGGCGACAAAGTTCTAATTGCAGAAGCCTGCTCTCACCATCCGATTGGCGAAGACATTGGAACTGTAAAAATTCCTCGTTGGCTATCACAATACGTAGGCGGCAAACTAGAAATTGAATTCACACGGGGACATGATTTCCCTCCAAACATTTCTGACTACAAAATGATCATTCATTGTGGTGCATGCATGTGGAACCGAAGAGAGATGTTAACACGAATTATGAAAGCACGACAAGCCAATATTCCGATCACCAACTATGGTTTGACAATTGCCTATTCACTGGGAATCTTTGAGCGTGCCTTGCAACCATTCCCTGCGGCATTGGAGATATATAGAAGCCATAAAGCTTAATCTTATGTCCTTTGATTCCAAGGAATTCAAGATCTTAACCAATTCAAATTAATATATTTATTAGCCGTTTACTTGTAAATTGACCTTAAACGAATAAGCTATCTTTTAAATTTCATTGCAAAATCAGGATTTGCTTTCAATTTAATTTTGCTTTTTCAAATTAATTCCTACATTTGCTGCTAATAGATTTTAATGATGAAAAATTTGGCTATCATACTTAACATTATTCTTCTAGTCGTTGTGGTCATTTCGCATACGAAGTGAGAATGTTGTGTTTAAGTCAAACGATAGCCATTCTCACATAGGGGGAATGGCTTTTTTCATTTATATAACATTATGAAGCATTTATTTTCAACATATCATTTACTCGTGGTCATTATTGTCCTTATTCTTGGTTTTCACTAAGAAAGGTTGATGATTGTTGAACAAATAATATTCAAAAGCCTTTCTCCACAGAGAAGGGCTTTTTTAGAAATAAGAAAAATATTTTATACATGAAGAACAAATTACGATCAGCTACATCTACTGAAGGCCGCAGGATGGCTGGAGCACGCAGCTTATGGCGGGCAAACGGAATGAAGGAAGAACATTTTGGGAAACCCCTGATTGCTATTGTGAACTCATTCACTCAATTTGTACCTGGACATGCTCATTTGCATAATATCGGACAATTTGTAAAAAAAGAGATTGAGAAGCAAGGATGCTTTGCTGCAGAATTTAATACCATTGCCATTGATGATGGTATTGCTATGGGGCATGACGGAATGCTCTACTCACTCCCATCGCGCGATGTAATTGCCGATAGTGTGGAGTACATGTGCAACGCACACAAAGTTGATGCGATGGTTTGCATTTCAAACTGCGATAAAATTACTCCGGGAATGATGATGGCAGCTATGCGTTTGAATATCCCTGCAATTTTCGTTTCAGGGGGTCCGATGGAAGCCGGAGAAATTGATGGCAAACAATATGATCTGGTTGATGCCATGGTTATGGGAGCCGACAGGGATGTAGATGATGAAACCCTTTTAAAAGTTGAAATGGATGCCTGTCCTACTTGTGGTAGCTGCTCAGGAATGTTTACTGCCAACTCAATGAACTGTCTTGCCGAAGCTTTGGGAATCGCACTTCCTGGTAACGGAACCATTCTGGCGACTCATGCAAACCGTACAAAATTGTTTGAAGATGCGGCAAAACAAATTATAAAGAATACTTACGATTATTACCAAAACGGAAATGATAAAGTACTTCCAAGAAATATTGCTACTCGTAGTGTTTTTGACAATTCCATGAAGCTGGATATTGCTATGGGCGGATCAACAAATACTGTTCTACATATATTGGCGATAGCACATGAGGCTGGTGTTGAGTTGACGATGAGAGATATTAACGAACTTTCGAAGATTACACCGAACCTTTGTAAGGTTGCACCAAGCGGAGATTACCATATTCAGGATGTAAACCGTGCTGGAGGTATAATGGGTATTCTTTCAGAATTAAGTTATGGTGGATTGCTGGATACTACCTGTTACCGTGTTGATGGTTTGACATTAGGTGAAGCAATTGACAAATATTCTATTAATCAGAAAGAACTTAGCGACGAGGCAATTCGGGTTTATAAATCAGCTCCGGGTGGTGGTCGCAATTTAGTGATGGGTTCTCAGGAAAACTATTATAAAGAACTGGATGCAGACCGTACAAATGGATGTATTCGTGATATTGAAAATTCATATAGTAAAGATGGGGGCTTAGCTGCATTGTTTGGTAATATTGCCGAAGATGGTTGTATTGTAAAAACCGCAGGAGTTGATCCATCAGTCTATCAATTTAAAGGAGTAGCTCGTGTATTCCATTCTCAAGAAGATGCATGTAATGGTATTCTTGGTGAAACCGTGCAAGCTGGAGACGTAGTTGTCATTCGTTACGAAGGTCCCAAAGGAGGTCCCGGAATGCAGGAAATGCTCTATCCTACTTCGTATTTAAAAACGGTGAAATTGGATAAGGAATGTGCCTTAATTACTGACGGGCGTTTCTCTGGTGGAACTTCTGGCTTGTCAATCGGTCATGTTTCTCCTGAAGCCGCTTCTGGCGGTGCAATTGGATTAATAAAAGATGGTGACCCCATAGAAATTGATATTCCAGCAAGAAAAATAAATGTTCTTGTTTCAGATGAAGAACTTGCAAAACGCAGGGCTGAAGAAGAAGCAAAAGGAAATGATGCCTTTAAAGCAGGAGAACGACCACGCCAGGTAAGCCAGGCATTAAAAGCTTATGCAAGCATGGTTTCTTCGGCAGACAAAGGAGCAATTCGATTAATCGACTAGAATAAAACACAGAAATATTATGGCAACAAAAAAAATTACAGGATCACAAGCTGTTATTCTTTCTTTACTGGAAGAAGGAGTTGATACTATTTTTGGATATCCGGGCGGAGCAATCATGCCCATATATGATGCACTTTACGACTTTGACAAGCAAGTTAAACACATTCTTACTCGTCATGAGCAAGGTGCAATTCACGCTGCAGAAGGTTATGCAAAGGTATCGGGAAAAGCTGGGGTTTGTTTTGCAACCTCAGGACCAGGTGCAACCAACCTGATCACTGGAATTGCTGATGCAATGATTGATTCAATTCCATTAGTTTGCATCACCGGGCAAGTAGCATCTCCACTATTAGGAACTGATGCTTTTCAAGAATCTGATGTAGTAGGGATTTCTATGCCAATTACAAAATGGAATTATCAGGTTACAAAAGCAGAGGAAATTCCTGAAGCCATTGCAAAAGCATTTTATATTGCTCAGACGGGCAGACCAGGTCCTGTATTGATTGATATTGCAAAAGATGCTCAGGTTCAGGAAGTTAATTTCAACTATCAAAAATGTACGAAGATTCGTTCTTACGTTCCAGAACTACCTGTTGATCCATTTAAAGTGAAAGCAGCTGCAGAGCTGATCGATCGTTCTAAAAAGCCATTGTTACTTTTCGGACAGGGTGTTATTATTTCCAACGCAGAAGAAGAATTAAAAACTTTTGTTGAAAAAACAGGCATTCCAGCTGCTTGGACACTGCTTGGTTTGTCGGCAATGCCATCCGATCACTATCTAAATGTTGGAATGCTTGGGATGCATGGAAATTATGGCCCAAATGTAAAAACAAATGAAGCCGATTTAATTATTGCTGTAGGTATGCGCTTTGACGACCGTGTAACCGGAAGAGTTAGCGGATATGCGACTAATGCAAAAATTGTTCATCTGGAAGTTGATCCTGCAGAGATTGACAAAATTATAAAGACTGATGTTGCTGTTTTAGGAGATGCTAAAAAATCTCTGAAAATGTTAACCGATAACGTTAAAGAAAACAAGCATGAAAGTTGGTTGCAAGAATTTCGTGATTGTGATGCAATAGAAGATGAAAAAGTGATCCAAAAAGATGTTCATCCTGAGAAAGATGGATTGACAATGGGTGAAGCTGTTCGTATTACTTCGGAAAAAACTGGTCATAAAGCGGTTCTTGTTACTGATGTAGGCCAACAACAAATGATTGCTTCCCGCTATTTTAAATTCACCGAATCGAAAAGTAATGTTACATCCGGTGGCTTGGGAACAATGGGCTATGGCGTTCCAGCAGCGCTAGGGGCACAACTCGGCGCAATGGATCGCACAGTTGTTGCATTTGTAGGTGATGGTGGTTTCCAAATGACTTTACAGGAACTGGGAACAATTGTACAAAACAAGCTTCCAGTAAAAATCATTATTCTAAATAATAATTTCCTTGGCATGGTTCGCCAATGGCAACAGATGTTTTTCGATAGAAGATACTCATTCACCGAACTTCAAAACCCTGATTTCATTACCATTGCCAAAGGTTTTGGAATGAGCGGACATAAAGTGACCAAACGTGAAGATCTTGAAAATAGCATTCAACAAATGGTTGATCACGATGGCCCGTACCTACTTGAAGTTGTTGTTGAAAAAGAAGACAATGTTTTCCCAATGGTACCAACTGGTGCTTCTGTATCAGATATCATTCTTGAAGCTTAACCTTTAAAACTGAAAAAATGAAACAGGAATTTATCATTACCATATATTCAGAAAATCACATCGGCTTATTAAACCGAATCACCATCAATTTTACACGACGTAAAATGAATATTGAAAGTCTGACCGTTTCGGAATCAGCGATCAAAGGAATCTCAAAATTCACTATCGTTTTAAACGAAACTGAAGACCGTGTTAAAAAAGTGGTGGGTCAGGTTGACAAACTTGTTGATGTTCTGAAAGCATTTTATCATACCAATGATGAAATGATCTATCAGGAGATCGCCTTATATAAAGTTAGAACTGAAGCTTTATATGAATCCGACAAAATTGAAAAGATGGTTCGTAACGCAGGTGCTCGTATTCTGGAAATTACAAAGGAATATACAGTAATTGAGAAAACTGGTCATAAAGAAGAAACTCAGGAACTTTTTGAGTTATTGAATGAATTCAAAGTGATGCAGTTTATTCGCTCTGGACGGGTAGCAATTACCCGTGATCCAATTGAACGCTTATCTGAGTTTTTAAAAGAGCGGGATGCTTTTTTAGAAGCAATGGATTAAAAGATATAAAGTGCTCAGTTTAGACTGGGCACTTTTCATTTATAAAAGCATCATTTTATTGACATAGATATCCTGAAAATTAGGATCACCTTCAAGATTAATGTGTTTAATTTTCTGCAGAATTGATTTCGTAAATTCTGCATCTATAAACAAAAACATCTTCGCCCCAATCAAAGCCGTATTTCCCATTTTGTGAATCTTCTCACCTTCAAGTTCAATCATTCCGGTGGCAACAACATGTTCAATATTAATGTAGTTACCAAATCCTCCTGCAATATATACTTCAGCAATATCTTCCAGCTCAATTGAAAGGGTTGATGCTAAGATCGACAGACCTGCAGCAATCGCTGCTTTTGCAAGTAAAAACTCATTGATATCAATTTGAGTAAGTCGAACTTTTCCAGCAATTGCAATTGATTCTTCTTCCGTAGCAATCTCACCAAACATTCCAATTAACTCCTGCTTATGAAGTATTGCAATTGCATCAATTAAGGCACTTCCACAAATCCCTTTAGGTAAGGTATTGCCAATTACTTCAGCTTTAATTTTATCGTTGTGAACAGACAAACTTGAAATAGCTCCAGTAATAGCTCTCATTCCCATTGAAATATTTGCTCCCTCAAAAGCGGGTCCTGCGGCTGTTGACGCACAAACAATATGATCTTTATTGCCAACAACTATTTCTCCGTTGGTGCCAAGATCAATCAATGCAGTATATTTCTCCTTTCGATGCAAACCTGTTGCAGCTATCCCTGCCAATATATCGCTTCCTACAAAACTCCCAATAGATGGGTAAAACTCAACCCCATTGTTAATTTTGAAATTCCATCCTAACTCTGCAGTATCAAATCGTTTCTCATTCAAATCATCAATGTGAAAAGGATAAGCTGAAAGCGGCTTCACGTCACAATCAGCAAAAATTAGCTGCATGGCAGTATTTCCAACAATAACAGCTTTTTCCAATTCAATATTGTACTTCTCGAACATTGTCTCAATCATTGAACCAATACTTTTACGGATCATACGAGTCATTTCATCAGCATTACCATCCATACTTGCCTGAACTCTGGAAATCAAATCGGCACCATATTTTACCTGTGGGTTTAGCAGAGTTTCAACTGCCATAACCTTACCTGTACTTAAATCAATGAGCTGTGCAACAACTGTCGTTGTCCCCAAATCAACCGCTACACCGTAGCCATTCTGTGCAGAAAACTCAAATTCAGTTTCATCTGCCAAAATGATGTGAGCAAACTGTTCAACTTCAAGAGTAATATCCTCAGTACATGAACTCATGCAAGCCAATCGCCAATCACTATCCAGACCTAAATTTGTAATTCTCTGTTTATGGTTATCCGACAAATCAATATTACCAGAAAGAAGCTTTACCTTACATTTTCCACATGTTCCCTTTCCTGCACAAGGAAATTCAATTCCATATTCATGAAGAACATCAATTAAAGGAGTGTTTTCATTTACAGTTAATTCTTTCCCTAGAGGGTGTAGCTGAATCTTATACTTCTTCATTTGGCAAATTTCCTTTTAAACTTTGTACTCTTCAATCTTCTGATCAAATTGATTGAACGAATCATTTTCATCAAGTTCAGTAAAGATAGTGATTACACCGTGAGGTAAATCTCTGCATATTTCAATATTTTGACTAGTTAATGTATAATTAAACAAACGCCAGCCAGACTTACCTCTTACATAACCTTTTGCACGAATGATTCGTTCTTCTTTTTGAAAATAATTAAGTAATCCTTCAATATCAAAAATCTCTTTTTCTAAAGTTGAATACGTTTTGCTTTTTATTTCTTTTTTTGAAAGGTTGATTGCCAAAATATTATGCTTAAGAATAGGTTTTCCAGAATCCAACAAAGCAATATCTACATTTCCATTCATAGAAATCGCATAGCTTAATTTCCCCGGAAAATCTTGCTGGATTTTATCATTTATTGAAGACAACTTTTCATCATCGACTAAATCAGATTTATTTAACACCAAAACATCTGCCCGCTCAATTTGAATGCGAAACAATGGAATCATCTGAATTCGTTTGTTATCAAAGCTGGTAGAATCAATCAGACAAATGCTTGGAAGTAATTCCAATTCAGGAATGGATAAAATAATCTCTGCAACCATATCTGGACCACCAAGCCCTGTTGGTTCAATTATTATTCGGTCATATTTATTTTCTTGAACTATTTTCGACAAGTTTTCATGAAAATAAGTTTTTGCTGTACAGCAAATGCAACCACCGGAAATATCATACACCTCACCAGACTCACTTGACTCAGACAATGTCATAGAATCAATTGAAACTTCACCAAACTCATTTACAATAACAGCCCATTTTTCATCTTTATCTTTTTGCTTTAAAAGATTAATGATTGCGGTTGTTTTACCTGCCCCCAAAAAACCGGTGATTACATTTACTTTTATATTATCCATCCTTCCGCTAACAAATCTTTACAATCCGTATTCAGCAAGTATAAATTTACTTTGGTCTACTATCGGCAGCATCATCTCTACAAACTGGCTTTCATCATCAGGAATGCTTTCCAAATCTTCTCTCATAATTGGCAAATAACTTTTTTCCAATTCAGAAAGTTTCATTTGTCCAGACTGCAAGGCTTCTTCGATAATATCAATTGCAGCCAAAGCGCCATTTTTGGCATTTGCCACATAACTATCACCACGTACCAGTTCTTTGGATATTCTAATTACATTTTCAGGTGAAAGAATTAAGGCTTGAGGGTTAGTATAAACATCCGATTTAACCAACAATTCCTGAAGCATTCTGCTATGAGATTTGCCAGATTTTAATGCTTCATTTAGTAAGCGCACATCATATTCGAGTTGCTCCAAATAGGCAGTTGGAGCCATCCCTGATAATAATTTAATATTCTGAACAGATTCGTTACTCCATAAATCGGTACATGCAGAAGCAATATTCCCAATTGGGCTAAAGTGTGCACAAGCTGCCGTTTTTCCCTCCATCGAAATTGGAATACCAGTAATTGCTTTCAAAAATGGCCCCTCATAGCCACAATCTTTATCCGGACCAACTGCTCCTTCTTCCATCGCTACTATTGACCGAACTACAGAAATCACACGAACAACCGCAGCAAAAACAGTAGGTATATATTTTTTCTCAGCAAGCACCATCGCCGTGTTTGCAAAACCACATGCAGAATCACCCGCTGCAATTTTATTGTGTTTTTTAGCCAGGTCAGTAATTTTGCCCCAAATAAACTGCATATCTCTAACTCCCAATACCGATAGTGCAAACATCATCCCTTTAATATCACACATCATCAGTGCCTCATCCGACACCTCTTTACCTCCGGTACTTTCTATAGATAACAGATCTCCACCAGCCAACATCCCTTCTTCAAACAACTCCATCATAGGTTCAAGCAAGCTCGAAGTACGTTGCAATGCAGGTCTTTCAAACTCCCTTAAATCATTGGGTGTTAACCTAATTTCAGACTTAAGTCCATGCTTTTGGTAATACTTCTCACAAATCTCATTCATGATTTTTACGATATCAATCCCTACTGAAGGAGTTTTCGTCATTTCAAGAAGTGTCTCAAACTCAAGAACTACCCCATTAGAATTTAAGTGCAATGCCCGCTCAAGAGCTCCTTCTGCAATTTCCCGATAATGTTCATTCACACGTTTCAATGTATCCTTATTGATACTCATTGTAGGAAGGGTAAAATTCAATTCTGAATATACTTTCCCTCCACCAATTTCTAATCCACGTCGTGTTTTAACAGGCTTGGGAGAAAGACCGAACATTAAATCTTCTGGCTTTTCAATTTGTAATTTTTTGTATTTCATGATGATAATATTTTAGAATTATTAAAGCATAGCTATTCTATTTCACTTTACTCAAAAGCAATCAATTTATTAATTACCAGAAAGTTATTCTCAGCTAACTAATTTGTTTAAATACTCAACTACACCTTGTGGATCGGGTGAATAGTTATCAGCACCAATTTTCATGCAATAGTCATCATTGACCGGAGCACCACCAATTGTTATTAAGGTTCCCGGCACTGCGTCTTTTATATCTTTTGTTATCGCTTCCATGTTAACCATTGTAGTTGTTAACAAAGCTGATAATCCGACAACTGACCCTGGATTTTCTTTTGCAGCCTCAATAAATTTATCTGAACCAACATCTACTCCAAGATCTACAACAGACCAGCCGCTTCCTTCAATCATCATAGCAACCAGATTCTTACCAATATCGTGTAAATCACCTTGTACTGTTCCTATAATAAACGTGCCTTTGGTTTGAATATCTCCAGAAACAAAAAATGGTTTTAAAACAACCATCGCTGCCCCCATTGACTTTGCCGACATCAGCATTTGAGGGACAAATATTTTATTTTCTGAAAATTTCTTTCCAACTCGGCCCATTGCAGGCACAAGAGCCTTTTCAAGAATATCCTGTGAATTAATTCCTGCGGCTACAGCTTGTTCTGTTAATTCAAAAGCTCCATCCTGCCCCTTCATTTGTGGCGGGTAAGGTGAATTTTTATCAACCTTTCCAAACTCTACGCACTCCAATAATTTGCTAATAAGTTCACTCATGTCAGATAGTATAATAATTAATAAATAATTGCTAATCAGAATCTATTGTAAAGTTATGAGGGTATCTTCTAAAAAACTAGCGCAATTTTTACAAATATTAATGCTATATTCACATTTACAGAACAGGTAGATAATTCAATATTACAATGAGCAGCTCTTTCTTACAAAGCAATTCGAAATCAGACAGTTCATTTTTTATCGGTATTTTTCAGGATACCCTTGAAAAAAGTTCATGGCATTATCATGGTGAATACGAAATCAACTTCATTATTGAAGGTGTTGGAAAACGAATTATTGGTGATTCAATTGAAAACTTTTATCCGGGTGATTTGATTTTTATAGGTCGAAACTTACCCCATGTTTGGCTTGCCGATAAATACATAGCATCACCTTCTGGTCGGTCACTTGAAACTGTATACCTTCAATTCGACATGACTGTTCTTCCAGAAAAACTTATCGTTCTTCCTGAATTTCAATCCATCTCAAAAGCACTTCAAATGGCTGATCGTGGAATGAAAATCAATGGACAAACACTAAACGAAGTAAGCGAACTGTTGCTTCAAATGCCTTATATGGAGAGATTTGAACAAATGATTCAGTTCTATAAAATATTGAATATTATAGGCAATAGTGAATCGATCGAGCTTTTAGCAAGTGTTGAGTATGCTAAAAAAAGATTTAAATCTGGAAATAGGAGGATTGCAACGATTCACGAACACATGATGATACATTACCAGGATGACGTTGATTTGGATGAATTAGCTGATTTGGTAAATATGGCGAAAGGATCATTATGCCGATTTTTTAAATCTCAAATGGGAATGACCATTTTTGAATACCTAAACCAGATTAAGATTGAATTTTCTTGCAACCTGCTCCGGAACCTAGATTTAAGTATTCTTGATGTAAGTTATGACAGTGGGTTTAATAACCTGAGTCATTTTAATAAACAGTTTAAAAGAGTAACGGGCAAAACACCATCTGACTATCGAAAACAATTTAAAGATTACATTTAGTCATATTGAGCTATTTTCGTAGATTTGATTGTAGAATCTCTAAACAAATGAAACAGAAACCCAATCATATTCCGGTTTACAGCTTGCACAACTTCAGTTCTCCAGAACGGAAGAGTCAGCAGTTTCAGGTTGAGCTTTTTGATGCCAAGCGCCACTTTAGTGTTGAGTATCCTCATCGGCATGACTTTTTTGAAGTTTTATATCTGTTAAAAGGTTCGGGATTCCATGTTATTGACAGCAACAAATATGAGATAAAACCTCCCTGTGTGTTTTTCATGTCACCGGGACAAGCACATAAAATTGAATTTTCCAGTGATATTGAAGGTTATATATTCATCTTCACTGCTGATTTTTACCTTGCAAACCGAAGCAATCAGAACAGTCTGATTGAGTTTCCTTTCTTTTATAATTTGCATCAAGACAACCCACCGCTTCAACTGGAAACTGAAGGTGATATTCATTTCTTGGAACAACTTTTTAAAAGAAGCATTTCGGAGCTGGACGACAATCAATCAAATAAACTGGAAACACTTCGTTCTCTCTTAGACTTGATTCTGACAACATGTACCTCACGCTACAAAACCGAGGAAACACTGGAATTAAAAGGGAAAGGTTACATGTTAGTGAAACGCTTTTATCATTTGGTTGAAGAAAACAACCACAAGAACCTTTCATTAAAAGAATATGCCAATATGCTTGCAGTTACTCCCAATCACTTAACGCAAACGGTCAAACAATACACGGGGAAAACATCTAGCCAGATTATTAAAGCCAAACAGGTATTAGAAATAAAGAGACTACTGGTGCATTCCAATATGAGTGTGTCCGAAATTTCTCTGCAATTAAACTTTGATGATCAATCTTATTTTACCAAGTTTTTTAAACGTGAAGCAGGTTTTTCACCACTGCAGTACCGATCTCAAGCTACTCAATAGCTTAAAAATTACCATATCTGAAAAATCCCTAAAACACTGAACTTTAAATCACAAATTAACTGTGTCTAACATTCAGTTTTAAAAAACCATGAAAATTACCAAAAATTCGTGCTTTTTTACTCGCCTTTCTGAATAGAAATCTATTGCTTTGTATTCTCAATTAGAATTTCATATAAAAACACATAAAAATTTATACAATGGGAAATTATTTTAACACACTACCACTACGTCTTCAATTGGAGCAATTGGGCAAATGCGATTTTATGGATGAGTCTGAATTCGCTGGTGGAGTAAAAAAATTAGAAGGTAAAAAAATTGTTGTTCTTGGTTGCGGAGCTCAAGGTTTGGCACAAGGACAAAACATGAAAGATAGTGGATTGGATGTTTCTTATGCAATCCGTCAGGTTGAGATTGATGAAAAACAAATTTCTTATCAAAACGCAACAAACAACAACTTTGAAGTAGGAACTTTTGAAGACATGATTCCGAAAGCTGACTTGGTTTTAAACTTAACTCCAGACAAATACCACACACCTGTTGTTAACGCTGCTCTTCCATTGATGAAAAAAGGCGCTTGTCTTTCATATTCACACGGTTTCAATATTGTTGAAGAAGGCATGCAAATTCGTGAAGACATTACTGTAATCATGGTTGCTCCTAAGTCTCCTGCTTCTGAAGTAAGAGCTGAGTTTCTTCGTGGATTTGGTGTTCCAACTTTGATTGCTGTTCACCGTGAAAACGATCCTAATGGCGACGGATTGGAAATTGCTAAAGCATATTGTGTTGGTACAGGTGGTCATAAAGCCGGTGTTCTTCACTCTTCATTTGTTGCTGAAGTAAAATCTGACTTGATGGGTGAGCAAACCATTCTTTGTGGTGTATTGCAAACTGCATCAATCCTTTGCTTCAACAAAATGATTGAAAAAGGAATTGAAGCTGGTTACGCATCAAAACTAATCCAGTACGGTTGGGAAGTTACTACTGAAGCATTGAAATTAGGTGGTATCACTCACATGATGGACAGACTATCAAACCCTGCGAAAGTTGAAACATATAAATTGGCTGATGAATTGAAAACAATCATGCGCCCATTGTTCGAGAAGCACATGGATGATATCATGGACGGAACATTCTCATCAACTATGATGAAAGACTGGGCTGCTGGTGATAAGAACCTATTGGCTTGGAGAGCTGCAACTGGCGAAACTGCTTTTGAGAAAACAGCTGCTGGTAATGTAGTAATTACAGAGCAAGAATACTTTGACAATGGTACTTTAATGGTTGCTTTTGTTAAAGCAGGTGTTGAGTTGGCTTTTGAAGTAATGACTGAGGCTGGAATCAAAGAGGAATCAGCTTACTACGAATCATTGCACGAAACTCCGCTTATTGCCAATACGATTGCACGTAAGAAACTGTTCGAAATGAACCGTGTGATTTCTGATACTGCAGAATACGGTTGTTATTTATTCGATCATGCTTGTAAACCTTTATTGGCTGATTTCATGTCGAAAATTGACACAAACTTGATTGGTAAAAACTTTAACGAAGCTAAAGATGGTCAAGTTGATAATAAAGAGCTGATTGAGATTAATGATGATATTCGTTACCACGATGTTGAGATCATCGGAGCCGAGTTGCGTGAAGCAATGGAAGCAATGGAAGCGATTATCTAAGTTCTATCAAGATTAAAGTAAAAAGACTAAAGTCACAAGTAGCTCTGTCGAAAGATAGGGCTACTTTTTTTTGCTAGAAACTTTAATTGTTCCAGAACAAACTATTCTGGAATATACTTCAGTCATCATTAAGCAAACCATTTGATGAAAAAAGCAGAAATGAGTTCTTTTTTTACCAACTCGAGTTCATTTCAAACAGACGGCAGTTGGTTCTTTTATGACTTCATTCGCCAAAAAGTTGACTGCGAATATCTTTTAACATCAATCAGTCAGTAAATAAACGACATGAGTTCCCTTTTTATGTACTGCAGTTTATTTTGAACCGACTGCAGTCATCTTTGAGGTGGGTCACCCCACCTCTGAGGTATCCCCTTGGATGTCAAATAGATTTTAAATGAGGTGTCCAATTTTGCCAGGTAAGTCATTTATTCGAATGGATTACTGCAATTCAAGTAAGATTATTACTGGCAGGAACTATCAGGAGAATATTAAAAGAATTACACGTTTCTAAAAGGGATGTCATCTTTTGAAAAGATGACATCCCTTTTCCCAGTTTTTAATTTGTGTGAAATTATAAGGTGCTACATTGAACAAGTCTAACTATTATCGGTTATTTTTACAATTCAAATTAATCAAAATAAAATATTCGATACATGTACGATTGGTTCGTTAATTTAAGTCCGATATATCAAGCTCTTTATGCTACTCTATTTACCTGGTCAGTAACTGCTCTTGGAGCAAGTATGGTTTTTTTCTTTAAAACAATTAACCGAAAAGTTTTAGATGGTATGCTTGGATTCGCTGCGGGAGTAATGATTGCAGCAAGTTTCTGGTCACTGTTAAATCCGGCGATTGAATTGGCTGAAGCAGCAGGTAAAGAGCCATGGGTTCCTGCAGTAATTGGTTTTTTAACCGGTGGAGCTTTCCTATGGGCGGCCGACCAGGTTATTCCCCACCTTCACCTTGGATTTCCAAGAGAAGAAGCGGAAGGGGTACCAACTTCCTGGCGCAGAAGTGTTTTGCTGGTAATGGCCATTACACTTCATAATATACCTGAAGGGTTAGCCATTGGTGTTGCCTTTGGTGCTGTTGCTTCTGGAATTCCTGAAGCATCACTTGCTGCTGCAATTGCTTTATCTATTGGTATTGGCATTCAAAACTTTCCGGAAGGTGCCGCTGTTTCTGTTCCGCTTCGTCGAGAAGGAATGTCTCGCTGGAAAAGCTTCATGTATGGTCAAGCATCTGGTATTGTTGAGCCCATCGCCGGTGTAATTGGTGCGGCTGCTGTTATGCTGATGCATCCAATTCTTCCATATGCCCTTTCGTTTGCTGCTGGAGCAATGATATATGTTGTAGTTGAGGAATTGATTCCTGAATCGCAGTTAGAGAAAAACACAGATATTGCCACCATTGGAGCTATGCTTGGCTTTGCAGTCATGATGGCTTTAGATGTTGCTTTAGGATAGTGAAGATTTCTGGATATTCAGATTATTAGATTTTTAAAAGTTTGATTATGTAGCCCTGAGTCTTTGGTCTATTTTTTTAATCATTTTCTTTTTGATGTTTCCTTCAATTATCTGACAGCCTGAGCATCTGAAAATCCAGTATTCTAAAGGTCTTTTAAAACATACATTTTTATTGAACAAATAAGGTATGTAAAGTGTAAATTACCCTAAAAATCTAATACTATGCATACAATCATTGAAGGAACCTGGAAACTTAAATCATTCCAAATTGAAAAGACAAACGGCGAGAAAGAATTTCCATTTGGAGAAGATGCAATTGGTTATATTCATTATACGCCTACCGGACACTTTTCAGTACAATACATGCCCAAAGAATTAAGTGAAGAACCATGTGATCAATCTAAAGTAGCTTTTATGCCCGTTTCTTATTTTGGAACATTTGAGTATAATCGTGAGAAGGATTATGTGGTACATCATGTGGAGGGATCTTTTTTCAAAAATAGCGAAGGACTGGATAAAATTCGTCATGCCAGATTAAGAGGGAAAAGCCTGACTTTGATAAGTCCTCCAATGGATTGGAGAGAAGAAAAAGGAATTGTAGCTACTATCGATTTTGACAAACAAGCTGAATTGATAAGTATTGATTAAGAATCAACTAGACTTTCGTTTAAAAGAAAAGTCAATAAGTTTATCAAGCTGAAATAACAATACCATAGCAATTCCAATCTGCAGAAAAAAGACAATCTTATTTGCAGGAATGCCGATGAATAGTACATCAAGATTTGCAGTAATTCGGGTAATCAGCAAGCCGAGGAAGAGTCCAAAGAAGAAAAACAACCAGGCAAGACGAATACTTCCTGAGACCGATTTATTCTTTTGCTTTTCCTCGTATATTTTATCCATCATCCGATCTTCAAAATCCTGAAATGGCATTTCCTTTAAAGAATGCGTCATCAGGTTTCTGATAAGCTGATCATCTTTCTTTGACTTATCCATAACTTTTGACATTTGATTCTTTCTGTTGAATTATCTTTTTTACAACAACCAACATATTTTTTCGTGCACGAAATAAAATCACACGAACATTTGCATCTGACCACCCAGTTTCATCCGAAATCGTTTTGGTATCCTGTCCTTCTAAGTAAAATAAGCGCAAAACTAAACTTTCTTTCGCAGAAATAACTTTAAGCGCTTCATGCACTAAAACCGTTTGGTCCTCTGAAGACAGTCCTAAAAAGTTGGATTCAATGTCGTCCAAATCATTTTGGTGGACTTCATTTTTAAAATCCGTAGTCTTTTTATCATCCCTCAATAACTTGAAAGCCTCATTAATCACAATTCGATAAAACCAGGTCTTAAAACTCGATCGTCCTTTAAACGATTTCAGGTTTTTAAAAACTTTGATAAATGCTTCCTGTACAACTTCCTCGGCTAAAAACTCATCTTTCACCACAGAAATAGCAACAGAAAAGGCTAGGTCTTTATAATTTTCAATAAAGTACCTAAACCCTTCTGTGTCTCCGTTTAATACCTTTTTTATGTACAGGTCGTCCATCCTCTGCCCTATTGTTTTTTAGGCTTGTCTAAATAATGAGCAATAACCATTGACAAACCACCAAATAATAGAATAGCTGCAAAAACAATCATTCCATCAGTCCGATTAACAAAATCTGCCCACGCTTTGTCAAGCATCATCATAATGGTGACAGTACTAAATCCGAAACCGATACCAGTAATCAGCATCCCCAATTTCAGCCATGGAAATCTAAACCTGAATTCACGGTCTCGTTTGGCGTAAATCTCTGAAACGTCTTTATCGCGTTCAATTAACGCCATACGCTCTTTGTTGCGGGCTTGTAAAAAGAAATACCATCCCAAAAATATGGCGGCAAAAAAGCCAAGCCAAATAAGTGCTAAATCAAAATTGTGCATTGTTTTTTGTTTTAAAGTTTGTCCCTTTGATTGAAACGAAACCAAATTGTTACAAAAAGTACTAAAAAAAAGCGTCATTTCATTTTTCAATATTAAGACTGACTGATCTTTTTATTAAGGATTGTAAAAATAACGGCACTTATATTTTCATTTTAAATTTATTTTATGATATTTGCATGAAATCATAGAAAGATGACAAGATTTAACCTTATTTCTATTCTCAGTATTTTGCTCGGTATTCTACTTATTGGAACGCGAGATTGAGAATGGTATAGGTATAAACTATAAAAACTTACATAAAGCCATTCTCACAGAGGATGGCTTTTTTAATGCTGAAAATTTTAATAATAAGAATAAATAAAATCAATTCGTTATGAGCGACAAATTGTACATTTTTGACACCACTTTGAGAGACGGGGAGCAAGTTCCCGGTTGTCAGTTGAACACCGTTGAGAAAATTGAAGTGGCCAAAGCATTGGAGGAATTAGGCGTCGATGTGATCGAAGCCGGCTTCCCTATTTCGAGTCCTGGAGATTTTGATTCAGTAGTCCAAATTTCAAAGGCTGTTACATGGCCAACTATCTGCGGTTTAACCCGCGCAGTAAAAAAAGACATTGAAGTTGCTGCTGATGCCCTTAAGTTTGCGAAAAAACCTCGTATTCATACTGGTATCGGAACTTCTTATTACCATATTCATCACAAACTCAATTCAAATCCTGAAGAGATTTTAGAGCGTGCTGTTGAAGCTGTAAAATACGCCAAGAAATTTGTTGAAGATGTAGAGTTTTATGCTGAAGATGCTGGACGCTCAGATAACGAATACCTGGCCAGAGTTACCGAAGCGGTAATTAAAGCTGGTGCTACCGTTGTTAATATTCCTGATACTACAGGATATTGCCTACCTCATGAGTTTGGTGAGAAAATTAAGTACTTGATGGAAAATGTACCTAATATTGATAAGGCAATTTTGGCAACGCACTGTCATAATGATTTGGGTATGGCTACAGCTAACACCATTGCTGGGGTCATGAATGGTGCTCGTCAGGCAGAGGTGACAATTAATGGTATTGGTGAGCGCGCAGGTAATACATCGTTGGAAGAAATAGTGATGATATTGAAGAGTCGCTATCAGGTATTGAATATTGACACCAATATTAAAACAACAAATATTTACAGAACAAGCCGCATGGTTTCTAATTTAATGAACATGCCTGTTCAGCCTAACAAAGCAATTGTTGGACGTAATGCGTTTGCTCACTCATCAGGTATTCACCAGGATGGTGTATTGAAAAACCGTGAGAACTATGAGATCATGGATCCAAAAGATGTTGGTATCAATGAATCTTCAATCCTATTAACTGCCCGTAGCGGACGTGCAGCCTTGAAACACAGATTGGAAATTTTAGGTTTTGAGTTGGATAAAGCTCAATTGAATGATGTTTATGAAGAATTCGTGAACCTTGCTGATAAGAAGAAAGAGATTCGTGATGACGATATCGCATTATTGGTTGGAGATGCAACCCGTAAAGAGCGTCGTATCAAGCTGGATTTCTTGCAGGTATTCTCAGGTAAGTCATTAAAGCCAATGTCTAATGTTGTGTTGAATATTGCTGGTGAAAAGTTTGAAGCTACTGCTTCAGGTAATGGTCCTGTTGATGCAGCGATTAATGCAGTTAAACAAATTATCCACAGACAGGTTACTATTGAAGAGTTTTTGGTGCAAGCCATTAATCATGGTAGCGATGATGTAGGTAAAGTTCATATGCAAATTGATCATGACAACAATATTTACCATGGTTTTGGTGCCAACACTGATATTATTACGGCTTCAATTGAAGCATTTCTAGATGGAATTAATAAGATTCCTGTTCAATAATAAAACGAAATTCAAAAAAGAATAAGCTGAATAAGAAGATTGAATAAGATATGGAAGCTAAAACATTATTTGATAAAATTTGGGACTCACATGTGGTCGAGAAAGTTAAAGATGGTCCAAGTGTATTGTATATTGACAGACATTTTATCCACGAGGTAACTAGTCCAGTTGCTTTTCTTGGCCTTAAAACCCGGGGACTGAAAGTGTTTCGTCCAGACCAAACGACTGCAACTCCAGATCATAATGTACCTACGATTAATCAGGAATTGAGTATTAAAGATGAACTTTCCCGCCATCAGGTTGAAACCCTGAAAAACAACTGCGAGAAGTATGGTATTACACATTATGGACTTGGCTCAGATGGTCATGGTGTTGTTCATATTATTGGACCTGAAACGGGTATGACTCAGCCTGGAATGACAATCGTTTGTGGCGATAGCCATACTTCTACTCATGGTGCTTTTGGCTCAATTGCTTTTGGCATTGGAACCAGTGAGGTTGAAATGGTACTGGCCACCCAATGCATCATGCAGCCAAAACCTAAGAAAATGTTGATCACCGTTGATGGTGAATTAAAGAAAGGTGTAACAGCAAAAGATATCGTTCTATATATTATTGCTCAGATTTCAACCAGTGGTGGGACAGGTCACTTTGTTGAATTTTCCGGTTCTGCTATTAGTGGATTGACAATGGAAGGACGAATGACTGTTTGTAATATGAGTATTGAGTCTGGTGCCCGTGGAGGATTAATTGCTCCAGATGAAACAACCTTCGAATATGTGAAAGGGCGTGAAAAAGCTCCAAAAGGTGCTGAATGGGATAAAGCTTTGGCATATTGGAAAACATTGAAAACAGATAAAGGTGCTAAATTCGATACCGAATATCATTTTGATGCAGCTGATATTGAGCCGATGATTACCTACGGAACAAACCCTGGAATGGGAATTGGTATTTCACAAACAATCCCAACTGGAGATAATTTGGAAGGAACAGATAAGTCTTCATTTATGAAGTCTTTGGGTTATATGGATTATCAGCCAGGTGAATCTATGAAAGGTAAAAAGGTTGATTATGTGTTCCTTGGTAGCTGTACCAATGGACGTATTGAAGATTTCCGTGCATTTGCAGATTTTGTGAAAGGGAAACAAAAAGCTAACGATGTAACTGTTTGGCTGGTTCCTGGATCGAAAGCTGTTGAGAAAGAAATTCTTGCCGAAGGCTTAGACAAGATCTTCAACGAAGCAGGAATGGCACTTCGCCAGCCTGGTTGTTCAGCTTGTTTGGCAATGAATGATGATAAAGTTCCTGAAGGCAAATACGCTGTAGCTACTACAAATCGTAATTTCGAAGGACGTCAGGGACCAGGTTCCCGTACAATGCTGGCCAGTCCGCTAACTGCTGCTGCAGCTGCTGTTACCGGAGTAATAACGGATCCGAGAGAGTTGATGTAATCAACCACCTCCTAACCGGAAACCCGGTTGTACTCCTCCTTTTAAGGAGGAGAAATTCCCCTTCCACAGGAGGGGTGTTCAGCAAAGCTGGATGGGGTGGTGATTCAATAAAGAATAATAAATAAGCAATCATAAATAATAAATTTAAAATGGCTTACGATAAATTTTCAACGATACAAACTCCGGCTGTTCCACTGCCGATCGAAAATGTGGATACTGACCAGATTATTCCTGCGCGCTTTTTAAAGGCAGTAGAACGAAAAGGATTTGGGGATAATTTATTTCGTGACTGGCGTTACGACAAACAAAACCAACCTATTGCTGACTTTCCTTTGAATGTTAGCAAATATTCAGGAAAAATCCTGATTGGTGGTAAAAACTTTGGAAGTGGATCAAGTCGCGAGCACGCAGCCTGGTCTATTTATGACTATGGTTTCCGTGTAGTGGTTTCAAGCTTCTTTGCTGATATCTTTAAAGGAAATTCATTGAATAACGGACTGCTGCCAGTCGTGATTTCTCCTGAATTCCTAACCAAAATTTTTGCGGCAATTGAAAGTGATCCAAACACAGAGTTTGGAGTGAATTTGGAAACCCAAACGTTTACCATGCTAGCAACTGGGGAGTCTGAAGGGTTTGAAATTAACACCTACAAAAAACACTGTTTGCAAAACGGGCTTGATGACATCGACTACCTGGTAGCGATGAAAGATAAAATTGAAGCATTTGAAAATTAAATCTCAAATAAAATGACGGGGAAATTGGTAAAGGTAGAAAACCAGGTTCTCAGTATCATGGACACAACCCTGAGGGATGGAGAACAAACCTCGGGGGTATCGTTTACTGATACCGAGAAATTAAGCGTTGCCAAAGTACTGTTGGAAAGCTTGAAGGTTGACCGCATAGAAATTGCGTCGGCCAGAGTTTCTGAGGGCGAATTTAATGCTGCCCGTCGAATTATGGAATGGGCTGCCGGGACTGATCACCTGAATAAGGTGGAGATACTCGGCTTTGTTGATGGTAAGATTTCGCTCGATTGGATTAACGATGCAGGTGGAAAAGTCATCAATCTACTTTGTAAGGGTTCTTACAAACATGTAACCCAGCAATTACGAAAAACTCCTGAAGAGCACATTGCCGATATTAAAAAGTCGTTTGACTATGCCAAAGAGTTAGGAATTGCGGTTAATGTATATTTAGAAGACTGGTCGAACGGCATGCGAAATTCACCAGATTACGTTCATTTAATGGTTGATAACCTACTCAAAATGGACGTTCAACGCATAATGCTACCTGATACTTTGGGTATTCTTGATCCGGATGAAACTTACGATTATTGTAAAGATATGATTGAAAGTTTCCCAAAAGCGAATTTTGATTTTCATGCACATAACGATTACGACTTGGCGATTGCCAATGTGTTTCATGCCATCCGGGCAGGAATTCGTTGCGTGCACACTACTATAAACGGCCTTGGTGAACGTGCAGGGAATGCACCACTTTCGAGCGTGATTGCTACGATTAAGGATCACCTGAAAATGGAAACTCGTGTGAATGAAAGCATGTTGAATCGTGTTTCAAAACTGGTTGAGAGTTTCTCAGGAATCCGCATTCCTACAAACAAACCATTAATTGGTGAATTTGTTTTCACCCAATGCAGTGGGATTCATGCTGATGGAGATAATAAAAATAATCTGTACTTTAACGATTTACTTCCAGAACGGTTTGGTCGTACCCGAAGTTATGCTTTAGGTAAAACTTCAGGTAAAGCCAACATAAAAGCAAATCTGGAAGACTTAGGTATTGAATTAGGGTCTGAAGCTTTAAAAAAGGTAACTAACCGGATTATTGAGCTGGGTGATAAAAAGGAAACGGTTACGGCAGAAGATCTGCCATACATTGTTGCCGATGTGCTTCATGAGAATATTGAGCAGAAGATTCATGTGAATAATTATGCAATGACACACGCTATGGGCTTAAAACCTTCAGCAACTGTCAGCATCAAGATAAATCGAAAATCGTTTGAAGCCAGTGCTTCGGGAGATGGACAGTATGACGCATTTATGAATGCCTTAAAAAGTATTTATAATGAGTTGGACAAACCTTTTCCGAAACTAATTGATTACTCAGTAACAATCCCGCCTGGTGGAAAAACCGATGCTTTGGTTGAAACAGTAATCACCTGGAGTCTTGTTGATCGTGAGTTTAAAACCCGGGCATTGGATCCGGATCAAACAGCAGCGGCCATCAAGGCAACCATTCGAATGCTGAATATTCTGGAGCATAAATCGTAAACCAAAAGAAAAAAACCATGAAGAGATTCACCGACAAAGGAACCATGCACATCCCCAAAAACATGTTTCGTAAAAAAAAGCAAAAGAGTGATGCCTCAACACCAGTATTACTTACTGGTTGCTATTGTTCAAACGGACATTCACTATTTGACGAGCATATTCAGATCAATGAACACACCGCTATTAAGGTGCTAATTGAGAATGAACGAGGTGGTAAGGGATTGTTGGCATTGAGTCCGGTGTATGGTGAACACGCAAGGGTTACTTTCGATATTCAAATTGATAAAGGAGATATTTTAAGCATGTATTGTCCTGAATGCAAAGAGCCGCTGAAAGTTTATTCAGACTGCTCGGTGTGTGATTCAGAAATGCTGACCATCTTCCTTACTAAAGAGCACAATTATTCAGACTGTGTTGGAGTTTGTAAAAAGGTTGGCTGTCATAACTCGAAGTTAGTTAGCAGCAGGCGCATGTTATTGTCCGCAGTAAAAAATATTACAAAATAAAATCAAAAAAGGATGAAGTTAAAATTAGCTGTTCTTCCCGGAGATGGGATTGGACCAGAGATTGTTGAGCAGGCCATGAAGGCCGTTAAAGCGATTAGCGAAAAATTTAATCATGAATTAGAATACGAATATGGATTAACTGGTGCAATAGCAATTGACCAGGTAGGCGCGCCTTACCCAGATAATACGCACGAACTTTGCATGCAGTCTGATGCTGTATTGTTTGGTGCTATTGGTGATCCAAAATTTGATAATGACCCAAAGGCCACTGTGCGCCCAGAACAAGGTTTATTGCTGATGCGCAAAAAACTAGGTTTATACGCTAACATTCGCCCGGTAGAAACTTTTGAGTCATTGTTGCACAAATCACCACTCCGTCGTGAGTTGGTTGAAGGTGCTAATTTTGTCGCTATTCGTGAATTAACAGGTGGAATTTACTTTGGTGAGAAAGGTCGTAAAGACAATGGCAACACAGCTTTCGACACCTGTACCTATACTCGTGCGGAAGTGGAACGCATCATTAAGTTGGGTTACGATTTTGCCATGAAACGTAATAAAAAGCTAACCATTGTTGATAAAGCTAACGTTTTGGAAACTTCACGTTTGTGGAGAGAAATCGGACAAGAACTTGCACCAAATTACCCGGAAGTAACCACCGAGTTTATGTTTGTTGATAATGCTGCTATGCAGATTATTCAATGGCCAAAGAACTTTGATGTTATGGTTACTGAGAACATGTTTGGTGATATCCTAACCGATGAGGCAAGTGTAATTACGGGTTCATTAGGATTATTACCATCAGCTTCAATTGGCATTCACACTTCAGTATTTGAGCCTATTCATGGTTCGTACCCTCAAGCTGCTGGAAAAGACATTGCGAACCCAATTGCAACTATCCTTTCGGCTGCTATGATGTTTGAATATGCTTTTGAACTTAAAGCTGAGGGCAAATTGATTCGTGATGCTGTTGCAGCCTCTATGGCTGAAAACTTCATGACAGAAGATATTGCAGAAGGAACAGCTTATAAAACTTCAGAAGTTGGAGACTGGATTGCGAAATGGATTTCCGAGAACTAATATAATTTTTTTATAAATCTAACAGTAAACGAATATGAAAACTTTGAAAGTTACAGCCTTCTTTGTTTGTATCATGTTTCTGATTTCTTGTGGAAATAAGCAATCAAAAGAAAAAGTAAAGGAAGTAGAAAATGCAGTGTCATTTAATATCTCTGCATATAATGTAGAAGTTGGTAAAATGGCGAGTATTCAGGAATTTGGAGAAATGCTTAAAGCATATGATCTGGATATCGCATGTTTTTCTGAAGCTCCAGGTGGAAACTGGACAAAAGAAGTTGGTGAAATACTTGGAATGAACTACGCAGTTGTTGGCAAATACTCAACTGCAGGTCATGTAGACAAGTACAAAACAATTGCCAGTAAAACTCCGCTCTACGATTATGAAGAGATTTTGATGACTGATACTCTTCATACGGTCACAAAAGCCAAAACAAAAATTCAGGGTAAAGAGATTACAATCTACTCTGTACATTTTCCTTTTGGCTGGAGAGACCAGGCTCATATTGATGAAACTACTGCTAAAATTTTAAGTTTTGTTGACTATCTAAAAGAAAGACAGGATAAGGAAATTTCAGTTGTATTGGGTGATTTCAATTTTATGCCTACTAAAAAGGATTATACAAGTCAGTATTATGAGCTGTTTGTAAATATCGGTATTGATGCTAGTTGGAAAGACTTAGGCATTGATACTGCAAACCTTAGAACATGGCATGCTTTTGATCCTGACAAAAATGAAGGTGTTATTGACCACATCATGTATAACACTAAAAAAGCGAAAGCTTTAAAAGGTGAAATTATTGAACTGGAAAAACATTTAGCAGATCATAAACCAGTGTGGGCAAGATTGCAATTGTTGTAATTGATAAAAGTCTCTACAGATTAAACGATACTAAAAAGCTCTAACGAAAAGGTTAGAGCTTTTTTATTGGGTGCTGCGGTTTTTAACCGCAAATTATAGGAAGTTGGAAACTTCCGCACCTGTTTGTTCAAAATCAAACTATTACCTAACTTTCACTCCAATTGTAAAATACATTATCAGGTTTCCTATTTACGTTAATCGCCATTAGCCCTATTATTATGAAATTGATACAAGTTATCCCTTTTAAGAAGTTAGTATCATTACTAAGTAGTAACATGAAAAACATAGTTGATAAGTTCAAAGAAATAGGGGAAAAGGTTATTGATACAGGCAAGAAGTACATTAAACCAGTAGCAAGTTTGGCAGCAGGTGTTGCTATGTACGCCCAAGCAAATTCTCAAGACTTCGATTATGAAAGAAATATTGCTGTTTTTAATTCGTATATGCAGCCAAATATAGTTCAAGGTTCAAGTAAGGGGCAAATGGAATATTACGGTTCTGGAGATGTTAATAATGATGGAGACATTACAATGGCAGATGCTCAGGCAATTTCTTCTGGAGTAAAAAATGATATGGCTGATGTCGATGGAAATGGAGTAGTTAATTCAACCGACTCTCAAATGATTCAAGAATATTCAAACGGAGAAAGAAGCTATTTGCCAGGCCATTGGAATGAACTTTCAAAGCTAAAAGGTGCTAATGAAGAGGGAGTTAGTAGAAGAAGAGCTGAAAAAATAGATTGGTTGAAAAAAATGATAGCTATTGATAAAACTGATGAAAACACGTATGTTGGTAATGATTTTTATGATTGTGAACACTTTGCAAAGCAAACATTTGTTAATTTTACAGGAGTTGATAATTTTGAAAACTATGAGAATTATGATAAGTTTGTTTCTAGGGGGGCAAAAAATGGTAGATTTAATATACCAATTTATTATGCTTCCACATATTCAGATCCAGATGCTCTTCCTTCTGGAGCAGGAATAGAGGCAAGTGGTCATGCAATTAATTATGTTGTTGTTGGTAATGTTGATTCAAATGTAATAGATGATCCTTTGAAATTTGATCAACGATTTGCTTTTGAACCTCAAAATGATCAAGAAGTCATTGTTGGTGATTGGAATATGAATGACAATAAATCGGTTATAGTTAAGGGTATTGCATATGCTCCATATCCTGACGGAACTAGATGGGAACATGATAATTTTCAATTGATTCAATATGAGTTGAATGATGGAGTTCCTAGTATTCGTGATAGGGGAGTTAGCTCTTATTTAATCACAGAAAACCCATTAAGAATGAACCCCAGAGTCGTTAGAGAAAATGATGCAGACGAAATTACCGTAAACTACTCAGCAAACATTGACATAGACGGAGCAATTGGAAACGTTTCAGCAGAAGCCGACACAGAACATTACCAAGATAGAGTAGGATTACTAGAAAGAAAAATTTCAGAACCAACTTGGCAATCATCAGATTACCCAAATATAGAATACGACATAGTTGTAACCGATCAAGCACAAGTAGACGTTGGAATGAACCCAGCAAAATCACCAGAAAGTAAAGTAATACTTCATATCAGAGACATAGAATCTCCAGTATACGATGGATGGACTTCAAACACCGCAAAAGCAGACTTCGGAACAGACCCTCTTGACTTAGCTCGTGAGCATACAGGTACTATCACAGACAACTCAGGTCTGGATGTTGACACAGTCTATACAACAACAAGTTTCCCATCAAGAACCGAAGGCCTATACAACTACTTTGATGTACAAGGAACTGCAACAGATAAATTCGGAGAAGCAACAGACATGGGTACCTTCGAAGCAGGTATAAGAATGTTCCCAACAGGAATGAACGAGGCCGAAGAGCAAAGAGGATTCGACATCGAACCACAATACTCAGCCCGAGGAGTTAACCTAAAAACATTCGCATCAGAAAGAG
>CBDVCE010000056.1:0-36871 GCA_965372405.1 uncultured Sunxiuqinia sp.
TGATAAAAATCCATATTTAACAGTCGCGACTTAAACGCCTATACCTATTAATTAATTTGTTTGTTCATCACCTACTCTTTCATTATGGAGCACATAATATCTCCTTCAACTAAAAGAATAGAATCATACTAATTGGGGTGAATTTTGATGCACTAAGTTCTCAGCCAGCTAGCTTCTTTTCAGATAATAAACTATTAATCCACCTATGAGAACCAAAGCAATAAGAATAATCAGAACAATAATTGTATGGGAAAGTACTTTTGAATTTATCGTTTTATATTTATTAACCTCAGGTGTTTCAGACTTCTTCTTTATCTCAAAAATTTCAGCATCGATTGAAGCCAGATCAGCTTGATTATTGGCAGCCCCTTTTGCCAGAATCCGGCTCATCTCAGCCATGATTATCGGATTATCTACATCAAAATCCAACATCTTTGTAATTTCTTGCCTTAGCTTATTCGGCCAATTCAATGGTAGAGTTCTTTCCAGTAACGGACTAAGGTTTATGCCACATTCACAATCAGTTCCCATTAGAACCAGCTTATTAAATATACGTTTGGCAGTAATTTCATTTCCCACCAGCAGATTACCTGCCATTCTTCCTCTTCCATATATTATAGCAAGTAAGGGTTGCCTGTTAGTCTCATCTACACCCAAAGTATTCAGCAGAATAGTCTCATCAGTCCTATCCGACAAAGAAAGTTTTATCAACTTAATTTCTTCCGACACAATTTTATCCAGATGAGGTGATACAAGTTCAAATTGCTCTGTAACTTCTTTAATCATTGCCTCATGTTCTCCAGAAGAGTTGCCCTCCCCTTCAAGGTAAAATATAATCGCAAAAGTGTCGCCTATTCCCTCTATGATCTGCTTACGCAAAGGAGAAACTAAACAACTGGTTATAAACTCAATAATATTGTCATTTCTTTCAACCTTTGCGTGATGAAGTTCAAGTCCTTCCTCTGATAAAAAGCGAATACTTGGAAACTTGATTTCATCTTGCAAAAACTCATATTCCACATTTGCATCAAGAGTATAAGCGAATGCAATACTTTTAAAGTCATTGATCAGCTGTTTGTGTTCAAGCGAATCGGCGTGAAGAACTAGTTTATACTTCTCAAGTAAAAGGCTGCTGTATGCAATCTCCCTGATTGTAAAACGACAAGCTTCAGCCTGTATACAAAGCAATAAGATCACAATTAGCAAAAGAAATCTTTTCATTGCCATTTTATTTATCGGTTTACTGGTTGATAAACAATTGACATCTGCAATGGAAAATTACATGAGCAACCAGAGCTTGCTTCTGGAATCAGTAATAAACCTCCTGCCGGCACCATATTAATCCAGCAACCCGGGCGGGTGATGTTATTCAGTTTTGTTCCTTGATCTGTTTCGCCAGGAACACATACAGAAGGATTGGTTCCTCTAAAGAAAATCACATCATCAGCACCTGAAATATTACCACATGAATGCCCGTTACGCTGCAGTGTCCAGTCTTCTTTTTGCTTGCCAGTTTTCAGGTCAAAAGCAAATGGTTCGGTAAAAACGGTATTGTCCATGATCATTGCACGGTGAATTTGTTCCCCGTGCGAGCCATTTGTCCAAGCTTTGTGTTTTCGTTCCTGATTCCAAATTTCTTTTCCAGACCTGGCATCAAAAGCATAGTTCCCATACCACAAAGCTCCATCTCTATTTTCTGAGCCAGACATTAAAAGAATACCATTGGCATAACTACCGAATAAAATATGCTCGGGAAGATTGCAATCAAACTTCTTTTTCCAAATTAATTCACCTGTTTTACTGTTCAAAGCAACAATGTACATTTCGTTCTTTAGTACATTCAACGGAATCAATCCATCAATATCATTCAAGGCTTTATCATTTACACTCTCAACAAAAAACATTTTCTCTTCACCAAGACAAATACTTGGATTTAAGATAACTCCTCCTTTATAGGTCCACTTTTTCTTTCCCGTTTTTCGGTCTAATCCAAACAGATAATCACTGGTTACCAATCGGCTGTGTTCGCTCCAATCTAGCCTGCTGTACTGATTAAAAATGGCTGAGTATTTTCTTCCACTTCCAAAAAGCATTTCATCTTTGATTGCCAGATATCCCCAATGAGGATCTGTACCCCCTCTTTTTATCAAGGGAACTCTAAACATCTCTTTCTCCTCACCTGTATTGATATCAAAAGCAAAGCAAAAGTTATCAGCCACAGCGTACAAAAACTGATTGTTTAAAGCCAGGTTCCCAGCATCTCTGGAGATTTTAATACGCCTAAAATGTGCAATATCTTTCTCCCACAAAAGAGTTCCGTTATAAGCATCGGCTGCAATTACTCCATTATCCTTTGGAATAATTAATACTCCATTTTTAAACATTGGAGATGGTGCCCGGTGATGACGGTCAGACATCGCTCTTGGTCCCGGTTGTCCAAACCACAATGGTTTTAGTTTATCTGACACATATGTATCACCAGTACTCACGGTATTAGACGGGTTTGCATATAAGTGTGTCCACTCACCACTTCCTGTCAGTGCTTTTCGTTTTATGACCCAAAAATCATCGGTATTAGACAATGAATAATCTGCAAAATATTTATTGAAGATTGATTTGATTTCCATTTCAGGAATATCACGTGTTAATAGCAAGCAGCCTCCTGATGGTGATATTATCCTTGCAAGTTCATTACCCAACCGGTTCATATCTGCAATGTTTTGCTTGCCATCAATCACAACTACATTAACCAGATAATCTGAAAGCTCTAATTCATCCAACTTCCCGTTAAAAATAGTTGAACGAACACCGTAAACTCCTGCTGCATCAAGATATTCTCTTGATTTTGAGACGAGCTTTTCATTTTCTTCAACTCCTAAAATGTGGTAATCGCAAACCTGTGTGAGGCTGTGAATAAGATCTCCTTCCATAGCATTGCAAACAAGTAACATACCCCGTTCGCGAGGTAAATGCTTATTTATGAGTCTGGCTCTTTTCTGTGCTTCATCTCTTATATTTGATGATGTATAATATTCATCATCTAACTCCTCAATGATAGGATCTGAGGCCTTGTTATTTCCAAAACAATACAAATGTCCCTGGTCTGTACTGACATACAATTTCTTTCCGCAAATTGCCAAACCATAGGCTCTTCCATTAATATTAGCTGTCCATTTTTGTTGTCCTGTATTTGTATCAAATGCAACCACGGCATCCTGTTGACCAACAATTATTACATCTGATGTTTTTATCATGCCAAAAGTTTTAGTTATTTCCTTCTGCCATAAAAATTCAGATGCCTTAGCTTTCTCAAGCTCCTTCTTCAAGCTTTCAAGCTTTGATATTTGGCTTCCTTTTTTCTCTTTAATCTTTTCAGCAAGGTCTTTCAATTCATTCTCCAGTACTTCTTTACGAAGAAATGCTTTACTGTAATTATTTACATCTACCGCTGTAAGTGCAAATTCTGATGCAATAAAGAGTTGATTCTCATCACCAATAACCTTATAACCAGTCATTGCAGCCTCCAGAAAATTTCGTGCCCTTATTTCTCCTTGCCAGTTTACACCATGAATCAGTTTGTCGTCAATCAGGCAAATATAATCCCCACCCAGGCCTTTTAACTGCAGGTTAAGCTCTCCATTATCAAGATTAAATGCCATGGGTTGCACACGGCTGTTTGGAATATACCAAAGACTATCAGACAAAACAGGATACCCCTGCGGAGCCAGATCATCTAATTGCTTCTCCCAAAATAGCTTGCCTGATAATGCATCACAGGCATGTATAGACACACGTTCTTCAGGTAAAAGTCCTGACGCCAGAAAAATGGTATCCACCTTGGCAACTATTCCAGTTCTTATTGGTGATGCTGAAATAAGTCTGCCATTTCCAATCAGTTTTCGTGTACTACCAAAACTTTTTTCCCAGAGTAATTTTCCATTGTCGGCATCAAGACAATATAGATTGCCATCATCAGACCCGAAATATAAATTGCCATTTTTCCAAAGCGGTGCATTCCTGTTTGGACCATCGGTATAAAATTGCCAAATCTTTTTGCCTGTATCTGAATCGAAACAAGTAATGCTGTTATTGGCGGATGATGATATAAATAATTTGCCATTTACAACTATTGGATGAAAAGTCCGGTCGTAAGTAACCAGAGGTTCCAGTTTCCCTTTTTGATTGAAATAATCTTGCTTTGCAGGTGCAGGCCATGCAGGTTCTGGAGCATGTAATAATTTTCTTTCCCAGCTTAATTTTAGCGGAAATGATAAGCTTTCTTTAGATATCCCACTATTGTTCTGGTCGTGCATATAAGAATACCAGGAATCTTCGATTTCAACATCCTTCTTTTTTTCAGAACAGGATAAGCTTACCAGTGCGATTATAAGTATAAGACAAGAATTCCTAAATACATTCTCCATCATATGGTCATTTTTATTTCTTGCTTAAAGATGTCAAGATTTAACAAGTGCTCCAAAACTTAATTCATGCAACGCATAATATAGATGAATTAAAAAGGTTGTCTCAAATGCCTGATTATCTGGATTAATATTTTATCCATATTAGCATTGAGACAACCTCATTAAAGATTTTGCACTATTTATTCTTTGTAGAAAGTCATTGGATAACTGCCACTACTTCCATAGCCTGAGAATGCAGCATCAAAATTAAGTTCTAGTGTATTAAGATTATATGTTCCAGCAGGTCCGGCTTCGTATGTCATATCATAGCCATATGAAGAAAAACTTACCGATTTTAAAAGTGTCACACTTCCCTTAAATGTTGATTCATCAAATTCACCCAATTCCAGTTCCAGCACAACGGTTCCATTACCATCTTGCCAAAAATCATAAGTGATCTTAATTTTATTGCAATCTCCATCTATTTTCTCACCTGTTGTAGTAGCGGGACTATATGAAGGATATGGCACGTCTTTTCCAACTAAGCCGTCACCAGTCCACAAACCAGCCAAACAACTAATATCCGGGAGGTTGGGATCCGGCATAATTGTAACGGTCCACTCACTTGAAGTTCCTGTTGATGATGTAACCCTATACTTTCTAGGAACAGTGTAGTCTCCATATGTTCCAAATGATGGAGCTCCATCAACAGAAGAAATCGAACATCCCGATTCCAGTCGAGTACTTACCCAAATACTTTCCATACTCATAAAGGTTTTAAGATGAACAGTAATTGATTTATTCGTTTTATCAATCTCTTTAAATGTATCAGTAAGTGGTTGGAAAATTCCGTTTTCACCCATCAATCCAACAGAAATTGAAGTAATATCAGTTGTATCCGGAATCAAATCTACTTCTACATCTACCGGGGTCATACAGCCGGTAAACAGAAACAGTATAATGAGATTTATATATGCTATTTTTTTCATTTTAAAAGATTTAAGTGATTAATTCCAGCCAAATATTTGTGACAGATTTGAATTTAAAATTATTTCAGATGACGGAACCGGACGATAGTAATACTGAGGCTCAACAAAAGTACCCAAACCGCTCTGTTCTATTTTGAACATGATATGCCCGGATTTTCCATTCTCTAAATAGATTGGAGAATCACTATTGCTTAACAATGTTGTAATACCTGCTGGCATCTCTGCCGGAGCATTGGCTCCATCATCACTAATAAAGAAATCAGCAACTCCATCTCCCGTAATATCAAGCAATCCAGTTGGAGGAATATAGATACCTTGTTGTGGTTTCTCAAAATCTTTGCCCAGTTTCCAACGCATCATATCTGTATATCTGAAACCTTCAGCAAATAGCTCAACACGACGTTCCCTTCTAATTTCCAATAGTTCTGCTTTTTGAGTAGATGTAATACCCGGATTTTGAGAATCAATCACTGGATCAACCGGAGGATTCATACTTAAATGTCCTACACCAACACGGTCTCTTATTACATTAATTGTTTTATCCAGATCAGCTTGTGACAATGTTCCTAGTTCGGCTTTAGCTTCTGCATAGATTAACAATACCTCAGCATAACGATAAAGTGGAAGATCGGTATGTACAGTCTGGTATCCATCCCAATGTGTACTTTCTTCCTTAGGCATAAATTTAATTTGGCCATAACCGCCAGTTTTACCCATGGATAGCTTGTATGGCTGATTACGACCAGGAAGGGTATAACCAGGAGTCATAATCGATTGCATCATACGTGGATCACGGTTGGTGAAAATATCACCTAATTCCGTTATATCAGTAACGATTTTAGGAATGAAAGCCCCATCAACACCCAAATAACTATCTGCCATACTTCTGCTTATTCCATTCTCAAAATCAAGTACCAATTCTGCTCCATGTTCATACTTATCATCCTCATACTCTTTAAACATGATAATTTCAGAATTACTTGCCAAGGGAGTTCCTCCGTTAAACAAGTTTCCATATGATTCATACATTCCACCGGCTGTACTAATGCTGAATCCACCATCAGAGATAATTGAATTTGCAGCAGCTGTAGCCTTTTCTAAAAAGTAGGAAGGAGCTTTAGTTACATGTAAATCTGATTCGCCCGCATGATATTTACGATAGGTACCTTCGTAGAGACAGAAACGTGCTAACTGGGCATATGCAACCCATTTTGAGATCATCACCTTGCTTGATTCAGTGGTTAAATTCTGAGTAGCAAATTCCAAATCAGAAATAATTGAATCAACAACCATTTCGCGTGTATCACGAGCTTTATACAGTTGATCTTCATCTGTTGTAGATAATATCTGCGAATACCAGGGAACATCACTGTAGGTTTTTACTTTACCAATGTAAAATCGTGCTCTGGCGAAATGTCCCATTGCTCCATACTTGTTAATCTCGACTAAATCACCTTCTGCTTTTTTATAGTTTCCAAGAAAGTAATTTATCGAACGCAAATCTTCCCATTCCCATCCGCCAATGTTATCTGAATTCACGGTTCCTAGCATTAAGCCTTTTATACTACCTTTTTCTACTGTAGTGTTATCTGAAGGCCTATCCCAAAAAGTAGGATTAATGTAGTCGTAAAACTGGTAGCTATATGTTTTCAGATCATCAATATTACTGAAGAAATTCTGTTCGGTAATGTCTGATTGGGGGAAGCGTTCCAAATAATCATCGTTACATGCGAATAGCATTGTAACCAGTATTAGTATGCCTATTTTTCTCATTGTAATCATTTTTTTAGAATTTAACATTTAGTCCGCAGGAAAACATTTGTTGCATTGGATATGCTCCATTACTTGCCTCCGGATCGATTGTTGGATTCTTTATACCTGTCCATGTTACCAGGTTCTCACCTGCAACAAAAAATCTAATATGGTCTAGTTTCATCCTGCGTACCAAGTGCTTGGGTAGCGTGTAACCAAGAGTTACATTTTTAAGTCTGAGGTATGCATTGTTTTGCAAATAGCGTGTGTTTTTACGTAACATCTCAGCACCACTCCATGTGGTAGCTGCATAGCCTTTTATGCGTGGCATGTAAGCATCTGTGTTATCGGGTGTCCACGAATTCTCATGCTGCCAGGTTTGAAGATTGGTCCATGGCCCTGCATTTAAGCCCCAGAAATAGTATCCTCCAGGATACCAGTCTTTCTTGAGTACACCTTGAAAAAATGCGGAAAGATCAAATCCTTTCCAATCAGCATTTAGACGTATACTGGTGTGATACCTTGAGCTGGTGTTTCCAATTTTTTTCAGATCTTTAAGATCATTGATTGTTTGTCCACCGCGAATTTCACCATCTCCATTTAAATCTTCGAATTTGATGTCACCAGGGCCAGGAGTTACTTTTCCCGGATAGGTCCAGAAAGAACTTTGGTTGGCATGATTGGCAATTTCTTCTTCAGTTTGGAACAGGCCATTCACCTCATATCCCCAAATTGTGCCGATTTCATATCCAACATAGTAGTCAGTTAATCGTCCTTCAGGATTGTCGAATTTTGTAATCCATGCTCGACTATCAGCTAATGAAAATCGAAGGCTATAATTAAACCTGTCGGATCCCAGATCAAAATTATCCTTCCATCCCAAGGTCAATTCCCAACCTTTAGTAAGAAGATCTGCTGCATTTTCATCGGGTTCACTGGTTCCTAATACAGATGGCAGTTGTTTGCCAGGAGTAAGCATATCAAGGGTTGCACGTTGATAATAATCGAAAGTACCTGATAGTTTATTCTTCAATAATCCAAAATCAACTCCAATATTTTTAGTTTCAACCTTTTCCCATGTCAGCGCACCTGATACCAATCCTGGAGCATACAGGGTAAGTTGTTGATCGTATTCTCCACCATCAAGAATAGAATATGTTTTACCATCACTCATTTTAGCGATATAGTGGTAAGCACTTACATTTTGATTACCCAACCTACCGTATGAGATGCGAGGTTTAAACGCTGTTACCAGGTCACTAAGTGGTTGGAAGAAATCTTCTTTATGCAGGTTCCATCCAATTGAAGCTGAAGGCACAAATACGAAGCGATCAGTTTTTGAGAATCTGGAAGTTCCGTCATAACGGCCATTTACTTCAAACAAATATTTCCCAGCAAAATCATAGTTTACCCTAAAGAATCCACTTCTTATCGCCCAATCTGAAATCCATTCATCTAATTCCTTATCGCCGGTTGCATTGTTAATACTTGGAACACTTGCACTAATCAGATCTTTTCTATAGGCCTTGAACCAATCATCATAACGATATTCCTGGTTGTAACCAACAAGAACATGAAAATGGTGCTGATTGAAGGTTTTATCAAAGTCCGCATAAAGATCTATTACATTTTGCCTTGATGTGCTTGCCTCACGTTGCGCATCCTTCACAGGATGATGCGTACGGATTTCTTCAGGTCCTGTCTTATACTCGATCGGTAGCCAATGTGCTTTGCGTGATTTGGATGATCGCATAAAAGAAGCCTTCGCCGTTACTGTCAGCATGTCTTTTATGATGTCAGCCTTTGCTGTGAATGAGATCCAGTATCTTGAATTTCGGGTAACCGAACGCCCGCCATCAGCAGCAGCACCAAACAAACTTGCACCTGAACTTGACCATGATCCGTCAGGATTGGTGATTACGTTTAATGTTGGGGTGTTATACAAACCTGAAAAATTAAAATCCTGAGAGGGTTCGTCATATACATCATAATTGTACGAAGTATTATTGGAGATAGTCAACCAATCAGTAACATCGAAATTAATTTTCCCACGCATGTTGTACTTGTCAAATATGTCATTCCCATATTTGAAGATACCATCCTGACGGGAATAGCCTCCAGAGAAATAATAACTGGTATGACCGTTTTTGCCAGTAATAGACACGTTGTGATTTTGGGTAACACTAAAGTTTTTCATGGCTTCATCATACCAGTCTGTACGTCCAGCAGTAAGCCATTGGGTTGGATCTTCAGGATTCAGTAAAATCTGCTCTTCTTCACCGTTCGTTACTCTGTCTAGAAAATCCCAGTCGTTAATACCATAAATATCTTTTAAGCTATACCAGCCTCCGGTTGCCGTTACACGAGCTCTCATTACCGTGTTTTGATCCATGATAAAATCAGGAGTAACCGTTGGGCGCTTTAAAGACAAGTTTGAACTGTATTGAACCTGTATTCCCTCTTTCCCCGCACTTTTAGTGGTAATCAGGATGACTCCATAGGCAGCACGTGCACCATAAATTGCTGCTGAAGATGCATCCATCAGACTAGAGACACTCTCAATATCTGCCGGATTAATCTGTGTAAACTCAGTTACGGTAGCCGGAACTCCATCAATTACAATTAAAGGCTCCACATCGATAATATTACCATTAGAGTCCTTATTTGACAAGGTTGTTACGCCTCGAATATTAAATGTAGGTGTGGAATTTGCCTTTCCGTTGGAGAATGAAATATTTAAATTTGGAATTACACCCTGCAGACTTGATGCTGCTGATATCACTGGTCTATCCTGTATATCTTCAGCAGAGGCTGACTGCACTGCTCCGGTAAGGTTCTCTTTTTTACGTACACCATAACCAATAGCCACCACTTCTTCAATTCCAATGGCATCATCTTCAAGAGTTACATTGATCTTTGATTGGCCACTAACAACTATTTCCTGAGTTTTCATTCCGACAAATGAAAAAATAAGAGTTGCATCCCTGGATACATTGGCTAATGTAAAATTTCCATCAAAATCAGTGATGGTTCCGGTTGTTGTGCCTTTTATTACAATGGCAACTCCAGGAAGGGGTTGCCCAGAAGAGTCAGTCACATTACCACTGACTTTTTCAAGTGGTTGATTCCCGAATAATATATCCTCCGTTTTACTTTTAAGAACAATTAACTTATCTTGTATTTTAAAGGTAACATCTTTGTTTTCAAACAATTCAGTTAATATTTCTTCAACAGTTCTATCTTCTACACTTAGAGCAACTTTGCGATTTATATCGATTTGCTCATTCTGATAGAAAAAACGGTATTCACTCTGCTGTTCAATTAAATTAAGAACATCAACGACCGTTTTATTATTTACTTCAAAAGTAAACTTTGCCGATTGTGAATAAACTGAAGCCGACACCTGCATCAAGCAGGTAAACAGTAATATTAAGGATAACCTCATAGTTAAAAATAATTTTCGATACCTCCCATTATTTAGGAAGCACCCATTTCTAATTTTTTTCATAAATTTGATTGTTTTTAATTATTAAATAATGGAGTTGTTGACACCATTGATAATTAATCTCATTGGCCGGATTGATGTCGCCACATCATCCGGCTTTTTAGATTAATAGGAATTAATTCTTACTTCATATATACTCTCCTATTTTTTTGAGATGATTACTTTTTGTCCATTAATCTTATATTGAATTGGATATGTGTACTGGATAACATTTAAGACTTCAAGAATAGTCTCGTCTTTAATTGTTCCTGTATAATGATAATTTTGAATCTCAGTATCGCTTATAATAATTTCAACACCATACTTACGTTGCAATAATTCAATCAACTCATTAAAATTCATATCAAGGAATATGAGTTTATTTTCTCGCCACGAAGTATATAGTCTTGTTTCAACTTCCTTTTTTTGAAGTTTATTGATGGTTCTATCATAAGTTAATTGTTCCCCTGGCTTGAGATAAATATTTTCCTTCAGCTTTATATTTTCAGATGTTCGTATTAAAACTGAGCCTTCCTCAAGTGTTGTTGTTACCAATTGCTCTTCCTTATATGCTTTGACATTAAATTGGGTTCCCAATACTTCAACATCATAGGAGTTGGTATGTACTACAAATGGGGCATCTTCATCCTTTTCAACACTAAACCAAGCTTCTCCAGATAGTTCTACTTCACGATTCTTTATCGAGTTCAAGGTATATCTGATTTCAGAACCAGCATTAAGATAAACTATTGAGCCGTCGGGTAATATGGTTTGAGAAATAGAACCTAAAGGTGCTATGGAAGTAAAATAAACTGGTTCTTGATTGGAAAGCTGAGAAACAATCAAGCTCCCAAGAAGTACTCCAATAATCAAAACTGCAGCAATTCGTGGCCAACTATTCAATGCAAAACGAACTGTTTTGGTTTTTGATTTTGGTACTATCCGATGTCTTAATTTCCCCCATTCTTCTTCAGTACCAACAATCTCAGAGATGTTTGAAAGTGAGGCTTCCCATAAATCTTTTATCTGAGTAAAATACCGGCTATTCTCATCAGACTCTGATATCCAGATCAAAAGCTTCTCTTGTTCCAACGGTTCTATATCACCATCGAGATAAGATATAATAAATGATTTGATTGATTTTTCAGTATCCATGTCAACTTCTTTTGTAGGCTATGACACTTAACGATCAGTCACCCCTACCTTAAGATTGAAGTTTTTACAGATTACTGAGAAAAAAGATAAAAATAGCGGCCAGATAGTCGGCCAATTCGTGACGTAAAATATGCAGGGCTTTTGAGATATGCTTTTCAACCATTTTCACAGAGATATTTAGTTTCTCGGCAATCTCCTTATTTTTTAAATGCTGTTGTCGGCTTAACTTAAAAACCTGCTGGCATTTATCAGGCATGGAATTCACAACATCAGCTATTCTTTGCTCCATTTCCAATTCCAGCAAACTAAAATATGGATCATTGTAATTAGAATAAGCTTGTTTCTCGATATTTGAAATGGAGTGCCCGATCTCATCCATTGCTGTATTGCGTACTCCTAAATGTCTCTGGTAATTTAAACAGCTATTACGAACCGCCTGAAAAAGATAAGCTTTAGGAGAAGAAGCAATTGTAAGTTCACCTGCCTTATCCCAAAAGATTAAAAATGCATCCTGCACAATATCCTTCGCAACCTGTATATCCCCTGTAAACTTATTGGCAAACATTACTAATCGACCATGATATTTGAAGAAGAACTCTTCAAAAGCCTTTATATCCTTATTGCTTAAGGCAGTAATTAGTTTTTCATTGTCATTTTCCATCCGTCCCACTTACCTTGACAAAACTATAAAAAATAAGTAGATGATACCAAAAAGCTAGGAATTGGCAATAAATGGTAGGATTAATTGACAATATGTGTTCAGTCATTTAGAACAGACAGAAATATCTGATAAATTACATAATCCTCTTATACCCCAATTCAAGTTTGAACCAAGACACAAGAGGATTATCATTCACTCCTAGAAAAAGGTTAATCTAGAATTTTATCAGACTCTGCAACAGCAATTTTAGAGTCGGCAGTTCCGTAATACAACAACCACTTATTTTTGAAAAAGGCTAATCCTTCTACAAAACAAACATTGTTGACCTGTCCGGTTATTTCAAAAGGTTGGTCAGGTGTAATAAACCATTGATCTGTACGATGCAAAACTTTCTGAGGATCATTTTTATCCAGAATAATTTGTCCGGCAGCATATGTTCCTGAAGCCAGGTTTTTATCTCCAAAGGCTGGACTATTTTTACTATTGTAGATGAATAGAATTCCTTTCTCCGTTAATAACGCTGGAGGACCAGGCTCAACCAACTCACTATCAAATTTACCTTTACGAGTTGAGAATAAACTTTTAAAAGCTACTGTATATTTCCGCATGGTATCCAGTTGCATTTTTTGAGGATCAGTTTCCAGAATTGGAGTCCAATCAATTAAATTATCAGATGTAGCCATATAGATATTTGATTCTCCCCAATACATCCAATATTTACCATTAATCTTTGTAGCAATCATGCGCCCATTTTCCTGACGACTAACGATAGATCCAGCTTTTGACCACATGGCAACAAACTCATTACCGGCCTTTTTAAATACAGACCCATGTTTTGTCCAATGCCTCAAATCTGCTGATGTGGCAACAAAAAGGCGCGCTTTATCTCCATCATAAGCTGTATAAGTCATATAATAGGTTCCACTTTCATCTTCAACTAAGCGAGGGTCTTCGCACCCTCCTTCCCACTCATACTTTTTAAACTCGTCATTGTCGGGATATAAAACCGGTTTCTTTTCTTTTTGAAAATGATAACCATCCAGACTATATGCCAATCCGATTCGCGACGTTCCATGATATTTCCCAACGATATCTTCCGCTCGGTAAAGCAAGAAAACGGTATCACCTTTTACCACACTTGCGGGATTGAAAACATCCTTTTCTTCCCAGTTAACTTCGGACTGACGTACCGGGCAATAGAATTTGAGATCTACTGAAGGGTTTAAACAAGGATTAATTTCTAAGTTCTTAGTAAAAGGGATAAGAAACTCAGGCGAGCTAGCTTGTTTTGTTGTGTTACATTGTGTTAGCAACACGATACATGCAATTAAAATGAAGATGTTTCTAATTTTCATCCTTTATGTTTTTTGTGCTTTCGAGATATGGTTTTCTGAATAGTTACAGAAAACCATATCTTAAAAATAATGATTGATATTTATATTCGACTGATTAATATCCGGAATTCTGCGTTATATTCCCACCAGATTTATCAATATCGCGCTGAGGAATTGGATAAAGAGCATTATGATCCTGGTAATTCCGACCAAGTCCAGTAAGTACCGATTTAGCAGTCCCCCATCTTTTTAAGTCATTAAATCTTTGAGATTCAAAACCTAATTCAACTCTTCTTTCAGACATTAACCAAGCTTTTACCTCCGATTTATCTAAAGAGTTTTCCCGATCCGCCAGAGTACCTGCAGGAATCTCTGAACCATCAGCTGTACCGCCAGTCCTCGCTCGCTCTCTTATTTGGTTTATTATAGCAACAGCTCCAGTTAAGTCACCAGATTCTATAAGTGCTTCAGCTTTCCAAAGTAATACATCAGCATAACGGATATATACTTTATTTCCATAATTAACCAACTCAGATGTTGATCCAATTATTTTTGACGCTCGTTTAGCTTCAATATCAACGGTATACAACAATCTGGGATCATTGGGCTCAAATGCGTTGATAAAATCAGTAGTTGGCGAAAAGAAGCCCCATCCAATAACATAACGAAGTCCATTATCATTATTAGGAGTTTCATTCTGACGGTGATCATAAGCAAAAATCACTTCATCGTCTGCGAATTTCATATTGACATCAAAACTATCAAAATAGTTAGCATTAAGACTATAAAAGCCAAGTCCGTCAAGTTCAGAAACTAAGCTAAGTACAGCTGACCAATCTTCTTTGAATAAAGCCACCTTGGCCTGTAAGGCTATAATCGCCCCCTTTGAAACTCTCCAGGGCTCTGAATCATCAGAAAATTTGACATTTGGAGCAATTGCCTTCGCTGAAGATAGATCAGAATTGATTTGTGTTCTAATCTCATCAGCAGTTGCTCTAACTGAAACAGACAAAGCCTCGTCAAATGAATCTGGTGACTTAAGTACCAATGGAACATCACCAAAGTTATTGACAAGGTCAAAATAGTAATATGCTCTTAAAAAATAAGCTTCTGCCAACAATTGATCTTTACGGCTTGCATCTAAACCTGTACTCTGAATTAATTCAGTATCAGTTAGAAAGCTTATGGCCAGATTTACCCGACTAATCCCTTCGTAATCATACACCCAGATTCCATTAAATGCGGCATTTTCCGGTGTAAAACTAAAATCTGCAATTTTATCCATCCATGGTTGGTCTCCATCAGGATTCCATTTTTTATTCATATCATTGGAAGCAATGTCTTGCAGAACAATATCATTTCTAAATATCGTTCCTAAATCCCATCGCCATCCAGAGATTATACCATTTAGGGTATTTTTTAGAGGTTGATATGACGAGCGAACTGAAGACTCAATAGTAATGGTTGTAGGGTTGGAGTCTACCTGATCAATGGTTAGAAGTCCAATTGGATCCTTTTCTAATTCATCTGTGCAGCCGAATAAAGCTGCCAGAAAGAAAATTATGAATATGCTGTTATGTATTTTTTTCATTATGAGTGCTTTTATATTCTAAAACTTAACATTTATACCAAACAAAATCGATTTCGATAGAGGATAGGTTCCTTTATCCATCAAATCAGTAGATTCCGGATCTAAGCCAGTGTACGAGGTGCTTGTAAATATATTCTGCCCAGATACATATAAACGTACAGAATGAACTCCGGGTACGGATTTCAATGTATAACCCAGCTCAATATTTTTAAGACGGAAATAGGAAGCATCCTCAACAAAAATGCTGGAATTCTTGCTACTGCCATTATCTTCAAATGCTACTCTTGGTATTGTATTGCTGCTACCTTCACCATCCCAGGCATCTAAAACTCGTGTGGTATAGTTAAATGGACGGGTATCAAAATCGACAATCTTTTTACCGTCATTGTACCTGTCAACTCCGGAAACACCTTGAAAGAGCATTGAAAGGTCAAATCTTTTAAAAGATCCTGATAAAGCTATCCCAAACGTTAAATCAGGAATTGGGCTTCCAATAAATTCACGATCGTTATCAGGGCTAATTACACCATCGCCATTTACATCTTTAAACTTAATGTCTCCAGGTTTTGTAGTTGAATTTGGAGTTCCACTTAAATGACTATCAATTTCAGTCTGGTTCTGATAAATACCAACCATTCGATAACCATAATAGGCATTTAGTACATTCCCCACTTCAGTCCGTGTAATATCAGATGTGATATTCGGTAAATTCGAATGTAATTTTTCAACATTGTTCGTAAGGGTGGCTAAATTTGCGTTTATGCTATATTTAAATTCATGTTCTGAATTTCTATAATTAACAGTGAATTCATATCCCTTATTACTTACTTCACCTGCGTTTAAAATAGTAGGCGACACATCTCCAACAACAGATGGCAAACCAATTGGCAATAAGATATCTGTTGTATTCTTCTCAAAATATTCAGCAGTAAATGCAAGTTTATTATTGAACATACCAAGATCAATACCAATATTTGACTGGGTAGAACTTTCCCATTTCAAATCAGGATTTCCAAAACGGTTTACTTTAACAATACCATCTACCTGGCTAACCAAAGTTAAGTAGGCATAATCATCAATCTCCTGATTTCCCAGTTGCCCCCAACTTGCTCTTAATTTCAAGTTCGATAACCAATCAACATCATTTAAAAAATCTTCCTGGTTAATTTTCCAACCTGCAGAAACAGATGGGAAATATCCCCAGCGGTTATTTTCGGAAAATCTTGAAGAAGCATCTGCCCGGAAATTTGCGGTTACCATGTATTTGTAGTCATACACATAGGAGACGGAACTAAACAATGAAAACAAAGACCATTCTGAAGCACTTCCACTATTCCACAAATTAATATCTGAACCTCCGTAGTCTAAGTATCTGTAACCATCATCTGTATATGGGAAACGAGCCCTGCTGGCACCAATTGAAGAAGTATAGTTCTCAATATACTCAGTACCGATCATTACATTCAAATCATGTTTATCATTGAAAGTTTTTGTGTAGTTCAAAGTATTGTTAAATGTAATGGTACGTGCCTCTCCTCTTTCTTCACTCAAGTTATTCGGTCTGTTGCGCCTACCCAAACCTTTGTCTATTTCATTTCCACCGCCATCGTCATCACCAAAATTTTCATTAAATGCTTTGTTATGGAAAAAGCTTAAATCTACACCCAGATTGGTTCTGAATTTAAGTTCCTTGTTTTTCAAAAATGCATATTCACCATAAACATTCCCAAATGTTTTATAGACTTTCCGCTGGTCATCTGTAAAATAAGCTTGTGCAATTGGATTCCCAACCATTTCATACATTGTTCTTTGCAATCCCTGATCATAACCTGTAGGTGTGAAAAATGGCATATCTGTAAATGGGTCTCTCTCTGAATAAGTGGGATCATTTGCATCTTTGAATACAGGAATAACAGGAGCTCTTAATAGTGCAAACCGAATTAGGCTTTCACCTATTGCAGCTATTTTATCTTGTGTTGAATAGGAAAGTTGCAAATTGGTTCCTAGTTTAATTCGATCCGTTATATCAACATTTATATTGGTTCTGTAGGTTATTCTTTGGTATTTATCATTATCGTATACAACAATTCCATCTTCACCATAATAACCAAGTGACATTAAGAATTGTAATTTTTCACTACCGCCACTAGCTGTGAATTGTAAATTTTGAGACTTACCCGGTTCAAATAATTCACCAAGCCAATCAGTATCTGCAAAATCGGATCTGCCTTTATCTGTTGTATATGGATTTGTACCGGTTCTACCTGAATTATTCCAGGCTTTCTCTGTTGTATTCATATACTGTTCTGCATTTAGCATATTCGGAAGGTTAGCTGCATTTTGAATTCCTCTATAGTAATTCACATCAAAACTTAATTTTCCTTTTTGCCCACTTTTGGTAGTAATTAATACGACACCTCCAGATGCTCTTGACCCATAAATAGCCGCTGATGCCGCATCTTTCAAGACCGTCATTGATTTAACGTCTGCTTGATTTAAGAACGTAATATCACGTGATGGAATCCCATCCACTATATATAAAGGGTTGTTATTCCCAATAGTTCCTTCTCCTCTGATACGAATTTGAATAGCCTCTCCAGGTGCTCCGGAGCTGGAAGTAACTTGTACCCCTGCAATTTGTCCTTGCAGAGCTTGTGCGATGTTTGGGATTCTTGTTTTTTCTAAATCTGCCATATCTACGGTAGAAATAGCGCCAGTTAAAGTTGATTTTTTTCTGGCTGTATACCCAATAACAATCACTTCATCTACACCAATCGCATCTTCACTTAATACTATATTAATAACGTTCTGTCCAGCGGTAACAATTTCTTGAGTGAGCATTCCAACAAAAGAAAATACAAGAGTCGCATCATCAACTACATTATTAAGTGAATAGTTTCCATCAAAATCAGTAATTGTACCTGTTGTAGTACCTTTCACTATAATAGATACTCCGGGAAGAGGCTGGCCGGAAGAATCAATGACCTTACCTGACACTGGTTCTTCCTTCAGTTGTATCACAGAATTTCCATTTTTACCATCACTATGAATAACAATCAACTTATCCTTGATCGTATATGAAACCCCTGTTCCCTCAAGAATTGATTCCAGAATGGTTCCTACTGACTTATTCTTGAAATCAACAGAAACTTTTTTACTTAGATCAACCTGTTTCAGGTTGTAGATAAAAGAAAAACCTGATTGATTTTCAATGTCATCAAAAACTTGCTCAATCGTTAGATTTCGACCATACAAATTCAGTTTCGAGTTCTGAGAAAAACTTGAAGCAGAGACTTGAATAAGTGCTACGAACATTAAAAGACAAATTAATCGCATAATTCGATAAATTTTAGGAAGATTACCAAAAGGCAAACCACTTCCTCTGATTCGTTTTTTTTTCATAAATTTGAATTGTTAAAACAATGATTATTAATTATTGGTAGAAGGCGGGTTGTCGAGCAGGACAAACCGCCTTTTTATTTTTACATAGGCATATAAATTATTTCAAACTCTCTAAGTCCTTTTTTCCTGTAGTCAATTGGCGATGTTAGTTGCAGAGCATCCAGCACCTGCCAAATAGTTTCCTGATTTTTAAAACGTCCATTGTAGATCATAGAATCTAATTCCAAAGAACTATAATTCAATTTCACATCATACCATCTCTCTAATCGTTTGATTAACTCAGGGAACAATACTTCGTTGAATGAAAACTCACCCTCTTTCCATGCTATTTCTGAACCCAGATCAGGCATTGATAAACTTAATTTACGATCCGATCGGTTCATATTTAGTTTTTGCCCAGGCTTCAAGACAACTTCATTTTTCCTTCCAGGAACCTGCAAGCCAACCTTACCTTCAAGAAGCGTTACGGTTGTATAATCGTTATCGTCATAAGTACATACATTAAACTTAGTCCCGGTTACCTGAACATCAAACTCGGAGGTTTTGACAATAAAAGGATGGTTCTTATCAGACTGAACCTCAAAGTAGGCTTCCCCACTTAAGGCCACTTCCCGAATATCTTTATTAAAAATGGATGGATAAGAAATTTCACTTCCTGAGTTTAGAAAGACATGGCTTCCATCAGCCAGAACTAGCTCCGATTGAGAACCAAGCGGAACGCTATAGGTAACCATACCTCCAGAAGTATCTCTACTATCGATCATCGTAGTTATAAATAATCCGATTAATAGCACTGCTGCTACTGCTGTTGACCACTTCCAAAGATGTATCTGTTTTGAGTTTTTATTATTGTGATTTGCACGTGATTTGTAAAAGTGCAATAGTTGCTGATCAGCCTGATTCTTTTTCTTAAGACTTGCATCCCAGGCATCTTTTATTCGATAAAATATCTGTTGGTTTTCCTCCGATGCTTCCAGCCAATTTTGCAATTTGAGATTTTCATTGGGAAGACAATCCCCATTGAGGAATCTCGCAATCAATCTCTTTTCATCTTCTGTTGTATTCATCTGTCAAAATTAATTTGGGAAACAGATTAATGGAATCTTTTTCCCTGATTGATGTAACTAATACAACTTCAGCAAATGAAATACGTCAACGAAATGAAACTATTTTCCGAAAATTTACTTTACAAGATCAAAAACACTATAATTCAAAAGAATAAGAATTTCTTTTTGAGTGAGTTTCTCTCTTAATTTTGAAAGCGCCCTAAATAAACGAGTCTCCACTGTCCTAACTGGTATCTCTAATTTCTCAGCAATTACAGAATTCTTTAGACCATCAAAACGACTAAGCTGTATGACTTCCTTATAGTTTTCTGATAAAGAATCAATTACCTTGTAAATCTTTTGTAGGTCTTCTTCTTCAATCAATGATTTTTCTCCACTCTTATAATGGTTAAGTTCCAATTCATTGATTTTATAATTTTCCGACTTGATGTGAGTTCTTACAACATTCAGATGCTTAATGTAATTCAGGCAACTGTTTCGAACTGCATTGAAAAGGTATGATTTAAGATGGTTCTCTTCCAGTTTGTATTTACCATTCTCCCAAATCATTGTAAAAACTTCCTGAACAATATCTAAGGCCTCACTCTCGCTTTCAACAAACTTTAAACTGTAAAGCATGAGGGAATGATGATATTTTTTGAATATATGATCAAAATCTGACATTGGTCTACAATATTAGACAAAAATCAATTAATGAAAAAAAAAGTCTTAGATGGATTTAAATACTCCACATTGACAAACTAGTTTGGAAGAAGCTCTAAAACACTCAAAACCGGACAATGATCTGATGCCACTTTCTCATCTATTGCTCTTGATTAATCCTTCTGTGCGGTATATACCACAACATCCTTTTTCCGGGATTCAGGTTGAATAGACCAATTTATCAATTCCCCATTTTTAACCATACCGCTAATTGTTGTTTGATTAGCCAGATGCAACTTGAAATTTGTATCCCAATTGGCTGGCCATGCTGGCAATAGTATTATTTTCCCATTAGCCTCTTGTACTAACATCCTTTGCAAGGCTGTGCTCCCTGAACCAAAATGGTCAAAATCAGGACAAGAATCCGGACCCTCACTTCCATACAAAGGGAAACGACATTGAGGCGATGCATGATGAAAACGATGAATCAATCCCTCCTGCGCTTCTTTTGCATTTCCGGCATAAGCCCAGTGAATCTGATCCTGAGTCCAACATTTATGACCGAAAGCATCTTTATTCGTCCGGTTTTGCATCGTCCATTCAACAATATCTTTTGTTCCCATTCCAACTCCAAATCGGCGAAACGGAAAAACGGGGTAAAGCAATCCGTTTTCACTGTTATGCTTAACATCCCATGACAAAGCAGGTGCGATAGCTGTTCTATTGTCAATTTGATGCAGATAAACATCAGGAATCTCTGAACGGAAACGTTCCCAATTTTTAATATCTTGTTCTGTCCCAGCTTCCATAGCCAACAATTCGTCAAGATTGTGCAATAATCCTGCAACATCAGGAGCCGGATTAACTGCAATCCACCAGGTTTCCAAAACCATTCCGGGATCTATCCTGAGCTTTCCATTTTCATCCCTTTCATAGTGCTTATCAAAAAACAAAAGAATTTCCCTACCAAAAGGAACAAGAATTTCGTCCCTAAATTTTGTATCACCTGAATACTTGGCGTGTTCAATCATCATAGCAAGCGTTTCCAATCCGCTGGTAAAGTAGTAACTATGGTAATATCCATTTCCATCATTCTGCCCAGGCAATGTTTTTAATGGTTTTACTTCCGGATCATCATCAGCTCCGGTTTTTGCACAATCGCGTTCACCTCCTGTTGGTTCAACGTTTTCGCGATAGTATGTTCCTTCATGACCAAACCATGCCTTTGTAATTTCCCTTCGAAGAGGAAGTAAATTCCAGTAGTAATCGAAGAATGGTTTTATCAAATCTCCGTCACCACTCATCAAAAGTGGCCAATATAATAGTCGCTGGTTCTGGTAGGTAAATCGTCTTCCCCACAAACGATCATCTTCGTGGCTAATCCATAAACCATCTTCCTGTTGCGTTGCCACTAACCTTGGTTTCTTTTCAGAACGCAAATTCTGAGTAAACAATCCTCCATTAAACTTCGTTTGGATTTTTCCACGACTCTGGCAAGCCATCAGGTAGCGAAATACATTATAATTCTGGGCTACTAAAGCACCATCATCAATGCTTTTTCGCTTTGCCAAATAACCGTCGTTATTAATTTTATTCTGCTGTTCAACAGGCAACGAATTGTCTGTTACAGTTATCCAACTTCGGCTCCAAAACTCTGACCACCAATCAAGATGCTGTTTCCAATCTATTTTCGTATCAACTACATTCTCAGCTTGTTTCTCGATTGAAGAAATCCAGTCATTTGGCGCCTCTGCTTTTTTAGTAAGTGAGTGAATACGAATGTTAAATTTATTCCCTGAACCTTTCAATTCTCCATCTGCCAATTTCAATTCCTTACTTTCCAGAAGGTTTCCAAACGTATTAAAACGATAAGGATCAGGATATTCATTCTCCATATGAGGAACATCGTAAAATTTCAGTTCGTTGCGATAAACACTACGATCTCCAACGGCATAATACCAAAGAATATTTCCATCCTTTTCAAGACGAACATCTTGCGTTGGTGTTTCAAGAGGAGCATCTGTTTTGTTCCATTGGCAGCCATCAATACGTTCCCATAAATCAGGAGCCGAAGCAACTTCTATTATTTTTTCTGAATCAATTTCGACATGATAAACGTTTTGATTGGCATCAGCCCAAATTCTCAAATTTACTCCATCAGCAATAATATTGATTGAGCCTTTTTCAAGATTTAGCGTTTGTGTAAACGGCTTGCCCGCTAAAAATGGATTCGGTGTAATTTCAACACGTACACGTCCGGTTTTAAACAAATCGCCATTGTAAGTAAATGCATCATTTTTCGACAACAACAAATAAAGTGCATCGTTTTCAATAGCATAAACTCCGGCAGCAATATCTCCATTGCCAAGTGGCATTTGTCCTGAAACATCTTCAGAAGGAGAATCCCAAACAACATTGTAATTACTTAAATCAGGCTTTGATTGACTTTTTGAACATGAAATCAGGAATAAAAAGGCCAATAAGGATAAAATAGATTGGTTCATAGTTGATTAGTTTAGGTACTAAAGTTAACTATTTTACAATCAATTTTTATTATAATCTACAGGTATAAAATGGCTTAACAATATCCACATCTCCCTCTCCATTTTTCCATCTGCAAGTAGCCATATCAATAAAATCATTCGTAATTCGAACAACTGCAAAAGAACCATTGCCATCGTTATTCCCATTCTCAATTTCAGGCCAGGCATTGTTTACCTGAAAAACGGGTATTCCTTCCCATTCCAAATTCTCAGCAAAGTGACTATGCCCTGCAAAAATGGCAACTACATTGTATTTTTTCAAGATGGCAAATAAATCCGTGCGTTCCTTTTCAGACCACCATTTTAATGCCCAACGATCAAATCCATAATGCTGAATGATAACAACTGGTCGCCCATCGGCTGCATTCTTTTTCAAATCATTTTCTAACCAACTAAGGCTGCTTGACTGATCGTCACTAGTTGCACCTGCAAACAAATGCGTTTGTATCAGGTGTAAATCATCCCAATCCCATGAAAAATTTCGGCTGGCAGCATCAAAGTTGGTGACCGGTACAGGGGCGTTTTGTCCTTTGTGACGTTCTTCAACATAGTTCCACATCCGCTGGCGGCCATCCAGTTTACCATTCTCTTCAATCACCGGATTAACATCATGATTTCCCAAGCCCAGATAAACCGGGTAATTTATTTGCTTATCGCCTACACCCATTTCATACCGCTGACGAAACAATCCCAAGGCAGCAGAATCAGCTTTATCTAAAATATCTCCTGCTAAAATCACCCCTCTAGGTTCAGCCACTTTTTGACCAAGACCACCGAACTGAGTTATTTGTTTGTCTATTTCTGAAGGCCAGATATCCCTGCCAGCAATTGAATTCATTGCTCTTACGTGATAGTAAGTATCAGAATCCGGCGGTGGATCAAAATGCGTGTCTGCTGCCACAAAGAATGTTACGTCAAGTTTATTTCTTCCTGCGAAGCCACATCCATGCAAACCAATTGCAGCAGAAACAAGTGCGGTATTTCGTATAAATTCTCTCCTCTTCATTACTTAGAATTTATTGATTCCGGCAATAATATTCAGTTCTTCACTGCCGCCCTTCCAGCTCAATGCTAACTTCAATTCTATATTCGATTTGATCTCAATCTTTGGTTTTTGATCTGCACTTAGACGGGCAAAACATTTAAAACTTAGCTCTCCGTCTTCACCAATTGGATAACGTTCAATACCATGTTCCTCCAACAGATTTACATTCCAGCTTACAGTCTTTTTCCCAAAGTCGCTGTTAATTCCAAATAGTACTTCTATTAATACTGAGATCGGTGGAAGACCTGTCCATCCAACAAAATCAGGACGAGCCAGCAAACCAGGATTGGCACTCTCAGGAGCATAATATTCCCAGAAAGTATCTGTTTTCTTAAATACCTCCAGAACATGCTCATGATGCCTTTTTGCAATATCGAATGCCAAATCGTGGTAATCATTTTTCTGAAGTCCCTTAATCACCATATAGCTTGCCGGAGCCCAAACGCCACCTTGCCAATAGCGCCCATCTTCCTGATATTTTTCATGATCGGCAGATAAAGAAGGAACTGGGAATGGACGGTTAAATGTTTTGGAATCTTTCAGGTGGTTGACAAATTTATCAAGCTGTGGTTTGTCCAGGACATCAGCATGTAAAGCCCAAAAGGCTCCAATACCTTTAAGCGTTCCCAAATTACCGTCCGCATGTAAATCATACAAAAATCCTGATTCTTCATCCCACAAATTCTCTTTAATATATTTTGTAAGGAAGCCAATTTCATCTTCAATGTCTTCAATTTCCTGCCAACGCTCAAGGATAAAACCAAACTTGAGTAAAATTCGATCTACCATTAATTGTTGTAGGCAAGCATCAAGCCACACCATGTGACCATGACTGTATATCATGTTGTACTTTTTAGGCACTCTTGGTTGATTATCCATGCCCGTCCCCCAACCACTGCTCCAGTAGGAACCATCTCTCCATGTTCTGTTCAACCTCAACCAACGGCTATAAGCTGCTAGTGCAGGGAAAACTTTGTTCACTCTATCCCAGTCGCCAAACTGATTGTAGTATTCCAATTCGCTCCATGGAATAATGTTAGGGCCAGTACTTGTTGGATCATATCGATGGAAACAATCCTCACCGGTATCACCCTTTATTTCGCGACAAATAAATCCGTCGAGATGTTGCTTGGCGTAAAAATTATCAAGGGTTTTCTGAAATGGGAACGTACGGGAACCATAACGAGCAAACATGGTAATGAATGCTGAGTCCCACATAAAAATATTTCCGTTGTAGGCGGTATCAATATAAGTTGATACAAATCCTGATTCATTAGATGGTTTTCGGATATTCTGAATGCCTATTTCCCAGGCCTTCCAATACATATCAATGGCATCCTGATTGCCTTTCCAAAATGGAGATGGCAAGGTCTTTTTAGCTTGCTCAAATGCAGGAGCATCTAGAAAAACAGCTTGATCTCTTCTAAAATCATTTTCAGCAACAAAGCTATTTTTAACGTAGGTATTTTTGTAAGGCAACTTATAAATATGCTTCTTATCATCGGAAGTAGCCATAGCAGGTACGCATACCAAAGAGGTTCCTGCCAATGCTCCAAATCTTAAAAAATTTCGTCTGTTCGTTTTCATCAGTCTATATTTTAGTTTAGTTTTTTTTTGAATTAATCGTTCTTAGTAACACAAAGCGGCGGCTCCTAAAATTGCTGGATTATCCATCTCCGATACTTCTATCTTCAAATTCTGAATTGAATTTTGAAACGGATAATTTTTCAACTCTTCGTGCATAGATTTCTCAAAAAACTGAAAAGATTGAGCAACAGAACCACCAAAAACAATCATTTGAGGATCGATAGTTGAAACAACCAGTTTAACCACATTGCCAATATGAACTCCAAGTTCCTTCATTATTTTTAATGCATCTGCATCGCCAGCTTTTGCCGACTCATAAACCTGTTGCCCATCTTTATGAATACTCTCGAAATACATGCCACTGCAATAGTGCTCATAATCGGAATCTAAATAAGGAACAATTCCAAACTCTCCAGAACCACAATTGGAATCCTGCAACAATCTTCCATTTTGAATGATTCCGGCACCAAGTCCGGTTCCCGTGGCAATTCCAACAAAGTGAGGATAGTCTTTTCCTTTGCCATAAATTCGCTCGCCAATGGCAAAACAATTGGCATCATTGTCGACAAATACAGGGATACCAAATTCTTTCTCCAGAATTTCTTTGATAGGTACTTCTTTCCAGGAAGGAATATTACAAACATCGTACACAATCCCTTTTTCGCGATCAACCACACTCGGAATTCCAATACCAATGGACTCGGTCGATTGTGTAATAATCTGTTTCACCGTTTCAATTATGGCATCAATAACCACCTGTTTGTAGTTAGTTTTGGGTGTCGGGTTTGTTACTTCAGCCAGTAACTTCTCCCCTTTTACAAGGCCGGCTTTAATTCCGGTTCCTCCTACGTCTATTCCAATTACTTCTTTCATAATCTATGATTATTAATTCCCTTAATCTTCTACAAAAAACACTCCCGATTTCTCATAATCACTATGCGAGCCCCATTTAGGTTTCCACCAAATCACTGATGGTTCAATATTAGTAGGATCGTCATGGTCAACGAATCCAATATTTAGCCTGAATACGTCATCCACCAAACAGCTTTTAGGTATCTTCAAATTAGCCTCCAGGGTTTCATGAAGCACTTTACATTTACCCGATACTCCTCCACAAAACTTACCTTTTGGAGCATTAATTTCGGGAGTATTACCTTCCGTAAATTCAAATTGATAAAAATTTGATTTTGCAAAAAGCGTATCGGCAGAAAATTGCACAATTAACTTATCCTGAACACTTTTCGCATCTGCTACGTTGGTAATAAGAGTATCGTCAATTGTTTCAATATGGATGTAAATATTTTCATTATCGCAAGTTGAATGAAACTTAAAACTTCCATCTTCAATTCCGCTCCAACACCATGATTCCTCAACCATTTCCGGTTTCCAGCAAACAACCGTTTCATTCGTTTCCGAGATATTCGTACACCTTTTATGACTATCAATTATCCACCTTTTTACAGCACTGGCTTTAAGATCTCTTGAATTCTGCCGAAATAAAGCACTTAATTCCAGCTTAATTTCAGGCCAGTTCTCCACCGGATTATTTTCTAAACTCTTTATTTCAACCGGAACATTTACTGTTCCACCTGCCGGAATCTCTTCAGAAATCATTTTTGGTGATAAAACAAATCTCTCATTACCCGGAAGCTCCCCATTAATAAACAAAGGAAAATCACCACGATTGGATAAGATGATTTGCGATTTTACAATATCAGTGCTGTTATTTTCGACTACAGATGGTTCAATGTTAAACCAACTTGAGCTGCGAAGAATATTCACCTGAAGCTCTGTACTATTATCAACCACCTCTGGAGAAATTATCCCGTCCAATAAAATATTAGCGACAGAATGACCTTTCTTATTCGCAGTTATCCATAGAAAATGGTCGAACTCACCCAGATTTACATTAACCTTTTCGAATCCACCCCCTGTTTTAGCCAACATATAATGGTTTTTCCCTTTATCTTCTTTGAAAAGATAATGGTGCTCGTGCCCACAAAAAAAAGTAGTTTGAAAAGAGTTAATCAAACTATCAATTTCATTGTAGCCTTCTCTTTTCCACGACTTCCAAAGTGGGGCATGAGAAAATACATAAACCGGATATTTTTTATTATGGTTTTTCAATACCGATTGCAGGTATGAAACTTGTTGTTTAGAGAGTCCATTTGTATTAGGTTCGAACATGTTGATCATCAAAAAAAGTGAATGATTAACTGTAAAACTATAATGATCCGCTCCCAACTTGCTCAACCACGTTTTAGCAAGTTTTTTATTGGAGAAGTCATGATTACCAGGCAGGTAAAAAAATGGTGCATTTAGTTTCCCAAGCCTTTCTTGTAAACTTTTCCATTGGCTATCAATAGTTGGCTGGTCAAGTGTATATCCTTCAATTAAATCGCCAACACACATAACAAAATCGGGTGCCATTTGATTTATTTTTTCAATGGCTGTCTCAAAAACGCCAATTTCTTCGCCTCCTGTTAAGTCACCAATTATAACAAAATGGAAATTATCGCTAGGAATATTAGGTTCAAAAGTCCAGGGCTTTTGTTTCGATGATAATTGTTGAACGAATTGTGCACTCAACTGGTCACAAAATCCTGAAACAGTAAAAAAACAGAGCATGAGCAATAACCTTGTCATTTTTCTATTTTAAGATGATTTGTGCCAATACCGGACAATGGTCTGAAAGGTAAATACCATTAACCATTTCAGTAAGCACACTATGCCTTAAGACAGTGCATTTATTATTTACAAAAACATAATCAATAATGCGTCTTCTTTCAATTGGAGCCCTTCCAAAACCGTGGGAAGTCCAGTCTGCATTATACACAATTCTTGCTACTTGACGGCTGTCTTTCAGGGTGTTTCTGCCGTTATCATCCAATATCCGTTGTATAACCTCCGACTCGGGAGTGGCATTGAAATCACCCGTTACAATAACCGGTCTGTTACCAGCAATTTCATTAATTTTTGAGAGCAAAAGAACAGAGCTCTGTTTTCTTGCTTCTTTCCCTCTGTGATCAAAATGAGTATTAAAAATAACAAATTCTTTGTCGCTTTTCTTTTCTTTCAGAATTACCCAGCTTACTACCCGCTTACAATCTGCATCCCATCCTTTTGCTGGTATTTCCGGATTATCACTCAACCAAAAAGTGCCATTCTTTAGTTTTTCAAAACGCTTGGCCTTAAAAAAAACTGGAACATATTCCCCGTCCTCTTTCCCATCGTCACGGGCAACACCGACAAATTTATATTCAGGTAATCTTTTTCTTAAATCCTGAAGCTGGCTATTCAGTACTTCCTGCATCCCAATCACGTCTGCATCGTTGAACAGAATAACTTTTGCCACATTGTCTTTTCTGTATTTCCAGTTATTCTGCTCATCCTTAGGCTCATCATAACGGACATTAAAACTTATTACCTTTATGTTTACCTGTGCTTCTGCTGTTAAATGAGAAAAAGCAAAAAGCAGAAAGCTCAAATTAATTAAATTTCTAATTTTCATGATTATCTGTTTTTTATAAAGAAATACTTCGCTTCCATACGTTCCTTTTTTCCATTAGGAATTGTCCACAACACATTTAGTTCTTGCCCTCCATAATCTTCCATATAACGAATCTCAAATGGATGATACCCTTTTTTTAAGGGAATAGTAGCGTTTACTTTTGTGAGGCTATGTGACCCATCGTTGTCAATTAAATCGACACCTGAAATTTTCAGAGTTGAACCATCATCGCTCTGCGTTTCAAAGTTGTAATTCCCATTCAATGGTGCATAAATATAGCCGGTAAAGACTAAGCCAAAGTGATCTACTGCTTTTGCAACTGAAATATCAGGCATGTCAGCCTCTCCTTTGCCAACAACTTTTCCTTTGCATTCGAACTCTGAAACAGATTGAAAATTTCCTTCAAAATATTTGTAATTCACTCCATTTTTATGGTGTTTAATCTTTTCACCAGAATGAAGGACATTAAAAATAATCTGCCTTTTAAATACCCTACTTGGTTTCATTCCCTGCTTAAACGATTTTAGAGAAAGCAGCGAAGACTCATTCAAATGTAGAGGTGCAGAATATAGTGGCGAAGATGATGTAGGTTCAGTTCCGTTTAAGGTGTATCGAACTTCAGCTCCTGATGTTGGACAATATACTTCGATTTTGGTATCAGGTTCAAGCAGATTTACTTTTTGCGTTATGTAGGGCATCTTGGTTTCTGATTCATCTGCAAAAAGGTTATAGAGAGGCATTTCAAGATGTTTTTGTGAAGTGATGTAAGTATTTGATACCTGATAAATTGTATTCACATTTCTCCATTCATCTTTCAATCGGATAGTTCTATTAGCCGGAAAAGTTATTCGGGTATGATTTGGCCCATCCAGATAATAGGTCATTTCGGATATATTTTTCACCTCGCATGAGAACCATGTTCCATCCGATTTATAATTTGAGACAATCAATGATTTCTTAAGCAGTTCACTTAAAAATTCCTCTTTCCCCATTAGCAAGTTGCCCGAACAGGCAACGGTGCGTTTCGCAAATAAAGCTTCTCTTACAGCCTCTTCACTTTTATCCTTTGCAAAAACAAGGGTAATATTTCTGAATTTATTTTCTGTATCGTACACCGTTTGAATTGGTGCGTGGATATCAGTTGTGCTAAATGGAGTAATATCATACTGATAACAATAGTCCAACGCAATTGGATAAAACTCTTTACTGTTAATCACTTCAATTGCATGAATCTTACCCTGATTCATTAAATTGATTTGAAAATCAAACAAGTCACTATTTTTATCAGGCCAACCCGGATGATTATAGATAATAAAAGCTCCTTTTTCAGCTGCCATTTCAAGTGCTTTTTGTGAGTCAAGAGTAGGATCGGCATACTGATTTGCATCATCAATAAAAAGGAAATTCAGATGCCCAACAGGTTCTTCCTTGGTGTACTCTGTTGCATGTATTAAGGTAATTCCCTTTTCATCAGCAATGGGTTTTGCCATTTCGTACGCTGTATTATGATCTCCTTTAATATGATCTAATTGAGGCACTGTATGATCTGTTATTGCAACAACATCCAACCCTTCTCTCCATGCCTCGTTTATTCGTACTTCAGGAGTTACCTTACCATCAGAAAAAATGGTATGAATATGGAAGTCACATTTAAGCGTTTGGTATCCCAGAATATTGGGAAAGTGGATCTCCTTTCTCGAATCAACTTTTTGAATCCCATGATTTACCCGATAATGGATATCATTATTTTGGGCATACCCACAAAGTATGAAGAATAAAAATATGAAGAAGACTATTGGACGTTTCATCAATTTGGTTTTTAATTCGTAAACTAGCATTAAGCTTTATAACTGTATTATAATTTGAGCGCAGATTTTATTTTATTGAATATGTCGGTGTTCTCATAAATTCCTGAAAAGCTTGCAGCTCCAGGACCAAACGAATATACCGGCACCATAACTCCGCTGTGGTGGGTAGTAGAAAAATGACCTTCAATTTTACCTTCTTCCAGACTGCCACCAACCAGCGTTAGGCCTCCAGTTTCATGATCGGAAGTAATTACCACCAAAGTCCCATGATTATCTGAAGCCCACTGAAAAACCTGTCCAACTGTGCGGTCAAAATCCATCACTTCCTCCATCAATGTTGGTAAATCATTAAAGTGTCCGTAATCATCAATCTGAGAACCCTCTACCATCAGGAAAAATCCATCTTTATCTTTATTAAGAATTTCCAGTGCTTTTTTAGTTCCCTGCCAAAGCTGATCTTTTCGAATATTGGGTTTTGCCATGTCATTTTCTGCAATCGGGGCAAACACTTTTCCTTCAGAAATTAAAGTTAATTGCTCCATGTCAGTTACAACCTGATAGCCATTCTGCTCAAATTCAGGAAGCAAGTTTTTTCCATCTTTTCGCTTGGTGAAATATTTCAATCCACCACCCAGAATAAAATCAACTCCTGATGTTGGATACGAAGCTGCAATCTCCTCTTCCATATCACGGTTAATATTTTCAACACTGAAAGAGGCAGGTGTGGCATCAATCAATCTACAGCTCGCAACAATACCGGTCGACAAACCACCTTCGCCAGCATATTCGCAAATAGATTTTAAAGATTCCCCTTCTGCATCAACACCCACATATCCTTTTTTAGTTTTTTGCCCGGTGGCTATTGCTGTACCACTGGCAGCAGAATCTGTAATTAAATTATCGGCGCAGTATGTTTTCGATAAGCCTACAAAATCACAATTCTCTAAATTAAGCTGTCCCTTATTGGCTGTCCATGCAGAATAGGCATGCATTAAACTCATTCCATCACCAATCATCAAAATCACATTTTTTACTTTCTTACCCTTAGGTGTATAAATTTCATTCACCTCATAAACAGACTTGTTCTGATAAAAATGATTGTTTTGATTGCCTTCTTTTTTATACTGCGCTGTAGCATGAAATGAAAACATAATCATTAGCCCAAACATCAGTCCTAAAATCTTTTTTATTGCCTTCATATCTTTCAATTGTCTATTATTTTTCAACATTCATAATTTTGTTTATTTCATCATGAGACAATGCCTCAACAAATATTTTCACCTTGTCAATTTTGCCTTTATAAATTCGTTGCCCTGGGAATTCTTCATTTCTTCCCAAATTCCATCTACAAGTGCTCGCTTTTAAAGTAAGAGCTCCAATTGCTGCGGTACCACACAATTCTCCATCGATATAAACCGAGAGCATATCACTACTACAAACACCAGCTACATGATGTCAATTCTTAGTCCAGTCATCAGGCAACTTCACACGGCATTCACCTCTTCCCCAGCCACCAACAAAAAAGGTAAGGTGACTGTTTCCATTGAGCTGCATTACATTATTGTCGCCCTTTGTAATTACTGAGATAAGTGAATTATTTTGAACTTCAGGATAAACCCAAGCCATTATCGTAGTTTCTGAAGTCTCAATATTGTCGTTAGCTCCAGCTATTTCGATATATTGTTTTTTACCAAACTCAAACGACTGAGATTTTTTAGTGCCAGTTAATTCCGTTGAAATTACATAGCCGTTGTTCTTTAATCCAGATTGATCTTCAATGAAATTGTCATCGTTAATATTTTTCATCGACAAATCAATAATAGTTGACTCCAATTGATTTGAATAAACCTTATAATCACCAGTTAGCTGGGTTACCTGAATTGTATTTATGCCAGGATTTTTAGTGATAAAAGAATGTTTCCCTATTTTAGTTTCACCAGGATTTATATTTATTTGATCAGTAAAAATGACTTCTTTATTCAGCAAATATTTGACAAATGCAGTATCTATACTTCCCCCAATATTTTTTACTGAAAACAAAATTTGCTGAGTAGCACCACGCCTAAGAATTGGCACAACTGAAAGCTGAGAGTATTTGAACTGATTTTTGAGACCATTATTAACCAGCTGTACTTCACAAATAGTTGGATTGCTGTTTACCGTCAATTTTGAGATACCCGGTTGATACAAACGACATTCAAATGAATCTTTTCTACTTGTATTTTCTTCGAGTAGGATATTTTTTGATTTGAACAATTCTCTATTCAGAAATAAGTTTACCTTTTTTGTTCCCAGACTACCATCATTCCTTATATTAAAATGCACATAGAACTTCTCATTGGGATAAAGTTTCTCTTTTGAAACCGCCACTTTTGAAATTTCGAATTCAGGTGTTTTTTGAATTTCAGAAACAGCTCTCTTAGAAATATCCGAAGCCCATAATAAATTGGGAACACTATCCATTTCAAAAATAATTTCACCCCCGTTTGCTATTGATCGATGAGAAATCCATGATTTTTGATGTTCCTTCCCGTTTAAAAGAATTTTCCTGATGTAGAAATTATCATCTGAGATATTTGGCGCTTTAATCACCAGCTTTTTATTGTCGTCCAGATTAATCTTCATTGTTTCAAACAATGGAGTTCCAATATCGTAGGTTGGTTTTCCCGGACAAACAGGATAAAACCCCATAGCGTTAAAAATAAACCACGATGACATAGAGCCTAAATCATCATTTCCAGGCAACCCGCCGGAGACAGAAGTGAAATGTGCTCTGATATTTTTTAAAGTCTCCTGAGTTTTATAAGGAAACCCGGCATAATTATATAAATATGGAATATGAAACGAAGGCTCGTTATCAAAACCAATATGATTGTTTGCAAGTGCAAAATCAAGATGATCAGTAAAAGCCTTATCTCCTCCTGTCAGATTAATGATATCCCTTGGGTTATGTGGGACAAACAGCGAATAAATCCACTTGTCGCCTTCTTTATAACCAAATTCGCCAGGTTTCAGTTTGAAACTTTCATCGTTTCGGGGTAGTAAAAACAATTCATCCGGCTGAAAAAGATTGCGGTAATTAAAGCTTCTTTCAAGTAAAAAAGAGTAGTCGGAATTATTGTGTGCAATGAGTTTTGAAAACTGTGCTAATGCCCAATCGTCATAAGCATATTCAACTGTTCTGGTAACTGACTCAGGGAAAGAAAATGGAACGAAGCCCAACTCATTATATTCTTTCATATCAGCAAACTGATACTTTGGGCCGAACAAACTATTCTTCATGGCTTGGTATGCCAGCGTTGTGTCAAAGTCAGTTATTCCCTTCAGGTACGAATCAACAATTATTGGAACGGAATGATTGCCGGTCATCAGATCGGTTGGTAACAAACCTGAATGTTTGTAAATATCCAGCATCGATAAAATCATATCATTCTGGCGCTTTGGGGCAATCAAACATAGGAGCGGATGTAACGAACGAAAGGTATCCCATGCTGAAAAAAATCCATATTGATTGGTTCCATTTGTCTGATAAACACGCCCATCCTCAGCTCTGTAGTATCCATCAACATCTGATATTATCCATGGAATTATTAAAGAATGATAAAGGGCTGTATAAAAAATCGATTTATTCTCTTCATTACTACCTTCGATTTCTATAACATCCAATTCATTTTCCCACTTCTGCTCAGACTGCTTTCTCAGCAAATCGAAATCCCATCCATTATTTTCTACTTCAATATTTCGCTTAGTATTTTCATGTCCCACTTGGGAAGTACTAATCTTTAAAAGGATTACAGTTTCACCTTTTTCTGCTTTTGAAAAGCTTAGAATATTCCCTTCTACGATTTTATTATTCAGTTCAAATTCTTCACTAATTTTAATAATTGTATTCCAATTCTCACTCCGAATCGTATTCTTATTTAGTTCCGCAATTCCACCAAGATCTCCGATAAATATTCGAGGAACAACTGATGGTTTAAATGTAAAGCGAAACATCCCTGTATGTTCACTGGCAGTTGCCTCAACCAAGGTATTATCATCAGTAAAAAGCACATTATAATATCCGGGTGATGCGTGTTCTTTATTATGAGAGAATGGTCTGCCGTTCTTGTTAATATTATATTGTGTTTCATTATTTACCGGCATAACAAATATCCGACCATGCGAACCAGCCGGGTATCCGCTTTTGTGTTCTATGCAGCTAAAAAAACGAATTGAATCATCTTCAAAATAGTAACCAGACTCGGCACGGGTTTCAGGAGAAAGTTGAACAAAACCATACGGAGCAACCGCTCCCGGATACGTTCCTCCATAGCCATCCCACTTTGATGCAACCAACGATCTTCCGGTTCCAATAAATGGATTTACATATTTTACCGGATTTTCTTTCTCTTTGGAAAAGCCAGCAAAAACAGGCAGGATGAATATTAATATGAGTCCGATTAGTCGAATCATTGCACGTTAATTAATTTGAATAGCACCAATACAAAGCCATTGCATTGAAAGTTTAATTGGTTTAGGTTAGTTAGACTCTACAGATTCAAAAATCAATCTGTTCAACTCTTCTTTTTTAGCTTTTCATTGTTTTCTGCAGTAATTTGTTTCAGCATTTTTTGCAGATTAAAAACTGCATCTTTAAAATCTGGGTCAATTTGTATAGCCTTCTGATAATACTGAAGTGCCAAATCGTATTTTTGATCCATTGCGTAAATGGTTCCAATGTAGTTATGTGTAATTGCCTGATTATCTGCCCAAGCATTCTTCAAAAGTGCTTTTCCATCAAAAGCTGACTTATCGAAAAAGTCTTTGTTTCCGTAATATTCTGCGAACAAATTTTTATACGATTCCGGTGATTTACGTTCCGTATAAACCTTCATTTCCCTGCGTAACATTTTTCTGTATAATCTTTTCAAAGAGGGTTCTTCAATAGATTTTAGGTAATAAGCCAAAGCCTGTTTATTTCTATTCTTCTTCAAAAAATAAATGTTCCCGAGATTGAAATTTGCATCAATTAAGGTGGCTTCATCATCTGTACATTTTTGATAATATTTAATGGCCATATCATACTTTTTCAAACGATGAGCCACCATGGCAACACCATAAAAAATGCTTACAGAATCCTTGCAATTCTCTTCCAATGCCAAATTGAAAAATTTGATTGCCTCAAGCTGTTCTCCTTTATTGTAAAAGGCATTCCCAATTTGTGGATATATTTCTGTCTTCAACTCAGGAAGCTTATTAATCAACTTTGAATAAAGAGCAATTTCCTGATCATAGTTTTTATGTAGCGATGCAAAATATGCCTGTCCCAAAACTTCATTTTCAAAATCAGTACTTGAAAACTCCTTAAGTCCAATTTCATCCAATCTTAAAAAAGGAGATACAACTAAGATAAATGCCACTAGTATTAATCCGCAAAAAATTATTCGATTAAACAGCGTCAGTATTTCTTTATGTTCAGATTCATTCTTCATGCTTAAAGAGTTTTATGCAACACAAATAATACCCGATGATTATTTTCAAGCAATTCGTTGTACTTTATACAGGCTTCTCGCGAATTCAAAATTATCACCTGAACAGGTTTCTTATTTTCAGGATTATAAATAAGATGACTCTTGTCTTTGTATGGAAATCCATTTCCTCCTCCTCCATGTACTCCCGATCCGATCAACAAAATATCTGGTTCAAAACTTAAAAGAAGTTCCTTATCTGTTTTATTGAATTCTGTTTTTTTATCGACAAACCGAAATGTCTGATCAGGATAAATAATTACATCGAAAAACTTCAATGGAAGACCTTTGTAAATGGTCAAAAAGTTATTGTGAAAAATAAAATCCTTCTTATAAATGAACTACCCCGGGGCAGAGCCCACGAGGTATCAAAAAAGAGTCAGTTGA
>CBDVCE010000057.1:0-34791 GCA_965372405.1 uncultured Sunxiuqinia sp.
TCAACTGACTCTTTTTTGATACCTCGTGGGCTCTGCCCCGGGGTAGTTCATTTTTTTATTTATGATTGAAAAAATCATTCATCAAAGCCGCACAACAGAGGTTGCGGCAGTAGCCACCCTAATGATTGGTGCATTCAACAAAAGTGATTGGAGTGCTGATGCATTTCTAACAACAAGTTTTGCTGCATTGGCGCAGCAAAGAAACCGTTTAACGATAGCTATTAACCGCTCAAAAGCGGAGTCGGAACTGGAGATGAAAGATGAGCTTCGCGATGATCGGCTCAGAGGTTTAAACTATTTGCTGGTGGCTTTTATAAATCATCCCGACCCGGAGATTAGAGCTGCTGCCGAAACGATTGAGGCTGTATTTGATAAGTATGGTCTGTCGATTGTTCGCAAGAGTTATGGTGTTGAGTCGGCACTGGTGAATTCCTTGTTGATTGATTTGGAAGATGAAGCTTTAGCAGCTTCAATTGCTAAGATTCCGGGATGCGCTGAGATTATTGCCGGACTAAAAATGGCTCAAGCCGATTTTGAAGAAACCCGAATTACTTACGAAGAAGATAAAGGAAAGGAAGGCATGGAGGAAAGTGCAACCACCATTAAAAAAGCTGTTTTAGCTATTATTAATGATCAGGTAGTGGTTTACCTTCGTGCCATGTCACAGGTTGATCCTGGACTTTATGGTGATCTTACCCGCACCCTGAACGAAATCATTTCTGAGAGTAACATTCAAGTCAAAAAACGGACTAAGAAAACGGCGTCTGTTTCTTGATAGATTTAGTGACTATATAGAAAGCCATTATGGTTGAATCTTTTACCTCGCACCTTTGGTGCTTAGTGATTTAGAAATAGAACATTTCTTTTTGTTATAGCTCCAAAGGAGCGGGGTAACATAGCCTAGCCCATCGGGCTAGGTATTTTGGCACCAACGGGCATCGTTATTCATGTTGGTTATATTAGTTGAAAAATTATCCCATTATGCCCCAATCATTAATTAAGAATTACATTCATATTACATTTAGCACAGAGAATCGTTACCCATTTATTAAAGAACCAATAAGGAGCGAATTATTCAAATATCTGGCAGGTGTTTGTAAAGAATTAGAATCCTATCCAATTATTATTGGAGGTGTTGATGACCATGTTCATTTGCTAATAAACCTGTCTCAAAAGATGGCTTTAATGAATTTAATTGAGAAGTTGAAAGTACGCTCATCAAAGTGGATAAAAACAAAAGGTGCTTCTTATAGTAACTTTTATTGGCAACGTGGATATGGATGTTTCTCCGTTAATCCCCGTCAAATGGAGCTTGTTAAAGAGTATATTAAAAATCAGGAGGATCATCACAAGAAAGAATCCTTTCAGGATGAATACAGAGCGTTTTTGCTGAAATACAATATTGTTTACCAGGAGCGTTACGTTTGGGATTAGGTTTTACCACGCACCTTTGGCGCTGATAAATTGCTTTGCAATTTTAACATAGCCCTACGGACTATGCTAATTAACTTCGCACCTTTGGTGCTTGGTAAATTTGAAATGGAACATTTCTTTTTTGTATAGCTCCAAGGGAGCGTGGTAACATAGCCTTGTCCATCGGGCTAGGCTATTAATTAGTCATATCCATCACACTAGGCATAAAAGAAAAAGACCTCCCTGCACAGGAGGCCTTTCCTTATTTAGTATCAAATTATAATTCTACAAAACCACTCTGAAAAGTTGGATGTATGAACGGTGAAGTTCATTTTGTGCTTCTTCCAATTGGTTTTCCAACTCATAATAAACGGCGAGCTGGTTATAATATTCCAGAATTGAAACATGTCCGGCCTCAAGTGTGTTTTTTAGTCGGCTTAAGTTTTCCGGTTCTGGAATTGCTTCTTCAAGTGCTTTAAATAGTTGCAGATTTAGCAGTGTATTCTCCAGAATCTGATCGAATTCAATTTTAGCCAGAGTTTCGGCATCCAGTTTAGAGCTCTCGGCAAATACTTGCTCAGCCTTTGCTTGCTTAACTGTATTCTTTTTTGCCCAAACAGGAATTGAAATACCGGCAGCAACACCATTCATGGTGATGGCTTCGTTTCTGTCGCGACGATAGCCCAACGAAAATGAAGGCAAAGCTTCTGCTTTCTTCAATGCAACGTTTTCTCGGCTAAACTCACTCTCGTATTTAGCCCTTATCACATCATCATTTTGCTTCATCCAAAGCTTCTCCAAATCTTCTTTTTGGGTGATGTCGTAATTCTTTAAGGAAACATTGGTTGCGATTTCAGAAAGTGTTACTTCGTTTTCGGATTGGTCTCCAATATATCTGGCAAGGCCTTTCTGAATAGAGCTTAGGTTTTTCTCCCACTTTCGAAATACACTTTCCTGAACGGCTCTTTCCATTTTCGATTTTGACAATTCAATGGCCGAGATATCTCCCAAATTGAAGCGATTCTCCATTAACGTGAAAATATCATTTGAACGTTGAGCGCGTGTTTCACTATGAGCTAACATACGTTTTGCATACGCATAATCAGCAAGGAGACTATAAGCCTCGGAAAGCAGGTTTCTTCGATAAAGTTTATATTCTGCTACCAACCGTTCTTGCTGAATTCCTGCCAGCTTGTTCTTTTTGCTATAAACAGTCGGAAAGTCTAGCTCCTGCGAAATGATTAATTCTTCGCCAAATAAACTTCCGTTTTTCGTATATGAATAGCTCACTTCTGGATTTGAAGGAGTAAGACCAACTTTTACAGCTTGCCTCGATGCTTCAATTTTATCTTTAAAGGCTTTGAGTGTAGTGCTGTTCTTTTCAACCATTTCAATAAAGAACGGATCGATAGGATTAGGCACCTCCTGAGCGGCAAGCTTGTAAGTAAAGCTTGTTGCTACCCAAAACACGATTATTAAACTTATATTTTTCATTTGAATGTGTTTTAAATTGAATGCTGATTACTAAGCTTTTTCTCGAATCATAAATACCATTGGCAATACAAATAAGTTGAGAAGCGTAGAGCTTAATAATCCACCTAAAATGACAACTGCCATCGGACTTTGAATTTCATTACCAGCCTCATTACCGCCCATAGCCATTGGAATCAATGCCAACGCAGCTGTTAGGGCAGTCATAAGAATTGGTACAAGTCGATCGGTTGATCCTTGAATTACCGCTTTGTAATAGGGGATTCCTTCTTCTTTTAATGCATTGTACCTGGAGACAAGTAGAATTCCATTTCGGGTTGCAATACCAAAAAGGGTAATGAAACCAATGATTGCCGGAATGTTTAATTCCCCGGAAGTGATCCAGATGGCGAAAACACCACCAATAAGTGCCAGTGGTAAGTTCAGCAAAATGATTGAAGTGGTTACCGTATTCTTAAATTCCTGATAAAGCAAAAGGAAGATGATAAGAATGGCTAGAATGGATGCGATCCAAAGTGTTTTGGAAGCCCGCTCTTCACTTTCAAATTGTCCGCCATACTCGATGTAATATCCTTCAGGAATAACAACCTCATTGGCAATTTCTTTTTGAATGTCAAGTACTACTCCTCGCACATCGCGTTCAGCAACATTGGCTGAGACGACTAACTTTCGTCGAACATTTTCTCTGTTTATTACATTCGGACCCGATGACGAAATAACTTCAGCTACATTTCTGAAAGGAACAAAATCACCAGAGCCTGTTTGAATACGTGCATTCTTTATTTGATCAATTGTAGTTCGGTCTTGCTCATCAAATCGAACAACCAAATCAAACATTTTCTCTTTCTCAAATACCGAACCTACAATCGATCCACCAATTCCAACTTCAACAAATTCATTAAACTTATCCATGGTAATTCCATAAGATGCCAGGTTGGTTTCTTTAGGAATTATTTTTATCTGAGGCACGTTTAGTTGCTGCTCAACAGCCAAATCTACTGCCCCGGGAACATCTTCAATAGCTGCTTTAATTTCTTCGCCTAATGAATATAGTCGTTCCACTTCGGAGCCAAATAGCTTGATTGCAATCTGCGACCTTGTACCCGACATCATATGGTTGATGCGGTGAGTTAACGGTTGTCCAAGTTCATATACAATTCCTGAAACTGCATTCATTTTGGTTCTTACTTCTTGCAAGAAATCATCCCGATCTCTGTCTCCAATATCGTAGGGAACATCAAACTCAAACACATTCAGTCCGGCTGAGTGTTCGGCAAGCTCGGCACGGCCAAGTCTTCCTTCTACTGTCAATATTTCATCAACTGTCATCAGAGTACTTTCAATTTCACGTAATGTTCTTTTCGCTTCCGGATATGACATTTCAGGAAGTGTAGTGACAATGATCGTAAAAGTACCTTCGTTGAACTCAGGAAGGAAGCTTCGTCCAAAACGGCCAATCATAAATACCGATAGTAATAGAATCGCAAGTACCGTCGATAATATTATCTTCTTATACCGCATGGATTTCTCCAGAACGAACTGATAAATAGAAGTTAGGTGACGCTCGAGAAAACTTCCTTTTGCATGTTTCTTTAACAGCTTGTTGTTGGTAAGCAGATAAACTTCCAAAACATTGGTCAAGGTCATGGCAATCAATAAGGATGAAAAGAGTGCAATGATGTATGTTAATCCAAGTGGTTTTAGCATTCTGCCTTCCATTCCTTCCAAAAAGAATAGGGGAATAAAAGCGGCTATAATAATGAAAGTTGCATTTACAATGGATGAACGGATTTCAATAGAGGCATTGTAAATAACAGTGATCTTTTTCTCGCGTTTAGCTTTTGGGAGCTGCGCATTTTGCCGGAGTCGTTTATAGACATTCTCCAGGTCAACAATGGCATCATCAACCAGCGAGCCAATTGCAATTGCCATTCCACCCAACACCATGGTATTAATGCCTATGCCCATTAGGTGTAGTACTAAAACAGTAATTAACAATGAAACAGGAATTGAAATCAACGAGATAATTGTTACCCTGAAATTCATTAAGAAAAGGAACAGAATAATTGCAACAAATATCCCACCTTCCATCAATGCATTTCCAACGTTTTTAATGGAACGGTCGATGAAAGTTTTCTGCTTAAATATCTCTCTGTTTATTTTAATATGTTCTGGAAGCGATGCCTGAATATCATCCAATGTCGCATCAATTCTATCCGTAAGATCAAGTGTGTTTACTTTGGGCTGTTTGGTTACCAGCATGACAACGGCATCGTCTCCCATATAGGAAGCAGCTCCAATTGTTGGTGCAGAGGCAATCTTCACATCAGCAACATGCTTCAGTTTGACAGGCTCTCCATCAACGAGCTTAATTACCCTGTTGCCCATTTTCTCCACATCAGAAGTTCGGGACATTCCCCTAACAACATAGCGATTTCCATGAGCTTCAATAAATCCACCAGATACATTATCATTTCCATTCTGAATAATGTCGGTAATTTCCGTAATGCCAACATTATAAAAATCCATCTTCTCTGGATCAAGTAAAACCTGATACTGTTTTTTCTCTTCACTATAGGCTGTAACCTGAGCAACGCCATCAACAGCCAGTAATCGGGTTCTTACATTCCAATCTGCAATGGAACGCAGCTCCATATTTGAGATTTTATCTGAAGTAAGTGCAAGAATGTATATTTCACCCATGATTGATGACTGTGGCATCAGTGTGGGTTGTCCAGCGATATCAGGGAGCATCCCAGCTACTGTTTGCAGCTTTTCAGTTACTACCTGGCGCGCATTGTAGGGCTCCATGTCCCAGTCAAATTCAACCCAAACAATGGAGAAGCCTTGAGCTGATGATGATCGAACGCGTCTGATACCCGTTGAACCATTAACCGCCGTTTCTATTGGAAAAGTAATGAGCTGTTCTATTTCTTCAGGAGCCATTCCCTGTGCTTCAGTCATTACCACAACAGTGGTTGCAGTAAGATCCGGGAACACATCGGTGTCCATTTTAGTAGTGGTGTATATTCCGGCAATTGAAACCAAAACGGAAAGCACCAATACAAATAATCGATTCTCTAATGAGAATTTTATAATTTTTTTAACCATGCTTTTTACGTTTGATTAATGAGTGTGTTCTGGAATGTCAAGACTTAAAGCCGCTTGTTTAACTCTGGAAGCTCCATATGTTACTACAATTTCACCTTCTTTAAGGCCTTCAGTAATTACAATTTCTTTTCCATTGTTTTCACCAACGATCACTTCTCGTTTCGTAAAATTCTCACCGTCCTGTTCAACGTAAACCCAGTAGCTTCCTTCGTTTTCTAAAACTGCAGATACTGGTAATACAATAACATTGGCCAGTTCTTCAGATTGAGATTTAACGGAAACTGTTGCAAATGAATTTGGAACCAATTTTGGATCGTCAGGCAGATTAAAATAGAATGGAATATAAGGTGAATCCCCTGCGGTTGTTTTGCTATTGTACAATGGATAACCTCCAAGTTCGGATACCGATAGAGCACCATCTCTTAATTTTGAAACATCAAGGTATTCAGGTACAAAATTAGCATCAACTATACTTCCCATTTTTGAAATTTCATGTTTCGGGAAGTCAACTTTTAACAAGTAAGAGTCGCCAACAACCAATGTGGCAATGATTGAGCCTTGTTCAACAAAATCGCCATTTCGAACATTTAAATTTGCAATATAGGCTGCCCTTGGACTTCTAATAATCATTGCCCCTGAAGCACTTGTTGCATTGCTTTGAGAAAACTCACCCTGATTGTTAAAGCTTCCAAATACTTCAAGTTTTGCTTTGGTACTTTTGTATTCAGCTTCAATTTGGTTGAATTCTTTTCTTGAGATTGAGTTGTCTTTCACAAGCTTTGCAGCTATTTGGTAGCGTGATTCAATATCACTGAATTTTGCTTTTGCAACCTTAAAGGTGACGGTGCGGCTATTTTCCATTTTATCACTTTTAATAGAGGCTAAACGTTCACCCTTATTCAATTTCTTACCGGAAATAATACCTTTTGGTAAATCAATAATACCATTGCTTTGAGCAACAATTGTGATGCGGTTATCAATGGCCGGTATAATTTTTCCAGATGTGTGGACTACTGAAAGGAAATGCTTTTTCTTTACTTCCTCAACGCCAAAATTGCCAATCCATGCTTGTTCTTTCAAGAAGGAGATATCTGGTTCTATATGTGGAATTCCTGCATGAATAGCATCATCTTTCGAAGCAAATACTCTTGATTCTTTTAAGTTGAAATGATACGTTCTGCCCGCAAAATCCAGTGCGATTTTTAGAGACCCCTTTGTCTTTACCGAAGGATTAAACTCAAGGATGAAAATTCCATCCCGAAGAACTTTATTTGCTTTTGAGATTACTTTTCCATTATATGAAAGTGCAGCCTTTGCGTTAGAAATGGGTTTGTAATTTACCAGATTGGTAAAGTGAGCAATAAACTTAGAGTTTTCACCCTTTACCAAAGCTGGGTATTCTACAAAAATCTCTATACCATCAACAATCTTGCTAAACTTGACAGCCGGTATTTCATTTCCATGATTATGAGCATCTTCTCCTGACTGATCATGTCCCTCATGAGAATCCTCTTCCTCTGCATCAGTGTGATCATGTCCTTCGTGGGAATCCTCTTTCTCAGCGTGTTGGTGTCCTTCATGGTCGCTGTCTTCTCCTACATGAGGATGATCGTGTCCTTCGTGGTCGTTGTCTTCTCCTTCGTGAGGATGGTCGTGTCCTTCATGGTCATTGTCTTCTCCTTCGTGAGGATGTTCATGTCCTTCATGGTCATTGTCTTCTCCTTCATGAGGATGGTCATGTCCTTCGTGGTTATGCTCTTCGCCTTCGCTAGAGTGATCATGACCCTCATGTTCCTGAGTTTCGTGATCATGCTCTTTCTGGTTATCTGCTTTTCCTCCGGAGCAGGCAACAAAACCGGTTATATAAATGAATAGTATGATGAAAGATATTATCCTTTTCATATCAATATTTTTTAAATATGATTTATCAGTCTATCGACTGTTAATATGTGTTTTGAAAATAAAGGGGCAGATTTATCCTATTGAAGGAGGCCCGCGAAGCGGATTCAGCTCATGTATGACAGAACTGTATTGGGGTGTTTGAGTTTCTGCTAATTTTTGTTCTTCAGTAGGAAAGTAGAAGAACTGATCCTTTTGACTTGTGTTGGCTAAAAGATCAAGTGAAATCTTACTAAATGGGGTAGTGGTTTCCACGTTAAAGTGGCAAGTCTGAAGATCATTGTGTTGATGAGTTTCAGTGCAGACGTGATTTTGAAAATCAGCATGATGTTCGTGTGATTCACAATCGTCCTCTTGATGTTCGTGACAACAAGCCTGAGTAGTTACATCTCCGGAAAGATCAACTTCAAAATGATGATGATGAGGAACAACGTTGTGAGCAAGTACAATAAGGCCTGCAAACCACATTAAAAAAGTTCCTATATATTTCTTTCTTTTGATCATTTTGAAATTTTAATTACGCAAAAATACACTTTTTGTTTTAAGATTAATCAAATTATTGAGGATAAGCTTATGATATTCATCAGTTGAATAAGAAAAGCTGCCCAATTTGGACAGCCTTTCTGTAAAAATAATTCATGTAACAATCCCTAAATCTTGATTTCTATGATTGTATCATTTTTTTGTCGTTTATCAAATGGCAGTTTGAAAATAGTACCAAATTCGGTTGCTTTAAATTTTACCTTCGAACCATCATCAAAGAAAGTGGCCGATTTAATTTTTTGCTTGAATTCTTGAATTAAAAGGCTTTCTTCTTTTAGATCAAGGATATGAAGGTAGATGGTGTTGCCTTTTTGTGTGGTGGCTCCCCAATGAACTGGACTTACTGGGCCTTTACGTGTTTTATAAATAGATTCGCCATATTTTTCGAGCCACTGTCCCATCACCATCAGCGTATCAATATTTTCAGGTTGAATCTCTCCATTTGGCATTGGACCTGTGTTTAGTAAAAAGTTTGCTCCGTAACCAGCAGCCTTTACCATGGTTTGAATCAGTCGTTTCGATGATTTGTAGCCTTGGTCTTTAATATTAAATCCCCAACTTCCGTTCATCGTTTCGCACATCTCTAAAGGTAACTGTGATATTGTTCCGGTTTGGTTGAATCCCATTGAGTTCTCACCCGGTAAGTCACGCTCAAACATCTGAAAATCTTCTCCCGAGATTGGAGACAAATGGTGGTTACTTCCAACTAAAGCTCCTGGCTGATGTTTGTGTATAAGTGCATAAGTTTCATCTAAGCGCCAAGGTGCTTTCTTTTTGTCCCACATGCCATCGAACCAAATACCGCCAACTTCCCCATAGTTTGTAAGCAACTCTGAAAGTTGCGTATTCATATAGTCGATGTACTTATCCCAATCTCCTTCTTGTTTGCGGCCAGTAAAATTTCCGCCAGTTCCCCCTCGTGGAAAGTAATCCGGGTGATGCCAGTCAAGCTGTGAATAATAAAAGAAAAGTTTAATACCTTGTTTATCACACTCATCTTTTAATGTTTTTAATACATCTTTTCCATAAGGAGTGCGATCTACAATGTTGTAATCACTAACCTTTGAATCATACATTGCAAAACCATCATGGTGTTTACTGGTAATGGTGATGTATTTCATACCAGCTTTTTTCACCATTGATACCCATTCTGCAGCATCAAAATCAACTGGGTTGAAAAAGGAAGGTAATTTCTCATATTGGTTAATTGGAATTTGCTTTTGGTTCATAATCCATTCGGCAATTCCCTTATCGCCACCACCGGCCATAACGGAGTATACTCCCCAATGAACAAAAAGTCCAAATTTAGCGTCCTGAAACCATTCTCGGTTTTCAAGATTCTTTTTTGAAGGAACATAGTCTTTCTGGGAGAAGCTTGTGGTGATAATTAGTAATGCAACAATGCTTAGTAGTAGCTTTTTCATAGTTTAAATGTTTTAGGTTTGCTGTGGTATGCTGTTGAAATTAGATAAAAAAAAAGGACTATCCAATATTGAACATTCCAAATTAGACCATTAAAGCTTTGTGTCTTCCCACAGTTCAATGGAAACTCCTTCCGGGTCGGTTATCCATGCAAATTTTCCTTCTGGAAAAATATCCGGGCCTTTAACTTCAATTTTATTTTCTTTTAAATGCTTAATGGTCTCATCAATATTTTTCACACGTAGATTTAATGTAAATGAACGATACTCTGGTATTTTATGCTTTGACCTCATATATGAAAAAACCAGATAAGCTTTCTGTTTGGTTTCTTTATCCAAATAGAAAAATGAACAATACCTTACATCATATTCCTCTGCAAATTCATAGTCAATACCCAAGTTTGTTTTGTACCATTCAGCAATTTTCTCTGGATCTTCACAGTGGATAAAAATACCTCCAATATGTGCTACGAGTTGATTCGTTTTCTCTTTTTGCGTTTCCATGTAGTTGTATGATTTGATTGAATAATAAAGTTATGAAAAAAGTGCTAATGGTATTCTTCGATTAATAAACTAAGTTGCCATGTACAATGTGATAAACATTTTACTAAAATATTTTGTTGAATAATTCACCTCAATAGGTTGAGAAGTAACTTGTCATTTCATTTTTGTTTATCAATTATATGCAAATGTTAAACAAAAAGCAAGTCAACTTGTTAGAATCAATTGAAAACATAAGGAGGACAACTATGAAAGTAAATGGCTTTGTAAAAACGAACACCCCTTCGGTTAAGATAAATAGAAGTAATAATTCACAGCATAATAATGGTCATGATTTAATTGGTGATAACCACGTAGGAACATCGATTGATACTCCAATGAGAAAAGATGCTTTTAATTTAAGCGATGAGCAAAAGATGGCTGTTATTGAAGATAAGTTTCGGGATATTATGGATACACTTGGGCTCGACTTAAGCGATGATAGCTTGAACGGAACCCCGCATCGGGTAGCAAAAATGTTTGTGCAAGAGATTTTCAATGGACTTAATCCAGAAAATAAACCCAATATTTCGGTTTTCGAAAACAAGTTTAATTATGGTGAAATGTTAGTTGAAAAGAACATTAATATGAATTCAACTTGTGAACACCACTTTTTGCCAATAGTTGGTAAAGCTCATGTGGCTTATGTCTCAAGTGGACAAATTATTGGATTGTCTAAGATTAACCGAATTGTCGATTACTTTGCACGACGTCCGCAGGTTCAGGAACGCTTAACGGTACAAATAGCCAATGAACTAAAACATATATTGAAAACTCAGGATGTTGCTGTATTGATTGATGCCAAGCACATGTGTGTTTCATCAAGGGGAATTGAAGATGAAAGCAGTTCAACGGTAACCGCTGAGTATGGAGGTATTTTTAAGCAGAAAGATAGTCGGGAAGAATTTCTAAAATATATTTCGTTGGGAAGTTAATTTATCTACTAAAAACGATAAGAGCCGGCACAATGTCGGCTCTTATTTTATCTAATTTCTTTACTTTATCGAAATAACTTCCTCAGTTCGTCTCCCAGTTTTTTTACCTTTTTCTCAATCTCTTTTTTTCCCGATTTCTTCACTTCTTCCTGAATTTGTTTTCGAGCTTTGCTTAAGTCAAGTGAAACATCAGGATTTTTTAGTGAGCCTTTAAGTTTAACGGTAACATCAATAATTTTAATATTATCTGAGCCTGGTAGAAAACTAAGTGCATTGTTAATTTCACTATCTAAATCGGCACGGTTCAATTTGAAATCCATATCCATGTTCAAAATGCTTTCAGCAGAAAGGCTTCCATGAATTGTAGTTTCCTGATCGGCAATTTTTGTTTTGAATGGTTTCAATAGCAAATTGCCATTGTCAATATTAAAATTGGCTGTGAAATCATCTACCCGAACATTCTTTAATCTTTCCTTTTTAATGACTCCTCGAATTTGATCAAAGGTTGGCGAATCAAGAATTTGTAAATTCTGGGTGTTAAAGAATCCATTTCCATCGAGTGTTGATGCAATGATTTCAAGCTTCTCATTCATACGGCCTTTAAACTTAATTAGCGATGAGATATTCCCCTGGCTTCGTGCGGCAATTGGCATATAGCGTCTCATCATGCTCAGCGATTGGTAGGCAGCTGGAATATCGAATGATTTCACATTCATGTTAAAATCAAATTCGGGCTGATTTGATTTGTTGTTTTGATATGCTCCGTCAACCGTCAGACTACCTCTTAGCATGTCCATCTCCAGTTGCTTCAAACTCAGCTTCTCATCTTTTATTCGAATTAAACCATTGATATTGCGAATATCCATACGGTCAAAAAGTGCACGAGTGATGGTTGATCGGAAACTTAAATCAAGCTTTCCGGGTATATGAAAAGCTAACATTTCCTCTTCAGTAGTTTCTTCTATTGCTGTCTCTTCCTCTGCCATAAGGCCTGAAAGTTCATTCAGGTTCATCAATTTTGAGTTCAGCTTAAATTCTCCTTTTAACTCTTCATCTTTTAAAGCATAAGGCAAATAGTTGCTGACTTTTCCGTTAAGTTGAAAATCACTTTGTCCAATGTTTCCCTTGAATGATTGAAAAACAATAGCAGGAGTTGTAACTTTAATCGAACCGGATTGCACGGCCAATGGTTTGGTGATTTGCGGCGTGAGAACACTAAAGTTTGAGAAGTTAAACAATCCGGAAGAAGTAACTTTATTGAAATCCTTTTCTTCAACAGCCAACATACTCCCTTTTATAGCAAGTTCACCTTCAAGCATCCCTTTCAATTCAATGCTATCCATTGGGATTGCATTTGAAAGGTTATTAAAATTGATCTTTCCCTTAAAAGTCCCATCAAATTTTGGGTCAACCATAAACTCACTAAGTTTTAGGTTTAGCATTACCGGATTTTCACGAATTTGTGCTTCAGCCTTTTCAATATTTACCTGCAGCAGGTTTAAATCTCCCTGAGGTTTGCTAATTGTTGTTTCGAGGTTGATATTTTCAATTTTCTCTGGAAGGTCATCGTATTGGAGGTTCGCATTTTTCACATAAAGATGGCTGCTAATTTCAGGGTAATTATCATCATATAACCAACCTTTAACATGACCTTCAAAGCCAGCTTCACCATTCGCCGTTATTTGCTTCAGGTAAGATTGATAATCTTGTGGTACTAATGCTAACAACGATTTAAAATCACTACCCGGTTGTTTGAAAGCGATATCAAAATACATGCTATCAGAAGGCATTCCGAATTGTCCATTCACATCCAATGGTAAATCATTCAAAAATACTGTGGTCTCGCCAAACAAAAAGTTCATTTTTTCATAGTCAACTTCAAGTTTGCTCTTCGCTTTTAAAACAGTATTGGAGATGTATGAAGTAGAATCATATTCAAAAATAAACTCAGCAATCTCAGCAGTAAAATCAAAGCTGGTAACTGTGCCTTCAACTTTACCAGAGGCGTCTAGTTGTGAATTGTTGAGGCGAATGACCGTTGTTGAGGCTTCGTCAATAAAGTTTAAGCTTAAATCATTGATATCAATATCATCCAAAGAAACTGAGAAATTGGATGCTTTTTCAGCTTCAGTTTCAACCTCTTCTTTTTCAATAGGAAGAGTGATGTCCCAGTTTGAAAATCCATCATTAGTAGAAAGCAAATTGATTTGTACCTGATTGACTGATAAACTTGAAATTTGCAAGCCTTTACTTTTCAATTTAAATAAGTCGGATAATGAAATGTCCGTTGCAATTGAGGCAATTGAAAGTAGTGTATCTCCCTGGAATTGATCTTTTCCAGTAATGATTAAGTTTTCAAGTTCCAGCTGAACCTTTGGGAAGTTGCGAAACAGACTAATGTTGAGATCGGTAAATTCAACCGTTGCATTAACCTGCTCATTAATTGCAGTTTTTGTTTTATCGATTACCTGGTTTTTGAACAATACTGGAATTAAAATGGCAGAACCCAATAATAACACAATAAGTACAAAAAAAATGATAATGATTTTTTTAGCTTTCATATGATTTATTGTTTGTTTTTTAAAGGTATCATATGGAATTTGCATGACGTTTAATTATCAAGGTTATTGCTAATCAATTGTGATGCTCATTTCATCTGTATTTTCTTTTAAAATGACTTTTCGTAAAAAGTTAATTGCTGTTTGAGTGGAACGCAAAATGTTTCGCTCGCGATTATGAGCAAAGTTATAACGTTTCGTGTAGACTTTCTGTTGCCCTGCAATTGCTATCCAAACTGTTCCAACTGGTTTTTCTTCTGTGCCACCGTCCGGGCCAGCAATCCCGGTTGTTGATATGGCATAATCAGTACCTAATGTTTTCTTAACTCCTAAAGCCATTTCAATGGCAACTTCTTTGCTTACTGCTCCATAGTTTTGTATGGTTTCACTTTTTACACCAAGCTGGTTTTCCTTTACTTGATTGGCGTAAGCAACAATTGAGCCTCGAAAATAGGCGGAGCTTCCTGCATTTAATGTAAAAAAATGGGCAATCTTACCGCCGGTACAACTTTCAGCAATTGACAGGGTTTTTGCATGCTTTTTCAGCAGATCGCCTGTAACTCCTGATAAGCTATTGCCATTGTATCCAAATATATCATCAGGGATTATTGCTTTTAGCTTTTCGATTTGATTGTCCACTTCAGTTTCTAATAAAAACTTGTCTTCACCGTATGCGCTAAGTCTAAGTCGAACCATAAGCTGACTGGGTAAATAAGCCAGTTTAATGAATTCAGGTAAGGCTTGTTCCCAATCTTCAATCTTTTCAGCAAGCATAGATTCAGGGACGCCATAAGTCAAAACCGTTTGGTGATAAATTGATTTTGTTTTTCCTGTTTTTTGAAGTCGAGGTAGAATTTCATTTGTGGTAATCTCTTTCATCTCAAAAGGAACACCTGGCATGGAAACAAAAATGGTGTCATTTCTCTCAAACCACATGCCTGGAGCAGTGCCATTAGGGTTGTGTAAAACGGTACAGGCATCAGGAACCAAAGCTTGCTCTCTGTTCATATCATTTATAACAACGCTTTGACGTGAAAGCATGTCGATAATGTGTTTCAGAACTTGCTCATTCACCTCCAGTTCACAGTTGAAAAAATCGCACAACGCTTTTTTTGTGATATCGTCTTTGGTAGGACCGAGTCCTCCTGTAATTAAAACGAGGTCTGCATGAGATTCAGCAGATGCTAATGCCTCAATTATCTGATCATGCTTGTCGGAGATTGATGTGATTTTTGATATCTCGACCCCGTGAAGGTTAAGTTGTTCACCCATCCATGCTGAATTGGTGTCAACAACTTGTCCAATTAGTATTTCGTCTCCTATGGTTATTATTTCTGCCTTCATTCTTTAAAAAGTGAGAGTGTGAGAACTGAGAAAAAGAGTACATGAGATATTATTCATAATCCTATTTATTAAAAACTCCATTTCTCTGGATATTTTTGCATATTAACAAGCATCCCAATTATGTTTTCATATTCATTATTTATTTTTTCATGAATATCCTTTCCAATATATTCACAGTTTAATGCGAAGTCAATCCAGTTTTGAGTTTCGGCAGCTTCAGCTTCACTTTCATTTAATTTGTTTACAAAGGATTTCGGGTATTTTCTACGTCTAAAAGCCTCTGAAATATTACTACTAACAGAACGAGAAGATCTTCTAATTTGATCTGTTAAAGAGTAAGTTTCCTCTTTAGGGAAGGACTTTGTGAGTTTAAAGATTATCATAGCACTTTCAAAAGACTTTCTATAAACTTTTAATTCTCTATGTGTTTTAATTAGTTCCATATCAGGGGTGTTTTATTTTTAATTACAATGTCATAATAAATTATTGATATTCAAATTTTCTCACTTTCACCTCTTCTCTCATTCACACCTTCGCTTTCAACGCTTTCAATCGTTGTAAAAGTGTTGGGTGTGAATAATGAAAAAATACATACGCTGGGTGAGGGCGCAGGTTGCTCAGGTTTTTCACTGAAAGCTTTTTAAGAGCAGAGGCTAAAGCATCTGCTTCGTAATATTTGGCAGCAAAGGCATCTGCTTCATATTCATTTTTCCGCGAAAAGACATTCATAAAGATTCCAATAATAGATGAAAGCGGTGAATACAAAATGCCAAAAGCAATTAGTCCAATGTGGAAACTTGCCTGTTTCACTCCAAGGGCTGCAGAAAGCTCTGGGTTATCAATAACCAAAGAGAAAATGAACAGCATTAATCCAGTTTGTATTATTCCTATCAGTAAACTCCAGACAATATGTTTCTTTTTGAAGTGACCAATTTCGTGTGCAAGCACAGCCACCAATTCCGGTATTTCAAGATCGTTAATCAAGGTATCGTAAAGAACAATTCGCTTCTTTTTCCCTAATCCAGTAAAATAGGCATTGGCTTTTGTAGAACGCTTTGAACCGTCAATCACAAAAATATTATCAAGCTTAAATCCTACTTTTTCAGAGAATTTATTGATTGCCTCTTTTAATTCGCCATCTTCTAAAGGAGTTTGTTTATTGAAAAGCGGAACAATCAGGCTAGAGTAGAACATAGCCATGAAAAGGGAGAAACCACTAATGACCAACCAAACGTAAACCCAAAATGTCTCACCTGTTTCCAGATAAATAAAAATGATAAGTGCCAGTAACCCACCACCTATCAAAGCACCAAGAAGCCAGCCTTTAATTTTATCAAGGATAAAAGTTTTTGTCGTGGTTTTATTGAAGCCAAACTTCTCTTCAATGACAAAAGTGCTATAGATTGATAATGGTGTGGTAAGCACATCCGATGCTAGCATTAATAAGGCAAAAAAGAGTAGGGCTGTCCAAATTGGATTTTCAACGATTGAAATTGCCCATCCATTAACCAGTGCAAATCCGTTGAGGAACAACATTAGCAGAATCAGTATAAAACTGAATGAGCTGGTCAGCATTCCAAAACGATGGTTGGTTTTTGAATATTTTTGTTGTTTACTGTATTTTTCTTCGTCGTATATTCCTTTTACTTCGTCTGGAAGAACGGAGCTCCAGCGAGTTGTGTTTAAATAATCAAGTCCTCTCTCTAAAACAAAATCAAATGCAAGAATTGCAATGATTATCCAAAATAGTAGTTCAGTCATATCAAATAAAAATTATCTTTTCCAAAGGTAGAAAAACAAAAGCTATTCAAATGTTCACAACTTCTTTCATTCATAAAAATTAATCATTATTCACAATCAGAAACAATTCCTTCGTTTTCATTAAAAATAAAATGAGACTATCTTAGTGCACGAACAAAAACTAATTTTAATCAAACCGTTATGAGATTGGCGCCCAACACTTTTTTGATTTCAATTTTTCTACTGTTTGCTACCACATTTACTGCTTGTCAAAAAGAGAAGATCGCAGATGAACGTCCCAATATTTTATTTTGCATTGCAGATGATCAATCGTTTCCACATGCAGGAGCATATGGATGCAACTGGGTTAAAACTCCAAACTTTGACAAGGTTGCTCAGCAGGGAATCCTGTTTATGAACGCATATACTCCCAATGCAAAATGTGCACCTTCGCGTTCGTGTATCATTACCGGACGAAACTCATGGCAGTTGGAAGAGGCTGCTAACCATGTCCCTTCCTTTCCTGCAAAATTTAAAACATATGCTGAAGTTTTAGGTGAAAACGGTTATCATGTTGGTTATACTGCAAAAGGTTGGGCTCCAGGTAATCCCGGAGAAGTTGATGGCGAAAAAAGAGAACTGCTTGGTTCTGCATTCAGTAAAATAAAAACTACTCCTCCAGCCAGTGGCATTTCTAAAATTGATTATGCTGAAAACTTTAAAGCTTTTCTGAAAGCAAACGAAGAAGGAAAACCTTTTTGTTTTTGGTATGGAGCGAAGGAACCACACCGTCGTTATGAGTTTAAATCGGGTGTAAATAAAGGTGGGAAAAGCTTAGATGAAATTGACCGGGTTTTTGGCTTCTGGCCTGATAACGATACGGTAAGAAATGACTTGTTGGATTATGCATTTGAGATTGAATATTTCGATAAGCATTTAGGTCGAATGATTGAAATTTTGGAAAAGAATGGGCAACTTGAAAATACACTGATTGTTGTTACTTCAGACAACGGAATGCCTTTCCCGCGTGTAAAAGGACAAGAATATAAATACTCAAACCACCTTCCACTAGCAATGATGTGGGGGAAGGGGATTAAAGATACTGGGAGGGTAATTAGAGATTTTGTGAGTTTTACCGATTTTGCGCCAACATTTTTGGATATTGCTGGCGTTTTGGAAAGTGAAAGTGGGATGAAAGAAATTGAAGGTCAGAGTTTAGTTCCACTATTTTTTAATGAACCAGGAGCCAAAGGCAGAGACTTTATGGTGATTGGCAAAGAACGGCATGACTTGGGGCGTCCAAATGACCAAGGCTATCCAATTCGTGGCATTGTGACTGATGAGTATTTGTATTTAAAGAATTTTCACCCTGAACGCTGGCCAATTGGAAATCCTGAAACAGGCTATATGAACTGTGATGGTTCGCCAACAAAAAGCTGGATATTGAATGATCGAAGAAGTAAAGGGCAAAGCCAGTATTGGGATATGAATTTTGGGAAATCTCCTGCCGAAGAATTGTATAAAATTGCAGAAGATCCAGAGTGCCTGAAGAATTTAATAGATGAAGCTGAGTATTCAGCAATTAAGAAGAAACTCAGTGAGCAGTTGCATAAAGAATTGGAAGCGGAAGGCGATCCACGAGTATTGGGTAATGGTGCCTTATTTGAGACTTATGAATATGCTGCATCACATCGTAATTTTTATAACAGGGTAATGGCTGGTGAAGATTTGAAAGCTGGCTGGATTAATCAAACAGATATTGAGAAGGAAAAATTGGATTAAATTGAATACACTTAATTAGACATCAACTAATAAAAAGATGAAACCATTTTTATTATTTCTGGCGATACTGCTTTTCGTATCTTTTAAATCTGACAAGCTTCCTAATGTTCTCATTATTGGTGATTCAATTTCGATTGGGTACACTCCTTTTGTTAAAGAAGCTTTGAAAGGAAAAGCTAATGTAGTTCATAACTCTGGAAATGCACAGCATACCGGAACTGGCATGGAGAAATTAGATGAATGGCTAGGTGATACCGAATGGGATGTTATTCATTTCAATTGGGGCTTATGGGATTTATGTTATCGGAGTGAACAATCTAAAGTTTATGGGAATAGGGATAAGCAAAATGGAAAAGTTACTTTCTCACCCGCTGAATATCAAAAGAACATGGAGAAGCTGGTTGTCCGCCTAAAGAAAACCAAGGCCAAATTAATTTTCGCAACTACATCTTATGTCCCCGAAGGTGAGAATGGAAGGGTTGTAAATGATGATAAACATTATAACAAGGTGGCACTTCAAATCATGAAGAAATACAAAATAGAGGTGAACGATATTAACCAATTTTCAAAAAGAATTCATAAGAAACATAAAAAATCAGAGGGCGATGTACATTATACTTCTGAAGGATATGAATTGCTTTCACAACCTGTAATTAGAAAGATCACGAGGAATTTATAACCTTAGAAGAATACGTTTTCCTTTTTGATGAAGATATTTAAACGAAAGAATGCCAGGAAGTATAATCCCGGCATTCTTTTTATAATCCTATTGAAAGGTAGTTTTTTATTATTCTGAAGCTAACTTTAATTCCAGATCATCAATGGTCTGGCTTAAGGTTGCCCAATCTTCGTCTTTAAAACTGTTCCCGGTAAAGAAACAAACCCCATCGGCGCCATTGTCAATGCAAGTATCAACAACCTGTTTAATATCGAATTGACGAACGTGTCCCAGGTGAAGTCCGGCATATAGTTTTGCTTTTCCCTTAACCACTTCTACATCTTCTTTTAATACGTCAGCAACCCAGTTTAGATCACCATTGTAATCTTTAAAGTACATCATTGGGAAGAAAGCGTCAAGCTTAAATCGAGACCAATCCTGACGTACAATTTTACGTGCGATAGTAGGTGTTGGGAATACTGCAGCAGATATTTGTTTTCCTGTTTTATGAACAGCATCAGCCACATCATTAACCACATCAACCAGCAGGTCTAAACGGAATTGATGCCACTCTTCACTTTTCGAAGGATCTTCCATTTCTAAAGGATCTTCGCCATGCTTCTCTTTAAATTTATTCCGGCAGCGTTCACAATAGCAGAAATCAAACTCAGCCATTTCATGATCCTGTACTAAGTTGTATTTTGGTTGTAATGCAATTGGAAGAATAACATCACAATAGCGAACGTAATCAAGATGCACTGCAGTAACTCCATCAATCTCACAAAGTTCGGTGTAGTCTTTGATTAGGATATCCCTTAAGTCAGGATGTGAAGGACAAAGCCAACGGTAATATTTCACGTATGGGGGAGCATCGATAACAGACTTGCCTTCGCGACTAACCGCATACAAGTCTGGACGATCTTTCATATATCCACCACGGTTCATTGTCCATCTCCAGCAATGCAAATCAAGTCCAACTTGCTTGGCCATTGGGGCAATGCGTTTGTAATAATCATTACTGCCACTTGGAAGAATTCCATGAATTCGGTTGTCTTTCATTTTCTGAAAGAATGCCAGTAGTTCTTCGTCAGTATTGTCTTTACCACCACCGAGCCATGCCCAATTTTTAAGTTTTGGTTCATCTCCACAAGAAGTGCAACCGAAGGCGGTACCTGCCATTAAACTTGAAATACCGACAATGCGTATAAAATCTCTTCTTTCCATGGTTTAAGTGTTTATTGGTTTATCCAGTGTATTTGTTTCCAATTTTCAGTACTCTCATTTGTTTGAATTTCGCCAGGAGTACTTCTTCCATCCTGAATATATTTGGTAAGAAGCGTTTTTAGTTCCTGAACCTTTTCAATATTATTGGCTTGCAAGTTGTTCTTTTCAGCCGGATCATCTTTTAAATTATACAGCTGGATTGGAGGAAGTTTAGCTAAAACATCTTTGTCTTTGCCTGGCTTCGGGAAGCTCCAGCCACCAGAACCAGGGCACATAATTAGTTTCCAATCACCTTTGCGAATAGCAAAGCTCCCATTTACTGAATGATGTACAGTTGCTTCTCTAAATGTACCCTCAATTTTTTCACCATTAAACAAAGGTAATATGCTATAACTGTCTTCGCCTTCATTATCGCTTAACGAATAACCTACAATTTCTGAAACAGTAGCCATAAGGTCGGTAGTACAAATGGTTTGATTGTTATTGCTCCCGGCTTGAATTACTTTCGGCCATTTTGCAATAAATGGGACTCTGTGTCCACCTTCAAAAATATCAGCTTTATGTCCGCGGAAAACTCCACTTGGGTAGTGGTCTTTTGCTATTAGTTCGTTAATCTTTGCTGCTGGTGAACAACCATTATCCGTTGTGAAAATGATTAGCGTATTTTCTTCAATTCCTGCTGATTTAACTGCATCCTGCAATTGATTGATGTAGTCATCTATCATCATTACAAAATCACCATAAGGATTTAGTCCACTTTTCTCTTGCCATTCTTCAGTTGGTAGAATTGGTGTATGAGGAGAGGGCAGTGGCAAATACAAAAAGAAAGGTTTTTCTCCATTGGCTTTTTCCTGAACATATTTTATCCCTCTTCTAAAGAAGTTTGGAGTAACATCTTCATGAATAAAATCTGGTGCAGTCGCTCCTTTTCTCCACCAACTGTATTTCCCTTTATTTTCTGTTGAATCAGTTGGTATAGCTGTTGATTGCCCGTTTTCAACATAGACATATGGAGGAATATCTAATGACGCAACATGACCATATGCATATTCAAATCCAATATCATTGGGATTATTTTTAATTGGCAGACTAAAATCAACTTCATCTTGAGCATTTCTTCCCCAGTTCCAACCAAGATGCCATTTGCCAATAAAAGCAGTATGGTAGCCTGCCGATTTTAGCAGTGAAGCAACAGTTGTTCTTGTATTTGGAATAAGTGCCGGAGACTCACCCCATAACACTCCTTGTTTTAAAGTTGATCGCCAATTGTATCTTCCGGTTAAAATGCCATAACGAGTAGGGGTACAAACCGAAGAACTGGTGTGTGCATCTGTAAACATCATACCACCTGAAGCCAATCGGTCAAGTCCGGGTGTTTTTATTTTACAATCTGCATTGTACGCTCCAACATCTCCATAACCCATATCGTCAGCCAAAATGTAGATGATATTCGGTTTTTGAGTATTGACTTTTTTCGTTCCGGTGGAATTGCAGGCAAATGCAAATAAAAGAAAGCAAATGAAAATATAATTTGTGAGTCTCATGTAGGTGTTTTTTAATTCGTTTATAGATTGGTGTTTTTTTTAATAGTTAGACCATTTCTGGAAATACCTTGCTTAAATCTACCTCATCATTCATTTGTTTTTGCAATTCAAGGAGGCCTAAAAATAATTCTTTTTTCAGATCCTGATACTTTTCTATATCACTCAGGTCGCTCATTTCCAATGGATCATTTTTCATATCAAAGAGTAATAGTTTTTTTGCTGCAGGATAAACAATCAGTTTGAAATTATCTTTACGAATCATTCGCTGCAAATCTCTATATCCGCCATAGATGGCATCGTAGTTACTTTCTTTTTGTTCTCCTTTTGCCTGAGCCATTAAACTGCTAAACTCTACATAAACTGGTTTCTCAACGCCTGCAACATCCAGGGCTGAGGCCATAATGTCTTGCAAATAAACATCCATATCGCGTTTTTCATTCTTTGGAATGTCAGGGCCAATAACAATCATTGGTGGGCGAATACTGTGATCAAATAATGACTGTTTCCCGATTAAGCCATGTTGCCCTACCGATAAACCATGATCAGCAGAATAGAAGATGTACGTATTTTCTTTTTGACCTGTTCTTTCAAGTTCATCCAGGATTCTGGCAATCTGTGCATCCATATGAGTAATGATCGCATAATACTCCTGACGGTTTACTTTTACTGAATATTCTGTTCTTGGGAAAGGAGCAAGTTGTTCATCACGTAAAGTTTCCGGACAACCCATTTCTTTTCTGTATGGATATTCTGGAATAAAGTTCTCAGGAACTGCTATATTTTCAAGTGGGTAAAGGTCTACATATTCTTTAGGAGATTGACGAGGATCATGCGGTGCATTAAACGCTACATACATAAAGAATGGCGAGTCTTTTTCACTTGCTTCACCCATAAATTCAATTGCATCATCTGCTACAATTTCTGACCAGTGCTTTCCACCTTTCCAGAAACCTTCGTGTTTCTTGTCCCAAGGAAGCCAATCTGTGTTTCCTGGAGTAAAGTCTCTATTGTAACGAGCTTTGGTTTGATTTGGCATTCCAGGACGAATATGATTGGCACGATTAAAAATACTGTCAGCCGGAACACCTACGTGCCATTTCCCTGTCATGTAAGTATCGTAACCAGAATCTTCTAAAAGTTGGCTCCACAGCTGTCGGTTCTCGACTCTTGGCTGCCAGTTTTTAGATGAACGATGTGCATTCCAAACTGTTAAGCCTGAATTCATCATTGCACGACTAGCCAAACAAACTGCACCATTCCATGCACCCATATTATAAGCATGAGTGAAAGTAACACCCTCATTAACCATACGATCCAATGTAGGTGTTTGAATTTCTTTGTTGCCTAATGCATTAATTGTATTGTGGCATTGGTCATCAGCGAAAATGAATAAGATGTTTGGTTGTTTCTTCTCTTGTTCGCACCCAAAAAATGCAAAGCAGGCAATGAATAGAATTAGATAAGTTTTAAAGTTCATAGTTATATGTTTTAGTTGATTGCTTTAATAAAAATGGAATGCCCACCACCCGGAGCAAGATTGGCATTCACTATTGTGTTTTTTGTTACTTCAATGTCTTTTCGAACCTGATAACTTTCTTTATTGGTTTCGAAATGAGTGTCGGCTGAATCTTCGTAATAAGTAGCCCTATATTTTTTTCCTTCTTCCAGAAAATCAAGTTCAATTTTAAGCTCACGGCTTTCACGATTGGTAAGTGAGCCTACAAACCAATTATTTCCAGACTGACGTGCGACGGTAATATACTCACCAATTTCCCCATCCAGCACTTTGAAGCTATCAAAATGAGCTGGTATTTGACGAATGCAATCAAACAGATCATCTTTTTTCAAATACTCTTCAGGCACATCTGGCAAAACAAATAAACCTCCATGCGAAACAATTAGTTTAGCAACTTCAGCTACAACCGTCCCCGGAATCTTCTGGAAAACTTTGTGTCTGCTGTGTGCTTCAGTCATATCAAACCAACCACTACACAAATCAAGTGGTCCGGCAATCATGTTTACAAAGGGTGCTGTAACAGCCGTTTCGGGAAAATAAGAACGTTTGGCATCGCATTGAGAATGACAAAATTCTTTTGTGATTAAATTTGGCCAGCTGCGCCGATCACCACTTGGGGCAATCGGATTATCGTGAAAGTCTACCATCAATTTGTATTTGGCACACATTTCAACAATATGTCGGGTATGCAATACTTTTTCTTTTGGCGAGCCTTTCATAAATCCATATTTCACACCTACTGCACCCCAATCTGAGAATTGTTTGAGTACTCTTTCCAGTCCAAACTTTTTAGCACCAACATCATTCAGATATAGGATTATACCAACTCCTTTTTCTTTGGCATGAGCCATACATCCCTGAATATCGACTCCTCCACTAGAATTCGTTGGATCGGAGTCTTTACTAAATTCAGCCCCATACCAGTCGGCATCAATTAACAAATGCTGAACATTGTTTTCGGAGGCAAAATCGATAAAACGTTTATGTGTAATGGTGTTTAATCCATATTCAAATCCATCCTTTGTTATATATCCATGAGCACGCCAATCCCACATTGACTTGCCTGGTTTAATCCATGATGTATCTTCAATTTTACAAGGTTCATTCAGATTAACCAGCAAATCAGATTCAACTAGATCGCCTGGATTATTGCCTAAAATAAAAGTTCTCCATGATGTTTTAATTCCCCCGTTATTGGCTTCAATGGACTGGCGTAATTGAAACGAATTAGTTCCTTGCAAATTAGTCAATACAAAAGGTGCATGTTCCAGGATTGCCGCTTCATGAATTGCAAAGTAATTATCATTTGCAGTTTTTAAAACAACCGGATTGCGTGCTACTTTATTCTTATATTCAGAAAGTTTGACCGGGCCTACATTATGAGTTTCACCATTATATGCCCAAAAAGTATAATCATCGGAGAAATGAATAATTGAGTTTTCTTCGATGTTATTGAATCCTTCAGGAAATAAAAAACGATAGGCAAAACCTTTGTTATAAACCCGAACCTCTAGCTTGAAGGTTCTCTTTGCTTCATTCCCAAGCTGTATGTTGTATTGATTGTAATTATTTCGAACTGTTTTGTTTTTTCCATTGACCGTATTCCATGTTTCATCAATTTCAGAGTTCTCAATATTGATAATATTTACATTCTTTAGTAGTGATTTATCTCCGTTTACTAAACCTATAATAGTTTGGTCTATAAGTGAATCTCCATTACAAATGAGATTGAAAGAAAGTGATTCTTCATTCAATTTAACTTCGGAATAAGTATTTTTATCGGGTGAATTAAGTACTGTTTTGGAATTGAAATTACAAGCTTGAATTATTACGACAATTGCAAGCAGGAAAGGGAGTTTCAAGGTGTTCATTTAGTTGTTGAAGTTAGATTTGATTAAGTTAGGGAGCACAAGATAATAAATTAAGCAATGTCAACCATACTGAACAGTGCTGCTTGAAATGATGAATGTTGGATTATGAAACTTGTCTTATAATTCTTTGCCGGCCATCTCTGCAATAAGTTTGCGCAATGTTTGGTTTTCACTCAAGGTCATGAGTTTTATCCGCATACGAATTGCCCTCTTTATCAACTGGAGAGGGGTGATATACTGGGATTGTTTGTGACAGCTCATTGAAAAAGTTAAAATCAAAAGTCACGGATAATTGCATTAAACGATCCACCGTTAGGCTGTCGTTGTGATAAAAACTATTGGCAGTACTGCTGCTTATTTTCAATTTGTTAGTCAAATCAGCCTGGGTGATTTTCTTATCCTTTAGAATTTCAAGCACACGTCTTTTTATTGATTTCTTATCCATATGTAATTTTTTAACAATAAATATACGTGAAATACCGTAAATGAACTATAAAATACCGAATATATAGTATGCTCTACCGTAAATAAACTATGCTCTATCCTTATACAAATATGCTATTCCGTATTTAGACTATGCTCTACCTTATTATAATAATGTTCTATCGTTTTACAACAATGCTATATTGTATTTAAACATCATTATACCGCAATTAGACCTTATATTTCCGCATTTCGAATATATTATTCCATGTTTCAATATCATACAATGCAATCTTGCGGCAACCGAGATTTCTTGTTGTGATCTATTGAATCGCTACTTATATCTAATCTTAAAACAAACAGCCTCTTCAAATGGTGCTTGATTTGGAAGTTCAATTTCAACTCCTTCTTTTGTTTTTTTCCAGCTCAATTTTTTAGCGCCAAGCAATTCTACTGATTTTAGTTTGCTTAAATCAGTGTATTTAGCCAGTGATGTAATTGAAACTTTTGCACCATCTCCAGGCCATCCCATTAGGAAAGCATAAATGGTTTTGCTGTCTTTACTACGGGTAAATCGAATGTCTTCTGCACCAATTTTTCTTTTTGTCCACTTCAGTACATTGCCCATTTCATCCACCTCTTTTATCATAGCCGGTTTTCCGGAAAGGGCAGCTTCATACATGGGGCCTTCACCAAAAACATTCCATGGTCGGGTGGCATAAATACCTTCTCCATTTACTTCCATCCAATCGCCAACATTGGTAAGCGCAGTCATTGCTTTTTGTGAAATATGACCATCAGGATGGTTAGGTACATTTAGGAGCAGGTTGCCGTTTTTACTAACGATATCCACCAGGATATCAATAACCCAGTTGGAATTTCTTTCGTTTCCATTTTCACCAGACCACCACCAGCCGCCTAGTGAAATATCGGTTTGCCATGGTTCAGGTAAAATATGGTTGAGTACCGATCCTTCTTCGTCAACAATGGCCATGCCTTTCATATCTTTTTTAGGATCGAAATGTGCTTTTAGCTGAAGTACCACTTCCTGTTTGCCATCATACTTTTGCAATCCCTGATTGAAAAAATGAGAAAAAACCTTACGCCCATTTTCTTGTTCCCAGAATTGAAAACCTTGAGAGTCGAGATAAAATAAATCAGGACGGTGTTGGTCAATTACATCCACCATTCGGTTGTACCATTTTTCTGCCCAATTATATTCTTCCGGATGTTCATAGTCATGAAAAAGATCCCAATTTTTTGGATCTGCTCCATCAAAGGGTATTCCCTGATACGGCCCAGGACGCGGATCTGACTGATGAGCTATTGCAAACCAACCATCGGTGCCAGGCCAGATCTCTCCATTTCTTCTCATTCTCCTAATTGCGTCTTCCCATTGTGGTGCATAGCTAGTCCATACATCATCCCATTTCGGATCACCATCTGGTCTGCCACGTATGTCGAAACTTCGCCATAAATGAGAGGTCAAACCAAACTTAAGGTCAGCGTTTTGAGCTGCTTTTTGCCATATGCCAACGATGTTTTTTTTAGGCCCTTTGTTAACTGCATTCCACCTGTGATGCTTTGAATCCCAATTGTCGAAATTGTCATGATGATTCACCAATGCCATAAAGTATTTACCACCTGCTCTTTTGTACAGCTGCATTAGTTCATTGGCATACTCCTGAGTGAATTTCTCAGCCTTCCACATGTCAATAATCTTGGTGTACCCAACCTGACTAGGATGACCATACTTTTTAGTGGTCAAATCGATATAACGACCATTTGGTGCAAGAAATTTAGATTCAGGAATGTTGTTTTCCTTATCCTCTGCCCAGGCATACATTCCCTGAGCCATCCAGTCGCCGGCAACCGTTAATGATTGTGCGCCCCAGTGTGCCCAAAGGCCAAACTTGGCATCACGAAACCATTCGGGGCATTCAAATTTCTCCAGTGATTCGAAGCTTGGTTCGAAAGATCCTTTTGCTGTGCCAATATCATTTAAGATAAGGTCTTTGGTCCCAGAATAATTAACCGTTTTGGCATCTTTTGTTTTGCTTAATTTTGTCGGACCACATGCTGAAAATAGCAATGCAAGCACCAATAGTTTTACGATCCAGTAACTTGTTATTAATCTCTTTAATTTCATTTTGTATTTATTCTGTTATTATTCTATTGAGTTCAAAAAACTACTTTGACTAAAACCATAAAATGAGGCTTCAAAATCACTTCATAATACTTTGATAGATTACATATTTATAAGCAATACTGTCCGAAAAAAAATAAACTTAAGGGCTAAAGCCCCAGTAAACAGTAGTTTTACTTACCCCCGGCTTAAGCCGGGGATAAATAAAATAATAAGAATCTCTGGGCTTTAGCCCTTAATGATTATCATCTATTTACCTTATGTTATTTTCTGCGTTTGATGTAAATTATATTTCCCTTGACAACAGTGATTTACAAGCTGTAACTCCCCATTCAATTTTAACAAGAAAAGCCGAAACAACAATTAAGTTGCTTCAGCCTCTCCTTATTTATGATCTAACTAATTTCAGAGTGCATTTTGTGTAAATTATGGTTCTAAATCCATAATACTTGCTTTCAATTATAAGTACTGAAAAGGAGGATATACCCTATGTTAAAAGCTTTAAAAATATAATAAAGTAAAAAAAGCATTCTGCAAACTAGTTAGTAGCCTGGGTTTTGTGTAAGTCCTGGCGCTAGTATTCTGTCATTTTGAGGAATTGGCCATAAATCTGATATAAAAGCATATCCTTGGGCTATTTTAGTAGCCTCAAGTTCACCCCATCTTACCAAATCTAAATAACGAGTTCCTTCAAAACATAATTCTACTCTTCGTTCATTGCGAAGCAAAGTTCTTAAAACAGTTTGATCTGTAGAAACCACGTCTGCAAGACCAGCTCTAGCACGAACCAAATTTATTGGAACTAAAGCATCTGCAGCGACATTTGTTTCTATTTTAGCCTCAGCGTACATTAACAAAATATCTGCATAACGAAATACTTGAAAATTTTGCCCTGAAGCATTTAGCGAATTTTCATAGGGTCCCGGTGATTCATTATCTGGGTTTACAAATTTTTTCATTGGATTTTGGTGCATACTAGTAACAGCTGTTGGTATGCCATCATTATCATAATCAGGCCAAACACCTGGGTAACTACCATAACCAACGCCATCTACATGTAAAAAAGCACCTTTTCGTAAATCTCCAGATTCAAAAGCAGAAAGAAAATCAGCAGTTGCAGCTAAGATTCCTAGGTGATAATTGAATTCTTTATCCCATTCTGCTGCTTCACCTGAGCCGTCTTTAGAAGAATACTGTATATCCCAAATCACTTCAGAATTTCCTTCCGAAGTTTCTAAAAACATCGTGGTTAAATCCGATTGTAATTCATAATTACCATAAGTACCCGCCATAAAATCGGTTCCAAGAGCAGTTACCCTAGCATAGTCTTTTTCATAAAGTGCAATACGCATTTGCAAAGCAGCAACAGCACCTTTAGTAACTCTACCGAAATCGGAAGCAGTATTAGATAAATTTGCAATAGCAAAAGTTAAATCATCACTAATCGCTTGTAAAACATCTGCTTTTGGAGTTCTAACAAGATTCTTATATTCATCAACACTTGGTGTCGTTAAAATCAAAGGTACGTCCCCATAAAAATACACCAGATGATAGTAATAAAAAGCTCTTAAAAAACGTGCCTCTGCTGTCATTGTATTTAATATTGTCACGTTTGATACTGCCGCATTAACACCATCTAAAAATGTATTTGCTTTCGAAATTCCGTCATAAGCGTCAGCCCACTTTTCTACAATGACCTCACTTAATGAGGTTTGTTCTCCCAATTCTAATTCACTGTATGCATTCCCTGTTAAGGTTAAAGCATTATCAGATGCAGCATCTAAATAAGGAATTCTTTTAGCAAATTGGCGTTGCTGTAAAACTCCGTATACAGCGTTTAACATTTGATTTGCTTCTTGCTCATTAGTGAAAAAGTTAGCATCGCTGATTCCGTTTAGACTAGGTCTGTCTAAAAAATCCTCAGCACAGCTAATCAATCCAATTGACACGATACAGATCAATAAGTATTTTTTAATATATAATTTCATGATTATTCGTTTAAAAATTAATATTTAAACCCGCAGATAAAATAGACACAGTAGGCATAGTTGTTAATCGCTTCCCTCCATCATCTAAGTTTACTAAACTTTTTTCAGGATCTACTCCATCAATCATTTTAGTAAATACAAAAGGATTGGAAGCATTTACATATACTCTAAGCCCGCTAAGATTCACCTTAGAGATAATCCTTTCTGGGAAAGTATACCCTAACTGAATGTTTTTAATTCTTAAAAAGTCAGCATCAAAAAGATTTGCTGTTGACCTGTAGAACTTATACTTACTGATAGAGGTTACCCAGTTATGTGTAAATCGAGGTAAAGTACCATTTGGATTAAAAGAGATAGATTCATCTACCCATCTTTGTGGAATTCCAGATTGAGCCTCAAAAGGATCGACACCTTGTTGTTCTCCGTATACTTTAAAACCGGTTACTCCATGTGCCATTAATGCAAAATCAAATCCTTTATACTCTAAATTGATGTTAAATCCATATATCAAATCAGGATATGCAGAATCTATAATTATTTTGTCATCAAGGGAAGTATTGTCAATCATATTATCGCCGTTTTGGTCTACGTACAAATAATCTCCTACATATGCCACATGACTTGTATTCGCAAATGTTGGAGAAGCAGCAAGTTCGGCATCTGACATGATAAGGCCGTTTTGCTCAAATAAGAAATAACTATTCATAGGAGAACCTACTTTGTTAATTCGAATATCACCTACCTTTTCAAAATCGTCATTACTAGTTCCTGATAGTGCTACAATTTTGTTCCCAGAATGGCTCAAGTTAACAGAAACACTAAATTTCAAATCTCCTATTTGGTTTCTATATCCAAAATTAGTTTCCCATCCATTGATATCTACTTCTGCTATATTTTGAGTGGGACCACTAAGATCTCCTGCAATACTAGGTAAATCTAAATTATACAATTGTCCTTCACGAGTATCAGAATAGACATCTATTTCCGCAAATAGTTTGTTTTTCAAAAAGGATACATCCAAACCAATATTGCGAGAAATCAAAACCTCCCAAACCGCATCTGGATTACTAAATTGAGTGATTGCAGTACCTGTTGCCACAGAATTGTTAAATGTATAATTAGATAAACTACCAGAAGCTATCGATGACTCATATAAATTATAAGAACCAACACTTTGGTTACCTAATTCACCCCAAGAGGCTCTCACTTCTAAATTACTAATAGCATCTACTTTACTTAAAAAGGATTCTTTAGAAACTACCCATCCCACAGAAAAAGAAGGAAAATACCCCCATCTGTTTTCCGGCGCAAAACGAGAAGATGCATCTGCTCTAAAATTTGCTTCGAATAAATACTTTTCTTTGTAGTTATAGTTTACACGTCCAAAATACGAACGCAAAGCTAAATCATTAGACCTTCCGTTAATATATTCTTTATCTTTATTTAAGTCACCAATCACCATAATTCCTAGTTGGTTATATTCTTCTGTACCACCATTAATATATCGATACTTAAAATATTCTTGAGACATTCCTCCTAACAGATTGAAATTATGCTCTTCGTTTAAATTAAAATTATAATGAGCTGTTAATTGTGATATGGTATTATAATTATCATTAAGGTCTTGTTTCAATTTGGCCTTATCAGTAATATTCCCTTTAAATTCTTCGCTTACTGCCCAATACTGTGGTATTACAGGCAAACTTCGCGTGTTTTCTTCTGTAAGAAAATTGCCACCTATGCTTGCTTTTATCTTTAGTTCATTTATTGGCTAAAACTCTAAGTATACGTTCGTATTTGCTTTTAAACGAGTATGTAATACACTACTTTCGTTAATATTAGCAACAGGGTTCATGTGACCTGAGTTATTAGAATTTCTGAATTTTTCATCAAAAAATGGTTTCACTCCATAGTAACCACTTGCTGTATATACGGGCGACATTGGATTCCAACTAAAAGCATTTAAATAAATTTCATTACCAGTACTAGCAGCATTATCTGTATAATAAGAGTCGATATCTTGATAGATTGAAGTAAAAGTGGCACCAACTTTTACTTTGTCAGTTACCTGGCTGTCTAAGTTAAGTCGTACACTACCCTGTTTCATACCTGTTCCCATAAGAGTTCCTTCCTGATCTATGAAAGACGTAGATATAAAATAGTTTGTTTTGTCAGTACCTCCCGAAACACTTAAGTTCGCTTTGGTAATAGAAGCTGTACTAAACAATACATCAAACATATCTGTACCTTTAAAGTTATTGGCATCCATATACGCTTGTGCAGTTGCTTTCATTCCATCATAGTCAGAATACCAAGGATAATATTCACCTCCACCGTCAGCAGGCATTCCTTTATGAGGTTGATTAATTCCAAATTGAACTAAATCCATAAACTCTATCGGATCCGACACCATTTCTGGTAAAGTAGTTACTTCTTGTACTCCTGTATAAATATCAAAGCTAATTTTAGCACTTCCTTTACTTCCTCTTTTGGTAGTAATTAAAATAACCCCATTGGCAGCTCTAGAACCGTAAATAGCAGATGAAGCTGCGTCCTTTAATACCGAAACAGATTCAATATCATCTGGACTTATACTATTCATATCTCCAGGAACTCCGTCTACTAAAACTAAAGGTGCATTAGATCCTCCTATAGAAGATACCCCGCGAATAGTAATTTCTCCGATATCGTTACCTGGTTCTCCTGAAGCTTGAGATACATATACCCCAGAAGCTAAGCCTTGTAAAACCTGAGATGCATCTGTAATAGGTCGTTTCATAAAATCTTCATTGCCAATCTGAACAACGGAACCAGTTACATTTAATTTCTTCTGTGTACCATAACCTACAACAATAACTTCGTCGATACCCGTCACATCGTTTTCCATTGTTATGCTGAATGTTGATTTACCAATCACTGCCATTTCCTGGCTTAACATTCCAATAAAAGAAAACACTAAAGTAGCATCGTTTGATACATCTGTAAGTGTGAATTTTCCATCAAAATCGGTGATGGTTCCAGTTGTTGTTCCTTTAATAATAACGGAAACTCCAGGAAGTGGTAACCCAGCCGAATCGGTAATTTTACCTGTCACTGTTTTTTGCTGCTTTGCATTTGTCGCATCTTTACTTGCCGACAAAATAATCTGACGATCTTTAACGGTGTATAGAATGTCGCTATCTTTAAATAAAACATCTAATACTTCATTAATCGTTTTGTTGGTTAAGTCAACTGAAACGTTCTGATCAAGAGAAACAACTTTATTGTTATAGAAAAAGAAATAATCCGTTTCGTTCTCAATCCTATCCAAAACCTCAGTCATTGAAACGTTTTCAATCTTCAGATTTAGCTTTCTGCTCTGTGCTACTCCATCAACAGCCAAAACCTGCATACACGATAACACAATTAAAAAGATACTTAATCTCATAATTTTCAAATTTTTTCCGGAACAGGCAAATAAGTACCTGTAGTCCTTAAAGAACCAAGTTTTTTTCATAAATTTGATTTTTCGTGAGTTAATTATTTTAGTATGATTAATTCGAAAGGGCAGTGGTACGAACACTGTCCTTTTTGCGTTTAGTTATTCCATATTGTTACATTTCTATTCTTAATTTCCGTTTTAACAGAAGTGGAGATTTCCATCATTTCAAGTACTTCGCCTAAAGTTTCATCTTGTATGGTTGCTGAATATTGCAGACCAGAATTTAATATTTCCGGAGCTGCTTCAATCTCACAGTTAAACCATCGTTCAAGCTGATTAAGCACATCATTAAAAGGAGTGTTTTTAAATATTAGCTGACCATCTTTCCAGGATGTAGATAATTTCGTATCCACGTTCTCAACGAGTAATTCACGGGTATCCTTATTTAATATTGCTTGTTGACCTGGTATCAATCTGGCCATTTCTTTTCCTTTTAAATTCAGCACAGCAATTGAGCCTTCCTCAAGCGTTGAACTCAAATACGAATCATCGGCATAGCCTGATACATCAAAAGAGGTTCCCAGAACTTTAAACTTCAAATCATTTGTTTCAACCAGGAATGGTCGTTTTTTATCGTGTGCAACTTTAAAATATCCTTGCCCGGTAAGTTTTACCAGTCTTTGCTTTTCATTGTTTAATCCCATAGAGAATTCCAGTTTACTCTCTGAATTTAACCAAACTTCAGATTGATCGGGTAAGGTGAAATGAACCCTTGAGCCCGGACTGGCAACAACTTCCTGCATGACCACTTGCTTATCCAAAAAAGCTCCTTTTTGATTAAGATTATAGAAAAGGTAAGCTGAAACAATTAATAATGGAATAAAAAGAACTGCAGCTGCACGGCTTAAATAGTTAATCCAAAGCTTACGACTCTTCTGTATTGGAGCTTTTACAACTTGCTTATCTTTATCAATAAATGACAGCAAGCGTAATTTGATGCTTTGCAAATTAGCTTCGTCTGTTGATGCTGATTTATCATCTAAACGCTGCCAATGTTTTAGCATTAAGTCATTCAGATCTTTGTCCTGATAACTTGATCCAATATAATCTCTTAGTTGTTCTTTTTCTGAATTGGATAGTGTACCTGACAATAAATCCTCAAGCATTTTTTTAATCTCATGGGGGTTTAATTCCCCGCTGCTCTGCGGCGATTTTTCTATCTT
>CBDVCE010000058.1:0-33596 GCA_965372405.1 uncultured Sunxiuqinia sp.
CTTTCCTCTATACCCCGAGGCAGAGCCTCGAGGAATTCTCTTGATTAAATCCATTCAGTTTAGAAAAGCTTTCCGGAAGGCTAACTATTTGATTATCTGTCAATTTTAATTCTTTGAGCTTCGTAAGATTACCAATTCCCATAGGCAATTTCGTTAGCTTGTTCTGTTCTAACCGTAAGCTTTTTAGCTCAATAAGATTAGAAACAGACTCAGGCAATTCAGTTAGTTGATTCCAATCTAAATCAAGGACTTCAAGCTTTGTAAGTTTACCTATTGACTCAGGTATATCATTTATCTGATTATTAAATAGATCAAGTTCTTTCAACTTCGATAAATTTCCAAACTGCTTGGGTAAAAACTCAAGTGAATTCTCTCCTACTTTCAGGATTTCGAGTTTGGTACAATGACATATTGATGCCGGTAAGGATTTGAGATTGTTCTCCTTAATTGATAAATATTTCAAATGCTTTAGATTCAAAACACTTTCGGAGATACTCTCCAGCTTATTGTTATTCAGCTCAATACGCTGTAGGTTGTTTAATGTAAAAACAACTTCAGGAACTGTTTTAAAGTCATTATATCCAAGTTTTAAAACCTGGAGGTTAACCAGTTTAGATAAACTTTCAGGAAGTTCTGTTAAATGCTGACTTGTTAAATCAAGCACATAACTCTTTTTCTTACTTATTAATGCATTTTCAACAGAATAAAACACTTTGGCACTTAAAAGTTCTTCATCTGAAAGTAAAAATGTTTTGACTTTTTTCCTTTTAGCTTCAGCTTTCCAGCTAGGGAAAGCTACTATCAGTACAATACATACTAATACTATCCTCTTCATATCGATCAATTAATATTTATCTGACCCTTTGGTCAAAAATTATACCGTTTAATGCCACAAATCATGTAGCTAATTAAAAGGCTGCGAAAATATCAAAAAAATAAGTAAAAACTACAGATCAACCTCACGTTTAATATAAGTTGAATAGTCTTTCAAGATTGGCTTATATTTCTGATGAAATAAGCTAGAAGAAATCATAAAATCAGCAGTCGATCTGTTGGATGCAGTCGGTATATTATATAATACTGCAATTCGTAATAAAGCTTTTACATCAACATCGTGAGGCTGTGGCTGCATGGGATCCCAAAAGAAAATTAACATATCAACCTTATCCTCGGAAATCATAGCACCTAATTGCTGATCACCTCCAAGTGAACCTGATTTTAAACGTATTACTAAAGGTGGTACAACATCATTCTCCTGGCTTTTTGCTTCTAATGTTTCCTGTATTATTTTTCCAGTGGTACCTGTACAAACCAAACTATGTGGCAGAAATTCTTTCCAATTCCAACTCACAAATTCCATCATATCTTTTTTACGATTGTCGTGTGCTACTATTGCAATAACTTTTTTCTTTTTCATAGTCATATTTTTTCAAAAGCTGTCCAAAGATAAACGTTTTGTGAATTGAAAATCAACTAATGAATATTTTGAGAAAATAATTCAAATAGCAATATCATTATCAAGTCAAAATATCATTTTGATAAAACCTATCTCATTATTATAATTGAATATATTCTCAAAATGATAACAGGCACGAGCGAATAGCCCCTGCCTGTTGTTATCTTCAATATAAGAAATCGTATTATTCTAAGTGCTTTTTTAAGTCCGTAACCCAATTTTCAATTCGTTTATTCGACAACCTAGCTTGATTTTCCTGGTCAAGAACTAAGCCCATAAACAAATCCCCATCAAGTGCGGCTGATGATTCAAATTCATACTTTTCATTTGCAGTGTAACCTAAAATTTCAGCTCCCCTGCTTTTTAAAAGTTTTACCATAATTCCTATACCATCTGCAAAGTTTTCAGGGTAACCTACTTGATCCGCAAGTCCGTAAATGGCCACTTTTTTGCCCTTCATGCTTACACCTTCAAGAGCTGGAACAAATTCATCCCAGTAATTGGGTAATTCTCCATCAAACCAGGTAGGAACACCAAGTATCAATTGATCGTATGAAAGAAACTGTTCTTCAGTAATATCTTCAGCATTGACAAGCTCAAGCTTATTTTCGCCAAAAGCTTGCACAATTTTTTCACCAGCTTTTGCTGTTTTATTTGAATTGAAACTATAAATAATTGCAGTTTTACTCATGATTTATTCTTTGATTAATAAGCAAGTACATTCTTTGCTGCATTGTAAATCTTATCAGCATTTGGTAAAATCCTTTTTTCAAAAATTCGGTTAAAACCAACCGGAGTAAAAGTAGAGCCAACACGGTGAACCGGACCATCAAGGTCTTCGAATGCTTCTTCCATGATAGTTGCAGCTAGTTCAGCCCCAAAACCAGAATGGATCTTATCTTCATGAACGACCATTACTTTTCCAATCTTTTTCACTCCTTGCATGATAGCTTCTTTATCGAGTGGTATAAGTGATCTCAAATCAAGCACCTCACACTCTATTCCTTCTTTTGAAAGTTTTTCAGATGCCTCAAGACACATATGCGTTGTATTACCATATGTGATTATAAATAAGTCTTTCCCTTCCCTCCTGGTTCTTGCTTTTCCAAAAGGAACCTCAAAATCATCAGGGATTGGAGTAGCTGCTTTTGGATCATTATAAAGCGCTTTTGGCTCCATAAACATGGTAACACCCCGCGAACGCATTGAAGTCCGCAACAAACCAGCGGCATCATCAGCAAACGATGGATAAACAATTCGCACTCCAGGAATTGAAGCCAGAGATCCTTCAATATTTTGAGAATGGTATATTCCACCTCCTATATAACCTCCGGAAGCTAGCCTAATCGTAATATTAGGTGCAAACTGACCGTTAGATCTCCAATAATCATGACTACATTCAACGTATTGCTCCATTGCAGGCCAGAAATAATCAGCAAACTCAGCTCCTTCAACAACGATCCTTATTTTATCATCATATCGAGACATCCCATTTGCAGTACCAACAATAAAATCTTCAGCAATTGGAGCATTAAAGACGCGCTCTTCCCCAAATTCTTGCTGCAATCCTTTGGATACATTAAAAATGCCTCCCTTGTCTTTATTAGCCATATCCTGTCCCCAAATAAAAGTGTCAGGATTATGCTTAAACTCAGCTTTTAAAGTCTCATTAAGGGCGGTAATCAGCTTTTTGTTTTCACCTTCTTCATTGTGTGTGCCATCTGTGTATTTAGCTGGCAAATATGGCTCAGGCAAAACAAAGTCTTTATAACTCTCTGGATCTGGGTCAGGAGCCTTTAAGGCTGCTTTATGCGCTGCTTTAATAATTCCTTTAGCCTCGTCCTTAATTATATTAATCTCATCTTCTGAAAGCCTATTATAGCGTTTCAGCATCCTTTCGAATTTAGCAATCGGATCGTATTCAAGCACATAATTCATTTCAGTTTCAGAACGATAAAGCTCATGTTTGTCTGAATTTGAATGAGATCGCATACGAATACAATTTGCCTGAACGATTACTGGTTCACCAACCTCGAGCACATGCTTCTTGGCTTCAGTTAACGCATTAATTGAATCAAATACATCTTTTCCATTACAATGAATAATTCGTAGGTTTTTAAAACCTGAAAAATTATTGGCTACTTTTCTGGTTGCTGTTTGATCTTTCTTAGGAACAGAAATACCATACCCGTTATCTTGTAACACAAAAATTACAGGTAGTTTTTCCTTTGAAGCACCATTAATCGCCTCATAAACATATCCTTCAGACACTGAAGATTCGCCCTGAGAACTAATTGATACAGCCTTTTGTCCGTAATATTTAATGGCTCTGGCTACACCTACTGCATGCAATGTGTGATTTCCGGTAAGTGAAGAAACATTGTGTATATTCCAATCTATTTTAGCAAAATGGTTCGACATATGTCGCCCACCACTTGCAATATCAGTAGCTTTTGAAATACCATTCAAAATAATTTCCTCTGCAGTTAAACCAGCTGATAAAACAGTCATTAAATCGCGATAGTAGGGAAACAGGTGATCGACTTTCTTCTCGAAAGTTTGACCAATTGCCAACTGTATAGCATCATGACCGGCAGATGGTGCATGATATGACCACCCAATAGCCTGCTTTAGGTAATTTGGCGCTTTATCATCAATTGCCCTACCAATAGTTAGTAGGCGAAACCAGTTAACCAACGTTTCCTTTGGTGTAGTTTTTATTGAATGTACATGAGGAACAGTTGTCATATTTTTTTGATTTTTTTTATACTTATTTATATTTCTCGTTCTGGGTCAAATGCCTCCAGAATATCAGCAATCCTTCTTAAAAAGGCTCCTCCCAGCGCTCCATCAATAATTCGGTGATCATATGAAAGTGAAAGGAACATTTTATGTCTCACCACAATAGCATCACCAGTAGGTGTCTCCATAACAGCAGGTTTCTTTTCAATGCTTCCTGTTGCAAGTATGGCTACCTGAGGCTGATTGATAATAGGTGTTCCAATAATATTTCTGAACGAACCAAAATTAGTAATAGTAAATGTTCCATTAGAATAAGCATCAGGTCCTAATTTATTTGTACGGGCTCCTTCTGCCAATTGGTTCATGCTTTTTGTAAGTCCTACCAGGTTCTTTTGTTCTGCTTCATTTATTACCGGAACAACTAAATTGCCATCAGGCTTTGCTACCGCAATTCCCATATTCACATTCGGATGAAGGTAAATTTTATCATCATTAACTGATGAGTTCACCAATGGGAATTCAGTCAGTGATTTCGCTACGGCCTCAATAAATACAGGCATGAAGGTAATTTTAACACCATGCTTTTGAAGGAATTCATCTTTTACTTTTTTCCTCCATAACACCAAATTAGTAACATCAGCTTCAACTACAGAGGTAACGTGCGCAGAAGTTTTCGTTGAATTAACCATGTGATCCGCAATCAACTTGCGTACACGATCCATCTCAATTATTTGCTGCCCTGATCCAATAGACATCCCAACTTTGGGAGATGGAGTTTTAGGTGCGGTAGTTTTAACAACAACAGTTTTTCCTGATTTGCGATCTTTCAGGAATTGTAACAGATCGTTTTTCTGCACTCGTCCATTTTGACCAGAACCTTTAATTGATTCCAAATCCTGTAAACTAACATTCTCAGCCTTTGCCATACTTTTCACCAATGGTGAGTAAAAACGGTTACTTGCCGACTTAAAATCATCATCTTCAGTAATAACATCAGGCACTGAAGCAATTTGAGGTGCTGTTTGTTTAACCGTCTCAGCTGACGGAGATTCATTATTCGTTGTTTGTGCAGGCTCAGCACTATCATCAACATCGTCTTCATCTTCAAGTTGAACAATGGCAACGATTTCGCCCACTGGCACCAAATCATCTACATTAAAAAATACTTTTGATATAACACCATCAACAGGTGAAGGAATCTCAGAATCTACCTTATCAGTAGCAATTTCAAAAAGGGAATCATCTTCTTCAATTTTATCCCCTTCCTTTACAAACCACTTCGTAATTGTAGCCTCCTGAACACTTTCCCCTAGCTTTGGCATTAGGATCTTGAACTCAGACATATTCTATTATTTATTTAACATTTAATTATTCTCAAAATTCAACATATTCAACAAGTCATGAATTGAAAAGTTCATGCATGAATTTAAAGAATAACAAAGGGGTAAGAATATGTCTGAAAGACAGTGATCTAGGGCGATTCGTAAAAATAAAAAAAAGGCAAATAACTTGTAAAGCTATTCCAGAATAATTTTGTTAAAAACACTTAGAATTTCTTCAGGATTACCAGCTGATCTTAACTCATTTTCAACGGGCTGTGTTTCCTGAGAATAAATGGCAATACATTTTTCAAGAACCTCATTCAATTCCTTTTCTGCTTCCTGCTGATCAACAATCCCCTTTTTGAGTGCTTTAGTGTAGTATTTTGAAAGCTTTTTAATCGAATAATAAAGATCTGGCTTGTCAATTTCCATGCTTGAATTGTGAGCAGGAGGCCCACAATCTATTTCACGTGTATATACTTTGCAAAACTGAGCCAATTTTAATGATACTTCTTTACTGAGAAATTTCACATCAGGACAATCCTTCTCTAAAACTGTTGGACACTCAACAGTATCAACTCTGAAAACATAGCAATCCTGAGCAAATGATGATTGTAATAAAATAACGGTAAGCGAAAGCAACAGTAGTAATTTCATATCCCCTCTAATCTATTTCGCTTTTAAAAGTAGGAATTATTTACACTAAAAAAACAAATAGATGTCAAAAATGCTGTATAACACTCACTGGTTTATAGCAACTTGGAGAGAATTTATAGGATAGTAATTGAAGAGGTCAATATCCGGCCATTCCTTAACCCGTCCAGTAACCCTGTCCATAAAAATGCGAATATCCTTTGAAAAATTGGGTCCTTTCCAGCTGCTTGTGTTAGAAATGAAAATCCATGTAAACCCATCACTTTTTTTCTTGAGCATAGCAGCAGTACCTGACATGCTCCCCGTTCTTGTGCAAACACCAGACATTGTTGTGGATCGCCACCCCAGCGGGCCCTTCGCATATGTATTGTTAGCCATTTTCTCTAATGATGACAAAGAAAGAATATCTTGAGCATATGGATTCCCATCAATTAAAACTAACAGGCGAGCAAGCTCTACTGAAGAGCAAATCCAACCACCGGCAGCTCCTAATAATCCTATTGGATTACCACCATATGATTTTTGCACAAAATTTCCAGAACCATCAAAAGCCTGAACTTCTAAACTTCCTCGTTGCTCATAATACTGGACTTCGTTTTCAAACTTTTCATGCTTAAAACTATTCCCAAGATGCATATCCAGAATATTGTTTGGTATTAAGATTTCATCCCTAACAAAAGTTTCATAGCTTTTCCCCGTTACTCGCTCAATGAGCTCACCTAGAAACATATAACCGATATTTGAGTATGAAACTCTTCCCCCTGGAGGATATGCTAATCGCCTGTTCGCAATAAATCGAAGATAGCTATCCATGGTAGCTGGTGGTGCATCACCAACCTTTTTTGCAATATATAATGAGCTAAAAGCTGGATCTCCATAGCGCTGTGTCCAACCACCTGAATGTGCCAGAAGGTTTTGTACGGTAATCGAATATAATCGTCTGTCACGTACTTTATTAAAAATGCTATCATTAATAACACCCTGTGACCCAAAGACTTTATCCGAAAGAGACAAGCGTCCTTCTTCAACTAATTTCATAATTGCAACAGCAGTGATCAATTTTGAAACACTGGCGACCCTAAATAAATGACCTGGACTTACTCTTTCTTTGTCATCATTTGCAATACCAAATCCCTGAGCATAAACAAGTTGCTCCTCTTTAATTATTGCAACTGAAGCTCCTTTAAGTTCATTTCGTTTGATAAAACGATTGACTTGCCTTTCTATGTAATCGGAGTATTTAAATCTGGATAATCCATTGCTAACACGACTATTAAGTCCATTTAGTTCAAGTTCATAATAAGCAGGAATTTGCTTTTTAGTCATAGTTCTGTTTGAACCATAAAAAAAAATAAAAATCAATGCCAATGCAATGTACTTAAACCACTTCATTTACAAATGTAATTTAGATTTGTAAACTGCCAATAATATCACTAACAGACTGTAAATTATTCTGTTGCAAATATTCCTCAATACCATCAACAATCTTTTCACAGATATTCGGATCAATAAATATAGCCGTACCAACCTGAACAGCAGAGGAACCAGCTATCATAAATTCTATAGCGTCTGTAGCATTCATAATACCACCCATTCCAATAACCGGGACTTTTACAGCTTGAAACACCTGCCATACCATCCGCAAGGCAATTGGCTTAATCGCTGGCCCTGAAAGACCTCCAGTTACAGTTGAAAGAATTGGCTTTCTTGTTTGTGCATCAACAGCCATACCTAGAAAAGTGTTCACTAAAGACACACTATCAGCTCCTTGTCCTTCAACAGCTTTAGCAATTTCTGCAATATTAGTCACATTAGGTGATAGTTTAACAATCATTGGTTTGTCATAAACAGCCCTAACAGCCTTAACTACACGCTCTGCTGACACACAACTGACTCCAAATGCCATTCCGCCTTCCTTTACATTCGGACAACTAATATTCAATTCAATAGCAGGAATTTTATCCAGTTCGTTAATTATTTCAGTTAGCGCAACGTATTCTTCAATGGTAGAGCCATTTACATTTACAATAAAACGACTGTCAATATCTTTTATATTCGGGTAAATGTTCTTTACAAAATTCTCAACACCCTTATTTTGCAACCCAACAGCATTAAGCATCCCCGAAGCGGTTTCTGCCATTCTTGGATAATCATTTCCCTGTCTTGGTTTAAGGGTAGTCCCCTTCATAACAATCCCGCCAAGTCTTTCAAGCTTGACAAAATCAGCTATTTCTTCACCAAAACCACAAGTTCCAGATGCTGTCATTACCGGATTCTTGAATACAAGATCCTTTATTTTTATGCTTAAATCTACCATGTTAGTTCTTTAATATTAAACACAGGTCCATCAGTACAGACACATAAATTACCTTTTTCTTTTGTTTTTTCTACACAGCATAGACAAACACCAAAACCGCATGCCATCATGTTTTCTAGTGAAACCTCGCAAAATACGCCATTTTTAGCAGCTTCTTTTGCAATTGATTTCATCATTGCATCTGGTCCACAAGAATAAATTTTGTCAAACCCAGCCAGTTTTTCATTAAAAACTGGATGATGAGTTACAAATCCTTTTTCTCCCAAAGAACCATCTTCAGTAGTAAAGTAATACTGTCCAAACGACAAGTATTCTGAAACATCTACATGATCAGCTTTACTCCTGGCTCCCAGAAGTACATGAACCTGCTCTGGATTAATTCCAGAAATTTTAGCTAAATAGAGCATTGGAGCAACACCACTTCCACCTCCAATTAATAAAACTTTGTCAGTTTTTTCAGGTTTTGAAAAGCTTTTTCCAAGTGGATATATAATACTAATCATTTCACCGGCTTTGTATGTTGTTAAAACCTTAGAGCCTCTCCCTAGTATCTTAACCAGCAATGAAATTGTATTGGTTTTGTAATCAACGTCAAGAATAGAAAATGGCCTCCGCAGAAAGGTTTCTGTCGATTTCTTTATTTCTACATTGACAAACTGACCGGGAAGTATCTCCGGAAGGGGCTCATTTGAACACAAATCAAGCCGGAAATTATCATGATTTAATTGTGTATTCTTAACAAGCAAAAAGTCCTGAACTGCTTTCTTCATGTGTTAAATAGTAATATATCAGATCGTAATACAATTCATTCGGCAAGATTTAGTATTGAATTGGGGTAAAAGTTGATACAACACCTTCCGAAATTTCGTTTGCAAAGGTAACCAGAAAAATTTATTTAGAAGGGGTGTAAGATTTAAATGTTTGATCTGTGTAAAATACGACTATTCGGTCAACCTGCTTCTCACCGCTGATAATAGGGGGAACTACTTTTTCATAAATCCCAGGCTCTTCTTCCTTAGCAGTAATAACCTCCTTTGGCACTGACTCTGCAACTACAGCTTGTTTTGGAATAGAAAATAAATCAGAATTAGTTGAAGTGTTCAAATTTTCAAGCATTTCGCCTTGTCCAAGAAGCACCCATTTTGCATTAATTTCCGGATAAGCTTCTAGAAGTTTAGAAATGAAAGGAAAACTGGGCTTATTACGACCATTTAATACATGAGTTAGATTTGATCGTTGAATTCCAATGCTGTCGGCCAACTCGGAAGAAGTTAGTCCTTTATAACTCATGAATTGTCTAATCCTGTCATTCATATTTGTAAATTATATAATAATACAAAAGTAAACATTCCATAGGTTTAATTGATATACATTTGTAATTTACTTGTGGTTACATATGTAACTGAGACATTGCATGTCATCCAAGATAATACTCATTTCACTAAAACTAATACTTCAACTAGATACTGTATCTAATTGACATAGACACTATTAAGCTTCCAGAAGGCGAATTTTTCATGCAATCTCATCACACCTTGCAACTATCCTTTATCAAAAACTTCAAGTATGACAACCCTGAGCACTGATTTCCAATACTATATATTGGCACAATAGTAATAAACCGATGTATAACATTAGAAGTTACTTTTGTGTATAGTTTGATAATTAGCTATACAATATTTTAGTTATTAAAGGATCAACTTGAGTATCAATTGTAAATTACATTTGTAAAATCATTCATATACTTTGTAAATTGGATTTCAACTTCTCAAACGAAATACTATTTGGTTAGAATAAAATAATAAAAGGTGAACCCCTACCCTTTTAAGAATGAGTAACAACAAAAGATCGTTGTAATAGCAAAATTTGAAGGTAAGGTGATAGGAGAATATAAATATTAAAATCTCAGGAGCTAATAAATCTAAGTATTAACACATCAAAGTTTGATTATTAGCAATTTACACAATATCAATTTTCACAAACGATGGTAGCAAATAGAGAATTTCAGGGGAAATTGTATGTTTTCATTAATAGCTGGCCCTATTTTGTTATTTCATTTTCTCCCAGTCGCCAGTAAAGACCAACTCATCATGTCTTCTTCGACTTCGTGGTGCTTGTTCCATCTTTTTGAGATCTTCAGACAATTCTTCAATATCACCGAGATAGCCAACTGATATTACAGATATTGGAAGAAAATCCTTAGGAATACTAAATATATCTTTTGCAACTGCCTTATCAAATCCAGCCATTTGATGTATATAAAGCCCCATTTCCATTGCCTGAATACTTAGGTTACCAATTGCAAGTCCCAAATCATGCTGGGCATAAAAGTTAGGTTTGCCATTATACGAGTTTGTGGTTTTTGCCATTGTAAGTATTAACACGGAAACATTTTTATTCCAAAGCTGATTCTTTGGCATTAAAGCTTTAAAAATCCGGGTATAGTTTTCATCTCCTTTCTTTCCAATGATATACCTTGCTGGCTGACCATTAAACGAAGAGGCTGCCCAACGAGCAGCCTCAATTAACGATTCAATTTTTTCGTCTTCAACTATTTGAGAAGAAAATGCCCTCGGACTGTACCGTTCTTGTATTAACTTGTTTAATTTCGTACTCATCATTTTTATTGCTTTATTGTTAAAACACCATACAAAACAGTTTGTTTTATGAGAGGAATACCCAGTGCTGCTTTTTTTATTTTTTTAGGAATTATTATCCTGATTGAAGTGATTGCATATCTATCAATAATGCAAATCGTAAAAAAAAGTAGAAAAAAGAAATTGATAGCATTTTCATATTGGATTTTAAGTGCTTGTTTCATATCAATCTGGCTCACTGCTTTTCTAAATCCAGAAACCATCAGAGAAACAGAGAATTACCAATTCTTTTATCTTGTGATTTCATTGACCACCCTAAATATAATTCCAAAAATTATATTGAACTGCTTTTTTGTAATCTCAATTGTCCCTCTAATCTTCAAAGTAAAACATATTTCGAAACTAATTGTGATGAGCGGTTTAATTATCAGTATTGGCACATTGCTTACAATTGGAACTGGAATCGCATGGGAACGGAAAATGTTGCGGATTGAAAAGGTAGAGATTCCGATGAAGAATCTTCCCTCTCAATTAAATGGAATAAAAATAGTGCAGATATCAGATATTCACCTTGGGAGTTTTACCAATGATCAATTTCTAAAAGAAAGTGTAGCAGCAATCAATAAACTTTCTCCTGATTTGATATTATTCACTGGAGATATAGTGAACAACTACTATTCGGAAATAATTGGGTTTGAAGAGGAACTAACCAGAATGAATGCTTCGTTGGGAAAATATGCAATTTTGGGAAACCATGATTATGGAGATTATTCGAATTGGAAAACAGAAGCTGCAAAAAATGAAAATCATAGTCAACTTTGTAAAGCTATTGAAAATGCTGGTTTCCATTTGCTTTTAAATGAAACTAAGCAAATAGAAATTTCAGATACATCCATCTATCTTATAGGCGTTGAAAACTGGGGGCATCCCCCATTTCCTCAGTATGCAAAATTGAATACTGCGATTCAAAATGTTCCGGAAGAATCATTCAAAATTTTATTGTCACATGACCCAGCACATTGGGAAGCGAAGATTCTCCCAGAAACAGATATTCACTTAACACTTTCAGGACATACACACGGGGCGCAAACTGGATTGCATATTGCTGGTATAGAATTCAGTCCCATGTTTTTTGTCCAGAAGTTATGGGGCGGACTGTACAAATCAAAAAATCAGTATTTGTATGTGAATAGAGGTTTGGGGTGTGTTGGGCTACTTGGAAGAATTGATATGAGACCTGAAATTACTGTGATTAAATTATTATCAGATGTCATTGAGACTGATTGAGAATAAAAACTCGAAAACAAAATCTTTTGTAACAGGACGATAAATACTCCGAAGCCCTGCCGAAACTGGAGCAACAAGCCTAAGAAAATGACCATCACCATAAAGTTCCAATCCTATGCTTTCGAGACTACCTGAATATTGACCACTTACAATTCCATCTTCATCATAAAGGTTGCCTTTTAAATCAGCATAGTCGTAAAACACTGAAGCCCTGATCCTTTTAAGGTACGCTAAAGGACCTAGACTAATATCAGGATAAGCTATCGGAAAAGCATAATCCACTGCAAATGAATACATCTGATTGTTATGGAAACGAGATGAACCTCTGGGATACCTTAGCACATCAGAAAAAGCAACAGCTGTTTCTGAATTTTTCTCCTGATATCCGCTATAAATACGAATACCATGGTTTTTTGCCAAACCCGGAAAATATAAATATGAGTGAGCCGCTTTTAATTCACCGATCTTAACTCCGCCAAAAGGTGATGACCGATAAAAAGCTTCAGCGATCTGCCCCCATTTTGGAAAAATACTTAACTCAGATTTATCAAGTATGTTTTGAAAATAAAGTTGAGCTGTTAATGATTGGTAACGTCCCTGGAAATATTCTTCAGGTGTTGTATTATCATGAGAAATCTTGCGAAATGTATATTCGAGAGAAGGTTTTATAATTTGGGTATATTTTCCGGTACTGAATACAAGAGGAACATTCATGGTTAGGTCAAAATCAAACTCATTCCATGAAAAATTATGAACTGTTGTATCACTTCTTACTACTACATCATTTTGATCAACTGTATTTGTAATCATAAAAAAATCTGAACTACGCTTCCCATAACTTAGTTCAGTTTCCAGAACTGGGAAGAATCCTGAATACTTGAACCCCAGTTTATATTTCCCTGCTTTTTCTGAAGTATTATATTCATAACCCAATTCAGTTTCGGCCGTGCCCAGTTTATTTTGAGAAAAAAGCGACACACCTGGCTTAATCTCATAATCGTTTACATTAATATAGGCAGGAGCCCAACTGTGAAAATTAAATAAATGTCTTAATTTATGATATCGTTTTGAAGGGTAAACTGCCTGCTTAGCACCAATAAATGAAAGAATTGTATCTTCTTGTGCGGCAAGTTTTTCTGCTAGGTTAAATGTTTTCAAATTGATGTCATCTTTCTTTTCCCAAACCCCATCCTCCAAATCCATTGACACAACACCATATCCTTCAGAAGAATAATTAGAAAAAATCAGTTTATCTCCATTAAGCGAAGGATAATCAGCTCCGAACAAAACTGAACTAACTTGAGATGTTAATTCCTTTTCTACATCATAGCAATAAATATTATCTATACCAGTATATGAACCAGTGAAATAGATTTTACCAGCTTCACAAACTGGGTTTCGAATATCATAAAAACCAGGTGTTGTTAACTCATCAATCTTTCCATTATCTACAGTCAAGCTTGCCAAATATTTTCCTTTATTTGAAAGACCTACAAAAACGATCTTCTCCCCTTTCTCATCCCAGCAGGGCGTATAAAAATATTGGTTGCCGGTTGTTGAAAATGTTTGCAGCTTTTCGCCTGTTTTCATATCAAAAACAGAAAGAAAATATTGATTATTTTTTGTTACCTCTACCGCAACAAACTTTTTAAAATCTGGAGAGATTGAAGGGGCAAACAGCTTATTATTGAACCGGAAACTCTTTTTGTATTTGGTTTCTAAATTGAATAAAACGATCACAGAAACATCAGCATGTGACCACCGTAAATCTGGTCTTCTTTCTGACCAAATAAGTATATTCTCACGACCTGAAAACGATTCTTGAAATATACTTCCCGGAGTGACCACGGGCTCTTCGCTACCATTGCTAATATTCACAATTCTGTCAATATCATTTCTATCTTCCTTTAAAGCAATAATTCCATATTTGTCAGTGGTAATCATATTTCGATAGTTCGAGTAAAACCGATTTTCCTTAGATATCCTTTCATGTTTACTTGGCTTAATCGAATCCAGTTCTCCCTTCCACTTATTTTTATACTTCTCAAAAATTCGCTCATAAAGCTGAACTTTATTAAAACCAGAATACCGTTTCAGTACTTTATTGACAGGTGTTATCGATAAAGGTTTTTTCCCTATTTCGCTTAGTACATCAGACCAGATATCAGGACCGTACTCTTCACGAATAGCACCTGCCAGCCAATAACCAAATCGGTAACGGTTTGGAACAAAATCCCTATAAGAACCCATGGATGCTTTATCGTAGGAGAATATTTCATTCTCAATTGCCATGGCTTTGTTCTCCATTAAAAAAGAAGATAACCTGCCTCGTCCCGAATTTGTGAGTGCTGTTTCTGTAATCACGGCATCCCCTTCAATAAACCAAAATGGAAGATATGCAGCAACAGCAGCTGCAGCAACCTGTTCACCAAAAATAATGGGCAATAATCCGGGTAATTCTGATTGGATTTTATCCATCTGCACAACATGCCTAAATTCATGAATGGCAAGCTGTTCTAACCAATCCTGGGCGTAAGTTCTTTGGTGCGGAGTGGTGAAAAGTTCTACTCTTTTAGGAGACCAGGCAACAAGTCCGTTTGATTTTACGGTATGAGTATGTAGAATAATCGAAATCTTCCGGGGGTTATGATTAAGACTTCTTGATCCAAATTCATAAACTTTATCAAAAACAAATGCAACTTGTTGAGCTTTGTTTTCATATTCTTCAGGATAAATGATTTGAAAATGATCTGTATTAATCTGTCGCCATTTAATTGAAGCAGGATCCTGACCAGTAGAAAAGTATTGAGCCTCTGCCCTGAATGAAAACAACAGAAAAGCACACCATAACACAAAAAAATATTTCTTCATTATTATGCAGATAAACTAAGCATCGAAATATAAACAAAAAAAACCGGGTTTTATGCCCGGCTTTTGTCGATTATGTTTTTATAAAACTACCTTATTGGCACTTGATTTTCTCTATTTAAGGCTCCTTGGTACATCGATGCAAATGCAGAATGTGTCCATACTATTGCTGGAAAAATTCCAACTATTAAAACAATAAGTCCTGCAATCCAGATGAAAAATGAAATGATACCCATGGCAAAAATATCCCAGCCAATCCCTTTTGTAAGCTTCCAACTACGCTCTAAAGCCTGAACAGGGTCAAGATCTTCATCCATAACCAAATAGGATACAAAACTAAGTCTGCAAAGAATAATTATTCCAGGAATAATAAGAAACAGGAAACCCATTGTGACAAGAGCCACTTTTAATAAGTTGGCTAAAATTACATTTAAGTAGTTTTGGAAGCCAGCAAGAAGCTTATTGAATTCTATTTCTTTATCGCGAACGGCATCAATGTAGATTAGTTTTGAACTGTATACGAATACCGGTGCCAAAAGAAAAGAGTATGCTAAACCAAAAATCAGCAGGAATATCATACCTACAGTCATATGAAAATCATCATTGTTAAATTTCATACTATAACTTGGCCCATCAACAAGACCAATAAGAATGACTACCAATAACAAATAGAAGAAATATTTTTTCATTACCTCCCACCCATTACTAAAGCTTCCACCTACTGTTGGGGTTAATGTAGAATAATTAATAAGTTCCATAATTTTTTGTTTTTAATGTTACCCAAACTTACTGCGTATATATCTAAAATCCTTCATACCAAAGTAGTGAATCTGCCTTTTCCAACTTTAGTAGGAAACTTTTGAAGGACAATCCTACCTAAGTAGTGTTCCTATTTGACCGCTTTTTCTTAATTTGGCATTTAATATGAAACTAACCGTATTCATACTTACATTTACGATTTGTGCTGGGCTTTCCATCATGGGAATAATTAGCTCTTATCGTCTAAAACAGCAAAACCATTCATTTGCATCCAGTCTCTTTTACTACAAGGTCTTTTTAGTAGCTTTTGGTTTTTATGGTATTTGGAGTCACCTATTTTTCGATTATTTATTGGAAAATATCCTTGTTTCCGATCATCACTTTCGAAGCTTAACTAGTATCTTCCCAATTTTAGGAATACCCTTATTGATTGTGGCCTGGTATCTTTTCATACAGTTTTGTAGTTATCTTAGCTCACGAAAACTCTCTGCATGGTATACGATTGGCTATTTTTTATCACTTGTTTTGGCCTTTCTTTTTGTCAGTCTATATTTTCAGAAGAAAGTAAGCCTGCAAGGTATTGTCGATCTGGATCTTATCAATAGGATTTTGGCAATCATCAATATTATCTTTATTCTATTTGGAGGAATTATTCTTTTAACGAAAAAGAGAAGAACCAAAAAAGAGCATTCTCCTTATCTGCTTCTAGTATTAGAACTTACGCCATTTCTATTGTCCACAATTGCATTATTCATGGTCTCTTCGCATTGGTTTATAGTAATACTTACCATCATGTTTTATTTTAGTGCAGTTGCAATTCTTCCAGCCTGGCTTTATTTTAAATCAAGCTTACCCGAGCACATCATCAGCAATTTTGCAGGGTTTTGTTCCAGGTTTGAGATCTCAAAACGTGAATCTGAAATCATTCAGGAAATCTGTAAAGGAAAAGCAAATAAACAAATTGCAGATTCTTTATTCATCACTATTCAAACCGTTAAGGATCACACGCACCGAATTTATTTAAAAACAAGGGTTGCCAATCGGGTTCAGCTTAGCAATCTTGTTAATGAGTTTACAAGTTAAAACGACTCCTGAATGTTTCAGAAAGAAAAATCTACATTTATTTCATAAGTTCTATCATTCTATACCTACCAGTTCATCTAAGAATACTAAATTTGGGTTTCAAAATTCTTGAACTTGGAAGTTTATTTCACAAATACATATGCAATCCCAATCATCATTGCATCGGCACTTTTTGCTTTTTTAATTGTAGTGCTACAATATAAAAATGAAAAGGATGATATTTTAATCAAAACCCAAAAGTTGGGATTGAGTTTAATTCGGTTTATAGCATTTTTTCTTGTTGCTATTCTTTTAGCTGGAACTACACTCAAACATATTCAGTCGAAAAAATCAAAACCTGTTGTCATTGTTGCTGTTGATAATTCAGAATCAATGAGCCCCTGGAAAGCGATAAATGATTCAATTTTGAAAGGTCTTGATGAATCATTAAAAAATAACGAATTACATTTCTGGCAGTTTGGCGATAATGCCACCCGTTCAAGAGAAATCAACTATAAAAAAAATGAATCCAACTATAGTTTGTTGCTTGATAAATTAACGCAAAGCTATTTAAATGCTAATGTTGGAGCAGTTTTACTTTTAGGAGATGGTATTTTCAATCAAGGCGCTGATCCAGTTTTTAAAAGTAAAGCATTTCCGATGCCAGTATATACAATTGGAATTGGAGATACAACTATTCGTGTAGATGCCGCAATTAAAAATATTAACCATAACAAAACTGCATTTCTGGATAATTATTTTCCAGTTGAAGTTGGTATCGACTTTTCACAAGCAGCTGGAAGTCAAGTGAAGCTTGAAGTTCTGCAAAAAGATGAATCAGTTTATTCTCAGGATATTTCCATTTCATCTGATCAACAGTTCTTAAACGAGATTATTAACCTAAAAGCAGAAAAAGCAGGCATCAATAATTACAAGTTGGTTATCTCTGGTTTGGATAATGAAAGTAATCTGACCAATAACAGCTATGAATTTTCAATTTATGTGATTTCTGAACAACAAAAGATTTTGATTTTAGGAAGTGGTGCCCACCCTGATTTGGCTGCATTAAATTCGGCATTAGAAGGAAATCAAAACTATTCTGTTGAATTGCAAACAGGAATTAATAATGATTTTTCCTTTGATGAATATGATCTTGTAATAGCTCATCAAGTCCCGGATAAGTCAAGAGAATCAGCTCAAATTATTCAGAAATTGACCCAAAGTAGAATTCCTGTCCTTTACATTGTAGGAGAACAAAGTTCAATTACTTTACTCAATCAATTACAACAAAACATAAGCCTACCAAATACTGAAGTTTTTGAGAATGTCAAAGCATTAGTTAATGATCAGTTTAGTCTTTTCAAGTTAGATACTGAAGCTAATAGTATTTTGAAAAACCTACCTCCATTATCTACCCCATTTGGTGATATTTCAGTAAATGCAGATTTTCAATCTATTGCTTTCCAAAGCATTAAAAACATTGAAACAAGCAATCCGTTAATCACCATTGGGTCTGAAAAAAAGCACAGGATGGGCTTTTTTTTCGGTGAAGGAATATGGCGATGGAGAATCTACGATTATCTTCAAAACAGCACTCATGAAAATTTTGACAAACTCATTCTGAAGATCGCGAATTACCTAATTATCAAACCAAACGAAGATAATTTCAACATTTACTGTCCTAATATATTTGAAGAGAATGATCCAGTTAGTATGCAGGCTGATCTTTATAACGCAAGCAACGAACTTATAAATGATCCTGAAATTGAAATTTTAATTACAGCTGAAGACAGTACAAACTACACCTATATTTTTAATACGTATAATTTGAAATACCAGTTGAATGCAGGAAAATTTCCTATTGGTAATTATACATATGTTGCTAAAACAGTTCTAGCAGATAAGGACTTACAAAAAGAGGGTGCTTTTAGGATTGCCACTTCTCAAAAAGAGATATTAGAAACAATGGCTAATTTTCAAGTTTTAAATCAGATATCGAGAAATACTGGCGGTCAGTTTTTTAATGGAAACGAAATTGATAAATTGATTGCTGAATTGACAAAAACCAACCGATTGAAGAGTAAAAAAATTGAGCAATCTGTTTTCCAAAAATTACTTGATTTAAAGTGGTTATTCATTTTTATTGTTTTATTGTTTAGTATGGAATGGTTTTTGCGAAAATTCTGGGGAACTTATTAAATTTGATCTTATGACAAAACGATACTTTGGTTATTTGGCTTTCATTATCGTAATCTTTATTGGTTTTTCTTCCTGTACATCATCGTACAAATCAATATACATTGAAATTGCTAAACCCTCTGAATCAATACTCCCAAATGATATTCTTAGTCTTACACTAATGAATAGAAGTATCTCTGAAGATTTCAAAAATTACAACAAGGATACTTTGCAACAATACATCTACAATAAAGATTTTGAAGTAAAAAGTATAATTCTTGATAGTTTAGCTATAGATACCACCCTAATGGTTTTGGGCGAATTGCTCTATGAATCAGGAAGGTACGATATTGTAATACCAGAAAATCATAATATTTACCGTGGTCTTAAATTTTATAAAATTCCAAATCCTCTTGAATGGAATTTCGTAAAAAACACATGCGAATTATATAATACCGATGCTCTTTTAGTGATTGAACGATACATTGATAAAATTACTACTGGATATGTAGTTTCAACAGATTATTATAAGGATCAATATATTCATGAAGCTTCGATTGATTCAAAATACGATGCAGTGATAAAAGTATATGATCCACTCAAAAAAGAAGTTTTGAAGCAAATCGTTATTTCTGATACTATTTACTGGTTTAGCGATGATGTTAGTCAAAAGAAGCTTTTCTCCTCATTACCAACAATCAAAGATGTTCTTATTCAGACAGGCATAAAGCTTGCACTTGATATTGATAATGAACTTTCACCTTCCTGGAAAAGCGAACAAAGAGGCTATTTTAAGATTGACAATAAATCTGACGACACCATCAGTAATTATATTGATCAGGTTGACTGGACTTCAGCATATGTCTATTGGGAGAAATTCGCAAACAGTACCAATAAGAATACCAGAAGTAAAGCAGAGTTCAATTTAGCGTTAGCAAGTGAAATGCAAGGAGATGTTGAAAAGGCCATTAAATGGGCAAATAAATCCTTCAAAACGCAATACAGACTGCAAACTGAGAACTATCTTCGAAAACTTGGAGAACGAAGAAAACAGCTTAAAAGGTATCAGGAATTGACAAACTAATTCTTATAAATTATTGGTATTTTTTTTAAGGAGCGAGAAATAAGATAAGCTCCAGCTAAAATAAACGGAATACTTAGCCACTGTCCCATATTTAGCATCATACCAGCTTCAAAAGATTCCTGGTCTTCCTTAATAAATTCAATAAAGAATCTTGCTGAGAAAATCATTACAAAGAATACTCCCAAAATAAAACCTTGCCTGTTCCTGTAATTCGTTTTCCAATAGGTATATATCATCACTCCAAAAGTTGCCAAATAAGATAGCGCTTCATAAATCTGAGTTGGATGTTTAGCAACGGTTTCACCATTACGTTCAAAAATAATTCCCCATGGCAACACCGTTTCAATACCATAAACCTCTGAATTCATGAGGTTTCCGGTGCGAATTAAAGCAGCAACCAAAGCTGAGGGCACCACCACCCTATCCAAGATCCAGATTACCGGACGTTTTGAAACTTTGTGACTCCAAAAAATCAATGCAATTATAATCCCCAATACTCCACCATGACTAGCCAATCCACCATGCCAAACCATTAAGATTTCTTCAGGATGTTGCGAATAATAATCCCAACCATAGAAAAATACGTGTCCTAAACGCGCTCCCAGCACAGTTGCGACAATCAGGTAAATAAAAAGACTTTCCAGCCATTTGATGTCAATTTTCTCAAACTTAAACATACGTTCTCCGTGGTTGTATCCAAAAAGAAATCCACATGCAAATAGCAATCCATACCAACGAATAGACAAGGGTCCAAGACTGAATATTTCGGGATTAAGATTCCAGTGAATGAAGGCTAGTAAATCCATATTTATTGATTATTCAGTTCCTTTTCCGTGACAACTTTTAAACTTCTTACCACTACCACAAGGGCATGGTTCGTTTCTCCCAACTTTTTTCTCAACCCTTATTGGCTGTACTTTCTGAGGTTCTTTTCTACGTTGCTCTCCACCCTCGCCACTTGACATTTCAGGCATATCGGATTTTTGTGCAGAATATTTACTCATGTCTGTACGTTTGGAGGCCTCAGCTTCTCTTACCTGATCAGGATCAGAAATTGGAATGTGTCCTTTCATTAAGGTAGAAACCACATCTTTATTTACTTTCTGAACCATTATTTTGAATAGGTTAAACGATTCAAACTTATAAATCAGAAGTGGATCCTTTTGCTCATACGTAGCATTTTGAACAGACTGTTTCAAGTCGTCCATCTCACGTAATTGCTCTTTCCATGACTCATCAATTGTTACCAAAACTGTTTGTTTCTGATAAGATTTCACTAGTTCTTTACCCTTGTTTTCATACGCTTTCTCAAGGTTTGTAACAATTTGGTAAACACGTTTTCCATCAGAAATTGGAACAACTATATTTTGGTATTGGTGAGATTTATGTTCAAATACATTTTTAATTACCGGATAGGCCTGCTTAGAAATCGTTTCAACCTTACGGGTGTAGGTATTAATCATCACCTTGTAAATTTGCTCTACAATTTCCTCAGGTTTTAGTTTGATGAATTCCTCGTAAGCCACAGGAGAATTAATCGACATTAAACGCATCAACTCCATATTGAAGTCCTCGAACTGGTCACTGCCATAATATTCATTCACCAGGCTTTCAAGCGTGTCATACATCATATTTAGCAAGTCAACCTCCAAGCGTTCACCAAACAAGGCATGGCGACGTTTTTTATAGATTACCTCACGCTGTGAATTCATCACATCATCATATTCAAGCAAACGCTTACGAATACCAAAGTTATTTTCTTCTACTTTCTTTTGTGCACGCTCAATTGATTTGGTAATCATCGAATGTTGAATCACTTCACCTTCTTTCAAGCCTAAACGATCCATAACGCCAGTAATTCGATCAGAATTAAACAAGCGCATCAAATCATCTTCCAATGAAATAAAGAACTGTGAGCTACCCGGATCTCCCTGGCGTCCGGCACGACCACGTAACTGACGGTCAACACGACGTGAATCATGACGCTCAGTACCAACAATTGCTAAACCACCAGCATCTTTAACCTGTTGGCTCAATTTAATATCTGTACCACGACCGGCCATGTTCGTTGCAATAGTAACCATTCCACTAATACCTGCATCAGCAACAATATCAGCTTCTCTAGCATGCAATTTCGCATTCAGTACGTTATGCTTGATTCCACGAATTTTCAACATTCGGCTTAACAACTCCGAAATTTCAACAGAAGTTGTACCAACCAAAACAGGCCTTCCTGCTTTATTTAGCTCAACAATATCCAGAATAACGGCATTGTACTTTTCTCTTTTTGTTTTATAAACCAAATCATTGCTATCATCTCTAACAATTGGTCGGTTTGTCGGAATAACAATAACCTCTAATTTATAGATGTCCCACAATTCCCCTGCCTCAGTTTCCGCAGTACCTGTCATTCCCGACAGTTTATTGTACATCCGGAAGTAATTCTGAAGAGTAATCGTTGCAAAAGTTTGTGTAGCAGCTTCAACTTTCACACGCTCTTTGGCTTCAATAGCCTGATGCAAGCCATCAGAATAACGACGACCTTCCATGATACGACCAGTTTGCTCGTCAACAATTTTCACTTTATTGTCAATCACCACATATTCAACGTCTTTTTCAAACATTGAATACGCTTTTAACAACTGATTTATGGTGTGAACACGCTCCGATTTAACGGCATAGTTCTGAAGCAATTCGTCTTTCTTCTCTACGATCTCCTGTTTCTCAAGGCTTTCATCATTCTCAATCTCAGCTACCATTGAACCTACATCGGGCAATATAAAGAATTCAGGATCAGCCATATCACCAGAAATCAAATCAATCCCGTGATCTGTCAATTCAACCGAATTTTGCTTCTCTTCAATAATAAAGAATAGCGGATCGGTTACCTTGTACATATTTTTATTATTGTCCTGCATGTAGAAGTTCTCCGTCTTCAACATGGCCGCCTTCATTCCTTCTTCACTTAAAAATTTAATAAGTGCTTTTGTTTTAGGTATCCCTTTGTGAGCCCGAAGTAGTTGCAACGAACCTTCTTCTTTTTCTTCCTTCGTTGGGTTTTCCTTAGACAGTAGCCTCTTCGCATCACTTAGGCACTGCATGGCATAATTCTTCTGTGCAGAAATAAGCTTTTCAACTTTTGGTTTAAGCTCTTCAAATTTCTGAATATCACCTTTTGGTACAGGACCAGAAATAATCAAAGGAGTACGTGCATCATCAACCAATACGGAGTCAACCTCATCCACAATGGAGTAGTTGTGTCGGCGTTGCACCAAATCTTTTGGGTTGATGGCCATATTATCACGCAGATAATCAAAACCAAATTCGTTGTTTGTACCGTATGTAATATCTGAATTGTATGCGTTACGACGGGCATCAGAGTTTGGTTGGTGCTTGTCAATACAATCAACACTTAAACCATGAAACTCAAAGATTGGCCCCATCCATTCGGAGTCCCTTTTTGATAGGTAGTCATTCACCGTAACCAAATGAACACCACGACCAGAAAGTGCATTTAGGAAAACAGGCAAGGTAGCAACAAGGGTTTTACCTTCACCAGTAGCCATCTCTGCAATTTTACCCGTGTGCAAAACAACTCCACCAATTAGCTGAACATCGTAATGAACCATTCCCCATTCGATCTCAATGCCACCAGCGACCCATTTATTGTACCAAATTGCTTTGTCTCCATCTATTTCAATGCTTTCCCGACCAGCTGCCAGATCACGATCAAAATCAGTAGCAATAACCACTACTTTTTCATTTTCGGTAAACCGCTTAGCTGTTTCCTTGATTATTGAAAAGGCAGTTGGCAAAATCTCATCCAGAACCTCCTCGATCTTTTCGTCAATTCGCTCTTCTAATTTGTCAACTTCCTGATATATTTTTTCACTTTCCTGAATCTCAACCGTTTCAACCTTTTCTTTTAAAGAAGTAATTTGATCTTCTTCAGGCTTAATTCGCTCTTTGATTATACTCTTAAGCCTTTCTGTTTCAGCTCTCAGTTCATCGTTAGTGAAACTTGTAATTCGTAAATATTCATGTTTAATTTTCTCAACAATTGGAGAAATCTCTTTGATGTCTCTGTCTGATTTATTTCCCAGAAACTTCCCTAGAACCTTATTAACAAATGTCATTATCTGCTTTTTTTCTTATTTATTTTGCACGCACACAAAAGTAATTATAATGTAGAAGTATAAATAGATGCGCTGGCTTTTTTTTCAATAATAATCATGCCATTAGCGATTCCACTCTAAATTGCGTCAGAATAACATGAAAAGGGAATTTCTGTGACATATCTGCATGATATAACAACGAAGGTGAGAATATAAGAATTGAGAATGTGTGATTTAGGCAGTTCAAATAATGGATATTCTTTTATGATTATACAAATTAACTATGTTTGAATTGTTTTATACTCTGAAAGCTTTCCTTATTTTTGCTCTGAAATTTAATGCAATATGGATAATATCTTTTCGAAATGTTTTGTGTGTGAGAAGGAAGTAGATTCGAAGCTTGCTTCACGAAACCAATCTGTAAACCTTCCTGTTTGCGACAGCTGCAATGGTACGAATAAGGAAAAGAAAAAGGCAGCCGAACTTTTGGAAGGAATGGCCGATGGCTTTGTTTGTGGGTGTATTTAGACTTCCCTTATCTATTTTTCTTTAAACATTCTAATGATTAACTCAGTCAATTCTTTTTTATTAATTGGTTTTGCTATATAAGCATCACATCCTGCATTTAATGCTTTTTCTTTATCGCCTGTAAACACAAACGCTGTTTGTGCAATAATGATCACATCTTTGTTGAATTCACGAATTTGCTGAGTCGCTTTATAGCCATTTAATTTTGGCAACTGAATATCCATAAGAACCAAATCAATATCGGAGTTTTGCCGGCATATTTCTACTGCTTCAATACCATCCTTAGCAACCAGAATCTCTTCACTCAATCTTTTAATCATTTTGGTTATCAGTATTTCTGATGTTCCATCATCTTCAACAATCAATACTTTTAATTTCGCTATTTGAGTTTTATCCATCAAAACAGGTTCTACTTCTTGAGTTTTAAATTTCTTATTGTTTTGAATTTCATATGGTATAGCAATAAAAAAGACTGAACCATTTCCGGTTTCGCTTTCTGCCCATATTTTACCACCTAGCATTTCCACGTATGCTCTTGAAATAGCTAATCCTAGCCCAGCTCCTTGTCTTGCCATTTTATTTTCGATATCAGCCTGAATAAATCTATCAAAAATATTATGCAGTTTATCTTGAGGAATGCCAATTCCTGAATCTTTAACAAAGAACTTTAGCATGTTGATATCCTTTGTTGTTTCTAAATGATATCCAAATTCAATACGACCTGCATCTGTATATTTAATCGCATTTTTAATTAGATTGGCAATGCTGGCATATAATTTATCACTGTCTGTGTTTATAATTGATTTCTCATCAGTCAAACCCTTTTTTAGGTCTAAAGAAATCCCTTTCTTCTCTGTTTCAGGATAAAAGAAACTATTAATATCATCTAACAGTTTGTTTACCATCGTTTCTGAAATAAAAAGCTTCATTTGACCCGATTCTATTTTTGAAATATCTATGATGTCATTTATCGTATTAAGCATTCGGTCACCGCTTTTTTGTATTATTGTGGTGTACTTTTGTTGCATTTCAACATTAAGACCGGGTGCATTTAACAAGTCAGCAAATCCAAGTATACCATTCATAGGAGTCCTTATCTCATGACTCATATTGGCAAGAAATGCCGATTTTAAGCGGTCACTTTCCTGTGCTTTTTCCCTGGATTCAATAAGTTGTGAGTTTTGAATTTTATAATCTTCGTTTAGTAATGCGTATTCTCTATTTTGAATTTTAAGATTTGCTTCACTCTTTAAAACTTCCTTTTGTATTTGACTACGTTTTTGCATTTCCCTATAAAAACGTTTAAAGCCCCAAATAGTAAAAAATAAAATAATCGAATATATCAACAAGTGCGTAATGGACAGCACTTTAATGTTTGCGATTTTAATATTATTGTATTGTTCCATTGGAACAGAAACACTTATACCTCCCCTAACCTCTCCTATTTCATAACCCTGCTGAGCATGACACTTCATACAACTTTGTTCAACTTTCAGGGCACTCATAAATCGCAGAAACTCTGTTTCACCAATATTTTCAATACTGCTATACTCCGTTTCACCTCTCTCAAATCGTTGTAAAGCTATAGTCTCCCATTCGTCGGCTTTATTTTCAGGACGTAACGGATTTAAACTGGTTATGTGACCTTTAACAACATCATCTTTATTCTTTGTAATTGCGTACACCTGCCGCGTCATATAGGCAGGATTTATTAAGGTCAACTTTTTACCAGATTCGGTGGTAATATCTCGTTCAGGAATAAATTCTAAATATGGATTTGGCGGCGTGCTATCAGTAACCGGTGCATATACACCCCCATGCGAGGAAGCCCACCGTCTATATAAAAGGTCTTTTTTATAACTTGCCCGTGCTTCAATCTGGGCATACTCATATTGTTTTTGATTTTCGTTATGTATATTCCAGGATAGTGAAGCGCTGAATAGGATGGTTAATCCAATAATAAATAGGATAAAAAATACTTTTATGTAATTTATTTCCTTTACCATATCACATTCTTTTAAACCTGACCTACCGTAAATTTACAATTCTATAGATTAATAACAATCAATACACTCATAATTGTTAGGGTTTGCATAAATAGTTTATATGTCTCATGTCAGAAGAATAAACTCTGGTACAATACGCCAATTTATCTTTTAACGATAGAGATTGGATAAGTTAATTTCAGAAAGAATATTTCAGAAAATAAATTTGCATTCCTATTCGAATTGTAATAGTTATCGGTATTAACTATCAAATATAATGCACCAAATGGAGGCTTAAACCTCCAACCAAATAAACCATAGAAATAATATTTGTCATTTTTGCTGTTGTTTTGCGCAAATACCCGCAACCAAAGGTCATTGGTGAGATAATAATCAAGACCTAATAAATTCAGCCATGTTGATTCATGTGCAGGATCAGGTGAAAAAGAGAGTTTATTCAGTTCATAACTTACCGATAGTTTCTTTAAAATCTTGAATCTGGAATTGAACTCAAACAACTTAAAATCACGATCATAATTCTTTCCAAAACGGTATGCTATGGTCACTCGTGAAGCTTCATCGGAGTTGTACCCACCTATAAAATGGAAATGATTGTTGTAATATTTCTTATCTAAAAGCTGAAACTCATCCCGGTAATAAGCATCAAAACTAAATTTATTGTTGAAATAGATTCTAGAACCATAGGTAAACGTCCAACTTCTTAAAGTGCCATGCTGATTCCAAAAGATGTTGTTCTTGCCAGACAAAAACAGATATTTAATCCGTTTATTAAACCAGAATTTGTATTCGATATCGCTATCAACTTCTAAACGATCATCATCTGGTATAAATCCGGTTTGGTTTACATTATCTCTGAAATTTTCTCCCAGGCTGGTAAAACGAATATGATAATGGTAGATATTATTTTCACGTGCAAAACGTACAAACCAGGCCGAATGGGATTTAAGATCACCGGGTAAGCTGGCAACATACTGGCCTGTTAGCTTCCAGGTTTTCCCAAAGTTCAATACATAATCAAGATTAAATGAACGATAAGTGGCAGTGTCGGTTACTTTGTCTGCATAAATAAATCCCAGGGTCGATGAATTCAGAACATCCTTTTTTACTCTAAATGCATTAAATCTTGCTTCGGGTAGCTGCAAAGAATTATCACCTTTGGTTTTAGCATAGAGACCATTAAATTGAAATTTATCAATTTTCCCGGTCATCTTTCCTCCCACTTGTATGTCACCTATTCTCCGGGAATAAAAAGTTTGAATACGGGTTTTGAACATATCATTCCCATCTTGAAAGAAAAGGCGTTTTTCGGGAAATTTAAGTTCCCACGGGGTAAGATTGACTTGTTCTTTATCACCTTCAACAGTTGCAAAATCAGGTTTCACAGTCAGGTTTGCTTTTAAGTTTGAACTGTATTTATATTCTACATCTCCACCCACCTGAGCCTCAAAACCATTTTTAATGCCTGAAATATTTGAATTGGAGTACCTGAGTGTCGTATACGGAAAGATGCTTAGCGAATGTTTTTGTTCCGAACCTATTCGAATATTACGAAGCGCTCCATTTTGCGAAACCCGGTTGTTCTGGTTAACGGGTGACCACCATGCTACTTCATTGTTCGCCCGAATAGACCGCGAAAAATTACATCCCCATATAGCCGCTTCTGGTTTGTATTGAATACTATTAAATGGAATTTTTATTTCTGCCACCCAGAAACTATCAACAACTGAAGTACTAGCCTCCCACTCAGTATCCCATAAATAATCAATGTTTCTGCCGTCATCGTTTATCTTGGCATCAGTTATTGTACCTAATGCATTTACCTGAAAAAGTAATGCCGTTCGGTTATCGTTATAGGTATCCAAAATTACCGAAACAACATCGTCACTGTAGTCCAACTGGTCACGACGCTGAATTCTGGCTGCCAACTCATCTGCTTTATCTATGTAACATTTGAAGCTGAAATAGATTGATTTATCTGTTTGAACAGACCGAACTATAGTTTTCCGTGTTGAAGCACTTCCCGACAAGGGCTCGATCTGTATAAAAACGAAAGATGAATCTGCGCATAACCAGGTACTTTCCAAAAAACCGTCAATATTTATCTCTTGCTTCAGTTTAGTCACATTTAAAACCTGTTGACTAAAACCATCAACATAAAAACACAAGATTAGTACTACAGACAGGCCAATTTTAAATGCAGAATACATCTTCTATCTCCTATTAGTTTTACTAAAGATAGCTGTATTAAACTAAAATAAGCTTTTTTAGAACGGGTAATGCGGGTGAGCATTCAATTCCTCAAACTTAGACAGCGATGCAAAAATGCGCATTACAAGTGCGATTCCTTAAGTCTTATTTTGCATCCCAAAAAGAACCTTCTTTTTTCATTTGTTTTTCAAAGGCCTCTAAATCTGTTTGCAGTTCCAAAACTTTTTCGGGGTGCTTTTCTGCCACATCAATTCGTTCACCTAAATCTTCTTCAAGCTGAAACAATAAAGGCGTTTCGCTGGATGCCGTAAACCCGTAGTTATTCTTTTTCTGAGAACCAATGCGAACATGTAGTTTCCATGCGTCTTTCCGAATGGCGGATGGTTGGTTATCTGAGTATGAGTAAAAGAACTTAAACTCCTCAGCTTTGCTTTCGTACTTCTCAGGCATTAATATCGAACGAATATCGCGTCCGTCAACAGTTCTGTCGGTAGGCAGTTCTACGCCGGTTATTGCGAAAATTGTGGGTAATATATCTAAAGTACTAATTGGTGTTTGTTCATTTCGATTTCCCGTTATGCTTGCTGGCCAACTGATAATTCCCGGCACGCGATGACCACCTTCCCAGGTTGAACCTTTGCCATCGCGAAATGGAGTGGCATAACCAACTTGCAAACGCGTATCGCCATATTTCGTATCAGACCTATCGTGAAAAACAACCCAAGGGCCATTGTCCGATGAAAAAATAACAATTGTATTATCGCTTACTCCAATATCTTCTAATGTCTGACAAACCTCACCGATTGCTGCATCAAGCTCTTCCATCACATCCCCAAGAACGCCGTTGCGCGATTTACCTTTAAATTTATCGCTAACAAAAAGACCTAAATGTGGCATATTATAGGGGATGTATGCGAAAAACGGATCTTTCTTATTTCGTTTAATAAAATCAACAGCTGCTTTTGTGCAAACACCAGTTAATGATTCCGATGCTTTTATGTCAGTGGGTAAATCCTTAGCTAATGTATCATATCCCGGTATTGGATTATTACCCTTGGGATTACTTTTCAAAAGCATGGAGGTGCTGTAGTCATGCGAAACATTGGTTCCAATCCATTCATCGAAACCATGTGCCAGGGGTAGTGTTTTTTCAGAGAATTGATTGTTCTCGTTTGGAGAACCCAGATGCCATTTACCAAACATTCCGGTTTTATAGCCAACTGATTTTAGTCCTTCTGCAAGCGTTATTTCTTTTTCATGAATATGTCTCTTCGCTTGTGGACCAATTACCCAGGAACCTAATCCCGAGCGCCCCGGATAACGACCGGTCAAAAGTGAATAGCGCGATGCCGAGCAAGCTGCAGTGGCTACATAAAACTGTGTGAAATTAATACCACTCTCCTTTAGCTTCGTAATATTCGGTGTTTTTATAGTCGGATTACCATTGTGGGCAAAATCTCCATATCCGCTATCATCAAGATAAAACAAAACCACATTGGGCTTTGAACTAAGCTCTGTATTTGCCTTGTTGCATGATACCGAAACGATTTGAAATAAGATAATAATGCCGAATATTCCTAGGCTAGTTAATTTCATAAGTTGTTGGTTTATTTCATTTTTTACAGGATACAATATAGTACTTTCCCAGTTACTGGATTTAGTTTTATTTCCTTTTAATTTTCAAGCTACTCCTCACAAATAGAACAACATCTTTTGTCTTTACTTCATTCATTTGCTTCCTGTTTTTTACTGCATATAAAAGGAATAGAAAGACACCAATATCAACAAAAGCATCTTTAAAATCGAATACAAAGAATGGGATTAAGAATATATAATCAAGCGTACCATTTTGCCATATCAGGTTTCCTATTAAAGCACAAATTAATCCAGCAAACAGAATAATGTATGATGCATCAATTAGCTTTTTATTATTGGCAATGATTTTTTTGAAATAGGAAAAATAAGCAGTGATAAGAATACCCAGAGTTACATACAAAATCACGTGAGGCAACAAGCCAACATTTATTCCGAGGTTCTTATTAAGCAAAACATTCACATAACTATGCTTTGCATTAAATGTTGGTTTAAAATCCAATAAGGACGGTATAATTTCAAACCGAATATCCCCAAAAAAAGTATGGATAATTATCTTAATAGCCTGATCTAGTCCAACTAATATAAATATCCACAATAGTATTGTACGTGTTTTCATATAAATTCATTTTTCCTGTTGAAGCCCGCACATATAGCTTTTGTCACAGCGATGTGCTTTATTTTTTTAATACTTCAATCAATTTTTTATTGATATAAATAGTTTCTCTGCCAACTTTTTGAGATTCTAATACACCTATTTTCTCCAATTCCTTCAAATATCGTGATGCTGCTTTTCTTTCAACTTTCAATTGATTAACTACAAATTCGATTTTTGAATACGGTTGTTCAAAAAGCAGCTCCACCAATTCTTTTTTATAAATCTTTGGTGCTTCAAGCTGAACTTTATCTATGGTTTTATCAAGTAATTGTCTAATCGCATTTATCTTTTCAATGGTCTGAATTGAAGTTGTTTCAACAGCTTTTAACATGTATAGAATCCATTCTTCCCATTCGCCTAGTTTGTTTGTTTGATTTAATAGTCTATAATAATCAGGTTTATTTTCGATGATATATGAACTGAGATATAATATAGGAATATCAATCAAGTCATTTAAAATCAGGTACAAAATATTTAATATTCTTCCCGTTCTACCATTTCCGTCATAAAATGGGTGAATGCTTTCAAACTGGTGATGAAGTACTGCAAGATTGATTAAAGGTGATATTTCATTTTTATCTTGATTAAAATACTCGATGAAATTTGATAATAAATCCAATATCTCCTTTTTATCTTGAGGTGGAGTGTAAACAACTTCTCCTGTTGTGTTATTTTTCAGAACAGTGCCAGGGATACTCCTTATTCCGGTAGAATTCCCTAATAATTCACTTTGAATTTCAATGATATCATTCACTCGTAAAAATCCCTGTTTTTTAACCAAGTCAAATCCACGGAAAATTGCTTTTCGATAATTTACAACCTCTTTTGTATCTGGAGATATATTTGACCTGTTAATTGTAAGTGCTTTATAAAGCTCATCCTGTGTTGTAATTATGTTTTCGATTTCAGAGCTTCCTTTGGCTTCTTGCAATACTATTGCATTTACCAGCATTGATTGGTTTGGGATTGTGTTTGCAATTCCTTTCAATTCAGCTAAAGCAGCGGTTGCTTTATTGGCTTCTCTTAAAATTTTTAGAGTTTCAACTTTCTCCCTTTGAGGTGGAAGCTTATCTAAAATCCGATATGGTGCATCTTGTCCCATGTTTGCCTTATTTGTACCAAAAATACAAATAATAGTACACATTACATCAATATGCGACTTTTTTAGCTATAGGTGGTAAACGATTGGCTAAGTGATGTACTGGATTTTGAAGCACTAACTTTTCAAATTTGCACTGAGCGAATTCAGTTATTCTATATTTCAAATTTCCATCAAGTTGTCAAAGACGAATTTATTCTGGTTTCATTTCTTGTAGTTCAAACCCTGTTATAGATTCATGAGATGTAATGAACTGATTATCTTCAATTTTAAGATTGAATTCAATATCATAGTATTTTTGATTAATAAACATCTTTTGTTCGGGAGTTTCAACATTGTAATTTTCTCCTTTCATAAATATGGGATAGAATGTTTTCTTATCAATTAAATATAAGGTTTTCGAAATAATCCCTTTGTTATCTTCCAGCTTGGTTGCAAATCCAGGCATTGACATCTTATTGTCCAATCTAACTAATATTTGAAAACAGTTCTTGTCTTCAGCAATTGTATCATTTAATCTCTCAATTGAGTATGAATCTGTATTATCTAACATATACCTAAACTCATATTGCATTCCATAAAGTGTGTTATGACTCCAGAAATGCTTCCTCGTAAATTCGGGATATTTAACTAAATCGTAAATCCTTGCGACACTATCTTTAATATTTTTTCGAATCAGTTTTTCCCCATCAAATATATCTTCAAAACTAACATTGACTTTATCATTTGTATACATGTACCAATGTCCTTTAACTCCTACAATAGAATCACTAATTAGTCTCTTAAAATACATTTCTCGATATCGAAAGATAGTATCAGAAACATTTCGAGGATTGGTCCTCGTCATATCTTGTTTATAGTAAATTGTTTCAATAGTATCTATTGAGTTTATTGTCTTTTGTAATATTTCCGAAGCAGTTTCTTCCTCTTTACAAGAATTAAGACCGTTGCAAGGTAAAAACATTACGAAACTACGATAATAATACGCTATCGATGTGTCTAGCAGCGTATTAATCAAGAGAATTCCTCGAGGCTCTGCCTCGGGGTATAGAGGAAAGTTTGA
>CBDVCE010000059.1:0-32560 GCA_965372405.1 uncultured Sunxiuqinia sp.
CGTATAGCCCACATAATACCGATCTAATTTGCTACTATGGAGAATATAAACAATGAATAACATAATAAGGAGGTTTATATGAAAAAAAAAGAGCAACCGTTTCTGATTGCTCTTAGTTCTTGGTGACTCAGCTGACCCCGATTTTTCGGGGGAACTCAGGACCCTTCCGGTAAAACCGGAATGCTCTACTTCTATTTTGAGTCACAATTGATTAGACTTTTTATATACTCTTTTGATTTCTGAGATTTGATATATTTTTCTCTGTCCATAGCACCCTTCTTAGTTGCATATTCCTCAGAATAAGCTAAACTCCATGGTATCCCTGCATCTGTATATTTACCTTTCTTTCGATTGTGTTCTGATATTCGTCTCTCAATGTCATTCGTATAGCCCACATAATACCGATCTAATTTGCTACTATGGAGAATATAAACAATGAATAACATAATAAGGAGGTTTAAATGAAAAAAAAGAGCAACCGTTTCTGATTGCTCTTAGTTCTTGGTGACTCAGCTGAGGTTCGAACTCAGGACCCCATCCTTAAAAGGGATGTGCTCTACCAGCTGAGCTACTGAGTCATCCTCATGTAGCCTTTTTGTTTAAAGGCGCTGCAAAGGTAAAAACTCTATTTATTTTCGCAAACATTCATTGAAAAAAATCTGATTTTTCTTCATCAAAATTATTAACAGGTGACTGTTGAATGCTATTTGGGGCTTTCAAAAAGAAAAAAATTACTTTTGCTCTCAAATAAACACATCATGAATAAAAAAGTTGTAGTCATTACTGGAGCGTCATCTGGAATTGGGAAAGCCTTAGCTCATGAATTTGCAAGAAGGGGAGCACATCTTGTTTTGGCGGCTCGTCGTTTGGATCGCCTTGAGCAATTGCAAAAAGAATTATCAGATACAGAAACCTTAATTGTAAAGGTGGATGTTTCTAATGAAGATGATTGCAAAGAAATGGTAGATAAAGCCATTGATGAATTTGGGCAAATTGATGTCTTAATAAACAATGCAGGAATCTCTATGCGTTCTCTTTTTATAGAGACTGATTTGGATGTGATCAAAAAACTCATGGATGTCAATTTCTGGGGAACCGTGTTCTGCTCTAAATATGTATTGCCGCATCTGTTAAAAACTAAAGGCTCTCTGGTTGGGGTAATTTCAATTGCCGGCTATGTTGGTTTACCTGGACGAACAGGGTACTCCGCTTCAAAATACGCTATTCGTGGTTTTCTTGATGCACTTAGAATTGAGAATCTTAAAAAAGGATTGCATGTATTGGTTGCCGCTCCTGGATTTACGGCTTCAGAGGTGAGACAAGTCGCTCTGACTGGAGATGGATCTCAGCAAGGAGAAACACCTCGTGATGAAAATAAAATGATGTCGGCAGAAGAATGTGCTTCATTAATAGCGAATGCAGTGACAAAAAGAAAACGTCATTTAATTATGACTTTTAAGGAAGGGAAACTCACCGTTTTTCTTGGAAAGATTTTCCCCTCATTATTGGATAAGCTTACTTATAATCACATGGCAAAAGAACCAAACTCACCAATTAAATAGTACATATGCTTGTTAGTGAAACAAAAATCAGGGTGTATTATGATGACACCGATCAAATGGGGGTGGTGTACTATGGCAATTATGCACGGTACTATGAGATTGGGAGAACTGAGATGATCCGTGAACTTGGATTTTCTTACAAACAAATTGAAGATCAGAATATTCTTCTTCCTGCACGAAGTTTGAATATTAATTATCTGAAATCTGCTTATTATGATGATTTGTTAACCGTGAGGACTATTGTAGATAAAATTCCGAAAGTGAAGTTTCCAATTAAAACGGAGATCTATAATGAAGCTGGTGATTTAATTAATTACGGAGAAGTAGTATTGGCTTTTTTTAATGGAAATAACAATAAACCTTGTGCTGCACCAGACTTTTTTCTTGATAAAATAAGAGAACACTTTTAGATTTTTGCTTTTGATAGTATTGATAGAATAAAGCTAACAACAACAAAAATAAATACCAGCGAGCCAGCAATTTTATTAAACCACCATAATATTCTGAGGTTAAATTTGTGTTTGAACAAGCTTACAATCCCTGTAAGTGTGAACCACCAGGAAGTAGCACCCAGAAATATCCCTAAAAGTAAGAATAAGGCTTGATAGGGTTTATCAATGTTTAAGACAACTCCAGAGCTTGCAAAAACAGCAAGAAAAATGAAGATTACAAGAGGGTTAGGGAATGTAACCAAAAAGGTTGAGACCATATCTTGCAAATACGTGCTTCCTTTTTTTCTGTAGTTACGTAAATCTTTAACAGGGTTCTTTAAAAATATATGTGTACCTAAAATAAGCAAGATAATTGCTCCGAATATTTGAAAAGACAACTGATGCTGTTTGATGAAACTTGTAATGAAAGTAAGGCTAAAGCCGGATATTATGGCATAGATTGTATCGGATGTAGCAACACCAATTCCAGAAAAGAATCCTGAAGTACGGTTCTTGTTGACAGTGCGTTGCACAATTAAGACCCCAATTGGACCAAGAGGGATAGAAACGGCACACCCAATTATTAAACCTTTTAAAAGCAGCTCTAAAAACATTTTGCAAAAATAGATGAAATCATGACACCCCAGCACAATTTTGAATAAACTTCAGTTATGGTTAATGAAAAACTTATTTGCTAAGAATATATGAGTATTGTGAATATAAAATCCTGTGGTTTATTTGTACATTTACGTTCTTCCAAAAAAGAATATGATGAGAATATTTAAATTGATTTTGGTAATTATGGTTTTATATAGTTCCGCTGTAGCACAGGATTTTAAATTGAAGTTGTGGCCGGATGGTGCACCTAATAAAAATGAAGCTCCCGGGAAAGAAAAATACACAACAGATGGTGGTATTACCCGAGTTGAAAATATCTCAGAAGCTGAACTCTTTGTTTATCTTCCTGAGAAAGAAAAAAATACCGGAGCGGCTGTTGTTATTTGTCCTGGTGGTGGGTATTGGATTGAAGCCATTGAGCACGAAGGAACGAAGGTTGCTGAGTATTTACAATCTATTGGGGTTGCCGGAATTGTATTAAAATATCGACTTCCATATGGGAATCATGAGATTCCGATTACTGATGGCTTGCAGTCCATTCGATTTGTTCGTTCTAAAGCGAATGAGTGGAGGATCAATCCTGAAAAGCTTGGTGTGGCTGGATTTTCTGCTGGCGGCCATTTAGCTTCTACAATAGGAACACATTATAATTTGACTGATCCCGATACTAAAAACCCACTTGCTCATTTAAGTAGCCGCCCTGATTTTATGCTGTTAGTTTATCCTGTTATTAGTTTTGACGAAGAGGTTGGGCACATGGGATCACGAAAGAATTTGATAGGTGAAACAAATAATTGGAAACTGGCTAAGAAATATTCAAATGAGCAACATGTAAATAAAAATACTCCACCTTCTTTTTTAGTTTTAGCAGATGATGATAAAGCAGTGATCCCTAAAAATTCGATTGACTTTTATCTGGCGTTGAAGACAAATAATGTTCCAGCAGAATTGCACATTTTTCAAAAGGGTGGGCATGGTTTTGGAATGAAAAAGAAAAACCTTCCGGTTGATCAATGGCCTGAAATGTTTGCTGCTTGGCTTAAATCCATGGAGATCATTAAATAACAGAATTAAGAACTATTCAATAATTGAATATGTATTCAAATACCCGACCCATAGAAGTTTTTAATTTTTGTCCGAGATGCGGCTCTAAAGAGTTTGAAACCACTGGAGAACGATCCAAAACTTGTCGATCATGTGATTTTCAATATTACTTTAATACCTCAGCTGCTGTGGCTGGTTTGGTTTTTAATGAAGAGGGTAAGCTGCTTTTTACTCGGCGGGCTATTGAGCCTCATTTTGGGATGTTGGATTTGCCTGGTGGATTTGTTGAACCGATGGAAACCGCTGAGCATGCTTTGGTGAGGGAGATTAAAGAAGAATTGGGAGTTGGAGTGAAGAACCTTTCCTACTATTGTTCTTTCCCCAACGAATATCCTTTTGGGGGCTTGTCTGTTTTTACGCTTGATCTGATCTTTCGGGTGGAGCTTGAGACTTTGAAAGGATTAAAGGCGATGGATGATATTTCGGGCTTTGAGTTTCATGATCCTCGTCAGCTGAATTTTGACGAATTGCCTGCATATTCAATGCAACAAGTTGTAAAAAAAATCATCAGTAATGAATAGATTTCAACAGCGAATAAATACGCTTCGAGAGCAAATGAAAAGGGCTGGGATACAGGCCTTTTATATTTCTGGTACTGATCCGCATCAAAGTGAATATGTCCCTGAGTGTTGGCAAAGTCGATCATATATTTCTGGTTTTACAGGTTCTGCCGGATTAGTAGTTATTACCCTAAAGGAGGCTGCTTTATGGACTGATTCAAGATATTTTCTTCAGGCAGAGAATGAGCTAAAAGACACGGGTATTCAGTTAATGAAGCAGCGTATTGAAGGAACACCAAGTCCGGCACAATGGCTTTCTCAACAGTTAGAGTCTGGAGATAAACTTGGAATTGATGAGAGTTGTATGTCCATTGATCAGTTTCAGAATCTGCAAAAAGAACTATCAATATCGAAAATTGAAGTGAAGCCAGTAGGCGATTTGTTAGAACAAATTTGGCATAATAGACCAGGATTGCCTGTTAATCCTATTTACGAACATGACATTCAGTTTGCTGGTCGTAGTCGTCAACAAAAACTTGTTCAAATACAGCAGGAAATGGCTAAAGAAAAGGCAGATTATTTATTGATTACTGCCTTGGATGATATCGCATGGACTTTTAATCTTCGGGGTAGTGATGTTGATTACAATCCTGTTTTCCTTGGCTATGCAGTTGTTGGAAAAAGCGAATGCTTCTTGTTTGTGGATGAGCAAAAAATGGATTCAGGTTTATTGGTGAAATTACAGAAGGAAGGCATTCAAATAAAACCTTATGCAGAAATAGCAAATGTTTTGAATGAATTGAAGGGTTCAATCTTGATTGATCCATCAAAAACCAATCAAAAGTTATTAAACTCAATTCAGAAATCTACAAAAATAATAACTGGTATTTCTATTCCAACGCTGCTAAAAGCCATAAAAACAAAAGAAGAGATTAATGGCTTTTACAACGCTATGAAAAAGGATGGAGTAGCTATGGTTGAGTTTTTATATTGGTTGAATAAAACTGTAGGAAAAGAAACCATAACGGAATATGATGCTGCCTTAAAACTAAATGAGTTAAGGGGAAATCAAGAGCATTTTAAAGGGATTAGTTTTTATCCAATTGTTGGCTATCGTGATCATGGTGCAATTGTCCATTTTAAGGTGACTGAAGAAATTGCAAATGAAATTCATCCCGAAGGTTTTTTATTGTTTGATTCTGGTGGTCAGTATTTGGATGGTACTACAGATATTACAAGAACAGTAGCTCTTAGTGAACCAACTTCAGAAGAAAAGAAAGATTATACGCTGGTGCTTAAAGGAATGATTGATTTAACGATGACCGAATTTCCTGAAAATACAAAAGGTTGCAATCTGGACATTATTGCCCGGAAACCACTGTGGGATGAAGGTTTAAATTATGGACATGGAACCAGTCACGGAATTGGTTATTTTCTGAATGTGCATGAAGGGCCAATGAGTATTCGTCAGGAATTTAATGAGCATGCAATTAAGCCAGGGATGGTCATGTCGAATGAACCTGCATTTTATAGAGAAGGCAAATACGGTATTCGAACTGAAAATGTAATTGTTTGTGTTGAAAAAGAAGACAAAGGATTTGGTCAGTTTCTGGGTTTTGAAACACTTACCCTTTGCCCAATTGAGAAAAAAGCAATTGACATCAATTTGCTAAATCAAAAAGAAATAGCTTGGCTAAATGAATATCACAAGCTTGTTTTTGACAAACTATCTCTATTGCTTAATGATGAAAAAGTCGTTTTTCTGAAAGAGCTAACTTCTCCTATTGAATAGTTATTTGCTGAAAACCCTTTTCAATAACTCAGTTACTCGGGCAGCTGGATCTTGACGAATGTTTTGTTCGGTTTCTGCAATTTTAAGAAATAGTCCATCCAGTGCACGCTGTGTGAGGTAATTGCTTAGCTCAGTTTCAACTTTGTCAAGATTGGCAATCTGCCCTACAAATGATCCGGCAACCTTGTTCCACTTTCCGGTAAGCTCATTCCATGATTGTTGTGCAGAAAGGTTGCCAAGTAGTTTTTTATCCAATGAACCCTGAATTTCAGGTTGGTATAAGCTAACCAGTGCATCATAATTGGTTCGTTTTAGGTATTCGGTAGCTGCATGGTTGCCTCCGGTTAAGATGCCTGCTGCATCCTGAATGGTCATTGATTTAATGCTGTTTGCCAAAATGGGAGCAGCCTCTTTTGCCGCATCTGATGCTGCATGATTAATGGAGGCGATAACTTTATCAACCAACTTTTGTCCTCCCGGAAGTTTGCTTAGGTTATCTGTAATGGTTTTGGCTTCAGGCGGAAGCAGGATTTTGACAGCCTCATCTTTTAAATAGCCATCAACTACTGATAAACGTGACACTGAGCTGTCGGTTCCAACTACCAGTGCTTGTTTCAAGCCGGCGACTATTTCAGATTGGGTTAGTGGGCGTTGCTCATTGTAAATGGTTGTTGCGATTTGTTGCATCTCAGCACAACCTGCAAAAACCATTGCAGTTATAAGGAGTATAGATATTTTGAGTTTCATATTTTTTTCAAACAAGATACGATTAAAATGAGTTTAAAATATTTCTGCATTTCTTAAGAATGCGGAAAACTGTTTTGTTAACTTGTATGAAAGATTAGAAATGCCTTATATTTGAATCTTTATAATTCTTATTCAAATGAAAAAACTCTATAAAAACATATTCATAGTATTATTAGTCATTAACTTTTGTGTATTGGCTTATGCTTTAATGTGGGCTGAACACGATAATGTTTTATACGAAAGACGATTTCTTTTGGTAATCAGTTTTATTACAATAGCAGGTTTTGCAAGGCAGTGCTGTAAAAAGAATAAAGAAGCAAGTGTAAATAATGATAGTTCCCTTTAAATATTTTTGCTACTCATTGTAGCCCTACGAAAAGAAGACTGAGATGAAAAATGAGGTGCCGCCCTACTACGAAAGGGTCTGTAGGGCTCGGGGAAGCTTTCGTTCCCCTACGAACCTTAGTTTTATGCCTTGCTGTAGCTTTCGTTGCCCTACGATTGTATCCTTTTACTTTCGCTGAACCTTTCGTAGCCCAACGAAAGCTTGTTTTTATCCTCGCTCTTATATGCGTAGGCCTACAATACGTATAATTTTATCTGTCTGGGATAATTGCCTTTATGTTGCAACTTGTTTTAGGTTTCTTCGATGGTTTCTAATTGATATATCTTAAATAAACAGAGCATAAATGATGTAATTGTATTAATGTTTTAGCTTCAATCTATTTCAATATCTTGTCCAATAAATCTTTACGATTCAGTTGGGTAAGTTCTTGCTTAATTTGCTGACGGTATTCGCGTTTATACCAAAAAAAGAATTTACGTTGAGCCAGTTTTTCCTTTTTTGATTTAGCCGTGAAAACGGGCTGCATGGTGTAGGGATGAAATCCGGTATAAAAGATTACAGTTGCCAATGTCATGGGTGTAGGTGTAAAATCCTGAACCTGTTCCAAGCGGAAATCCAATTGTTTGGTTTCAGCAGCAAGGTTCGCCATATCTTCATTCTTACAACCCGGATGGCTTGAAATAAAGTAAGGAATCAACTGTTGGTTCATGCCTTCCTGCTTGTTAATTTCATGAAAAGTTTTGTGTAGTTTAATGAATAATTTAAATGAAGGCTTTCTCATCACATTTAAAACATCGTCAGAAGTATGCTCTGGCGCAACTTTCAAACGTCCTGACACATGGTGCTTCACAACTTCCCGCAAATAGTTGTAGTTGCTTTTGTTTACCCGTTCGTCTTTGGTTTTGTGTAAAATCATGTCGTAACGAATTCCACTACCAACGAATGCCTTTTTAATTTTTGGATGTTTGCGTACTTCACGGTAAAGATCAAGCATGGGCTGGTGATCAATATTCAGATTTTTGCAAACCTCAGGGAATATACAAGATGGGCGTTTGCATTTGTTGCAAATTTCTTCATGAATACCCTTCATCTTGTACATATTGGCCGATGGTCCACCCAAGTCAGAAATGTAGCCTTTAAAGTCGGGCATTTGGGTAACCTGTTCAACTTCTTTTAGAACCGATTGCTGCGAACGACTAGCAATAAATTTACCTTGATGTGCAGAAATGGTGCAGAAGGTACAGCCTCCAAAACATCCTCGGTGAATGTTTACAGAATGCCGAATCATATCGTAAGCAGGAATACTTTCCTTACTTTTATATTTTGGATGAGGAAGCCTTGTAAAAGGCAAATCATAGAACCTGTCAATCTCCTTTTCTTCAAGTGGAGGCCAGGGGGGATTTACCACTACTTTTTCATTCCCAATTTTTTGAATGATTACGTTTGCTTCAGTTTTATTCGATTCTTCTTCAATGTGCATGAAGTTCTTTGCAAACTTCTTTTTATCAGAAAGGCACTCTTCATGTGAATGCAAATGCAATGAGTTCCAATTCTTTTGAGTCGCAAATTTTTCTTCCTGATCAAGCATGAAAACGGTTTGAGGAAGATTGGTGATCCGTTTCGGATCAACCCCTTTTTGTATCAAACGGGTATAATCAATAATTGATTTTTCACCCATTCCGTAGAAAAGCAAATCGGCCTGAGCTTCCTTTAAAATGGAAGGTTTGAGCTTGTCTTGCCAGTAGTCGTAATGAGTAACACGGCGCAATGAAGCTTCAATTCCACCAACAACAAGTGGTACATCAGGATATAATTTCTTTAAAATATTGCAGTAAACAGTAGCGGCATAATCGGGGCGTTTGTCACTTTGTCCTCCAGGTGTGTAAGCATCGTTTGAACGTTTGCGCTTGTTAGCTGTGTAATGGTTTACCATGGAATCCATGTTGCCAGATGTAACCGCAAAATAGAGACGAGGTGCTCCCAGTTTTTTAAAATCACGCAAATCATCCTGCCAATTTGGTTGAGGAACAATGGCAACACGCAATCCTTCAGCTTCCAAAATTCTGCCAATTACCGCAGCTCCAAACGAAGGATGATCAACGTAGGCATCACCTGTAAACAGGATGACGTCCAATTCGTCCCAGCCACGTTGCTCTACTTCTTTCTTGGTAGTGGGCAGCCAATCTGCCGGATGATATTTTTGATATAGAATGTTCATAGATAGTTTTCACAATGCAAACAGCAACAAAGGTATTTAGGTTTTACTAATTCTAAAGACTTTTGAGTCTTTTTTTATTAAGATGTTGTAGAATTAGATTTTTGAAAAAATGATGTCTTTTGTTCGAAAGATAGGACTTGCTTTCTTATTTTAGTGCAACATTGATTTGAATCTTATGGATATCGTAAAACCGAAGGATATTCTAAAAGCCAATCCTTATCTGGCTTTTTTAGGAAGTGAGAATCTGGCGAAGTTCATTATGTATGTTCTTCGATTCAATAAATTGAATAAGATTTATGAGCAGATTGCTGATAAAGAAGGTATTGAATTTATTGATGAGTTGATCGAAATTCTGGAAATCAATTTTGAATTTGATAAAGCAGAGTTAAAAAAAATTCCTAAAACGGGTCCAATTATATTAGTGTCTAATCATCCATTTGGTGGGCTTGATGGCATATTACTGATCAAAATCCTTAGCATGGTTCGTGAGGATGTTAAGGTAATGGCCAATTTCCTGTTGAAAAAGATTGATCCGATTAGTCAGTTTTTTCTGGATGCGAATCCAGTAAATGGGCGCAAGGAAGTGACTCCAGGTTTTGGTGAAATGAAACAAGCCATGAAGCATCTTAAAGGCGATGGTGCTTTATGTATATTCCCTGCAGGAGAAGTGGCCTGTTATAACGAATTCAATAAAGTTACAGATAGGCAGTGGCAATATCCTTTGCTGAAATTAATTAAACGTTCAAAAGTTCCTGTTGTTCCTGTTCATTTTTGTGGAAAGAACAGCCGGCTATTTCACTTTTTTGGGCGTATTCATCCAAATCTTCAATCTGTAAAACTTCCTTCTGAATTTTTGAATAAAAAGAATAAGGCGGTAAAGGTTCGTATTGGATCAGCAATTTCGGTGAAAGAGCAGGAGTCTTTCCCTGAGGTTTATCAATTTGGACGATATTTGCGTGCTAAAACCTATAGCCTTGAAAGTCCAATAGAAGTTAAAAGGTTTTTTAATTACTCGCTTCGAAGACAAAAGAAAGAAGAGCCTATTGCAGAGGCTGTTCCAAATGAAAAACTTGTTGTAGAAATAGAGAATATACAGAAAGAATGTCTTCTTTTTAAATTGAATAATTTTGCAATTTATTGTGCATCATCTCGAAATATTCCAAACTTACTAACTGAAATTGGCCGCCAGCGTGAGATTACCTTTCGTGAAGTAGGAGAGGGCACCAACCGAAGTATAGATTTAGATGAGTTTGATTTGTATTATCACCAACTGTTTATTTGGGATGAAGTTGCACAACGACTTGTTGGAGCGTATCGCATAGGAAAAGGTGCGGATATCCTTCATGAGTTTGGAGTTCGTGGATTTTACACGCAAAGTTTATTCCGTATTAAGGAAAATTTTGAACCCATTTTGGAACAATCCCTTGAGCTAGGTCGCTCTTTTGTAATTAAGGAGTATCAACGCCAGCCTATGTCTTTGTTTTTACTTTGGAAAGGCATTTTGTATTTCTTACTGAAAAATCCTGAATATCGCTATTTAATTGGACCAGTGAGTATAAGTGATGATTATTCAAAGAGTTCAAAAGAATTGATTATCAAATTTATCATGTCTCACCATTTTGATTTGGAACAGGCACAAAATATTACTCCGCGAAAAAGTTTTAAGTTTAAAAGTAAAGATCCAAATATGAATGTCATTATGGAGAATATGGATGACATTAATAAGCTAGATAAGTTTATAGGCGATGTAGGTACTATTAATTCCGGATTGCCTGTGCTGTTAAAAAAATACATTAAACTGAATGCAAAAATAATTGGTTTCAATGTCGATCCTAAGTTTAATAATTGTCTGGATGGTTTGATTTTGCTTGATGTTTATGATATTCCAAAAAATACGATCGAATCGTTATCAAAAGAAGCCAACGATGGATCAATTCTTAAACGTTTTTATTCGCATCGAGAATAGAGTTATCTTACTAAATTGACCTATGATTTAGCAAATATTCGTCTAAATCCAAATACAACAATTGTGATGATTAATACTGCAAAGTAAATTGTTGTAAAGGCACTTTTGAGTATTGTGAAGAGATTTGTTAGAAGACTCAAGTTTTCTGACAAATCAGGGAATTTATTTAGCATCACTATTATTCCAAAATTCTCCATATAATCAAAGAATCCGGCTATAACTGGTAAATAACAGATATAATAAAACACACTATTCAGTTTGTCTAATTTGTTTAAAAAGAATGCGATTAGTAAGCAATAGGCAATACTGAAAAGTAAAGGATAAATTAGATCAACGGGGATTTGAGTGTATAAATATGCTTCTCGACCACTTTCACCTAGCGTATTAAATAATGTTTTCACATATTCAAAATTGTATCCTGTTGGCATCATATCCAGAAGTTTCATATTATTTGAGAAACTCATAGTTTTTGGGATTGTTACCAGAAGCATAAAAGCATAAACCAGATTGGTTATAATAACGAAGAAAAGTACTTTTTTCCCATTAATGTTTCGCTGAATTAGTATCTTAGTTTTTTCCATTTTTTATTCTCAAATTATGAAAAAGAAATGATAGCTTTCGTTTGAATTCTAGATTAACTTTTGAAATTTCTTATTTGAGTTATATAACTTTTATTTATTGTATTTGTTTAGGGTGTAAATAATTATTTAAAAAAAGACAAAATGAAATACATTAGTTTACTTTTTATTGTTGTTTTTATTGCTTGTGTGCAGAAAAAGAAAGAGACTGTTCAACCAATTGATACATCGACTCTGTTGCAACAGTCGCAAGCTCAACAGCCACAAGGTCAGCATCAGGTAAAAGTAGAAGAAGTTTTGCAGACATCTTCTTATACTTATTTGAAGGTTGCTGAGAATGGTAAAAACTACTGGATGGCAGTTGTTCGAACTGATGCTAAAGTTGGAGACAATTATTATTATGCGGAAGGTCTTGAAATGAAGGATTTTAAGAGTAAAGAGCTTGATCGTGTGTTTGAAAAGGTCTTTTTTGTTGATAAGATTAGCAGTACCCAAGTGGGAAGTGGCAGTGAAAAACAGTTAAAGGATGCGCATAGCTCCAGAAAATCTACGGAAACTAAACAAGATATTCAGATTGAAGTGCCTGAGGGTGGAATTACTATTGGCGAACTTTTTGCTAATCGCGAGAAATACAATTCTAAATCAGTTCTTATTAAGGGGAAAGTGGTGAAAGTAAATAAAGCTATTATGAGTAGGAATTGGGTTCATTTACAAGATGGAACTAATAGTGATGGGAAGTTTGACTTGACTCTGACAACAAATGAAGAGGTCAAGCTTGGAGATACCGTAATTATGGAGGGCATTGTTACTTTAAACAAAGATTTTGGTTCCGGTTATTTTTATGAGTTGATTGTTGAAGAGGCAAAAGTAAAATAAGTAATGATTCCTTCTTTCTAATGGCTAATGATTATTTGCATATCGCGTTAATTCAAACAGATTTGGTTTGGGAAAACCCAGAAGCCAATCGTAAACAGTTTGATGATCTTTTCTCACAAGTTCCTGAAGAAACTGAATTAATTGTGTTGCCTGAAATGTTTGCAACGGGCTTTAGCATGAATGTTGAGTTGTGTTCTGAAAGTATGGATGGCAGCACGATTGACTGGTTAAAATCATCAGCTAAAAATTTAGACAAAGTAATTGCAGGGAGCTTGGTGATTCGGGAAAATGGAAAGTTTTATAATCGTTTTATTTTTGTAAAACCAGATCAAACCATTGAGTATTACGATAAACGTCATTTATTTTCAATGGGGGAGGAGCACCTGCATTTTACCCCTGGAATTGAGCGTAAAGTATTTCAATTGAAGTCATTTCGGATTTTACCTCAAATATGCTATGATCTTCGTTTTCCTGTTTTTAGTCGCAATCAAAACGATTACGATTTAATGATTAATTGTGCCAATTGGCCTGCACCTCGTCAGCATGTTTGGGACACACTCCTAAAAGCCCGTGCTATTGAAAATCAGGCTTATGTTGTTGGCGTAAACCGAATAGGAAAAGATGACAATGGTATAAAATATGCTGGAGGATCAGTAATACTTGATGCCAAAGGAAAAGAAATTGCAATGGCAGGTGAAAATCCTCAAATTATTTCTGCAAAACTAGCTAAAGAATCACTTCAAAACTTCCGTTCTCGCTTTCCTGTACTAGGAGATTCCGATTCTTTTATTATTCAAAACTAGCTGTAATACAATTGAATAGCGATGATTATATTTTGGCATGTCTTTTGTAACTAAAAAGTTAGTTTGATAACTAAAAAAATAGTTATAGATTTGAATCGGAATTCCAAAGTATGTTTAATTAAAAATTATTGTCATGAAAATTTATCAAGTTTTAATTGTTCTATTAATTGCATTTATGCCTTTCATGGTGAATTCGCAAGAACAAAAACAGAAAATGGAGAGTGATATTTATTATGAAGTTGAAGAAATGCCTAATATCCTGGAGGTATGATCGCATTGCGAGATTATCTTGTTGGTGTGGTAAAATATCCTGCTGAAGCCAAAAATAAAGGTATACAAGGAAAGGTATTCGTAAACTTCATTGTTGATAAAGATGGGAGTGTAATAGAACCAAAGGTTGAAGAAACTATTGATACACTTTTGGATAAGGAAGCAATTCGGGTTATATCAGAAATGCTAAATTGGAAGCCTGGAAAGAATAAAGGTAAGCTTGTTAAGGTTGCATATACTATCCCAATTAACTTTGCTTTACAAGATTGTAACTCCAAAGAAAAGTCTAAATAGTAATTGGGCTATATTTTTTTGCCTAGCATAACTATAAGCTTAGTTGAAAAACTATTTATTTAGTTATATTTGGCTTGGTATTTGTTACACATCACTATCAAAATATATCAACTATGAATAAGGAACTTACCAAAGCAGAAGAACAAATTATGCAACATTTATGGAAACTGGAGAAAGCGTTTGTAAAAGACCTGCTTGAGAAAATGCCAGAACCAAAGCCTGCATACAATACGGTTTCTACCATTGTTCGAATTCTTGAAAAGAAAGGTTTTATTGGTCATATTGCTTACGGTAAGACACACGAATATTTTCCATTAATCAGCAAAAAAGAATACACCCGATCTTTTTTTAAAAATATGATGAATAACTATTTCAGTAATTCGTATTCTGAAATGGTTTCATTTTTTGCAAAAGAGGACAATTTAAGTCTTAATGATCTAGAAGATCTTATAAAAGAGGCTGGTAAAGACCTGGATAACGATCAAAACAAAAGCCATGAATAGTTTTGTAAATTACCTCATTGAGTCCGGACTGAGTTTAGGAATATTTTCCCTAATCTATTTTTTACTTCTTCGAAATGAGACCTTTTTTAAGCTGAATCGGTTTTTTCTTTTAGCTGCCATTCTTTTTTCAGCAATACTCCCATTGTTACATATCCGTATTTACACTGCCAATGCAGTAATGCTTCCGGAAATAACTGTTTTGCCATATAGTAATTTGTTAGAAACAATTTCAGTTTATGGTAATTCGGTGTCAGGGAATATTGTTCTGTTATTAACAACAAACCAGTGGATAGGATTGGTTTATCTTGCTGGATTATTGTTTTTTGCGGTACGTTTAATTATTCGGTTATTTCAAATAAATCGAATTATTAGGCAAGGGAAGCAGGTTAAGAAGGATGGGATAAACTATGTAATTGTTAGTCGGAAAGTTATTCCTTTTTCATTTTTGAAATTCGTTTTTGTTAGTGATGATTTTAATACCCAGACTGGATGGGAAAAGATGTTGGAACACGAGATGGAGCACGTTCGTCAGGGACATTCTCTTGATGTTTTGGTACTTGAAATCCTTTCAGTATTTCAATGGTTCAACCCATTCTTTTGGATGCTTAAAAGAGCATTAAAAGAAAATCATGAATTTTTAGCCGACAAAGCTGTTGTAGAAAATTCGGGTGAAATTAAGAATTACAAACAATTGCTATTGTGCCAATTCGTTGGTGAGCAGTTTGTAATCGCAAACAATTTCAATTATTCACTAATTAAAAAACGAATGAAAATGATGTCAAAAATAAAATCATCAAGAATTGCAACCATAAAATTGTTAAGTGGAATTTTAGTTGCTATTGCCTTAGTTGTTGTTTTTGCCTGTGAGCAAAAAGATGTTTCCAGTTCAAGCAAATCAGATACTTTTGATTATTCCGGTGGTGTATTTATTACTGCACAAGATCAGGACAGGCTAATAATTATTGATGGCAAGCTTGCTGATATTGAAGCAATGAATAATCTTGAAGGTGAAGAAATCAAATCGATATTTATTGAAAAAGACCCTGTTAATAAGTATGTTATGCAGTATGGGGAGGCAGCTAAAAAGGGCGTGATTGATATTACTCTGAAATCAGCTGTTTCTATTGATAAGAATGGAATTGAAGAAATTTCTGTTGTTGCTTTAGGCGCGAAAGATAAAACTTCGTACGATGATGCTTTTTTTATAGTTGATGAAATGCCTGAATTTGAAGGTGGTGACCTTGCATTACGTAAGTTTATAGCGAAATCCATTAAATATCCAGTATCTGCACAAGAAAATGGAATTCAGGGTAAAGTGTATGTGAACTTTGTGGTTGAAAAAGATGGTTCGATTGGTAGAACTAGAATTGCTAGGGGAGTGGATCATTCAATTGATGCTGAAGCTATAAGGGTTGTAAGTAATCTTCCTGCATGGAAGCCTGGCAAACAAAAAGGAAAAACTGTTGCAGTATCGTATACTATACCAATTAATTTCCTTTTGCAGTAATACAATAGAAACTATTTATTTTCACCTCTAAACAAAAAAACATGTTCAGAAAACAGTTATTAATTCTTATCCTGGTTTTGCCCTTTTGGGGGCAGGCTCAGGAAATAGATATTCTTATTTTAAATCGCGATTTCGATAAAGCACTTACGCAAATCGATTATCAGCTGACGCAAAGTCCATCAGCAAAATTGTATTTCAAAAAAAGTATGGTTCATCAACAATTGATGAATTACTCTGCAGCCTTGGAAGATTTAAATCAAGCCTTATCAATTGAGCCATCTAATGTGGATTACCTCAAGGCGCGAGCGGGCATTAGCCAGTCGATGGGCAATAACTCAATTGCTGTAATAGACTTCCAGCATGCACTACAAATTAATCCAAATGATTTGGTGTTGAAATACGAACTGGGAAAAACGTATTTGCGATTAGCAGATTTTAATGCAGCATTTAAAACCTTTGAAGAAATTCAGCTTGTTGATTCAACCAATTTGATGTTTAACAAGTATAGTGCATTGGCTGCATATAAAGCCACAAAATATAAGCGGGCTGTGTATTTGTATCACAAATATTTAGTTCAAAATCCCAATGATTTGAACGCATATATAAACCTTTCAAATTCATTTTTAAAACTGAAAAAAGAACGGCCAAGTTGGAATATGTTGAGAATGGCACATCAAAAGTTTCCAAACAATCGGATGGTTCATCTTAAATTAGGTAATGCAATGTTTGCTTCCAAAATGTACGTTCCGGCTCAGGCATATTATCATTCGTTTATGACAAAGCATGATACACTTTTACCTGTTTATATGAACTATGGGATTTGCTTGTATCACAACAAACACACAGAACATGCTATTGAAGTTCTAGAAGATTGTTACTCAATGGCTCCTGATGATACGTATATCAACTTTTATTTGGGGGTTAGTCACAAGCGATTAAAGCACAATGAGCTTGCAGCAAAATACCTCGATTTTGCTATCTACATTTCCATTCCAGAATTTCATCCGGAGATGTATCATCACTTGGCTCAGGTTTTTAACAGGCAACAAGAATTTGCTAAATCAATTGAGTGCTATCAAAAAGCTTATGAGCTGGATAATCGGAAAGTAGAAGTGCTTTTTGAAATTGCTACTACATATGAGGAATATAATTACAGATCAACAGAAGCCCTGGCTTTTTATCGTTCCTATGTAAAAGAAGCAGGAAAGGGGGGCGATAATATTAATTATGCACTTGATCGAATTAAGCTCATTAAAGAGGAGCTTTTTATGAATGAATAATCAGGCGTCGGCTAATAGCTGTACAGCTTCTTGTTGTAAAATTGCAGGAAGCTGTATATTTCTTCGTTGAATACTTAATAACCATTTTCGAATTTCGTGGTCTTTCAAAGTGTAAAGGACATCACGGAATTCTTCAATTTCATCATCCTTATAATTTTTGGCTGTTATTGATTGAAAACGATCTAATTCTTCATCCTCAAAATAGATAATCTCTTCTGGATTTTTAATCATCTCATCGTAGTCACAAACTTCATGTGCACCACAACAATCTAGAGGCACTTCAGCCTTTTGAGTATCTTCAGCTAATTTATTAGACTTCTTCCCAAAACGATTGGCAATCATCGTTCCCAGAATCAATAAAACAAAAAGTGCTACAATTACTAAGATCAAAATCCACATACTCTATTTCTTTATCAGGCTGCAAAAGTAATGATTGTTTAAATAGGATACCAACTACAAAAAGAAAACACCTGACGAATATTCATCAAGTGTCTTCAAATTATAACTCTACCAAAAACTATTTTTTTGAGATGTGATTCGATTTTTTCATCTAATCTTTATCAAATATGATAAGCCTGTTTATCTTTGGGCGCATGAAACGCATCTTTTTATTCTTTTTTGGAATGATTCTGTCTGTTACACTATGGGCACAGGATGATTGGGCATGGTGGAATGAGCTTCATGGATGGGAATCGGGCATGCCTAGCTGGAGAAGTTTTGTTACTATTAGTCCTGGCTATTTGGGGCCGAATGCACTTCCTGTTCCCGAAGTTAAAAAAGGTCTTCTTGATCAAGAAAAAGCAATTGAATTTGGATCTGATTTTCATTTTCGTTCAGGCGATAATACTCAAAATCTATATGGGAAACTTTATTACCCATTTGCTGATAATAAAATAGCCATTGAGTTGTATGGTGTATTATTAGAGCGTTATGCAATGTCTACTGAAATTCGTGATGAACGAAAGGCACGGGACAAAGATGGGAGAGGGTTGGCAGTTGGTGATTTGTATTTTTCAACGATGATCCAATTGGTAAAGGATAAAAGATTTCCAAATACCTTATTTCGGATGGCAGGAAAAACAGCTTCGGGTGGTCGGTTGGATGCTGCACGTTATGCTGACAGTCCGGGATATTTCTTTGATGTTAGTTTCTCAAAATCATATGGAGATAAGGATGCCACGTTAGAATGGACTCCATTTGCTTCTGTGGGATTTTACTCCTGGCAAACTAATGATGATATGAATCTTCAGAATGATGCATTGATGTATTCTGCAGGGCTAGAACTGCACAAAAATGAGTGGAATGTATCAAATTCAATTAGCGGTTATACTGGTTATAAAGAAGAAAAAGACAAACCAATGGTCTACACTTTTGATTTGTCAAAGCAGCTAAAAAAGAACACAGTTCGATTTCAGTTTCTTCAAGGGCTTAGAGATTGGGAGTACTCAACTGTAAAACTATCATATATTTGGAAATGGGAATAATTTCAAAATTCAATAAACACATCAATAAAGGACTGAAAGGTTTCTTGATTATCTATTTTTTGTTTTTCCTGATTGGCTTATTTATTCTTTTAAGAATTAATCATGGTGATGTTGTTCTCTGGTTGAATGGAATTTCGAAAGAAGAGTGGGATGGATTTGTGAACTTTTTAACTGACTTGGGTCTGGGTAGTTTTGTGGCAGTCTTTATGGCTCTTTTGTCATTTGTCAGAATCCGCTATGCCATTATGGGCTTATTAAATCTTGCTTTGGTCGGGTTGTTCACCAACCTTTTCAAGAAGTTTCTATTTCCTGAAAGAATACGTCCATTCAATTACTTCTTATATGATGATTTACCACGGTTTTTACATGCGGCCGAATTAAATTATCATTCAAGTTTCCCTTCTGGACATACCATGACTATTTTTGCTGCAATGAGCTTAATCGCCTATTTTGTTGGAAAGAAGTCGTTGGGAATGGTTCTGTTTTTTGTGGCGCTTATAATCTGTTTTACACGTATCTACCTACTTCAACATTTCTTCCTGGATGTTTTTGTTGGGTCAATTCTTGGAATTGTTTGTACGTTAATCACAATTTGGATTGCTGACCAAAAGTTGACTTTGCAAAACCGATCTTTATTTGCAAAACCGATCTATAGAATCTCATTTAAAAAATCTTAGTTTTTCTTACTGATAAAAACGGTAGTTGGAGTTTCCATAATATCCCTTGATGAAAAGCTGATTTCAAGCTCTTCTGGGAGTAATACATTTTCCAACTTTCTTTTTGTTGAAATTATAATTCCTTCCGGGTACTCATTAAAGAATACTCCAAAATCTTGTTCGTCTATTGCTGGAACTTCTTTCTGAAGATAAAATGAATAGGATGGATTGAACTTCTGAAAGTGACGAACTTCTTTATTCTTAAGTAAATGAATGCTTTTTGAAACCGGATTTTGCTGATCAATTACTGGAAATGCAAAAATGAAAAATACCATTGCAACCACCATCCCGGAAACACCACTGATATAGAGTGCTGTTTCTGTCCTTTTCTTTTTGAAGAGAATAAATGCAGTAATCATCCCGATAGGTAGTGGCAGAAAATAAAATGCAATGTAATTTACATGAGCTAGTGCCGGATCAAATTTTAATCCAAAATAAATTCCAGGAACAATAATGATAGACAGAATTAGTATTGCGATAAAACTTGCATTTAGCTTGGCCTCTTTTAGTTTAATACTTCCTAGCCAGTATGCTGTAATAATTGCAAGAAATGGATATGAAGGTACTGTGTAATTTGGTAATCTGGTTTGAGATAAAGTGAAAAATCCAACAATGCTTAATGCAGAAATCAAATTGAAAAGTATGAAGTCGTCCTTTCTATTTTTGAAAGCCTTTTTAAAAGCCTGCACCCAAAATGCGGAGAATGGAAATAGTCCAAATACAACAAACAAAATAGTAATCATGAAATTACCTCCATGACCTTCCATTTTACTGGTGAAACGTCCCAGATTGTGTTTGAAGAAGAAGCCTTCTGTCCATTCCCAATTCGTCTGTAATCCATTGTAAATAAACCAGGGGAGAGCAATTAGTAAAACTAAAGCAGCTCCGGTGAATGGCCTGAGTTTTTTGATTTCGTTCCATTTGAAACGCTTACTGAATATCATGAATAACAGAAATATTAATCCAGATAATCCAATTGCTACTGGACCTTTTGAGAGTGTTCCTAGTCCAATTGCCACATAAAGTGAAATCAAGTATCCAAACTTTCTTGTTTTTAGAGCTGAGTAAAATGAAAGAATTCCAGCAGTTAAAAAGAAAATCAAATAGGGATCAGGCACTGCCAAATGAAACTGAATACTTAAATGAATGGAGGATAAAAGTACAAAAGAACTCCAGAATGCAGTTCTGTTATCTTTGAATTTTCTTACAAATAAGTAGGTGATTAAGATGGTTAAAGCTCCAAATATTGCTGAGAAAAAACGAGCTGCAAAAGCATTCACTCCAAAAATTGAATAACTGAGCATCATAAAGAAATAGTGGAGTGGTGGCTTGTCGGTACGCAACACATTATTAAATGTAGGTACAACCAAATCTCCCTTTTCGAACATTTCACGGGCACATCCAGCATTTTTTGCTTCATCTAAAATATAGATGCTTACACCACCAATATTTGACATGTAAATTGCGAGTGCAATTACAAAAACCAGCAATGGAAGATATCTTTGTGTCTTAAATTTTGTAGTCATTTATAGAAAATTATCAAGACTATGAGGTTCGTTTTATAAAACTTAAGGTCTTTTTGTTAATTTCGCATCGCTAAATAACAAAAATTTAAGCAAACATATAAACAGTCATAAACAGAAAATCATGAAGCAATTAAGTTTAGTCATCTGCGTATATAACGAAGAGTTAAACATACTTCCTTTAAGTGATCAAATTAAAGCTGCTCTTGAAGGAGTTGACTTTGAAGCCATTTTTGTTGATGATGGATCAACTGATACTACCTGCCAAAAGATTAGGGAAATTAATGATGATCGTTTTTTGCTTCTTGAGTTGAAGCGGAATTATGGACAAAGTTCGGCACTACAAGCAGGTATTGATCAGGCTGCTGGTGAATATGTTGTTTTGCTAGATGGCGATCTTCAGAATGACCCAGCTGATATTCCAATGATGCTTAAAATGGCAAAGGATGAAGAATGGGATATGGTAGCAGGTGTACGTGCAAACCGCAAAGACGGCGCATTTCTTCGCAAAATACCTAGCAAAATTGCTAACTATATTATTAGGGAATCTACAGGCTTAAAAATGAAAGATCTGGGATGTACCTTGAAAGTTTTCACAAACGATGCTATTAAAAGCATCCATATTTATGGTGAGTTACATCGTTTTATACCAGCACTACTTGCATTGGAAGGTTCAACCCGTATTACTCAGGTTGATGTGAACCACAGGGCAAGGGAGTTTGGTAAATCAAAGTATAATCTAAGCCGTACAACTCGTGTTTTTAGTGATTTGATGTTGATGCTGTTCTTCAAGAAATACATGCAGCGTCCGATGCACTTCTTTGGAGGACTTGGAATTATATCATTAGGGATAGGTTTCTTAATTAATGCGTATTTGTTGATTTTGAAGTTTCTAGGGAATGATATATGGGGAAAACCAATACTAATCTTAGGTATGTTGATGGTAATGGGTGGAATTCAATTTATTACTATTGGTATTATTGCTGAAATGCAAATGCGTACTTATTTTGAGGCTCAGGATAAAAAACCTTATCGAATTCGAAAAGTTAGTCAAACATCTGAAAAGTAATTTTAAGTAAGATTTAGAAGGTTTGTGGTTGCTGATATAGTGAAGTAAAACCTGGATCCTTCTCCAAGTTCAGATACAACCCAAATACTTCCGCCAAGCTTTTCAACAATCGATTTTGAAATGGAAAGACCAAGTCCTGTACCCCCGTAACTTCTGGTTTTTGAATCTTCAATCTGTTTGAAAACTGAAAAGATAGTATTTTGCTTATCAGAAGGAATACCAATCCCAGTATCTTTAACGTAAAATTGAAGCATACTGTCTTCTCTAAACTTGTATCCAAATTCAATTTTGCCGGAATCGGTAAATTTCAATGCATTCCCAAGTAGGTTCATAATGATCTGCTTCAATCTAATTTCATCTGTATTGATACTAAATTTATCGTCTTTAATATCTTTGCCTAAAACAAGGCGAATTTTCTTCCTAGTTGTATCTTTGATTTGATTATTGAATATTTCAAAAATCTCATCCAATAACGAATTAATTCTGCAATCACTGGTTCTAATAGAAAGCTGATTTGCTTCTATTTTTGAGATATCAATAATATCATTAATTAATTGGAGGAGATGTTCTCCGTTTGATTGTATATAGTTAAGGTATTGCGCTTTGATTAAGGCACCTAATTCATCTTCGGCGAGTAACGATGAAAACCCCAATATACTATTCATTGGTGTTCTAATTTCATGGCTCATATTTGCAAGAAAAGCTGATTTTAGCTGGTCACTTTCTTCCGCCTTTTTACGTGCCTCAATTAATTGCTGTTGTTGTTGCATCCGATCCGAAATATCAAGAACAATTGCATAGAAGTAGATTTTGCTACCCATTTCAATTTTTCCAGCATGAACTTCAACATCTTTTATTGAACCATTTTTTATTTTGTGTTTTACTTGAATTTGTATATTTCCAGTGTCAATAAGTTGCAATACTCTTTTAAGATCAAATTCTGCAAGCGTGTTAATATCCTTTATCTTAAGTTGCCTAAATTCACTAATGCTGTAACCATAAAAATTACATGCAGATTTATTCGCATCATAAATTCTACCAGTCTTAGGATCAACAATTAGCATTATAGAATGATTCTCTTTAAAGATGCTGGAATAATTTTCGGCAGTTAAACGCAACGATTTTTCAATTTTGTTTTTAGCCCTCAGGAATAATATGGAGAAAAATAGGAAAGCAACAAAAGCAATAACGAGTGAACTTATTGCATAAAGTGCTTTTTTACTTATCGTATATTCATTTTTTGGAGTATTAATAATTTTTGCATTGCCTGTAAAATCTGAGACATCAATTCCAAACCTTTTCATTTCCTGAAAATCAAGCTCAAGTTCTTTTGGATTTATTCCTTCTTCAACATGAATATTTTGAATAGGAGTTCCATTAATAACTTGTTTTGCAATAAGGCATGCAGGAAAAGCCTGGTTGTAAAAATCTTTGTTGCGACCTGCTGCGAAATTATATCCTGACTGATAGAAATAGTTGTTGTAGATGATTTTGTCTGAATGCTTCTTTAGTATTGTGTTAATCTCATTTAAACTAATATACCGTTCTTTTGATCGTAGAGCTGACAATACAAGTATCAATTCTTCAGGATCAATTGAGGATAGTTTTTCTTCAAACTCATCAAGCGTATAATCACCAATAGAAATGGAATTGTAATTTAAGTCGAAAGCTTCAATTGCTTTAATATAGGTTTTGTAATCAGCTTTTCCAGTGGTTGTAATATCATGAATAATATGGATGTTTTTAATTTCATGATGAAGTTGTTTAATGATATTAAAAGTATTATGAGGATCTATATTATCAGTAATTCCAGTAATCCAAGGATTTTTATCCATTGAATAAGCATTTTCGATATCATTAATGCCCCAAAAAATTATTGGGGTATTTTTGAAAAGTGTTTCCTGATAGGTAATGCAATAGTTTAAAGCATTGTCATGTCCCGTAATAACGATATCGTATGGGGCAATTTGTTGTTTGATTTTAATACGATCAAAAACGGTTTGGTTTAGTTCTCCTTGTACGTACCTTTTGGAGTCTAAAAATTCAACATCAATGATAAATTTATCAGACGTGAAAACATCATGAAAAGCCTGAATTGAATTTTTATAGGTTATAAATGTAGCATCATAAGAATACAATGCAAGGATTCTTTTTTGTGGGGCGCTTTGTTGATTTCCAGAAAAAGCGAAATTGCTTAAAAGCGTTAAAAATAATAGGATATAACTAATCTTTCTATTCACTTATTTATTGCTTATGTTTTCATAAAAATAAGGAATCAAAATGAAAACTAAGTAAAAAAACAGAAAGAATGTTAATCTTAGTTCTATTGAGTATTTTGAAGATTATTTTTGGACTTTCTTTTCTTTCATGCCAAATGTGTTCTTTATTCCACTAAACATTGATTTCCACCAGTAATTCAGAATGGATCGTTTTGTGTCACGTTCAAAATATATGGGGTCGGGTAATAATATCCTTGTCCTTGGGTTTTTAGATTTAACCACCAAACTATTGGCTAAAAAGCTTGCAAATTTCGATTCCTTGGAACTGCCGTCTTTAAATGAAAGGATATTAATCTTTAAATCATCATAAGCAAATTTGAGCTTTCCTTTTGCGACAGTATTGTCAGCCTCGAAATGGAATTCAAAACGATTAAGTTGACCGGATCGAATACCTACTTGAGCCGCATTTTTCGTCATTGGGTTAAGAATGTTTAGCTGGAAAGGTTCGATTGAACCTTCAACCTGAAATTTGTTTTCAGAAGAAAGCATATCGAAATTCATTTTCGCCTGAAATTTTGCCTTATTCATAACCAATGCATTTGCATATAGCGAGACCATTGGGTTTGAGCTAAGCATATGCGCCATATTGGTGAATGGATAAACACTTGCATTAACACTGTTAAAACGAATTTGACCAACTTTTGGCATTTCATCAAGCTGTTCTGCGTAACTAATATCCGATGATTTAATAATCACTGAATCAAAATAGAATGGGTTCTCAAATTGTCTGATTAAATCTTGAGGCATGGCAGGTCTTTGATTTTCGTTAAAACCTTTTCTCATATCCCGGTATATATCCAAACGAGCATTTTTCAATACAATTTTATTCCCAATGAAATTCCTTTCTTGTATAAGTTGTTTAATATCAATATTGTGTGCTTCAATTAAGCCAATCTCTCCTTCGTAATAATCCGTTTGGTAAGGAATAACTTTTTGAAATTCGTTTTTTGAGTATCGTGGCAAAATTTGAATTCCTCTTAAACTTAATCTAGAATCCCGGCCTGATAGGTTTATTTCATTAAAAAGAAAATCATAGCGTTTATTCCGGTCGGTACTTTTAAGTTTCTTAATTGATAGATTAATGCTCTCTGAGGCTAGTAGCTTTCCTGAATATTTTTCATTGAGCCTGAATTGATTAAGGGTTAGCTGAATGTTTTCAATTACCTTTTGTTTGCCACTGTTTTCAAGATGAAGAGTAGCATTTTTTAGATCTACTTTATTAGCATAGATTTCATTTATAATGGAAAATAAATCTTCATTCAATTTTAAATCATACAAATTAGGTGGATTTTTTTTCTCTTCAGGTTTTACAAAATGAAAATAAGCATCATTGATTGAAATATTAGAGGTGTGAAGACAATTTCTTCTTTTGTTTTCATGACTATTAAGCTCCCTTATTTTTAGTTTTGGAAAACGAGCACTTACTAAACCAGATTTTTCAGATTGATCTTTTGGGAGTATTTCCAGGTTTGTTATTTCTAAATGATTATTCCTTTTGTTATAATTTAGTTCCGATATTGTGTATCGATATTTTCCTTTTAAAGGTTTAAATTCGATATTTTTTAGTGATGTGCTGATGTTTTTAACTGTAAGCTGTTCTGTTGTTTTTGAATCTGGTTTTGCTAAATGCACATTTTGTGCTGTGAGATTAAGATCAAGTCGTGCAATTTCTTTATCGTCATGTTGAACTGTATTTATAACTATAATTTCTCCATCATTTATTTCCAATCGATTCAGGCTTAGTTCACCTACTTTTTTTGGTAATGGTATTGTAATATCCTTGAAATTTAATTTCTTGTGAGAATTACCTGAATGATAAATCTTGATGTTAGGTCGATTGATTTTTAACAGATTTACATTTAACTTCTTTGATTTAAATGCTTCTTTAATATCAATCCCTTTTAATCTAAAATCAGGAACAGTTATATGCAAATGCCGATTTAGTTTTTGGTAACTGCTACTGGTGATATCTGGATATAGGATTGCATTTCTAATAAAAACCTCAGATTCACGTGTAGAGAATCCTATCTCTTTAGCTTGTAAATAGTGAATGTCATCAGATAAACGAAATAAATAATCTTTCAGTGTAAGCTCAAAATCATCGGAGAATAAAAGTCTGTTCTTTTCAATTTCCTGTTTATTAAATCTAAACCCATCAAGTTCTAGATTAAATTTATTGTCAAAAGAAATTGTATTTCCACGTTTGTCATGATTGACCAACTTAAACTTTCCATTATTCAATTTGAGTGAACCAATGCGAATGTCGTTAATGTAATTTTTGAAAAGACCATAAAACTCATTTAAATCAAATTCTTTCTTAGGTTTATTATTTCGAGCTAAAAATTCAAAATATATTGAGGGTTCAATAATTGAGAAATAATTAATGTTGAGTTTTTTATTAAAAAAGGCCTGATGGATGTTTGTATTTCGCAAATTCAGATATGGAATTTTTATTTCATACAGTTCATTCTTGTTATACTTTTTTAGAAGATCAATTGCGTTGCCATCTTCATTAGCCGAAAGATGCAGGTTTCTAATGCTAGCCATTTTCTGAAGACTTGAAACCTCAACTTTATCAACTGTTAATCCATGAAGCTGATCTTGAAGTTGCATTTTATAATCGTTGAATTGCAGCTCGAAATTGGTTGCGAAAAATAGTTTGTCAGTTTTATTAGCACTTATTGAGTCAAGCGAAAAATCGGTAAGTCGAAAATCAAAATCTGCTCTAATAATTCCTGATTCATTTTTATCATTGTTCTCTCTAATTACAAAACTTCCCTGATCAATAGTTACCAAATTTGAATAAACCCCTTTTATATAATTCCCAATAAAATGATAAATCAAGCTGTTCGAACTTTGTTTTTTAGCTTTTCGTTCAGTGCCTGAAAGCAAGTTGATATTTGGTTTGAAAATAGCGATTTGTTGCAATGGCATTTCTCGCTTATGGTATAAACGTAAAAGGTCTACGTCATTCATCCGAATACTGTCACAAAACAAAGTAACATGGGTTGATTCCCGGGTTTTATTTGCTGTAGGCCACATCTCAAGCTGATCAGCATTTAATGAATTTGTTTCACTTGAAACATGAATATTTTGTGATTGAAGCGTGTGAATTTGGTCGCTAAAATTGATTGTGTATTTTCCAACCTTCATCAGAAGTTTATCTCCATACAATATTTTATGTGTGTCACTATATGATGTCGAATCAAGCTGAAATCCTTCAAGCTCTATCTGTATATTTTCAAAGATTTGTCGGTTTTTTTGAGTTTCACCAGTTCGATTAATACTAAGTTGATTTGCTTGAAGATTAAGATAGCCAATTTTAAGTTGTTTAAAGTCATTTTTCACCAATTGAAATAAGTCATACTCTCTTATTTCTTTGAAGTTCATTTTTGCAGCATTGTCTGGAGGAATTACTTTTATTTGGGCATTATTGAGAAGAAGAGTATCTAGCCAAATACTGTCTGTCTGAAAGATTTTATCGATATTTTTTGATTGAATATATAAATCAGGAATATTTACCCAATATTTTGTTTTTAAAGTTTGAATGGTGTCTGTTGGAATTAAAGCAATGTTATGAGCCGAAATTCCTTGGTTTTTTATAGAATAGATTAATTCATCAACATTTAGTTGGTGCAAACTGTCACCAATAATTGCGTGATAATCATTAATGCTGAGGAAAATATCTGAAGCTTCAAAGAAATCGTCGACATTAGATAGAATTACGGAGTCTGTATAAAAATGATCTATGCCAACATTAAAATTGATCGTTTTTTTTGATTGTTGCTGACTCGTGTTTTTACTTTTTTGTTGCAAAAGTCCTGCGTCAATCAATTCAATTTTATTTATTTGAATAGATTTAAATGATTGGTTAATGAATGGTTTAAGTTCATCAATAAGTTTATCAAAGCTGTCATTATTTTTTACCTGCTTCTTTTCTTGCTTAAATTGAATTATTGGTTTATTAATTTCAATCTTTTGAATAATAAGCTCTTTGTTTTTTAATAGCTTTTTTAAATTGATCCGCTTAATTAGAAAATTGCTTGCTTTAAAATTCAACTTCAGATTGTCATTATTATTTGCCGTTGGCACAATGTGAAAATCATAAAAAGAAATACTCCTTTTTATAGGATTAATCTTTAATTCAGAGAATTCAACTGTGTAATTGCCATTGGTTTTTTTATTCAAAAATGATGTGATTTCCTGATGTGCATAGTCCTTCCCAAAAAAGAAGATGGCGCCAACTGAGAGAATGACAACTCCAATTAAAAGGACAAATAGCCCTAAAATAAAACGTTTGAATATTTTTTTTATGCTTATACTCATTAAGCGAACTACCCTTTTTTATTATAGAGTTCAATTTTGTGAAAAAAGTTGCCTATTCAAAGAAAAAACTTGAATGATTCGTTACATATTTTTTTGTGACAATCGAATTTAGCTACTAATCAGCATATAGCATTAACGTTACTCTCTATTTATAGATGAGATGGAATGTGAATAAACGTAAATTTTTAACTTTTTTTCATAGGCTGTTCTGGAATGTTCTGTTCAGGTCTGTTTTTTTTATTTATATTTGATTTGTAATTATTACTGACTAGCTCTAAATCTGAAAAACTAAGTTTTGAAAAGAATATTTTTCTCTGTACTAATTGTTTTTTTATTTCTAATGACCTCTGCTCAAGATGTTCAAATCTTGATTGTTACAGGTGGGCATGACTTTGACCGTGAAGCATTTTTTGAAGTGTTTGATTCTTTTAATGGAGTGAAGTGGAAGGAGGCTGTGCAGCCCGAGGCAAATAAAATGTTTTTAGAAGATAAAGTCGATCAGTTTGATGTGGTGGTTTTTTATGATATGTTTCAAACCATTTCCGATGCTGAGCAAAAAGCATTTCTCAAAATGCTTAAAAAGGGGAAACCTCTTTTGTTCTTACATCACTCTTTAGCTTCCTATCAAAATTGGGACGAATATTTAAAAATAGTTGGTGGCAAATATTATGAGAAGAATCTAATAAAAGAGAAACCGTCAATTGGTTATTCTAATTTTTTACATGGCACTAAAGTTCATGTTGAGCCATTTAATTCAACGCATCCTGTTTTGAATAATGTTTTATCGTTTGAACTATTTGATGAGGTTTATGGGAATACTGAAGTATTAAAATCGGTTACTCCATTGCTTAAAACCAATCATCCAAATAGTACAGAAGTAATTGGCTGGGAACACAAATACAAATCATCAAAAATTATCTATTTGCAGCCCGGACATGGGAAAGAAACTTATGCTGATGAGAATTATCGAAGATTAATTTATCAATCAATAAAATATTTAATAAAATAAACTAACTGATACTAATTTAAAAATTTGATTATGGAGAATGTAAATCAAAAAAGGCTTTTTGTTGCAGGTTGTTTGGCGTTATTGGTAACCGCCATCACTTTTGCAATCAGGGCAAAAATTGAAGGTGTTTTTACTGACGATTACGGACTAACAAAAGAACAAGTTGGACGTGCTTTTAGCCCTGCATTTTGGGGTTTCGCTGTTGCAATGTTTGCTGGTGGTTACTTTATTGACATTGTAAAAACGAAAACAATTATATGGATGGCATTTAGTATGCACCTGGTTGGTATCGTATTATTGCTATTTGCAAAAGATTATACCTCCCTTTTTATTTCCAATGTGTTTATTGGTCTTGGTAACGGAAGTGTTGAAGCTGCTTGTAATCCTCTTGTTGCAACTTTATTTCCTGAGAAAAAGACAAAAATGCTTAATCGTTTCCATGTTTGGTTCCCTGGAGGAATTGTGATTGGAAGTCTTTTGTCTGCCTTGATTATAGATCAAATTAATTTGCCTTGGCAAGTATTGGTAGGTGTGTTATTTATTCCACTCGCCATTTATGGGTATTTGTTTTTTGGTCAAAAAATTCCAGAAACAGAACGAGTTGCTTCGGGTGTAACTTATAAAGAGATGATGCGAAATGTAGGTGCGCCATATACTATAACTCTTGCAGTAATATTTATGATTTTGGTGGCGACTAATCCTGGCATTTCAGCAGCAATTACTTCAAGTTATTCATTGCCATTAATTATTGTGGCTGTTGTTGCTGTGTTTATTATTATTGAAGGGAAGGCAATTAATAAAATTACGCTGCTTTTCCCACTAATCTTTTTCTGTATGTTGCTTACAGCGTCAACCGAGTTGGGTACAACACAATGGATTAATGCTTTGCTTTCCGAGAATGGAATTCATCCAATGATAATTCTTGCAGTTGTGACTGGTATTATGGCTGTTGGGCGTTTCTTTGCTGGTGGATTGATTCACAGATTAAATCCAGCAGGGGTTTTATTAGGATCTTCTATCATTTCTGTTGCAGGTTTAACCTTATTGAGTAATGCAAACGGTCCTGTCATGACAGTTTTATCAGCTGCGGTATTTGCAGTAGGAGTATGTTATTTCTGGCCAACTATGATTGGTGTTGCTTCAGAGTACGCACCTAAGAGTGGTGCACTTGGCATGTCAATTTTGGGTGGAGCTGGTTTTGTTGCAACTTCTATGGTGTTGCCAATTATGGGAAAATCAATTGAAACGGAAGGGGCACAAATTACATTGCGTAATATGTCTGTTTTGCCAATTATTTTAGTAGTTGCTTTTGTAGTTCTTTACATGTTGGTGAAAAACAAGAAAGTGGAAGCGTAGAAATTAATACATTTAAGGATATATTGAGGGCTAAATTTTTAGCCCTCTTTTTTTTGCGGAATAGTAAAGTAGAAAGTAGAGCCGACATTAAGTTCGGATTTTACTTCAATATCTCCACCTAATAAATCAATTAGATTTTTGCAGATGTTTAGTCCAAGGCCAGTGCCTCCAAAGCTTCTTGTGTAATTATCTTCAGCTTGGCGGAATCGATCAAAAACAATTTTTTGATCCTTTTCGGAGATTCCGATACCAGTATCGCGAACAAAGAATTTGAAAACTGAATCAACTAATTCATAGCCTAATTCAATTTTCCCTTTTTCAGTAAATTTCCGTGAGTTATTCAATAGATTAGTTACAACCTGATTCAATCGGTATCTGTCGGTAACGATTTTGTATTGATCAGATGATTCTGGGAATGTTAGAAAAGTTTCAATAGTATCATCATTTAATTCTTTTTTAAATGAATCATGCACGCTCTTAAGAAATTCATTCAATTCAAATTCATGATTAGTAATACTAATAACTTTTGATTCAATTTTTGAAATATCAATAATGTCAGAAATAATCTGAAGAAGCTCATTTCCTTTATCTTCAATAATGCTGAAGTATTCATCTCTTACTTCGTTATCAATCTCTCTCTCGTTCCTTAGAATGTCAGCAAAACCCAATATCGCGTTCATTGGTGTTCTTATTTCATGCGACATATTTGCTAAAAATGAAGATTTCAAAGTGTCCGAAATCTTAGCTTGTCCCAAGGCTTTCTTGAGTTTCTTCTCATGTTTCTTTAGCTTGCTGATATCAGTAAATACAGCAACCAGTCCTTTATATTTATCATTTGATAAAATTGGACTGCCACTTACAAGGGCAGGGGTAGATTTTCCACTCTTGTTTTTTATTTTTATTTCATAAGAATCACTAATTAGGTTTTCCCTGCGTAGGTTTGCTTTTGAAACCTTCGTATGGTATTTTTTAGCTATGATCATTTTCCAGTTATTTCCAATTAACTCATCGGGTTTATAACCGGATATTTTTTCAAATGAAGGATTTGAGTAGATTATTGTACCATTAATATCTTCAACTAAAATTCCTTCCCGCATGGTATTCAATATTTGATCATTGAAAGTTTTTAACCTCTCAATTTCATCAGCATTTTCTTTTTCCTTTGTAAAATCTTCTTTTATAGCGATGTAGTTGATTATTTTCCCAATTTTATTGCGTACTGGGGAGATCATTGCCCGTTCCCAGAAAAGAGATCCATCTTTTCGTTTATTATGAAATGTTCCTTCCCAGATTTCACCTTTGGTAATTGTTTCCCATAATTGTTGGTAAAAATCGTCACCTTGTTCTCCTGATTTTAATCAAGAGAATTCCTCGAGGCTCTGCCTCGGGGTATAGAGGAAAGT
>CBDVCE010000060.1:0-31780 GCA_965372405.1 uncultured Sunxiuqinia sp.
GTGACCCTACCGGGGGAAGTATCGAACTTATTGTTTGAGGATTATGAGGCTGTGCTCGATTTTATGAATAAGGAAACACAAAAGAAAAAATTCAAAATATAGAGGTCCAGATAATATATACCCCATTCATCAGTAGTAAAATGAGAGAATTGTTATTCTTCCACCCTCTAATTTTTTTTTTTTTGATTATTATCACATTGTCGATATTTCCATTTATTGAAGAATAGTATATTTAAAGAATGGTTTTTGAACAGAAAGATATCGATTTATACAAATCTCTTTTACGAGGACGAACGGACATTTATGCAGTTCGGTGGGAGAAGGATGGTCGAAGTGGATATATGCCAGCGTACAAAGTCGATTGGACTGATTATAACAAACACAAAGCTCAGGGTGGAACTTTTAAAGATTATAAAAACAAGGAATATTTATCCTTCGATAATTCTGCAATAGAATCTCACTTTTCAGGGAAGGAAACTTGTGGTATTTATCCCTTACTCGAAGACAATACTTCATATTTTATTGCAGTTGATTTTGATAAACAAAACTGGAAAGAAACAATTTTTAAACTTCACGATACTTGTTCAGCTTTTAAAATCCCATCTTATATTGAGCGTTCCCGTTCAGGCAATGGCGGGCATTTGTGGGTGTTTTTCGAGAATGCTTTTCCAGCGCAACAAAGTCGAAAAATTATGTTTGAGTTGTTACGACATTCAAACATAATCTCGCATTTTGAAAAAGAACCAAGTTTTGATAGGTTATTTCCAAATCAGGATTTTCATTCTGGTAAAGGAATGGGGAATTTAATTGCACTTCCCTTTCAGGGTAATTCATTGACACAAGGCAATTCGTGTTTTATTAATCCCGAAACATTTGAACCAATTGAAAACCAATGGGATTTCTTGAAATCAGTTGAGAAAATTTCAATTGATGAGTTAAAAAATCTTTATGAACAATTCTTCGATGTTAAACCGAATGAAGTATTTATTTCAAATTCAGGGGACAACAAACCATTCGAACTTGAAATAGTTATTAGCAATCAGATTTACCTTAAACGAACTCAGTTAAGCCAAAAATTAATCGTATTTCTAAGAAATGAACTGAACTTTTACAATTCCGATTATTTAGCTAAAAAGAATTTAGGAAAAAGCACTTTCAATACCGAAAAGTTTTTCAGGTTAATTGAAGAATCCGGTAATGAAGTAATGATTCCACGAGGCTTTTCGGCATCATTAGTTCAATTCTGTAGCAAGGAAAAGATTCCATTTAAAATAATCGATAAACGAGAGAAAAAAGATTCCATCGATTTTGAATCGGAAATAAAACTACTAGACCATCAGGAGATTGCACTTGAAAAAGTACGAGAAAAGGATTTTGGTGTAATTGTTTCGCCCCCTGGTTCTGGAAAAACTGTAATTGGACTTGAAATAATCGCTGAAAAGAGACAACCCGCACTGATAATTGTTCACCGAAAACAATTGTTCGACCAGTGGGTTGAGCGTATTCAAGACTTCCTAAAGATTCCAAAGAAAGATATTGGACAATTTGGAAATCAAAAGAAAAAAATTGGCAAACAAATTACCATTGCAATGATTCAATCTTTGTCGAGAATTGAAGATTATAGTGAAATCGCAAATGCATTTGGTACAATTATTATTGATGAGTGCCACCATATTCCAGCTAAATCATTTCGGGAGACAATTATCAATTTCAATGCTTTTTATTTGTATGGATTAACAGCAACACCAAAAAGAAAAAACAATGACCAGAAATTGATTTTTGTTTACATCGGAAACATTCTTCATCAAGTTAACCAACAACAGTTTTTAGCAGAACGAAATATTCGAACAGAAATAAACATTAAAGAAACTGAACTGTTTGCCCCATTCAACTATAAAATAGACAAATACGAAACAATCTCCCGCATTCTAATTCATGATACTCACAGGAATTCCTTGATTCTTAATGATATTGAAAACAATGCAAAAAGGTTCAAAACTATTCTGATTTTATCTGAACGGAAAGCACATGTTGATATCTTAAACCTCTACTTGAAAGATAAATATGAAACAATTACTATTCATGGTGATGATGCAGAAAGTGCTCGAAAAAGTAAAATTGAGCAAATAAAACAAGGGCATTTCAAAATTGTAATTTCTACGGGGCAATTCTTTGGAGAAGGGATTGATATTAGTAACTTGGAGTGCTTATTTATTGTTTACCCATTTGCATTCGAGGGGAAACTAATTCAATATATTGGGCGTATTCAACGTTCAAAAAATCCTCCGGTAATTTTTGATTATAGGGATTCAAAAATTGATTACTTTGAAAAAATGTTCAAACAACGAAAACGATACTATAACAAATTGTTGAAATAGATATGCCCGAAAGTCAAAATATAGAATGGAAAGTTAGTTGGAGGGATGAATACCTCAAATGGATTTGTGGATTTGCCAATGCCAAAGGAGGAAAAATTATTATTGGTAAAAATGACAATGGAGAAATTGTTGGCGTGGCAAAAGCGAAAAGATTAATGGAAGATATTCCAAATAAAATTCAAACGCAGCTTGGAATTCTTTGCGATGTAGATTTGAAAGATGAAGATGGTAAAGATTACATCGAAATTGATGTAAAACCATATGATGTGCTAATTTCATATCAGGGCAAATATCATTACAGAAGTGGAAGTACAAAGCAAGAACTTAAAGGGAATGCACTCAATAAACTTCTTTTAAAAAAAGCGGGCAAAACTTGGGATGATGTTGTTGAACCACGAGCCAAACTTGATGATATTGATACTTTGGCAATTGAGGCTTTCAAAAAAGGTGCAACAACAAGCAAAAGATTACCGTTTATTGCAGATGAAGAAAATATTGAGCAAATTCTTGATAACCTGCTATTAGTGGAAGATGGTAATCTAAAACGTTCAGCAATTCTTTTGTTTGGGAAGAATCCATGTCGTTTTTTTATAAATGCGTTCGTAAAAATTGGACGATTTGGACAAACAGATGATGATTTACGTTTTCAAGAAGTAATTGAAGGAAATGCGTTTCAATTAGCAGACAAAACTCTGGAAGTTCTTGACAGAAAGTTTTTTGTTTCCCCAATCTCATATAAAGGATTACAGCGTGTGGAAAGTTGGGAATATCCATACGAAGCAATTCGTGAGGTTATTTTGAATGCGATTGTCCATCGAGAATATATGGGTGCCCCAATTCAAATAAGCGTTTATGATGATAAATTGATTGTTTGGAATGAAGGTTCATTGCCTGAAGATTTGACATTTGAGGATTTAAAAAAGAAACATTCATCACGCCCTCACAATCCAATCCTTGCGAGTACCTTCTTTAAAGGTGGATTAATTGAAGCTTGGGGACGTGGTACAATTAAGATTATCAATGAATGTAAAAAGGCTGGATTACCAGAACCAATTATTGAGTATTCTTCTGGCGGGATTAGTGTAACGATATTTAAAGATATTTTCTCAAAAAAACATCTTCTTGATAAGGGTTTAAATGATAGACAGATTGAAGCTGTCCTTTATACCAAAGAGAATGGAAAAATTACCAATAGTATATATAGAGGTATGTTTAATTTAACTGAAAAGACCGCATTTCGTGATTTTGAAAAATTAATTGACTTTGGTTTTTTCAAAAAGGAAGGGGAGCGTAAAGGAACCTTCTATACTTTGGATGTCCGAAATATGTCCGATAAATCTTGAGAATGTCCGATAAATGTCCGATTTAAAATAATATTGGAAAAGTAAGGAGAAGTTGAGGAAGGAGCATCTTATAAATTGATTGTCTTATAATTGATTTAAAAATGATTTGAGATGAATCCTTTAAAACTTAATAATCCATGCAAAAGCCTGATGAAAATGGTATTCAAAAAGCTACAAAAAGAGTTAAGAAACGCTTTCCAATAGAAGAAGCAAGAAAAATACCTAAATATGAAGACATTACCCCTGAAGAATATGATAAACTTATGAAAGATGCTGAGATCCTCCTGTTTTCCGAGTAAATTTTCACTCAAAATCATAAATATCTATATATCAACAACTATGCTTTTAATATATTGATTTTTTGGGTGTCCCGTTGTATATTTAGGGATGTTTGTACGAAAAAAGAAAAATAATAGTGGTAGCACCAGTATCCAAATTATACAAAAGCAGAAAGGAAAGTATAGAGTTGTAAAAACGCTCGGGTCTTCTTTTGATGAGAAAGAGATTGAAAAAATATACAGGCAGGCACAAGAAGCTATTCCAAAGCTGTTCAACCAATTCACCCTTTTTCAGAAAAGTGTTACACCACTCAATTTAAGTGAGTTAAATAATGACAGCATCCGTATAATAGAACCAGAGTTGATATTTGGGAAGATTTTCAATTACGTGGGTTTTAATAAAATCAAAGATGGCTTGTTTAAAGACCTTGTTTCACGAATAACTCATCCGGGAAGCAAATTGCAACTTTCCCAATATTTGCAGGAAAACGACAATAAAAACATTACTTCAGATGCAATTTATTATTTTCTCGACAAGCTAAACTCAAAATACAAAACCCAGATTGAAGAAATCTCCTTTGCTTACACCAATAAGCTGTTAAATGGAAAAATAGGAGTTGTTTTTTATGATATGACCACAATCTATTTTGAAAGCAGCCAGCCTGATGAACTTCGGATGCCTGGTTTTTCGAAAGATGGGAAACATCAAAACCCGCAGATATTCTTAGGCCTTTTAGTAGGAAAGAACGGCTATCCAATTGGCTACGATATTTTTGAAGGGAATACTTATGAGGGGCACACCTTAATTCCGATTTTAGAGCGATTCCAAGCCCGGTTTAAACTCGACAAGCCCATTGTTGTTGCAGATGCAGGATTGTTGTCAAAAGACAACCTTAAAGCACTAAGAGAAAAGGGGTACACATTTATTCTTGGGGCACGAATAAAAAACGAAAGCAAAATAATGGTTCAAAGAATATGGCAAATTGAACTTACTGATGGACAAAATACGGCAATAAAAAAAGAAGATGGGACAACACTTTTTATCAGTTACTCTGAAAAGCGTGCTAAAAAAGATTTGTCAAACCGTGAACGCGGATTAAAACGATTGGAGAAGAACCTAAATGCCGGGCGGCTCACCAAAAGCAATATTAATAACAGGGGCTACAACAAATATCTCAGTATGCATGGGGAACTCAAAATAGCAATCAATTATGAAAAATTTAAAGAAGACACTAAATGGGATGGATTAAAGGGATACATTACAAATACAAATCTTGCAGGGAATGAAGTTATTGACAGGTATAATAATCTCTGGAGGATTGAAAAAGCTTTCCGAATATCGAAAACTGATTTAAAGATCAGACCAATCTACCACCGCTTGAGAGATCGGATTGAAGCTCATATTTGCATTTCATTTGTTTCGTTCGTACTCTACAAAGAACTAGAAAGGGTATTAAATCATGAGGATTCGGGGATTTCAATCAACAGGGCAATACAACAAATTAAAAAGATGTATGGAATCAGGGTATCAATAACCACTGAGCATTTCCAGACCGTTCCACTAAAAAATAATGAAATACAACAAAAAATTGTTGACCTGATAAATGCCAATTTCTAAAATGGGTGTCTTTTTCGGAAAACAGGAAAATACCTAAATATGAAGACATTACCCCTGAAGAATATGATAAACTTATGAAAGATGCTGAGATCCTTTCATTGCTTACATTAGAAGCATTTATGAAAGAGAATTGGGGATGGGATTGAATATAGACGAAAACCATTAAAAAAAAACAGGAGTATGAAGACAAATCATACCCCTGTGCAGACAAGTGACCCTACCGGGATTCGAACCCAGATCGCAAGAACCGGAATCTTGTATTCTATCCATTGAACTATAGGGCCAATGCCGTGCAAAAATAGTAAAACATTCTTTTTTCAACCACTTTCGGATGAAAAGTTAAGCACATAATTTTAAGCATCTATAATTGTTAATAAATTGAATGGCTTACATAGTCGTTCAATGAACAAAATACTTATTTTTGCGCCCCTATGGAGACAATTACCTTTGAGAAGGAGACAATTGAGGCCGGACATCTTTTTTTTGAAAAGTATGTGGCTTCTTTTATCCACACTGAAGATGAGCTTGTAGCAGAATTATTGCAATTGAAGAAAGAGCACTCATTGAGAGTAGCCAAGCTTTGTCGTTATATTGCTGAAAAATCACTACTTGATAAAGAAGAGCAGGAAATGGCTGAGTTTATTGGCCTGTGGCATGATATTGGTCGTTTTGAACAATTCAAAAAATACAAAACGTTTGATGACAAGGAATCTGAAAACCATGCTGAGTTAAGTGTTACAATGCTTGATAATCAGGAGTTCATGTTGAGTGTTGCTGAAGGGAATAAGAAAATTATTATTGAAGCAATCCGCTATCATAACGTGTCTGAATTATCTCCAAAATTAGATAAACAAGTACTTTTGTTTTGTCAGATATTGCGTGATGCTGATAAACTTGATATTTGGGAGACTAGTGTTAATAAACTTCAGCGTGACGGTTCTTTTAGTATTCCGTCAATTGGTTATGGTTTGCCAAAAGCTAGTCAAATCAATGAATCTATTATCAAAAGGATCAATCAGCAAAGGTCGGTTTTAAAAGAAGATCTTAAATCATTCGATGATTATAAACTTTTTCTGATATCAATGGTTTTTGATTTAAATTTCAAAAGCAGTTTCCAGCTGCTAAATGAAAAGCAACTGATTAGTAAGATATACGAATCGATGCCTAAAAAAGATGATGTATATGATGCTTACAGGCAAGTGAAATTGTTTATAGAGAATAAGTTTGTGATTTAATGCTGAATAAAATACATATAATATCTCTCCAACACATTGGATCAAATAATTGGACTAAATATGTTGATTTAGTAGCAACTGCTTGAGGATAGGTAATGGAAAATAGATTGATTTGTATCTGTAGTATGGTTTCTGAAAAAGAAATTCTTGATGAATTAAAGAAAGGGGCAAGGACTACAGCAGAAATACAAAAGGCCACAACTGCTGGTACAACCTGTGGCAAATGCCTTACAGCTATTGATGAAATTGTTGCGGATTTTAATTCAAAACGACCAGATGATCCACAGCAAAGTTTGAAGTTTGGCTAGAGTGATCCCTTATGTTTAATTCAACTTTAATTGGTAGAATTAAGAATAACCAAGAGCGTTAAGGAATAAAAAAAGACACCAATTAGGTGCCTTCTTTATATCTTATGTGAATGTTGATTAGTCTACGCGTTTACCAGCCCAATCAATTGCAGCAGAAATATGCTCGCGTACGTTTGGGTCATCAAAAGCTTCATCAGTGTGACCGAAAACGGTATAAAACGAACGGATATCGTCAAATTCTTGCCACCATATTAGTGGGTGATCTCCCATTTTCCAGTCATCATTTTTTCCTTTAACTACAGTTGCCTCATCAAGACGAGCAAGAACATTTACTTTTTCTCTTGGATTAACCTTAAATGTATACCATTCATCTACTGTAGTATAGCTGTCCATCCCTTTGAATACTTTCATCGCTGGGTGGTCATAGTCTTCAAAAATAACTGTACCCTCCTGTGCTGGTGGATGTGTGCGGAAATAAGCACCATTAAGCTTGCCATACCATTCCCATTCGTATTCACAGTCAGCACTGGCATGAACACCAACAAAGCCTTTTCCAGTTTTCATAAACGTTTCAAAAGCTTTTTGCTGTTTGTTGGAAAGAACATCCTGTGTTGGGTTAAGGAATACTACCACATCAAAATTCATCAAGAAATCAAGTGAGAACAAATCTGAGTTCTCTGTAGCAGTGACTTCCCATGCTTTTTCCTTAGCCATATCAAACATCATTTTAATTCCGTTTGAGATCGAGCCATGTCTGAATCCTACCGTTTTTGAAAAAACCAGAACATCAAGTTTTTCAACTTGCTCCTTCTTCTTTTTCTCCGCAAAAGCAGGAAACACGAATACTGCTACAAGTAATAATAAAAGTATTTTTTTCATTTTTATCTGTTTATATTGATTTAGGCATTACTGGTTTCTCAAAAATACAGTTATTATTTCGACTTTGAAAGATTGAATGGTTTAAAAAGAAAGGGCTGCCTGATATAAATCAAACAGCCTTTTGCATATAATAATGTGGTCTTTTTTACATTAGGAAACTAAGCAGTATCCCTGCACCCACAGCTGAGCCAATTACACCAGAAACGTTTGGTGCCATAGCGTGCATAAGCAAGTGGTTAGTTGGATCATACTTTAGTCCCATAAGCTGAACAACACGTGCACTGTCAGGTACTGCAGAAACCCCAGCTGCACCAATCATCGGGTTAATTTTATTCTTTGCAGATAAGAATAAGTTCATCAGTTTTGCACCCAATATACCACCAGCTGTTGCTATAATAAATGAGCCAGCACCCAATGCAAAGATTTTGATTGATGAAGGCGTTAAGAAAACATCAGCTTGTGTTGATGCTCCAACTGTAATACCAAGCAGAATCGTAATTGTATCGATCAATGCATTACTAGCAGTATTGGCCAAACGATTAGTTACTCCTGATTCTTTCAAAAGATTACCAAAGAAAAGCATACCTAGCAATGGTAAGGCAGAAGGCGCAATATAGGCTGTTAGCATAAGTCCCACAATTGGAAACAAAATCTTTTCTAATTTCGAAACCGCTCGCGGAGGTCGCATTTTAATCAGACGCTCTTTTTTGCTTGTTAACAAACGTATAACCGGAGGCTGTATTACTGGCACCAAAGCCATATATGAATATGCAGCGATAGCAATAGGACCAATTAGGTTCTTCACGGTTTCACCATTAGCCATAACATTTAGGCCATTGGCTAATTTTGATGAAATGAAGATAGCCGTAGGACCATCAGCTCCACCAATAATACCAATAGCACCAGCTTCTGGAGGTGCAAATCCAAGGAATAAAGCTCCTAAGAAAGTCAGGAAGATACCAATTTGGGCAGCAGCACCTAACAACATTAATTTAGGATTTGAAATTAATGATGAGAAGTCTGTCATTGCACCAATCCCCAAGAAAATTAATGGAGGATACCATCCCTGAACAACTCCCTGATAAAGAATATTCAATACTGAACCAGGTTCGTAAATTCCAAGTCTAAGGTTAAAATCAACTGCCTGAAACATCGGAATGTTACCAATCAGGACACCAAAACCAATAGGAATAAGAAGTAGTGGCTCAAAGTCGTATTTAATTGCTAGAAAGATGAAGATGAAACCAACCATCATCATTGCAAGGTGTCCCCAGCTAATATTTGCAAAACCTGAGAATTCGTAGAAGTTAAATAATCCGGAAACAGCTCCTGAGTACTTTTTATACTCCGATCCGTCACCAGTTAATTTTCCATCTTTCATGCTCAATTCACGATCGTTAAGTTTTAAATCTTCTTTGAAGGTAAAATACCCCGAAGCTTGATTGTTTGGATCGGTATTTTTGCGTAAACGAGTTACTTCTTTGTTTTTAAAACGAAGATGCACCTTTCCGTTTGAAACATTCCAGCTACCTGAAAAACGTTGTTTTACGGAGTCTAAAATAAAGGTGTAATCCTCTTCAAAACTTATGGTCTTAAAACGTTTAACAGTTTTAGGACTCTTATCTTTACTGCTTTTTGCATCATAAGTAGCTTTGGTAATGTAGCCATCTGCTCTGTTGATCCATTTCCCGGAAAGCAACTCCTCTTTTACCTTGGCATCATTAGCCATAGAAAATTGAGGAATCAGCAATAGGAAAGCAATCAGTGTTAGAAATATATTTTTCATTTCTGAATTCCTTTCAATTAGCTGATTTCAATTAGAACATCGTCTTGAAGCACTGCGTCGCCTTCTTTTACTTTTAAGGCGCTAACAACTCCATCTTTCTCCGCCATAACCTGGTTCTCCATTTTCATGGCTTCCATAACCAACAAACTTTGACCTGCTTTAATGGCGTCGCCTTCTCTAACATTCAGTTTAAGAATGGTTCCAGGTAGTGGAGCTTTAATTGTATGTCCACTAGTAGCAGACTTTTTAATTTGTCCTTCGCCAGGTTGCTGTACCACGGGCTTTCGTACCAGTTGAGGAGTCTTACTGTGTTTAACTTCAGATTTAACTTCTACTTCGTATTTAGTACCGTTTACTTCAATGGTAGCAACGTTGTCTTCCATGTCCTGAATATGGACATCATAATCGTCGCCGCTTATTGTAAATTTGAACTTTTTCATGATTGAATTTTAATTTGGGAAACTGATTATTGGCGTGGCCAGTTGTTGGTTACACTGTAAATTTTAGAGCTCCATGGAGAGTAAGATTTTTGTACCTTTTTAATGGTAACAATGTTACTTTCCTCATCATGTTGATCGTTGAAATAAAGATGCAACGCAGCACTAATGGCAGCTGTTACGTTCCCTTCAATATGGCATACATCATCTTCGCAGTGTTGTTCTTGTTTGCGAGGACGCTTTTTAAATTTCATATTGATTAACTTGGGTAAACGTGTAAAAACAATTACCAAAGCAGTCAAAGAAAGCAAAACGATGGAAAAGCCCACCAGCGTCACTGTCAAGCCAACATCCATCATCGAAGATATTATTATTGCTAAACTGTTCATCATTTAATTATAATGGAATGTTTGAATGTTTTTTAGGCGGATTAACCAGCTTTTTAGTTGCAAGACTTTGCAGTCCGCGAATAATACGGAAACGGGTATTTCTAGGTTCAATCACGTCATCAATATATCCAAGTGAAGCAGCCATATAAGGATTGGCAAATTTTTCCTTATACTGTTCTTCATGTTTGGCTTTAAATTCAGCACGTTCTTCAGGATCTTCAATTTTTGAAATTTTTCTTCCTTCAAGAACTTCAATTGCACCTGCAGCACCCATAACAGCGATCTCAGCTGAAGGCCATGCATAGTTCAAATCACCTCGTAATTGTTTACAAGACATTACATCGTGTGCTCCACCATATGATTTGCGAAGAGTGATTGTGATTTTTGGAACAGTAGCTTCACCATAGGCAAACATTAGTTTTGCACCATGAATAATGATCCCACCGTATTCTTGTCCACTACCAGGTAAGAATCCTGGAACATCAACCAATGTAATGATTGGAATATTAAAACAGTCTAGGAAACGTACGAAGCGAGCTGCTTTACGCGAAGCTTCAATGTCTAGAACACCAGCTAGATAGTTTGGCTGGTTGGCGACAATGCCAACAGATTGACCATCAAATTTAGCAAAGCCTACAACGATGTTTTTTGCATAGTTACGGTGAACTTCAAGGAATTCTCCGTTATCGACCAATGAGTAGATTACATCCTTAACATCATATGGTTGGTTTGGATTGTCAGGAATGATTTCATTTAATCCATCATCCAAACGATCGATAGGATCATTACAATCTAATATTGGAGCTTCTTCCAGGTTGTTTTGTGGAAGGTAGCTTAGAAGTTTACGAATCAACATCATTCCTTCTTGCTCATTTTCAGCCAAGAAGTGAGCAACACCTGATTTGCTCGCATGAACTTTACCTCCACCAAGATCTTCAGTAGTAATGGTTTCGCCAGTAACTGTTTTTACAACTTTTGGTCCGGTAACAAACATGTATGAGTTATCCTCAGTCATCATGATGAAATCGGTTAGGGCAGGAGAGTAAACTGCTCCACCAGCACAAGGGCCGAAAATTGCTGAGATTTGAGGAATTACACCAGAAGCTAAAATATTGCGTTCGAATATCTCAGCATAACCAGCTAAACTGTTTACACCTTCCTGGATACGAGCACCACCACTATCGTTAATTCCGATAAGTGGAGCACCTACCTTCATGGCCATGTCCATAACTTTGCAAATCTTCATTGCAAAAGTTTCAGAAAGAGACCCTCCAAAAACAGTAAAGTCTTGAGAGAAGATATAAACAACTCGCCCATCAATTGTTCCATGTCCGGTAACAACACCATCACCCATGAACTTTGTTTTTTCCAAACCGAAGTTGGTACAGCGGTGTGTTACAAACATATCAAACTCCTCGAAGCTACCTTCGTCAAGTATCATCTCAATACGTTCGCGTGCAGTGAATTTTCCTTTCGCATGTTGGGAGTCAATTCTCTTGATCCCTCCACCTAATTTGGCTTCCGCACGTAAGTCAATTAGTTTTTTGATTTTATCTTGATTGCTCATCTGTGGTTAAATAGATATTTCTGATTATTATTCAGCGCAAAGTTCAGTTAAAACACCTAAAGTTGACTTTGGATGAAGGAAACCTATATTTAGTCCTTCGGCGCCTTTCCTAGCTGTTTTGTCAATCAACTTAACACCTTTTTCCTCAACTTCAGTTAGTGCTTCGTTTACATTGTCAACGGCAAAAGCTAAGTGGTGAATGCCAGGTCCTTTTTTCTCAAGGAATTTTCCAATTGGTCCTTCAGGATCAGTAGATTCAAGTAATTCAATTTTGGTGTCTCCAACTTTGAAAAAAGCTGTTTTTACTTTTTGGTCGGTCACTTCTTCAATAGCGTAACATTTCATCCCAAGTACTCCTTCATAATAAGGGATAGCCTCGTCAAGGCTGTTTACTGCTATTCCGATGTGTTCAATATGTGATACTTTCATTGTATTGTATGTGATATTATTATAAGTGAAAAAATGTTTTCTGTTTTATTGAAAGAATAATTATTCATAAATATTTTCAAACAAATAAATCAAAAATTCGAATTTTAGATTAAATTTTGTTCTGAATTAAATTTTCAGAACAAAAATAGATTATTCAAGAAAGAATGTTAGAAATTATGCTACAAGCTTATTAAATAGTTGATAATTATTTAAACTTCCTGAGTTTTATTTACAAAGTGAAAGTGTGGGCCAAAACGTTCAAATGCTGCTTTGTCCAATTCCTCTCTATGTTCTGGATGAGCAATTGAAATTAGCTGGCGAGAACGTTCTTGTAAAGTCTTACCGTAAAGGTTAACTGCTCCAAATTCAGTAACTACCCAGTGAATGTTTGAGCGGGTACTTACAACACCTGATCCAGGAATAAGGATTGGGCTGATTTTAGAAACACCTTTAGCAGTAACTGATGGCAATGCAATAATTGGCTTACCACCTTTTGAGTGACCAGCACCACGGATAAAGTCAATTTGACCACCAACGCCAGAGTAATGCTTGATACCTATTGAGTCCGCACAAACCTGACCCGTAAGGTCAATTGCCAAAGCAGAGTTAATTGCAGTTACTTTATCATTTTGGCGAATTACATGTACATTATTCGTATGTGCAACATCCATCATAGCTACGCGCGGGTTATCATCAACAAAATCGTAAAGTGCTTGTGAACCCATTAAGAAGGAAGCAACCATTTTACCTTTGTCAATCGCTTTGTGTTTACCGGTAACAATTCCTTTTTCCACTAAAGGAAGAATACCATCAGCAAACATTTCAGTGTGTACTCCAAGGTCTTTGTGATTACCAAGCTGAGCAAGTACAGCATTAGGAATACCACCAATACCCATTTGCAAACATGCGCCATCTTCAACTAACTCAGCTACGTTTCTACCAATAGCGATATCTGTCTCAGTTAACGGAGCCGGATCATGTACAAATAATGGAATGTTATCTTCAACAAATAAATCAATCTCATCAATGTGGAACATTGCATCACCCCACGTACGTGGTACATTTGGGTTAACAGCTGCAATTACAACATCAGCACCTTCAATAGCAGCAAGTGTTGCATCAACTGATGTTCCTAATGAAACGAAGCCATGAGCATCAGGAGTTGAGCACATAATCATCGCTACATTTACTTTAAGATAACCCTCGCGAATTAACTTTTGAGTTTCGCTAAGGAATACAGGAATGTAATCGGCATAACCAGCTTGCGTTTGCTTACGTAGGTTTCCACCAACAAAGAACTGTTCAGAAACAAATATTCCTTCAAATTCAGGATCAGCAAAATCTACTTTCCCTTCAATATGAATGTGCTGAAGCTTTACATCGTAAAGTTCGCCATTTCTACCTCTTTCAACCATGGGCTTAATTAGCGTATGTGGCGTAACTGCAACGCTACTAAGATGCACACGGTCACCCGACTTAATTACTTTAACTGCTTCCTCTGGAGATATGAATTTTATCTGTTTCATAATTTTGAATTAGAATATATTATCCTTGAAATTTGCGGCAAATATAGAAATTAATCCCGCACTAAATATTACCCAAAAGTTATTTAAAGGATGTCTAAGGAATATCGTGTTTTTGTAAAGTTAATGTTAACTGTTTGCCTCTGTTTTATTGGTGTGAGACATCTATATATGTGCTTATGTGAAAGTGATGTGGAGGTCTAATTGTAAGGTGAATTTATGAAAATATTTGAGTGGATTTATCAGGAAGTAGTAATATCATAATAAGAAAGCCGCGGAGCTTTCCGAGACTTTTTCATTACCTGTATAAAAACAATAATGGGAACCACTCGGGTAGAATAGCTCCCATTCATTTCTGGTAACCGAAATTACCTTCCATGTCAGGCTACTGTTATTTTGGCTGGCTATCTTTTTTGGCCGAAACCTTTTCCGATAACCCTTGTCCTTCCCATATTCCCTGTTACAGTTATATGTTCAGGATGTCTTTTCGGTATTTCCCGGAGGAGTACCTTCCCAGACGAAGTTTTTGACATCCTTCAGATATGATAGGTCTTGCGATCTCCATTTCTGATGTTGATTTCTGAAACCGGAGTTTCTTCGATCTCACTTCCTTTTCAGAACCGGGGTTCTTCCGGGGAAGAGTTTGTCATCATAAAATTACTTGCCCTTTTGCAAGGGGTTCATTGTTAATTAAGCATTTAAAGAACTAGTCTTTAGTGGCTAAAACTTCGGCTCTTTCAATATGCAAATCCGAGGATTTGGTTGATTTGAATCTGGCTCAATTAAGAGCTTTTTTCGCCTCCATATTTTTGGAGCAGCCTTTTATCGCTCACCTGATACAATCAAATGTACTAAAGATAAGCTACTTGTGTCAAGCTTTTTTTGGATTTTAAATTCACTATGAATTCACTTATGAAATTAACAAATGTTAGTAACTCACAGAGAGTCAGTGTTGATAGTGTTTTTAGAGGATAGTTTTGTCTTTATATAATAGATGTTAACAGGTTTCACAATGAAATATATTAACAATCAGGAGAGTAAATCATTGTATGTGAGCTTATTTTTTGGTTCAGAAAATTGTATCAATGAGTGTTTTTGCGACAAACCAAAAAACAGCCAATGGAACTAAGTTTTGAATTCAAAAAAAAATGTCCCCCGAAGAGGACATTTAATATTCATTTTTCTTGAGGTTAATTAACAACCATCAGTAGTTGTGTCATTTGCTTTTTCTTTGTACCATTTAAGTGGAAATGACGATGGACGTTCAATTGGTAGTCCATAAAGTCTATCCATAATAAGTGATGCAAGTACACCCAATGATCTTGAAACACCAAACAATACGGTGTAGAAAGTATGCTCCTTTAATCCATAATGATATAGTAGGGAGCCGGAATAAGCATCTACATTAGGCCATGGATTTTTCACTTTGCCTGTACTTTCGAGAATTGGTGGGACTACTTTGTGAAGTGTATTTACAATGTGAAGTAGTGGATCTTCTTTAATGTATTTTTTTGCAAATTCTTGTTGAGCTGTAAAACGTGGGTCTGTTTGACGAAGAACAGCATGTCCATATCCAGGTATTACACGACCTTCAGCAAGGGTTCTCTTAGTATACTCAATTATTTGTTTTTCACTTGGTTTTTCTGTATCCAATTCCTGCATCATATCAAAAATCCAATTGATAACTTCTTGGTTAGCATACCCGTGAAGTGGTCCTGCTAGTCCTAGCATTCCTGCAGCATATGCGTAATAAGGATTACTTAGAGCTGATCCAACAAGGTGAGTGGTGTGTGCTGAAACATTTCCACCTTCATGATCAGAATGGATAACCATATATAAACGCATTAAACGTTTTACTTCTTCGCTGTCATGTCCCATCATATGGGCAAGGTTACCAGCCCAGTCAAGACGTGGATCTGGATCAATGTGTTCGTCGTTGTAAAAGTTTCTGCGATAAATGTAGGCTGCAATACGTGGTAAACGTGCAATTAGGTTCATTACATCTTCATAGGTAGTATCCCAATAGTGTTTTTTGTGAACTCCTGCACGATAAGCTTTTTGGAAGATTGAGTCGGTAGCCATACTCAAAATCGCAGCACTAAACTGTGTCATTGGCTTTGAGTTTTTAGGCAGGGCATCAATCACATCAAATACATGTTGAGGCACGTAAGCACGTGTTGCCCAGTCTTTACTGATGTTTAGAACGTCATCACGATCAGGTATCTCTCCAATCAGCATGAGGTAGAATAAACCTTCAGGTAGTGGCTCTCCCTCTGGCTTTAGACGTGGTAGTTTTTCTCTAAGGTCTGGAATTGAATGTCCACGGAAACGAATTCCTGTAGTTGGATCAAGCTTTGAGGTATCAGTAATTAGACTTGGAACTCCCTTCATTCCTGTCATTACCTGACCAATCGTTACTTCTCCAATCACTTTGTCCCCATGTTCCGTTTTCAGACGTTGATATTCACTAATGCACTTGCTTGCCTTTTGATAAAATCGATTCTTAATGTATTCCATTGTATTTTATTTTGTAGTTGTTTTTTCTGATAATAAGTTAGTGAATATTCCTGATTATTTCATCAGTAAATTCTGTTGTTGTTAATAATGTTGCACCTTCCATCATTGCGTGCAAGTCGGAAGTGACCTTCCTTTTTGCAAAGACATGCTCCATGGCATCCAGGATATGTTCTGCAGCTTCAGTCCAGCCCATGTATTCTAACATCATTACTCCTGAAAGAATCAATGAACTGGGATTTGCTTTGCCTGTTCCTGCTATGTTTGGAGCTGTTCCGTGTGTTGCTTCAAAAATGGCATAGCCACTTTGGTAATTAATATTTGCACCAGGCGAAATGCCAATTCCACCCACCATTGCAGCCAATTGATCCGAAACGTAATCACCATTCAGGTTCATTGTTGCAATAACTGAATGATCATATGGATGTAGCAGACTGTCTTGAAGGAAAGCATCGGTGATCACATCCTTGATGATGACTTTACCTGCTTTTTTTGCTTCTTCAAGTGCTTTCTTTGCATCAAGCTCACCTTTCTCAGTTTGAATCTTTTCATATTCTGTCCAGGTGAAAACTTGTTTCTCAAATTCACTCTCAGCTAAATCATAACCCCACTTTTTAAAGGCGCCTTCTGTAAATTTCATGATATTGCCTTTGTGGACGATTGTTACAGATGGTAGCTTACGGTCAACTGCATATTCAATGGCAGCACGAACCAATCTTTCAGAGCCTTCTTTGGAGATTGGCTTAATCCCAAATGATGTTGTTTCAGGGAAGCGTATTTGTGTAGATCCCATCTCATTAATAAGGAAATCACGAAACCGTATGGCATCTTCACTACCGGTCATAAACTCAATTCCTGCATAAATATCTTCTGTATTTTCACGGAAAATATGCATGTCAACCAATGAGGGATATCGGATAGGTGAGGGCACACCTTTAAACCAGCGTACCGGACGAAGACACACGTACAGATCCAGCGTTTGCCTTAATGCAACATTTAGCGAACGGATTCCTCCTCCAACTGGAGTTTGCAATGGTCCTTTAATTCCAACCAGATATTCCTTAAATGTTTCAATGGTTTCTTCAGGAAGATAATGGCCAGTCTCTTTAAATGCTTTTTCTCCGGCAAGAACTTCCTTCCATATTAACTTTTTAGAATCTCCATATGCTTTTTGCACAGCGGCATCAAGTACTTGCTGACTGGGGATGCTGATATCCTTACCAATACCATCGCCTTCAATAAATGGAATAATGGGAGTATTGGGTATCTGAAGCTTGCCGTTGTTAATTTTAATTTTGTTATCCATTCTTATTTTGGAGTTAGGCTAATTTTGCTTGCAGGTTTTCATCAATCGCACTTAAAAACTCCTCAGTTGTGAGATAATGTTCTTCTTCCAAGTCTTTTCCGTGAATGATAAGAGCCAAATCTTTAGTCATTTTACCACTTTCAACAGTTTCGATGCAAACTTGTTCTATCGTTTCTGAAAACTTGATGAGTTCCTGGTTGTTGTCAAGCTTGCCGCGGAATGCCAAGCCTCGTGTCCATGCAAAAATGGAGGCAATCGGATTTGTTGAAGTTGGCTTGCCTTGCTGGTGCTGACGGAAGTGTCTGGTTACAGTTCCGTGGGCTGCTTCAGCTTCCATTGTTTGTCCGTCTGGAGTTACCAGAGTAGATGTCATCAAACCAAGTGATCCAAAGCCCTGAGCAACTGTGTCAGACTGCACATCACCATCGTAGTTTTTACAAGCCCAAACAAAACCACCTTCCCATTTCATGGCGGCTGCTACCATATCGTCAATCAATCTGTGCTCGTAGGTAATTCCTGCATCTGCAAATTGATCTTTAAATTCATTGTCAAAAACATCCTGAAAGATATCTTTAAAACGACCGTCATATTTCTTCAGAATGGTATTTTTTGTAGACAAATAAAGAGGCCAGCCTTTATCCAATGCCTGAAGCATGCAGGCACGTGCAAATCCTGTAATTGACTCATCTGTATTGTACATAGCCATGGCGATTCCATCACCTTCAAAATCGTATACGTCATAAGATTGTGGCTCACTGCCATCTTCTGGGGTAAACGTAATGGTGAGTTTGCCTTTCCCTTTTGTGAGGAAGTCCGTTGCGCGATACTGATCGCCAAAAGCATGACGTCCAATGCAGATTGGTTGTTTCCAACCAGGTACCAATCTTGGTATGTTATTTATAAGAATGGGTTCTCTAAAAACAGTTCCTCCAAGAATATTTCTGATGGTTCCATTTGGAGATTTCCACATCTGTTTCAATCCAAATTCTTCAACTCGTGCTTCATCGGGAGTGATGGTCGCACATTTAATTCCCACGCCATACTTTTTGATGGCATTGGCAGAATCAATCGTAATTTGATCGTCTGTCTCATCACGGCTCTTCATGCCCAGATCATAATACTTTATGTCCAGATCAAGGTAGGGAAAAATTAGTTTTTCTTTAATAAACGACCATATAACCCGGGTCATTTCATCTCCATCCAATTCTACAACTGGATTAACAACTTTGATTTTTTGCATTTTCGGGTGTTTTTATTGATTAGTTATGAATTTTGTTTTTTGATGAGGTTTAATGCTGATCCGGCTTTAAACCAATCAATTTGTTGTTGATTGTAAGTATGGTTTAGTGTGATTTTATCACGGCTATCATCGACATGTACGATTTCCAATGTTAGTGGTTTGCCAGGCGTAAAATCAACCAAATCAATAAAGTTGAACGAATCGTCTTCCTTGATTTTGTCGTAATCACTCTCATTGGTAAAAGTTAGACCAAGCATGCCCTGCTTTTTTAGGTTGGTTTCATGGATGCGTGCAAAAGATTTTACAATCACAGCTTTTACTCCCAGATGACGGGGTTCCATTGCAGCGTGCTCACGAGATGAACCTTCACCATAGTTGTGATCGCCTACAACAATTGTTGGAACTTCAGCGGCTTTATATTCGCGCTGTACTTTTGGTACTTCGTCATAAGCTCCATCAAGCTGGTTTTTCACCTTATTGCTTTCACCATTGAATGCGTTGATCGCTCCAATCAGCATATTGTTTGAAATGTTGTCCAAATGTCCACGGTAACGAAGCCAAGGACCTGCCATGGAAATGTGATCAGTGGTGCATTTTCCTTCTGCTTTAATCAGGAGTTTGGCTCCTTCAATATTTTGTCCGTTCCAGGGAGTAAAAGCAGAGAGCAGTTGAAGACGTTTTGAATCATCAGCAACAACTATATTAATGGATCCGCCATCTTCTGCCGGAGCCTGATATCCTGCATCTTTTACATCAAATCCTTTTGGAGGCAATTCAAAGCCTGTTGGGGCATCCAGCTTTACCTGCTCGCCATTTTCATTTTCCAGTGTGTCTGTAAGTGGGTTGAATCCTAAATCACCAGCGATGGCTAATGCAGTTACCAGTTCAGGTGAAGCCACAAAAGCATGAGTGTTCGGATTACCATCTGCTCGTTTCGAGAAGTTGCGGTTAAAAGAATGAACGATTGTATTTTTCTCTCCCTTATCGGCTCCTGGTCGATTCCATTGTCCGATACATGGGCCACAGGCATTGGCGAAAACGCTAGCTCCAATTTTATTAAAGGTATCAATGAATCCATCCCGCTCAATGGTGTAGCGTACTTTTTCTGAGCCGGGAGTGATTGTAAATTGCGACTTTGGCTTCAGATTCTTCTTTACAGCTTGTTCAGCAAGTGAAGCAGCACGTGAAATATCTTCATAAGATGAATTCGTGCATGAACCAATCAAACCAACTTCAACCTTTGTGGGCCACCCATTCTTTTTCGCTTCTTCTGCCATTTTAGAAATTGGCGTTGCCCGATCTGGAGTAAAGGGTCCGTTTATATAAGGCTCTAATTCATCCAGATTGATTTCAATAAGTTGATCGAAGTATTGCTCCGGATTGGCATAAACTTCAGCATCTGCAGTCAGATGTTCTTTGATACCATTGGCTAAATCAGCAACTTCCTCGCGGCCAGTTGATCTTAGGTAGCGCTCCATTGATTCATCATACCCAAATGTTGATGTGGTCGCACCAATTTCAGCACCCATGTTACAAATGGTTCCTTTTCCGGTAGCTGAAAGCGCTTCGGCACCTTCTCCAAAATATTCAACAATGCATCCTGTTCCTCCCTTTACAGTTAGAATTCCAGCCACTTTTAAAATGATATCTTTGGGAGCTGTCCAACCACTTAGTTTTCCAGTTAGTTTTATACCAATTAGTTTCGGAAACTTTAGTTCCCAAGGCATTCCAGCCATTACGTCAACCGCATCTGCTCCACCAACTCCAATGGCAATCATTCCCAAACCACCTGCATTTACAGTATGTGAGTCAGTTCCAATCATCATTCCTCCGGGGAAAGCATAATTCTCAAGAACAACCTGGTGAATAATACCTGCTCCTGGCTTCCAAAATCCAATACCATACTTGTTGGATACAGACTCTAAAAAGTCAAATACTTCCTTGTTGGTATTCAAGGCGTGTTTTAGATCGGTGACTCCTTCTACTTCTGCCTGAATAAGGTGATCGCAATGTACCGTTGATGGAACTGCTGTTTGGTTTTTCCCTGAATTCATAAACTGCAACAAAGCCATTTGTGCTGTCGCATCTTGCATAGCGACACGGTCAGGAGCAAAATCTACATAATCGGCACCTCTTTGAAAGTCACTAACTTTTTCAGAATCAAATAAATGAGAGTAAAGAATTTTTTCAGAAAGGGTTAAAGGTTTTTTTAAAACATTTCTGGCCACTTTTATACGGGGGCCAAAATTCCCGTAGGTTTTTTTAATCAAATTAAGATCAAACATATCTATGGTTTTTTAATCATGATTGTTCCTGCATGAAGTTTCCAACTTCCCTAACAAAAACAAGCCTTAAAGGTTTCCTGATAAGGCTTTAAGATATTAAAAAATCCCTGTTGAGATATGTAGTTATGTAGATATTTTAAAAAGGAGCGTTTATTTAGAATAAATATAAAGAATGGATGTGTTATTTATTGGTAGGTACTTTATACCATTTATTCAGGGGGCGGGGAGGGGTATAGTTATTAAGGTACTTCATCGCGTCTTCGCTGGTGTTTGCAATAAAATACAAATCACGGTAAGCAGGTTTGGCAAAGTTTTCATCAAATGAGCGATCAAACTGTTTAAATAGATTGTCATAAAAGCCATTGGTATTGAGGAAAATAATGGCTTTGCTGTGGTAGTCAAGTTGCTTAAGGGTGATAACTTCCAGTATCTCTTCCAAAGTCCCAAAGCCACCGGGTAATGCTACAAATGCATCTGATAAATCACGCATAATTGATTTTCGTTCCATCATGTCTTTGGACACGATTAGTTCATCGGCATGATCAGAGGCAAGTTTGTGCCCATTTAATTTTTCAGGAATAACTCCAATTGTATTTGCACCTGCATTTTTGGCTTCTTTTAAAACGGTTTCCATTAATCCTACATTAGCTCCACCATTCACAAGTGTATGATTTTGGTTTCCAATCATCTTTGATAATTTGACTGCTTCATCGATGTAAACTGAATCTATGGCATTACTGGAAGAGGAAAAAATACAGATTTTCATAAAAAGAGAGTCAAGTGTTAAAAACTAAAGCCAAGAAAAAAGGCATCCTTTTGTTGAGGGATGCCTTTCTTGAATATTTTATTGTTTATACGTCGATGTTTGCATATATCGCATGGTCTTCAATGAACTTCCTTCGAGGAGGAACTTCATCGCCCATTAACATGCTGAAAACATGATCCGCTTCTGCTGCACTTTCAATGGTTATCTGGCGTAATGTGCGACGTTCCGGATCCATGGTTGTTTCCCATAGCTGTTCTGCGTTCATCTCACCAAGACCTTTGTAACGCTGCGTTCCAATGTTTGCTTCTTTTCCATCTGCCCACTCATCAATTAGGCGTTGACGCTGCTGGTCATTCCATGCATAAGCTTCCTTTTTACCTTTTTTAATCAAATAAAGAGGCGGGGTTGCAATGTACAAGTAGCCAGATGTAATTAATTCATTCATGAAGCGAAAGAAGAAAGTCATGATCAATGTTGCAATGTGGCTACCATCCACATCGGCATCCGTCATGATAATGATTTTGTGATAGCGCAATTTTTCAAGATTGACTGCCTTCGAATCTTCTTCTGTACCAACGGTTACTCCCAGTGCAGTGAAAATATTTCGAATTTCTTCGTTCTCATAAACTTTATGTTGCATCGCTTTTTCCACATTCAGGATTTTACCACGCAACGGTAAAATAGCTTGGAATCGACGGTTGCGACCTTGCTTTGCTGTTCCACCTGCAGAATCTCCCTCGACCAGATACACTTCACATTGTGCTGGATCTTTATCAGAACAGTCAGCCAGTTTCCCTGGAAGACCACTGCCTGAAAGTACATTTTTACGTTGTACCAATTCACGAGCCTTACGAGCAGCATGTCTTGCAGTAGCAGCAAGGATTACCTTATTGACAATAGATTTAGCAGATTTTGGATTTTCTTCCAGATAATTTGAAAGCATTTCACTTACTGCCTGATCCACAGGAAGACTAATCTCAGAGTTTCCCAATTTTGTTTTAGTCTGGCCTTCAAACTGTGGCTCTTGAACTTTTACTGATACAACAGCTGTTAATCCTTCACGGAAGTCATCCCCACTGATGTCAAATTTTAGTTTGGAGAGCATTCCTGAGTTTTCAGCATAACTCTTAAGTGTTCTGGTTAAACCACGTCTGAAACCTGTTAGGTGCGTGCCTCCTTCAATTGTATTAATATTATTGACGTAAGAGTGAATATTTTCTGAAAACGAAGTATTGTAATGCAATGCGATTTCAACAGGTACATCTCCTTTTTCAGATGAAATATTAATTGTTTCATCAATTAGCTTTTCACGAGTTGCATCCAGATATTCTACAAATTCCTTTAAACCTTCTTCTGAATAGAAATTTTCAGTTTTGTAATTTCCTTCTTCATCAGTTTCACGCAAATCGGTTATGTTTAGCGTAATTCCAGCATTAAGGAAAGCTAATTCACGCAAGCGGGCAGAAAGGATCTCGAACTTATAAACGGTTGAAAGGAAAATGCTTTCATCAGGTTTAAATGTCACGTAGGTTCCTGTTTTGTCTGTATCTCCAACAACTTTTGCTGAATATAAAGGACGACCTAAGCTATATTCTTGTACCCACACTTTTCCCTCGCGATGTACTTCAGCTTTTAAAAGGGAGGATAAAGCGTTTACACAAGAGACACCAACACCGTGCAATCCGCCAGAAACTTTGTAACTATCTTTGTCAAATTTACCACCGGCATGGAGTACGGTCATAACGACCTCAAGAGCTGATCTGTTTTCTTTGGTGTGTATTTCTGTTGGAATACCACGCCCATCATCTTTAACTGTGACTGAGTTGTCTTCATTGATAAAAACATCAATGTTTTCACAATAACCAGCCAATGCTTCATCAATTGAATTGTCAATTACTTCATAAACCAAATGGTGTAAGCCTCTTTCATTCACATCGCCAATATACATAGCCGGACGCTTACGTACAGCTTCCAAGCCTTCAAGTACCTGAATGCTATCCGCAGAATAATTTCCGCTTCCGTTGGCTTGTTGTTTTTCTAAATCGCTCATCTATAATCTGTTTAATTCGTTCAATAAAATAGTTAAAATGTGTTGGAACACATCCTCTTTTTTTGTTAATAATCAGGTCAATTATCTGATTATTCGAAACTCATTTCTTATGATGGATTTTATGTTTGAAAAGCTCCTTGATTTCAATCGTTTACTCATCATTCAGTTCCCGGTACATACAACATGCAAATATACTAAAAATATGCTTAGTACAGACCTTTTAGAGGGTCTGTAAAATCTAAAGTTTTCAACACATTGTTTAAAATTAAAGCGTAGATATTCAGTATGTTGGGGGTTTGTTTTTTTAGGTAGATAGAAAACTCGTTTTTTTGATTGAATCGATGTTCTTTTTAAAAGGAATAACTGGCGCCAATTAAGAGGTTAAAGCCCTGTTTTGTGTAGCTTAACCAACTTTCATAATTTTGGAAGGCAAAATTGTTGGCACGTCCAAAGAAACTAAGTTTTGGACTGTATTGATATTCTAAACCAAAATTAAGATCAAATACCGGATCCATAACAGTAATATTATTCTGAGCATTAACGCCAATTATACCCGATAGAGGAAAGGTTGTCGTTTCTAGTGCTTTCCGCTCTTCAATAATAATTACATCGGCAGTAAAGCTTAATGGCCCTTCCGGGCTAAATTGAGCTGACAACGTTGCGTCAAAATCGGGTTTGTGGTATGGGAGTTCGAGTGTATTTAAATCGTAGGAATAGAAGTTTCCTTTGAAGTGTAAACTTAATAATTCAGAAGCAGTGTAATACAATTCAGTGCCGATGGTTAGCAGATTTAAATCATCATATTGAACATCAAATGTGTTGGATAATGAGGTTGGACTTGAGATACCTGGCTCATTTGAGCCTAAATGGTTCAATACGTAGAAATGCTCATTTTTAATGGATGCATAATCAGCCTGTATCCGGTAATTGAATTTCTGGCTGAATTTACCATTAATACCCCCAAAAAGAACATATTGGAATTCACTATTTTCAATGTCCTGAAAAGGATCAATAAAGGGATTTTCTTTTGCGATTACTGAATAATGATTGTGTTTTAAATATCCTCCGGCTCCGGCATAAATTGAAAGGATGTTTTTGACTGGAGACCACTCTCCTCTAATATTTGGAGTGACAAGGAAACGAGCATCTGCATCATCATCAATCATCATGGTAAGATTAAGTCCTGCTTTTAATGATGCATTTTCAGCCTGAAATAAAACAGCAGGGCTTGCTTTCAACAGGATTTGTTGTTTTTGTCCAAAGGCATTGCTGGTTGTGTTGAAAATGCTGTCAGTTTTTAAATAACTGATTGATGCATCAAGTAAACCTTTAAATGAATCGAATTCGTGAGCCAGGTTTGTGCCTAGTTCTGCAAAATTTTCTGTTTGTCCGGTTTTAGCTCCAAAGTATTGATAATTAACTTTGAATGCGTAATCTGTATCCTCACGGTTGGATTCATTGCTAAATAAGTTTAGTGAAAAACCACCACGTGAAAATGCTTGTTTTTCTTGCCAATTGCTAATTGTTGTTTCCTTTTCATTATTGGCAATCTGTGGTCCGGAATAGCCATAGTATTGATGTGCTTTTCGTTCGTAATAGAGTTTTGTTTGTAGGTTTGAGCCACTAAAATAGTGCTTGCTGTATAGCTCTGCCAGATTATTACTGTTTGGAGCCTTCACTTTGTCATCGTTCATTAGTTTCACTTTGCCATTTGATGATAAGTGTTTGAAGTGAAGTCCAAAATCAGTGTTTTTTCCTGCATCAGCATTGTAAAAAAGTTCAGCGTATGGAGTTTGGTAGTTTCCAATACCTGCTTTTAAGAGTCCTTTCCCAATTTCTGCTCGAGGTTCTCCAATCATCTTTGCCGCTTGTACTGATTCTGTAGAAAAAGTGCTAAAAACAGGCTGTGGAGTGATTTGATAATTGAATGTGGGTTTTTCAGCTTTAGTATCTTCAATTTTTGGAATGTCGTTAATCTTAAATGCATCAGATATGCTGGGTTGATAGGCTTTTACAACTTCAACTTCTTTTCGTAAATTATCTTTTTGTGCAAATAATAGTACTGGTGCAAAACCTAAAATAAGGATTAAGCAATATTGGATGAGCTTATTTTTCATATTTGTTTTGTTTCAATTATTGTTTGTTGATATCAATTTGCAAAGGGCTTTCTTCTATTTGTTGCTGATTGGCTTGTAGTTCTTCCAAATGTTCCAATTTTGCAGAAGCAGTTTCAATAATGCCATCATCTGAAACCGGATAATTTTCAACAATACTTTTAATCGTGTGCATTGCCTGGAATTCATCTCCTTGAGAGAGGTAAATGTCTGAAAGAAGAATAAAACTTTTTGCCAGCCAGAATTGGTGAGGTGTATTTTTTGAAATGAAATCCATCACTTCTTCTTCTGCCTGTTGTTGTTTATTTTGGCTTACTAATATTTCAGCGATCATATATTTTGCTTCAGCACCTTCATGAGATTTGGTGTCTTCTGCTAAGTCGCCTAAAATTGGTAATGCTTTTTCTGGTTGATTGTTGTGATAGTAACTTTTAGCGAGCTTGTAATTTGCTTCACGTTTTAAAATGTCAGTTAATTTATCCGAGCTTAACAGATTTTTAGAGGCACTAATACATTCTTGATAATTAGCTAGTTCATAGTAGCAGCGCATTTTTCCTGCACGTGCTTTTAATAAGTTCCATTTTGTGTTTGATGTTTGTTCTAATCTTTCAAAATAACTTAGTGCTTTATCGTAATTCGATGCATTAAGCTGTAACTCCGCTGCTTTTGTTAGAGCAGGTTCTGTGAAAATATTGTCAGATTGGCTCAAAACGTATTCATAATCATTTAATGCTTGTGAGAAATGTTTGTCCTGATAGCGACTTTCAGCTAAGTAGAAGTGAGCATTGATAGCAAAGCTACCTGAGGGATATAAGCGTATATATTTTTCTAGCTGCTCTTTAGCTTTTGAATCCCTAGCCATGTATAGTTTTTCTGCTGCAAGGTAGCTCAGTGAGTCCTGTTCAGATACTGAAATTTGAATGCCCGATCCTAATCGATTGGTATAAGCAAAGTAACCGTCGACATTATTCATTTCTACATAATTGTTCTTTATACCAAGTAGAGCTGCTTGTGACTCCGGACTATCCGGGTATTGCTCAACAACTTGTTTATAATAAGGCATTGATTTCTTAAAATCACCCTGATTGTATAAAATTAAACCTAGCTGAAGCATCGCTTTAGGTCGGTAGCTACTTTGTGGAAGTTCTTCCAGCAGATCTTGATAATAGCCAGATGCAACCTTTGGCTGCCCGTTTCGTTCACAAGCACGGCCAAGTTCATAAAAGGCATCATCGAGCATTGCTGATTCGTTGAAAGTTTGCACTAAGGTGCGCAATGTGCTGATTTTCTGATCCTGTTTTTGTATTAATCCAAGGCAGATTGCTTTTTGGAATAAAGCATAGTCTGGATCGTAGCTCTTTAAGCTATATGCAGATTCGTAACTGCTAATTGCACTTTTGTAATTACGTGAAAGGTAAAGGCAATCTCCATGTCGGTTATAAGCATCGGCTATTTTCTCTGATCTCTGATTTTTGTTTGCAGATAAAAATTTATCAAAAAGTGATTTGGCTGATGCATAATCTTCCAGCTTAAAGTAGGCATATCCTAAGTTGTAATGAATGGTTTGGTATTCAGCCTGAGAAATTGAACCGGGAGTTTTTAGAAAACGATTAAATCCGGCAATTGCTGAGTTGTAATCTTGTAAACGATAATTCGCTTCGGCTTTCCAGAAAATTGATGAAGCTTTTATATTGTTATTGTATTGCCCATTTTGTAGAGAAGTGTCAAAAAGTTTGATTGCTCCAATATAGTCCAGATTGTTAAACATTTCCAACCCACGATAGTAAGTAACTCGTTGATACGCTTTTCTAACTGAAGTATTTTTAATCTGGATTTTCTCAATTGAAGCAATGGCATCGCGATAGTTGCTTGTACTCATGTACACATTCACCAAATAGTCATAGGCAGCATCATTCCTCTCCGAATTTGGGTATAGCGAAATGTATTTATCAAAGGCCTTGATGGTTTCGTTAAATGGTGAATAAGAAAGTTCATAGGTGATTTTTGCAAAATTGAAAAGTGCATCTTCTTTAATATCAGCATTAAAGTCCATTCCTGATGCAGCTTCAAATGTAACACGGGCTTTATCTTTATCGCCTTCATTTATATATGAATCAGCTAAATGATAGTAAGCATTCTGTGCCAGTTCATCTTTCCCTTTTGAAGCAAAAACCAATGGAGAAGCTGCTTTAATGAAATTGCCATTCACGTAATAACAATAACCAAGCATATAGTTTTCATCTCTTTGACGACTTTTTGTTTCCTTAAAATAGTTTTCAAGGTGAGGGATCGCTTTGTCAAATGCTTTAAGATGAAAATAAGAGCTTCCGATAATTTTATCGAGCCCAGCCTTTTGGTCAGCTTTTACTTTACCTAAAAGAGGAACAGTAAATTCAACAACTTTATCATACTTGCCCTGCTTGTAATAAATCTGGCTCATATAGAAAGGAATTACAGCAGCAAAAGCCTGGTTGTCCTTTAGTTTTTCAAATTCAGAAATTGCCGAATCATAGTCTTCCTTTTCATATTTTATATGAGCCCAATAATATTTTGCAGGGGCTGCATATAGGTTTTTTGTATCTTTTATCTTACTGAGTTCTTTCTCTGCCTGTTGGTATTTTTTTGTTTGAAAATAGGCATATCCCTTTTGGTAACTAAGCTTGATCTGATCATCTTTACTTAATGACCCCGTTTTAACTTTTCGATAGGATCTTAGCATTTTGCCATGTTGTCCTTCATTGAACTGATAATTGGCAAGTTCAAACCAAGCTTTGTTGGTGTATGGACTTTCAGGATGTTTGTCGATAAACTGCTCTACCAATTGCAGGCTGTTGTCATTTTCAAGACGTAATGCACAAAGTGCCTGAAAGAACATAGCTTCCGACTGAACCTCTGAATCGATACCTGCTTGTCTTGCAATAGTTTCAAATTTTTCCTGAGCAGCAATAAATTTATTTTTATTGAAAAGTTCTTTTGCTTGTTGAATGTCTGCTGATAGCGATGAATAGTAGCCCGTTTGTTGGGCAAATAGTATTGCTGGAAGCAAACCAATTATAAGGATAAGTAGAAAACATCTTGTTCTCATAGACTTTATTTTATTTTTGGATAAAAATAGCGATTCTGTTTTCGTTATAAGACGATTAAACGCCTGACTTCTTAACATGAAACTGTTTATTTCCATGCATTAGTATTTGTGATATGATTTTTTTATTCGATTAAGAGTGAATTCAACTAAAAACATTGAAAAATATTGAAGTGAGAAAACGCACTTAATTTTTATATATTTGACTTCCCAAAAAAATACACTACTAAATAATAAAGACTACTAAAATGAATGAAATGGAACTTGTTAAGCTCGCAAATAAATTTGAAATAGAAGGGAGCGTGGCATCAGTTAAGCCTCTTGGTGAAGGTTTTATTAATGATACATTTATAGTGACAACCGTTAGTGATAAAACTCCAAACTACTTATTTCAGCGAAAAAATAAGACAATCTTCACGGATGTTCCAGCCATGATGGATAATATCGAGAGGATTACACAGCATTTGAAAAAGAAAATAAGCAAGGCAGGCGGAGATCCTCTAAGGGAGGCAATGACCGTTGTTCGGACAAAAGAAGGTGAACTCTACCATCTTGATGGTGAAGGTGAATTTTGGGCAATGTGCGTATTTATCTCTGATAGTGTTACGTATGAAGCGGCTGATAGTCCTGAACTAGCTTATGCCGGAGGTAAAGGTATTGGTAAATTCCAGTCAATGACTGCAGATTTTGATGAAAAACTAACTGATATTCTACCTGGGTTTCATAATATCCGCTTCCGTTTTAAGCAATGGGATGAAATTCTTGCCAATGATGTTAAAGGGCGTAAAAAGTCACTTCAGAAGGAGATTGATTGGATTGAATCACGTCGGGGAGAGATGTTGGCCTTTTGGGAGTTAGTTGAAAATGGAACAATTCCAACACGGGTAACTCATAACGATACTAAAATCAATAATATTCTTTTCGACCAATCTGGTGATGTATTGTGTGTAATTGACCTTGATACAGTTTTAAGTAGTACTGCCTTAAATGATTTCGGGGATGCTATGCGTTCTTATACAAATACAGGACTTGAAGATGATAAAAATCTTGACAATGTGTCAATGGATATCAATATCTTCGAAGCCTACACCAAAGGATATCTAGAGGAAACAAAATCATTTTTAATTCAATCGGAGTTGGATTATTTAGCATTCTCGGCCAAGTATATTACCTATGAACAAGTGCTGCGCTTTTTAATGGATTATATTAATGGTGACACGTATTATAAAATAAAATATGAAGACCATAACCTGGTACGTACTACTGCTCAATATAAGTTGTTGCAAAGTATGGAATCTCAATTTGGCAAAATGCAAGAAATCGTTAAATCACTTTCGTAAGCTTTTGAATTTGATTTTTTTGAGTCTCTAAATTTCTTGACTTTTAAATAATTTTATAACCCATTGTGTGATGCTTAATAGTTCACATGGTGGGTTAAATTAAATATCTGCAGAATGGTAGAAAGTCCAATTATTTCCTTAAAAGCTGTTGATGTGTTTCAGCAGGATAAGTTAATTCTTAGTAATGTCAATCTTGAGATTGGTGCTGGTGAATTCGTTTATCTAATAGGAAAAGTTGGGAGTGGAAAGTCAAGCCTGATAAAGGTGTTAAATGCTGAACTTGATCTTTTTACCGGAAGTGCCTCCATTGCAGGTTTCGATTTGAAAAAGATTAAACGTTCAGAAGTTCCTTTTTTGAGAAGAAAGCTAGGGGTGATTTTCCAGGACTTCCGTTTGTTGACTGATCGGAATGTATATGAAAACCTTGCTTTTGTTCTGAAAGCTACCGGGTGGAAACAAGCAGAAATAAAACCACGTGTAGAAGAAGTGCTTAATAGAACAGGCATGATTGAACATGAAAAACAAATGCCACATGAACTTTCAGGAGGCGAGCAACAGCGAGTGGTGGTTGCTCGTGCATTGCTAAATGATCCTGAAATTATTCTTGCTGATGAACCAACAGGAAATCTTGATCCGGAAACCTCAGAGGATCTGATGAAAATCTTTAAAGAAATTAACGAGCAAGGCAAAACCATTTTAATGGCTACTCACGATTACCCTATTCTAAATAAATTCCCTGCCCGAACTCTAATTTGTGCCGATCAGCATGTTTCTGATACTGAGAAAGGCAATGAAGAAATGAATTTTTCAGAATTATTGGAGGAATAAGTATTATTTTAGTTTTCTGAAAGTTAATGAATTGTAAGCGTCTCCACAATAAGGTTGTTAAAAAAAGCCCGTCAAATTTTGATTG
>CBDVCE010000061.1:0-30529 GCA_965372405.1 uncultured Sunxiuqinia sp.
AAACTTTCCTCTATACCCCGAGGCAGAGCCTCGAGGAATTCTCTTGATTAAAAGAAAATGACACAACTAACATAAGAATAGCCAGAAGGATGGTAACCTGTAAGAATCTTTTTATTCTTCCACTCCAGAAATGTATAAGTGCAAAAGTGGTAGTAAAAAACAAAGCACTGATTACTATTACAAACAACCAATATTTGACTTCTGTAAGCAAAGAACTTATCCACAAGAAAAAGAAAGAGAAGATTAATATCAATAACAATCCTGACATCTCATCTTTGAAATAATCTTTTACTTTTTTCTTTCTGATTTTGAAAACTGAAAGCTTTAAATTATTTTTTTCAATCAGAAAATTGATAATTATTAGCCCAGCAGACACACCCCACAGATCCTTTGCAACATCGCTCAAATCAAAAATTCGTTGTGAAAGCAAATTCTGAAATAATTCATCGAATAAGGAAACTACAGCAGCTACAAAAAACACAAAGAAATTAATCCGATGCATTGAAACCAGTTTCTGCTTGAAGAATGAATAAATAATGATTGAAAAAAGACAGTAGGCAAAATAGTGCCAATTATTCTGTAGATCATAAACTTTGTAGTTGATGTAGTAATCGCTAATCCACTGCCCAAACCCAATAAAACCTAAAATAAAAATAAAAACAATCCCTAGTTTAAGACTTAGCTTTTTATAAAAATAAAAGATAAAAACAGCGAGCAATGCAATTGAGAACAATGGAATAATAGGAACATCAATCCCTATAATATTAATCAAAGCCGCTGATAAAGCAGCCACTGAACTCTGCAGATAATTTTGCAGCATGATAAAAGGTGTTGCTACCAATAAACAGGCATACAACAATAAATTAACAATTGGAAGATTGATCTTATTTATACGTTCTTTGATCACCATTATTTCATTCTAGAAGTTACAAAATCATTCTATCCTCGAATTCAACTATTTCTTCTTCCAGATCATTTCTTTAATTGTTAAAGCCTTTTTGTTTCCGGGGTTAATTTGTAAAGCAAGGTCACAATCTACCTTCGCATCATTAATTTGTCCTGAATTAAATTTTGCAAAAGCTCGGTTGCAGTAGGCATCAACAAAATCATTCTTGAATCCAATCGCCTGATCAAAGTCCGCAATGGCATTACCAAAATCATTTAACTGTCCGTAAACTACTCCCCTGTTATTGTGCAGTCTTGCTAAACGGTTTGTATTTTGAGTTTTAGTAAATTCAATTGCTTTACTGTAGCTCTTAATTGCTACAGACCAGTTTTTACTTTTTTCAGAAATGGCAGCCATTTGCAGATAGGCATCTGGGAAATTTGGATTAATTGAAATTGCCTTTCCAAAATCAGATATAGCACCTTTTGAATCTCCAGTTTCATTTTTAAAGATTCCACGATATAATAAGAAATGCACGTTTGAAGATTCAGTTCTTACTGCTTGATTGTAATCTGCCAGCGCCAGTTTTTGCTTCTTCATTTGGAAATAAATATTGGCTCGATGCACATAATACAAGGCATAATCCGGTCGAATAGAAATTGCTTTGCTAAAATCTGATAATGCATTTTCATATTTCTGCGCCAGCTGATAAATAGTGGCCCGATGAGCATGCAAAGGAGCATCACTTGACTTAATATCTATTGCCTTTGAGCAGTCGGATATAGCACCATCAAAATCGTTCTTTTTAACTTTGACATTACTGCGCTGAACGTAGTAATCGTATTCTTCAGGTTTTAACTCGATGGCACGTGTCAAATCTTTCAGTGCACCTTCCAAATCGCCCAACTCATCTTTTGCTTTCCCTCTGTTTGCAAATGCCTGATCATCATTCGCATTAACCTGCAACGCTTTATTAAAATCAACAATAGCTTCCTTAAAATCACCAAATTGTGCTTTCGAAGTACCCCGAACATTGTAATCTGCAATTTGCGAGAAGTCATCTACAATTTTATTGAACTGATTGAATTCAACATTGATAAACTCAGGAATATTTGCTGCTCTGTCCTTTACCTTCAGGTTTTCCAACCAAACCGGAGGAGAATCAATTCCATTTTCATCAATATGCGTTAAAAACAACTGCGTATATGGTCCCATGCTTTTAGATGAAAATACCATCCATCTACCATTTGGCGACCACGAATGCCACGAATTCATATTATTCGTGTTGCAATTCATCAATCTGGGTTCACCACCTTCAGTGGACATAATGTATAATTTACTATCGGGTTGAAGCAGCATATAATTATTCGCTTTACAAAACACCATCCATTTTCCATCGGGAGAAACCTTTGGGAAATAGTTGCTTTTATTGTTTTTTGATGCACCTTTGATTGCAACAGGCTTTCCACCTTTTCCATTGTTAAACGGAATCTTCATCAGGTTAAACTTGAACTCTTTATCACCTTGCAAAAAGCTATCGCGCAATACCTGAAATTTATTTAAATCAGAAATTCCGGTTCCGTAGGTCATTCCACTTTCTTTTCGCTGAACCGCTTTGGCTCTGGCAAAATAAACATGTTTGCTATCGGGCGTCCAACTCGAATTACTCTGTACGTAGGTTGTATCATCTGCACCTGGCAATGCCGAATATTTATTTTTTTCAATATCGTAAGTGGTTAAAATGCCTTTTATAGGAAAAAACAATTGTGAGTATTCCAATTCGTCCCGAGATTCAAAAATTTCATTATCGTCAAGGGTGCTAAGTACATATTTTCCATTAGGTGAAATTTGTGATAACAATGCCATGGTTGATTTCTTTTGAAAATCACTCCAGCTAATAAACTTCTCAGGCGTCATCACTACTTCATCTTCGACATCAGCAATTAAATATGAACCTTTATCTCCAAATGCGTCAACGTCCATGGCAAATTTTCTTCCATCAGGAGTAAAAGAATGGCAGTTTCCACAAACAGGAAGTTTATCAAGCAATACTTTAGGTTTTTCTGATGAAGAAATATCTCCAAGCATGTACTTAATAGAATCTAAATGACTTGTTGCAAAACTAAATGGAAGGGGCACCGCCCTATAAAAAATTGGAGCACCTACTGAATCTACAGAAGTTTTTATATTGATTTGATTGCCGCTAAGTATTTCTTTATCATTTTTCGAATTGATTCCAATAATTGAAATAACGGCAGGACTTTCAGTAGAATTCTTTTTAATATTTTTCCAAATTTCAGGATTAGGCTTCCAGGTTCTTTCACTAACAAAGGCGGTATAAATATTCTCAGACTGATTGACACGAATATTGATCAACCATTGAGTACTTTTTCTGTTATGATCAGCCCAGCTAATGGTAGGAGACGGAAATTCAGGAGGGAACACCGTTCCGTCTTTTGGATAAATAAAATCGAGATTGCCAGAAAGTTCTGAATCCAAATTATTCAGGAGCTTATTCTTAATATTTTCATCCGAATTGCATCCGGTAAGAAATGCGAGTACAAATAATAAAATCAAACATCTCATAATCTGTATATTCAGATGAAAATATAAAAATAAATCAAAGGAAATTTGAGGGAGTTTGCTTGGTTGCCTCCCTCAAATCTTAGCTTCTTTCTACCATCCAGCGTTTTGAACTAGCTCGCCTTCGGTTCCAATACTTTTTGCAATTTCATTTGGTGGTAATGGCCATACATGATGATATGATGGATTGTAGCTTCTAGCAGGCCACACTTCCTTAACCTCAGTACTTAATAGCGTAGGGCCATCGTAGGTTCCTAAATTACCATGAAGTGGTTGTGCATAAGCGGCCTGTGCATCACCCCACCTAACAAGGTCGAAATGACGGTCGGCAAACTCACCGGCAAACTCACATCTACGTTCATGCTTTAAATCATCCATTGTACAGCCTGACTTAGGTGCTAAACCAGCTCTGTCACGAATCATGTTAATTTCAGAATCTGCATTTTCACCCTTCATCAATTTTGCTTCCGCTTTCCACAAAACAATCTCAGCATAACGTAATAAAGGCATCCACAAATCAGTAGTTACGTAATCACCACTAGTATTAATTGTATTTCCAATTGGAGATTCATTTTGATAAGGATCCAAATATTTACTAAACATAAATCCAGTGAGGTTATTCGAAGTCTGATACCAGGTAAAATCTTCTCCAAAGAAATTCTCAATTACATCTCCATGAGTAATCAGAGTTGCTTTTCTTCTGTAGTCACCTGCTTCAAATTCATCATCCAGATCTTTTACCGGTTGGAAATAACCCCAACCATTATATCTACCCCAACCTTTATTCTCGAGCATTACACCAGGTAACATACTTCCTTCTTGTTCATTTGAAACAATTGACCAAAGGTACTCGCTTGATGTATTATTCTCGATTTTAAATACACTATGGAAATCTTCTTCAGGAGTGTCAGTATCGAGTAAAGCTCGTCCAGACGAAGAATTCATCACTTTATTGGTTAAGGTAATAACATCATCCCATTTTTTAGTATAAACAGCAATTTTTGCCATGTATGCAGTAGCTGCATCTTTATGAGGTCTACCAATATTTTCAGATGACAGTTGATTTACATATGGAAGTAAGCTTTCAGCTTTTTGTAACAAATCCATTGCATAATCATAATTCACCTGAACATTCGATTCACGTGGACGGAAATAATCAGTAGGATCTTCTTCATTCAAAATTGGAATTCCCATTTTATCATCACCGTAGTGATATGCCAATTCAACATACATCCAACCAGCAACAAAGTAAGCTTGCCCCAAACTAAAATCGCGAACATTAGCTGAAACCAAACCTTGTTCATCCATTGCTTTAATGTTACGAATAACATCATTGCATATTTTAATTGTTGCCCAATGATCTCTCCATGAATTGTTGACATAGCCAACATTTCCATCAGAGACAAAGTTCTTAAGTTCACCGGCCACCCCTTTGTTACGACCATCAATCATATCATCAGACGCATTGATCAGCCACATGTAGCCACGACCATACATTTCTTCAGCATCGAGCTTTGAATAAATTGCATTTGTACCTGATACAGCATCATTATCTGTCATCCAAAAATTTGCTGACGATGGTGCGCCTTTAGGCGATTTTTCCAGGAAATCTTCTGTACATCCAACGAATTGAACTGCCAGAAATAACAATAATAAATAATTTATATTTTTCATAACATCTTATCCGTTAAAATTAAAAATTAATATTAGCTCCCACCATAATCGTACGTGACTGAGGATATTTCATCATATCTAAGCCATTTTCACCAACTTCAGGGTCAAATCCATCATATTTTGTAATCGTTAATAGGTTTTGACCTGTTAGGAAGAATCTTATTTTTGAAGTACCAATCTTTTGAGTAATCTCCTGAGGAAGTGTATAACCTACAGATAAGTTCTTCAATCTTAGATATGAACCATCTTCAAGATACCAATCCGATTCAGTACTGTAATTATGATTTTCGTCAATCAATTGCAATTTTGGAATATCTGAACCTGTATTTGAAGTAGACCATGCATTAAGAGCCTCCGTAACAACGTTATAACCTTGAGTAGGCTGATAAGTTGACAACTTATAACCAGCAAAAACATCTACGTTCTGAACTCCTTGAAATAACATATTACAATCCCAGTTTTTATACTGAAACGAAAAATTGAATCCATAAGTTAAGTCGGGATAATAATCACCGCAAAATTGTTTATCGTCACCATCAATTTTACCATCATTATTAAAATCAACGAATTTCAGATCTCCAGCTTTTGCATTTGGCTGAATCATATTTCCATCTTTCACATGGGCTTGTGCCTCAGCATCCGATTGAAAAATACCATCATTTTTAATCAAATAGTACGAGTAAAGTGGTTGTCCAACTTCTGATCTAAAAGGTCTTAATACTGAACGAACATGATTTCCGTGATTTTCAAAATCTTTTGTCTCAGTATATTTTACCAATTCATTTTTGTTGTTTGACACATTAAATGAAATATCATATTTGAAATCACCAGCTTTATCGTGATAACCAAGCATTAATTCTAAACCTTTGTTTTCAACTTCACCAACATTTACCCAAGGAGCATTATTTACTCCTGCAAATTGAATTAATGATGGTCTTACTAACATATCATTAACTGTTTTTTGATAATAATCAGCAGAAACGGAAAGTTTCGAATCTAACAAATATGCATCGAAACCAATATCTACCGTAGTTGTAGTTTCCCATTTTAGTTCTTCATTACTAATTCCATTCATGTATAATGCTTGAACTCTTTCTGGGGTTTCTCCTGTTAAAACATAATCTTTTGAAAGAGGTACCGCAAATTCATAATTTCCAAGAGGACTGATATTACCCATCTTACCCCAACTGGCACGAATTTTCATATCGTCGATAAAACTAATATCAGACATAAAACTTTCTTCTGAAATTCTCCAAGCCAATGATACAGAAGGGAAGGTTCCCCAACGGTAATCAGACATAACTTTCGATGTACCATCACGGCGAACTACGGCAGTTGCATAATATGTGTCATCATAGGAATAAGCTATACGACCTAACATTGAAACCATTGATCTATTCCAGAAATTAGAATATGGACGATCAGTATCAAAATCATCAGCATTTACAAATTCCTGCGCCCATTCTTCTTCAATAGAAAAACCTCGTGCAGAAATTCCAAAGCCCTGGCCTTCATACTCTTCCGCAGTATATCCTGCCAATGCTGATAATTTATGCTTGTCAAATGTTTTTTCGTAAGTCAACAATTGTTCAGCTACTAACGATTTACTAACTCCTGCTGAAGCATTTAATTGGTTGTAATCGTAAACTTTCCCAGGCTCAAGAATTCTATATCTGAATGATTTGTTATAATTCTGAGAATAGTTGTACGAAATGTTTGATTTAAATTTTAATCCATCAATAATATCAACAATAACATATGCATTTACTAATGCATTAATATTTGGGTTATCACCATTTTTCCTGTCTAGATCAGCATAAGGATTCAAAAGGTCTCCAAACTGACCAGCCATACTAATGTCCACGTCGTTAGGATCAACAACCCCACTATAAATTCCATTTGCTTTATCGCTCCATATTTTTGCTGATGGTGGATAATATACTGATCCCAGAATAGTTCCGGTATAACCACTTGTAGTATTTGTTCCTCTTTGAGTACCTGTTGTGATCGAAACATTTTCCCCTACTGTAATCCGCTTATTAACTTTATGATCTGATTTAATACGAATACGACCATTCTTATTAAATGTGTTATGTAATGTTCCTGTAATCTCCTTGTAGTTCGCAAAAACGCTAAATGTAGATTTATCAGAACCACCACTAATAGTCAAACTATAATCCTGAGTTGTTCCTGTTTGAAATACAGCATCCAACCAATCTGTCCTGGTTGTCTGAAAATAAGGATCGCTTAACAATGAAGGAACAGGTTGACCTGAGTTTTGATAAACATCGGTATAAAAATCAGTGTATTGTTTGGCATTAAGGGCATCAATCATTTTCCATGGTTGGCTAATTCCATATTTTACATCTGCAGAAACATGCAATCCTTTTTTCCCTTTTTTGGTTGTTACTAAAATAACACCTGCAGATGCACGTGACCCATAAATAGCAGCAGATGCATCTTTCAATATAGTTATAGATTGAATTTCGTTTGGATCCACACCATTATCATTTACAATTCCATCAACAATCCAAAGTGGACCTTCAGAATTTAATGTACTTAAACCACGAATACGAATTGTAGGACTTTCAGCTGGAGAACCACCATTATTAGAAACAGTAACACCAGCAACCATTCCTTGTATTGCTTCTGTAACAGAAGCAGCAGGTCGGTCACCCATATCAGCAATATCAACATTTACAATAGCTCCAGTTACATCTTTTTTCTTGATTGTACCATAACCAATTGCAACAACTTCCTCGATACCAATAGCGTCCTCTTCCATAACAACATTAAATGCTGTTTGTCCGGCTACAACTATCTCCTGAGTTTTCATACCTACAAATGAAAAAATAAGAGTTGCATCATCCGGTATACCTGCTAAAGAAAAGTTCCCATCAAAATCAGTGATCGTTCCATTGGTTGTTCCTTTAATAACAATTGAAACTCCAGGAAGTAAATCACCATATGAATCAGTTACCTTTCCCTTAACATCTTTAGCTTGCATAAATAAAAATGATCCTTCAATTTCATCCGGAGACAAAACAATTTGGCGTCCCTGAATGTCATACTTAAAATCAACAATTGAAGATAACTCATCAAGCACTTCACTTATCAACTTATTTTTAAAGTTAGCATCAACTCTTTTATCAACATCAATTTTTCCGGTATAAAAGAAACGAAATTCACTTTGATCTTCTATCATACTCAAAAAATCTTCCAATGTCATTTGGTTCGCGGATAATGTTAACCGGGTTGACTGAGAAAAACTCTCAGAGGCCAGAACACTTACAAATGAAAATAAAAGTAGAAATACGGTTAGTCTCATAATCTTCAAAATTTTCAAAATACATGGATCAGGTCCATGGAAACTTGCTTTTTTTTCCATAAATTTGAACTTAGTTTGTTTAGTAATTATTTATTATTCAACTTATTTACAGAAGCAGAAAGGCCATTTTCTGCTTCTATTTTTTTTATTCTTATACTTATTTACCTGTCTTATTTTCTATTATTTTAAAATTTCTAGTTTATTAAAATTTTAGCGCAAATAACACCTTAAATATCAGAAGTGGATTAATAAAATATTTCAAAACGATTAAATTATCCTCAAGCACTTCTAACACACTTAATTTGATCACTTTGTACTTAATGTGAATTTTCTATTTTTACTATTATAGCTATAGGTAACTGAAGCTGCTTTCCCAATCATCTCCATCACTTCACTAATGGTTTCCATTTCAATTGTTCCAGAATACCATAACTCATTAAGCCTTGGGTCATCATACACGATATCAATATTATACCAACGCTCTAACTTTCTAATAAAATTGGGGAAAGGTTCACGAGCAAAAATAATTTTCCCATCTTTCCACGATGTATAAAATTTCGCATTTATAGTTTTTACTTTCAAAACATTATCTTCCAAATACGCCTGCTCTCCAGGTTTAAGAAGAATAGATTTTTTGCCATTTCTCTTTTTAACGTCAACACTACCTTCAACAAGAGTTACTTCAAAAAATTCTTCATCAGGATAAGCTCTCACATTAAAGGAAGTACCCTTAACTGTAATGTCTCCAAACTGAGTAGAAACAATAAAGGGATGGCTACTTTTTTCAACATCAAAAAAAGCTTCACCAACAAGTGTTACTTTTCTTGTCTTCCCAAATTTCCCTGGATAGGAAATGTTAGATCCCGAGTTTATCCAACCAGTAGAACCATCAGGAAACGTAATATTTGTTCTTACACCAAAAGGAGTTACTACACTCTGAAGTGATTGTGAATAATCAGGAACTGATTTAAATACGACTAATGAACCTATTAGTAAACCAACTATTAAAACAGCCGCAATTCTCAAGCTCAGTTTATAGATCTTAAGTTTTCTAGTTAAGATCTGATTATCTGCAAAACTGATTTCTTTTATAATTCTTTTAAATAGGGTTGGATTAGATTTCGGTTTTTCAAACGATTCTTTCATTCTACGATCCCAATGAGGTTCCATCAATTTAAAAATTTTCTGCTCACTAGCAGCTTTCTTCAGAAATTTCAGAATGCTATTTGCCTCTTCTGGATTACAGGTCGAATGAATATATTTTGAGAAAAGTCTTTTCATTTTTAAGCGCATTTGTAATTAATACACTTCAATGATGGGTATCCCTAAATAAAAGTTGAAGAATTTATAAAAAAAGATAAAAATATAAGCTGGCAATTATACCATACTTCGCAAACTCATCTTTTAAAATACTGATTGACTGCCCAATATGATATTCTACAGTTTTTGTAGAAATATTTAATTTTTCAGCAATCTCTTTATGAGATAAACCTTCTTTTCTGCTTAAAATGAATACTTCTTGTTGCTTCATAGGCAAATTATTAATTGCCTCATCAACTTTCTCTTTTAATTCATTAAACTCTGTTTGTTCAAATTGATAATACTCCTCAGCCAGAGCTGAATTTAAAAGTTCATCTTTTGTTTTTTGGGAATTCAACAGTCTTCTCAGTTCGTTTAGCAGAAGGTTTCGAGTAATTGTAAAAATATAGGAACTAAAAGTTCTCGGATTGGAAATATCTTTTCTGTTTTGCCAGATTTTTATAAATACCTCTTGCAAAATATCATCAATTCCATCTTCAAATTTCAAAAATGACTTCGAGAAATTGTATAATCTTGGATAATAATAATCAAACAGCTCCTCAAGTGCGGACTCTTCTCCTCTGATGAGCTTTTCAAAAACAATATCTTTTATTCCGCTTCGATCCATTCCTTTCAAAATAGGAAAAGGTAAAGGTAAAAAAAAAGGTTTCCGAACCTCCTCTTTACTATATTATAAATCTTAGGCAGTACTATTCGTAGTACTTCACAATGAATATTCTAGTTGGCTTGATACAATTTTAGTTTGGGATGAAAACCTACTTGTATAAAAACAGCTTGCCCCAGAAATAAATCTGAGGCAAGCATACACCAACTAAACCTACTCAGCTAAACCTAAAACACTTAAACCTGAGTTCTATCAACATAAAACTCATTACTAATAGCTGATTGTAGTATTTTTAAAATCTTTATTTTCTATTCGAAACCCACCTGGTCTGTTCTGGTTTGGTTTGTCAAAAATAGACATATTAGTTTAAATAGCAAAGCCTATTTTACGGATTTATACTTGATCATTTAAAAAATGAACCGATTCGGCTGAAGAAGTGAGATAATCAACGAGCCAACATCCACATATAAATCTACATAACAGCCCCTTACAAAATAAAGAGTAAGTTCTATTGACCTGAAATATAATTAATAATTATTTTGAATTCGTTGCTCCGACTATCCTCTCCTATCTTATAATGATCCTCTATCTGTAAACTTGCCTGAAATACAAATTTCATGAGACTTGCCTTCCATAATCAGTTCTATCATTCGCTGTCCCATCTTCTCAAAATTGGTTGATATTGTAGATATACCGGTACTAATCACTCTTTTCATAGGCATCTCATTGTATGATATTATACCTAAATCTTTTCCTAAGAGCCATCCGTTGGATTTTGCAATCTCTACTGTGTTTACCAAGTCGCAATCTTCAATAAGCAAGTAAGCATCACCACATTGTACTCCAATGGGCTCTATTCTATCAATAACCTCACAAGGCATGTTAATAGCTTCACAAGCTTTCTGAAAACCCGAAATGATTTCAGGAGGATGATTTCTTGTTTTTGGAAAGACCAAATTGAAACAATTGTATTTTTTTGCAATCCCTTTCATTGCTGAAATAATCTGGTAAGTATCTTTACCAAAATCCTGACAAACAGATGGACCTTGAAATTCTACATTTTCATTCCGGTCAAGAATGTAAATCTTATCACGAGGAATTCGTTTGATAATATCGGCAACCTTCGGGCTTTGAAAAGGCATTACTACATAGTGTGTATAATCACCAATACTAACATCAATTAAGGTTTCAAACACATCAATATTATAATGATGAAAAAATACCTGAATCTCTCCCCTCTTTCCTAATGTATTAACCATTGAATTGTACAGAACTTCTTTATAAGAACTCAATTCATCGAAAAGAACAAATAGTTTAAATTCTTTGTTAAAGTTTGTTCGCTCTACAAAAAAACCACGTCCTTGTACACTAGAAAGAATTCCTTCATCAATTAAAATCCCAAGAGCTTTTAATACGGTCTCTTTTCCCAGCCCAATTCTATCTTTATATTCTTTTATCGAAGGTAGCCGGTCTGCTTTTCCCAAAACTCCTAATTCAATGGCTTTCTTTATCGCTTTCATCAAAGCTTCGTACTTTGGAACTTTTCCAAAATCGCTCTCCTTATATATTTGAAACAATGTTAACACTACCAAATTTTTAGTTTTATTTTACCAGTTCCTAAATTTTCAAATGCACCAGAGGAGGGATTTTTCAAATCACGTTTTTTGCCGAAATAATCCGTATCAATTTTCAAAGGAGTACCGTCATAATCCTCAAATGGAGTTTGCGTAACTTCCGCCTTTCCAAGTAATTTTGTTGTTACCAACTTGGTTTTCCCTTTTTCATGCTTTTCATTGACCGTGAAAAGTAGGTAAACACTATCTCCATCTTCCTCAATTGTAATCTCTGGATTATCTTTTATCACTAATCCCTTCTCTTTGGAACAAGGCATGGCATCGTTATAATAAACATTGCCACCGGTTTTGGGAAGCTGAGGGCGATATTCGTAACATTGCAAACCATAACTCCAATAGAAAGGTGTTGGTTTATCCGAATTAACAATAGATAGCGGATCTTTTCCATTACCAATAAACATGTTGTTATAAAAACGGTCATCGCCAATATCCATTTTATGATCGCCCACTTTTTCGGTGCTGTGTGCCTTAAAATAAGGAGTAGCGCGACCATCCTCCCAATTTCCCCATCTGCCTGCAAATAGGTTATGCACATAAGCACCTCCTTGTGATAAATGGCGACACTGGCTTGATAAACAAATATTATTATCTATCACAAATGGGCCATGATTCACTTCAAAATAAAGATCCATTCCATTGCGGTATGTCAAGTTCTGAGTAACGCGTGTACCTTGTGTCATCCAATCGAGCCAAATAGCTAAACAAGTATTGTGAATGCGGTTTCCTTTAATAAGCATATCAATTGGTGCATGAAACTTAATACCGGCCATTTCAGCACCCGAAAAACGTCCTTGTATGTGGATATGGTGAATGTGATTACCAATGATTTTGCTGAATGATGCACCCATACTACCAACTATTCCTGCTTGCTCACAATATGAGATCTCGTTGTTACGGATGATATGACTACCTATGGTTTCCTTATTCCATCCCATATCATTTCGGGCGCGGTCAATCGCATCAAGATAAGCCTTTGCAGTTGGAGCCAAATTATCAAACTCATCACCATATTTCCCCAGGGAAATACCCGTATTTATCGAATGGGAGATCTTGTTGTTCTCAATAATCCATCCTTTGCTCCAGTGTGTACCAATAAGACCCATTTGTTCTGCAGTAGGTGGTGCCCACTTTGGTGCTGCATGACACATCTTAAAGCCACTTACGGTAATATAATTTACAAAAGGATTTCTGGGATAAAAAACAGTTTGCCTGACATTAATTTCAACCAGGGTTTTGTTCGGATCATTTTCTTCAAACTGTGCCCAAATTGTTGTTTTGTTATCATCTACTTCTGCAAACCATGACTTTTTTTCAGAGAGGTCTTCTTTGTCGGCAGCCTCAAAAAGCCACTCTCCATTTAAGTAAACGCATCCGGTATGGTGTTTTCGTCCTTTACCATTAAACCAATCACCTGTCACTTCATCAGCATATGGATTAAAATCACCAAAGAAAATATTCGGTATTTCTGCTTTCCAAATATTGTTGCTTTCCTGAATCCATCCTTCAATAATCTCCGATCCTTTGATTGTTACGTTTTCACCTGAAGCAGCTTGATAAGTTATTCTCTTATCATCGGACAAGCCCCCCTTTGGTGGCGTTATTTCTTCACGATATACGCCTTCATGAACCGTAATAACATCGCCTGGTTCAGCAATATCAGCCGCTGCCTGAATTGTTAATAAAGGTAATTCAAAGTTTCCATCATTAGTATCATTTCCACTTTTAGCCACATGGTATTCTTTGGCGGAAACAGTTATGGATACCATCCATGCAAAAATCATAAAAAATAAATATTGTAGTTTCATTTTATTAAAAATTTAGTAGTTTTATTTGTATGCTTGTTGCGATAATTTTTCTGACAATTTCACTTAAGAAATTAATACGATTAACGATATAAGCCTTCTGTACACATTTCAATAAAAATTGGTATTACTTTGGATATGAAGTACCAGGCCAAACCTTAAGGCGAATCCTGCCCTTTTTAGCTGATAAAACCGGGCCGGCTACAGGATTGTTTTCATCGTATGGTATATCAAAGTAATCAGTGTTTATTATCAGGTTCTGTTCATTGTAATTCAGAAACTCCTGATCGGGAATTATAGTACGACCTAAAATTTGAGTTGTGATGATTTTCCTTGACTGATCTGCTTCCATTTCAGGAAGTGTCATCTCGATATAAACCTCATCGTTCTCTTCAATAATTTTCAAATCAGCATTTAAGTTAGGCTGTACAATACTGTTGGTTTCTTCCTTATATGCAACTGCAGTTCCCAAATAAACGTTTCCCGAAGCTTCCAGCTGACGCGCATTCTCCTTATTATATAAACTTAAACCGGTAGAGCCTAAAAAGAGATTGTTATAATAGCGGTTTATTCCTCCATGAATGGATTTTATGCCTGCAATTTCAGTAGTGTGCGGTTTAAAGTATGGCGTTTTTCGACCATGAATTTTAGGGGTAATGATACCGGCAAAACAATTATGCACAAAAGCACCACCTTGTGAACCATCCAAAATACATTCTCTTGAACCGGTAGAAAGAAACCAGTTATTATCGATAACAAAAGGCCCATGATTCACCTCAACATGTATGTCGTCGCGAGAAAAACTACCGTAGCAAAGATTCTGAGTTACACGGGTTCCCTGACTCATCCAGTCTAACCAGAGTGCCCGGGAACAATTATTTACACGATTACGGGCTATGAGTGTATTAATTGCTCCATGAAATTTGATACCTCCCATTTCATAACCACTGTAAGGTTTGTCAACGTGTATATTATAGATGTGATTATCAGTTATCTCACTAAAAGCACAGCCCATGCTACCGCAAATTCCTGCCATACCACAATCGTGAATCGTATTATTACGGACGATGTGAGAACCTATATTCTCTTTTGACCATCCTTGTTCAAGTGCCCTATAAATTGTTTCTACATAACCTTTGGCACCGTCCTGAGATGTATTATCAAATTCATCGCCATGTTTACCGAGTGACAAGCCAACACACTTAGCATCGCTTATGACATTGTTCTCAATCAACCAGCCTTTGCTCCAGTTGGTGCCCAATATGGCTATTTGTTCCGAAGTTGGAGCTGCCCACTGAGAAGCCGCCTGGCGCATGATAAAACCACGAACAGCAATGTAGTTCCTCCCGGTCTTACTTGGGTAGAAGCATGTTTGACGAGCATTGGATTCGACAAGTGAGCTGGAGGGATTTTCATTTCCAAAATTTACCCAAAGTGTGGTGGAGTTTTCATCACTTTCACAACACCACGACATTGACTGATTTATAGTTTCCTCTATTGAGACCTCTTCATAAATCGCCTGTCCGTTTAAATAGATTTCCCCCATATGATGCTCCCGGTTGCGGCTAATAAACCAGTCGCCTTTAATAACATCTTTATAGGGATTGTAATCACCAAAAAATTCATCATTCAGGGTAATGGTCCATAGTCCATTGGTTGATTTAGTCCAACCTGAAATAATTTCTGAGCCTTTAATTATTACCTCTTCACCTTTAGTTGCCTGATAAATGATACGATTGTCATTGCTTGTTCCTCCACGTGGAGGATCAATCCGCTCACGATAAGTACCAGCATGAACTGTAATTACATCGCCTGGTTGAGCAATATTGGCAGCTGCCTGAATGGTTAGAAATGGTGCTTCAAGTGAGCCGTTATTTTTATCGTTGCCTGTTTTAGCAACATGGTATTCTTTTGCAGAAATAGCAATACTCATCACTAGCAGTATTAACAACACTGTCAACAGCTTTATTTCCTTCATTTTAATTAATATTTACAAGCTAAACTTTAATGCTACCAGACTTTAATAGTAACTTCCCCTTTTTTCATAGATTTAAAAGGTCCGGCAATTACATTTTCATTGGTTCGTATTTTTCCTAAGATATCTTTATTGAAAACAATTGGAGTACCATCTGGATTTTCAAAGACAGCATTCGGAACTTTAGCTTTGCCCAATTTTGCTGTTGAAATTATTTCGCCTTTGTTCTTGAAAAATTCATCGTTTAATTGTAAGTGAAGATAAGCCCCATCTTCAGCTTCAACTAATTTTACATCAGGATTAAATGTATTAGATCGTTTGTGATTCTTATCCGCATCACACGGCTTAGCTCCATGGTAATAAATGTTATCCGCAAAAAACACCGGCAATTTAGCATCGTTGTATCTTGCCGTTCCATAATCAGTTTCGTCCTTCCGACCCGTTTCATCGCCTACACCAATAAAGATGTTATTGTAATACCTGTCGTCTCCTGAATAAATGGTAGAAAGTGCTGCAACCTGAGTTGAATGTGGCAAGTGATAAGGCGTAAAACGTCCATCGGCCCACTCGTGAATACGACCACCAATCAGATTATTCACAAACGCCCCACCTTGAGAACAAGTAGCAATGCTTCTGTTTGATATCATGATATTGTTATCGACAATGGTCGGTCCATGATTCACTTCCAGAAAGAGATCCAGATCATTATCGTGAAAAAGATTACTTGATATGCGAGTCCCCTGAGTCATCCAATCGAGCCACAATCCCATATTACAGTTGTGAAATCTATTATTCCTGATGGTCGCATCAATTGCAGCATGAAATTTTATTCCAGCCATTTCTGCACCATTGAATTGTCGCTTGTAGTGTATGTCATGAATATAATTTCCTTCAATAATTGAAAAAGCCGCACCCATACTACCACAAATTGCAGTTTGTTGACATTCTGATATTTCATTATTACGAACAATATGTGAGCCCACATTTTCTTTATCCCAACCTATTCGAAGAGTATTAAAAGTACACTCAATATAATGAATAGAGCCATCAATACTTCTATCGGCCGACCATACATTATGACCTGAACTTTTCTCTTTTCCTAAAGTTATACCTGAACACCTTGAATTCAAAATCTGGTTATCCTCTATAATCCACCCTTTATTCCAATGTGTTGCAATCATTCCCACCTGATGGGCTGTTGGGGCACCCCATTGAGTAGCAGCCTGACTAATTTCAAATCCTTTTATAGTCAAATAATTAATTCCTTTTTGTGTAGGATAAAAACATGTCCATCTGGTACTAATTTCCACCAATTCTTTATTTGGATTATACTTATGAAAATTTGCCCAAATAGTGGTTGTCTCATCATTATTTTCGCAATACCAGGTATAAGTAGATCCCTCAGCATACCTTGGATTTTCAACTGGTTTAGGACTTATAACCTCATCTAAACTTGACTTTTCCCAAAAAGATTTCCCATTCAAGAAAACTTCGCCGGTATGATGTACTCTTCCCATACGACCAAACCAGTCACCATTAATTGAATCTTTATATGGGTTGTAATCGCCAAAAAATGAATTTGGTATTTCTACCTTCCAAGCACCATTTTCAAGTTTCTTCCATCCGGTAATAATTTCCGAACCTTTGATCTTTACTTTTTCACCGGGAGCTGCCCGAAAAACGATACGTTGCAAATCACTATTTCCACTCCGAATCGGATTAATCCATTCACGATAAGTTCCCTCATGAACGGTTATTACATCACCCGGGTAGGCATACTCAACAGCTTTTGAAATAGTTTTAAACGGATTTGCTACAGTTCCGGTATTTTCATCGTTCCCATTTACTGAAACATGATATTCCTTCGCAAATGCTGAAACAGAAAGCATAAGAGAAAAAATCAAGGTAAATAAATTTAGATTTTTCATTGCACGAAATTTTAATTGGTTATTTGGTTAGTTATTTATTCTTTTATTCTGGAAGTAATTTGCCTGTGCCATTTCACGTCTTCCCAGATGCCTTTAAATTGTGGATGAGTGAAGTTCGAGCTGCAAATGAATTTATAGCTATCGTGTTGCAAAGCCATGGGAACACATATATCAGCAGCTTCTTTTACCCATTTCCAGTCCAGTTCAGGATGATCATACCATAGAATTGGACCCCAACCTTCGGTATTTCCACAAACAATATTATTACTCAAAGCCTTTTGGGCAATGTCGGAAATTCGACCCTCCATCCAATCAACCAGAGATTTTTTGTTTTCATCCCAATATCTAAGCAGATTGGTATAAATATCTTTCGTATTCAGGGATTGATTCCTTGAGCCAATATCTCCTAAGCCCGGTATGCGATTTGCATGATTGAACCAGATATGATAATCAAGTGCATTAAGTTGAGAACAATCAATATCCTCTAGTTTCATGCCTGAATCATATGAGGTGAAAAAATCCAGCTCAGGATATTTCCCCCTTAAATTACCAATCATCGAATTCATAAACTCTCTATGGTACAATAGTCGAAGTAGATTACCATCTTCATTTTCGGCTGCTATTTCAGGTATATTTGCTTCAGGATTACCCAATTTAAATTTTTCAAAATTGGAACGTTTATTTAGTTCATTTTTCAACCAATCATAGCCATGGACATTAGGATATTCATTTAATAAGTCTACATACAAGATATTATCTAGCAGGTTATTGGACTTAAGAAATGCGAGGGTCTCATCCCATGCCCGCAGCAAACCACCCTTTTCCAAAAAGATATCTTCTCTATTTGTGCCATGGCGCATGAACCAAGTAGCCAGACCAACCTTAATACCATATTTTTTACATTTCGGAAGAAACTCCAGTAGTGCCTCACGGGGACGAAAACTCATGGTATAATCATTCCCCCACATAGCTGGTTTCCAATCCTCTTTAACGCTTCTGAATTCAGTTTCAACTATACCATTTGAATTGGCTGCAACATATTGTGGCATAGCGTCCATTCGAATTGCATTGTATCCCCGCTCGGCCAATTCGGATAAGATCTGATCCCAATCTTCAAATTCGCCATAGCGGTGATGCCTTAAAATCCAACTAAAATCCCACATGGCAATGGCAACAGGTTTTTTGAGCTGCGACACCCTGATGGGATTATTATCAGTTTTTTTTGATTGTTGAAAAGCAGCATTAGCTAATCCAGGCAACATCATTGCTCCTGAAATAATGGAAGTTTTTTTTATAAATTCGCGTCTATTGTTTTCCATTTCTTTTAATATTTATGGCTTTATAATGTGCCTGCAGCTTACCATTTGGAGTATGTCTTTCCTTCGGGTAATTCGTGTTTTTATTGTGTCCTTTCTAAAAAACGATTGTTAACCCGATTATACCACTCTACATTGCTCCAATTCTCCCAGTATGGATGACTATAATTCCAGGGCGTTACTCCCCACATATTATAATCTGATGAAATTTCCATGCATTCTTCACACCAGTCATAAAGCCATTGCCAATCCAAATCATCGTGATCCATATGCCACCAAGGACCCCATGATTCAGTAGTAACCAAAGGCGCTGCAATTTCTTCCGACCAATCACGTGCGTATGCTATTCGGTTATGCATATCTTTCATCAACATTGGTCTTATTGATTTCATGGTTTTATTGAGTCGATCCATGTAGTCTTTATAATCATGATCTCCCCTGTCTTTCTTCAATCCATTAAAGCCTGAACGAGTATTAAAACGCTCACTTTGAGTCAGCCAAATATGCAGTTCCAGAACATCTAACGATTTTAAATTCATCGCCCTTACTTCTTTCCAAAAACTGGTTAGGGAAAATGTAAAGCGCATCTCCGGGTATTTCCTTTGAAAATGAGTTAATGTACCGTTGAAGTAGTCACGCACAAAATTCATCTGTGCCGGATTCCAATGTAGTTTCTCGAAATTACTTTCAACACTACCGGCAGCTTCCATAGCCTCCTGAGCAGACATTTTCTTACTTTTCGCTACCTGTCCCAATCTGTTTAATTCAGTAGAGAACGGGCTGAAGTATGGAAATTCCTGATCAAAATCGACATAAAGGACATGATCTAATAAATCGTGTTCTTTTAGTATATCGATCACCTTCTCCCAAGCTTTTATAAAGGTTGCTCTATCTGCATACTCTTTCTTTATGTCGGGAAATTCCGTTGCTCCAAATCCCCATGAAGACAGAATTACAGAAATTCCTTTCTGCTTGGTAATTGTCATGAATTCGATTAGCTCTTTCACAATTTCATGCTTTCGATCCTTGTCGCTCTGCCCCCAATTCCGAAGAGGATCACCCTCAATTGTTATTTTCTGATTAAGGCTATCAAGTTTGCCAATGATTAACGGAAAAGCATCGATACGAACAGTGTTGAATCCACGCTCAATCAGCTCTGTTGTTACCTTATCGTAATCTTCAAATTCAGCTCCTGCATAATGCATATAAAGCCATGAAAAATCCCACATGGCAATTGTAAGTCTGGAAGGACTTAAATCAACACGCATATCATAGTCATTATTCGACTTTTCCTTTACTCTATCTTTTGTATTGATATTATGACATGAACTAATCAGTAGTAAAACAAATACAAATAATAATATAACTGGCTTGTTCATGATAATGGTTTTTATTGGTTTTTATTGGTTTTTTAAATAGTTAGCACTACACTCTTCTGGTCTGTTCCGGTATGGTTGTCAAATATAATTATATTTTTTACAAATTCAAACAACATATGAAACTCACTTATTTCTGACAATTGAAATTAAATTATAAAGCCACCTATCTGTTGATAGGTGGCTTTATAATTTAGTCGAGAACTTTGATACTTTATTCTTATTGCCCTTTCATTCAATTTGTCTTTACATCTCCAAGCTGCTTGATTCTAAAACGCTCTATCCTTGGTTCAACATGTTCGTCTGTCAATATCTCTTCCATTTGTTTTACTAGTTCCGAATGCTCTGAAGCAATATTGTTTTGTTCCTGAATATCCTTCTCTAAATCATATAATTCGATAGCCATATTTCCTTTAAAAATATCCTTACGTACGGCTTTCCACTTTCCCATTCTTACTGCTTGTTGTCCTCCGTATGATGGGAACTCCCAGTAAAGGTGATCATGAGCAACTTGTGCATCTCCAAGCAAGCTTGGTAAAAAACTAATTCCATCAGTTTCTGTTGGCACTTCAATATCTACCAATTCACAAAGCGTTGGCAACACATCCCAAAAGGCAGAGATATGATCAGATTCAGTTCCTGATTTTATTTTGGTAGGCCAGGATGCAATCATTGGTGCACGAATTCCTCCTTCATATGTAAATCCTTTTCCCCTTCCATATTCAGATTTCAAAGATCCTCCACTATTAAAAAATTGAGAATCTGTTCCACCATTATAAGTTGCTCCATTATCAGAAGTAAAAATAATTAGAGTATTGTCATATATCCCCAGATCCTTTAACTGCTGAACAAGCCTACCCACATTTTCATCCAGGTATGAGACCATTGCAGCATATGCTGCCCGTGGATGCTGATGAGGGAAATAACCTTTTTCTCCTAAATAAGGTTTCTCATCTCCTAATTTCTCAATATAGTAGTCAACCCACTTCTGAGGTGCTTGCAATGGAGCATGAGGAATAGGTGTTGCCCAATATAAGAAAAATGGATTGTTCTGATTATCATCTACAAACTTGCTAAGTTCATTAAACATTACATCACATGAATAATTCTTAAGATTATAATTCTTATAACTCTCTTTATTATTGGGATCAGCTCCCTCAGCTAACTTCGTGTTAGGAGCAATGGTATCATTTCCTAAAAATATGCGTGCATCGTTTTTATATAAGTGAACAGGGTAATAGGTATGTGCCAAACGTTGACAATTATACCCAACAAAATGATCAAAACCCATTTTTGTTGGAATACTGTGTGTATGTGGTGCTCCTAGCCCCCACTTGCCAAACATTGCAGTACTATAGCCTGCAGCTTGCATTACTGTTCCAATTGTTTCTGTACCTTCAAGCATTGGTCGTTGCCCTTCGAGTGTTGAGTCAGCAATCATTGCCCGATAATCCCAAACATTTCCTCTCTCCCTCCATTCATCATTACCTCTAACCTGAGCATGTCCTGAATGCTTACCAGTCAACAATACACAACGGGAAGGTGCACAAACTGGTGCTCCAGAATAATGCTGAGTAAACCTCATTCCTGATTTTGCTAACTTATCAATATTTGGAGTTTCAATTATCTCTTGTCCAAAACAACCAAGTTCCCCATACCCCAAGTCATCCGCAAGAATATATATAACATTCGGTTTTTGAGGAGGAGTTTCAAACTTGCATGAAAAAAGCATTAGTGAAGTAGTAATTATACAAAGAAATAGAATTCGGTTTTTCATTATACTTAATATTAAAAGTTATATCTCATTTAGAAAGTAAAGCCTACAATATAGGCTCTATCCATTTAGGTATCCCCGCTGTTGCTTTTTGTTTGTGATATTCGATATGATATGGCTTCTCTTTTTCCAGAGATTCTTCCTCATTAATCATATATGAGCGCATTTCATCCCACCACTGACTGTAGGCTTCCTGCATTTTTGCTTCAATTTCAGGATAATCCTTAATAACATTAGTAGTATCGGTATGATTATTACTAAAGTCATATAGCACTTTGTTATTTACGAACCTGAAATTTTGGCTACGAACAGCAAAGTTCACAAACTTATAATGATCAGGATTTGCCTCATCCTTATTATGCGTGAAAAAGTTAGGTTTATCAAAGTCTTTAACAAGATATTTTTTCCATCTTGCTCCATTAAAAAATAAAAAGCGATCATCCCAATTAGTTTCTGAACCATCAATAAGAGGGAGTAGACTACGGCCATCCAATCCTTTCACTTGTGAGACATCAGAACCTGCGATTTCAGCAAGTGTTGGTAATATATCAATATGTGCAGCCAAAGTCTCTATGTCCTTGTTTGGTGTTGCATTTCCTTTCCAACGGATAAAAAATGGGACACGAGTTCCTCCTTCGAGTACTGAACCTTTCATTCCCTGCATTCCAGCATTATAGGTTGCCCCGTGCACATTATTAGCACCGCCCCATGTTTTGCCATTATCCGACATGAATATCAAAATCGTATTGTCACTCAAATTCCATGTTTCCAGCTTCTCCATTAATATGCCCATATTATCATCAATATTCTCAATCATGGCATAAAATCCCTGTGCATTTTTGGGATACCCCTGGTCTATAAATTTCTTCTTATACTTTTCAGGAGCATGCCACGGACCATGTGGTGCATTGAGTGTTAAGTAAGTAAAAAAAGGAACATCTGAATTCCCTTTTTCTTTAATCCATGACAAGGCTTGTTTGAAAAAGACATCGGTGCAAAATCCAGTTGTTTGCACAAAATTGCCATTATGCCTAATTACCGGATCAAAATAACTGTTGTTTGGTGCATCTGCACATGACCCTGCATATGCCTGTCCAATTCCTCCTCCACCGTGTATGAAAACTTCATCAAATCCTCTTTGTCCGGGTTGGTATTCATGTTCATCTCCCAAATGCCATTTCCCAAATATACCTGTTGTATATCCTGATGATTTCATGACCTCGGCAACTGTTGTTGAGGAAAGAGCCATACGTTCTCTTTCCAAAATAGTATGTGTTATACCATTCTTAAAAGGGTATTTCCCTGACATGATGGCTGACCGGGTAGGTGCACATGTTGGGCTAACATGAAAATTAGTAAACCTGGTAGCCTGACTGCTTAATTTATCCAGATGAGGAGTCAACACATCAGGGCTTCCATGACACGACAAATCTGCATAACCCTGATCATCTGTAATAACCAGGATGATATTGGGTTTTCTTGTATTCTCTGTTTTTGAAATTGAACAGGAGATTGTAAAAAGTGAAACAACAAGGATTAGAAAATAAATTCTCATAGTTTTATTCTATTTATCATAAATGCATTTAATCAACAGTTCCTCTTAAATAGGACGCTTTTGCACCAACATTTTCTTTCCGGTTAAAAAGCACCTCATATTTTCTATAATCATTAAAATCAACAGCATTTTCAACAAGATGAGTAAAGTGTTTATCGTACAGCTTTCTCATCTCTTTTAATTTATATTGATATTCGTTATTTGCAGCAAGATTTTCCATTTCCAAACGATCATTTCCAACATTAAAAAGTTCCTCTGTGGGCTTCATTCGCTTATCTTCAAATTGCCAGTATATATATTTCCAATCCTTTGTAACCACCGACATCTCCTGAATTTCATCGTTCCCCCACATATTTAATAAACAAACTGAATTCCGATTAATAGCATCGGAAGTTTTTAACAAGGGAAGCAAATTTTCACCATCCATACTTCCTGGAATTTCAATCCCTGCCAGACTTAAAATTGTAGGTGCCATATCAATATTTGCCGAAACTATTTCACGCTTTACACCTCGTTTCTTTTGAGCTAAGCGAGGGTCAAAAATTATTAATGGTGACTTGGATGCTTCTTCGTATGGGAGAACTTTACCAGCGAAACTATGCGCCCCACAACTATATCCGTTATCACTAGTAAAAATGATAATTGTATTTTCAGAAAGACCAAGCTCTTCCAGATGTTTACGGATCATTCCAATAGCATAATCAACACCATGAATTAATTGATTATACTTTTGAATGGCTTCCTGGTACGATTCTTCAGACTCTCTCCAAAAGTTATAGCTTTTATATTGACGTCCTGTTTTAGCCTGAGGCGCTAAATGTATTGCATTTTTTCTACCATAATTATCTGGTTTTTTATAATTTCTATCAGCATAAACATGGTCAAAATAGGCATCAGAAGTAAAAGGTAAATGAGGTGCTTTAAAGCTAATTGACATACAAAATGGTTTGCCACTTTGTTTTGCTTCCTTCAAGAAATCACCAGCCCATGCTCCATATGCCCTGGAACTGTGAGGGTATTTCCCGGCATACTTAGCAATGTGTATGTTTTTAGCTGTTGTGTAATGAGTTTGTCCGGGACCACCAGCCCAGTTGTTAAAATAACCAATGGGAAGTCCATCTTCAATCTTGGAATCATTTTCTGAATCAAGTTCAAACCCAAATTTACCAGCAAAGCCAGTATAATAACCAGCCTCTTGTAAAATCACAGGGTATGTTCTTTGAAACATCTCAGCCTGCATGTTTCCATGCATAAAATTACAGCCTGTTTTGTATTCATACATTCCAGTCATAATAGACGCCCTGCTAGCCATGCAAATGGAAGAAGTATTGTAATGATTTGCAAATAGCACTCCCTCTTTTGCCAGCCTATCCATGTTAGGAGTTTCAAGCTGTTTGTTTCCGTAACAACCGGTAGCAATATTCACCTGATCATCAGAAAGTAAGAATATAATATTGGGTTTTTGTTGTGCTTTTACACTTCCTGTGCATAACAGCATCACGATCAAGATGAATAATAAATTAACCCTTTCTTTTAATCCACTTGAAAACAAAATTTTATTATCTATCATAATCGAATATTGATCTAAATTTATTGAGCCTTATCAAACTTCGCAATTACTGGGTAATGATCTGAAAGATAAAATGTTTCTAAACCATTTGCAACGGATGCTCCGATGCATAGCTTTCCCAATTCTGGTGAAACCAAAATATAATCAATACGCTTAGAGTTAGGGTTCCGACCTTCTCCTTTTTCTTCCTCAAACACTTGTGTAGGGCATGAAATTCTTTGATCCAACCCAGTAGTGTACTTTTGCACAACATCAATTAATGGAAAACTTAAATAAGAGCTTATTGCTCCATACTCCAGGTTATCAAGAAATAAGTTCTGGACATGCTCATGTTTTTTCTCAGATTCTTTTAAAGAAGCCATCATCTCTTCATTGCCTTTATAATATTCAGCATCAAATGGTGAGACTGCATTATAATCACCCAAGACAATATATTTATCTTGTGTTTCCCTGATTTCTGCCAATTTAGATAAGATTATCTCTGCCTCTTCATTTCTTTTCTTGTAACTAAAAGGTGAAAAATGGACAACTAAAAAAACGACTCCGTGCGTTTTACAATGCAAGGTTCCATGATGCATATTTTCCAAAATCCGTTCTTTAACATTAATGGGTTTATTGGAGGTAATTCCAACAGGGTATCCTGAAGTTTTAAGTAATTCAGAGTATTGATGTCCCCATGCCTTTGCATCCTCTGATAGTTTCTCTTTGGTATATCCACATAATTCTTGCAGAGCAACCACATCAGGCTTTTGGGTATCGATCCATTCCAATACTTTTTCTTTGCGAGCAGAGTCTTTTCCCCACTCAAAACCATTCCAAATATTGTATGATACTACTTTGAGACTTTCTTGTGAAAATGCAACCGAAAAAGTTACGAAAACCAAGATCAGGGTTAATTTTATTCTATTCATAATATGCACTATTAATACGATATATCACTACTTCGAATACCCGGAATAATTTGATTATTCTCTGGGCGTTTGGGATAGCCTAATTTATCAGATCCAGATCTAACAACCGAACTTATGACACCATTAATGTGAATGTTTTCGCTATCTATCTCTACAAATGCAAATAACGCATCTTTATACGGAACAGTATACTATATCCATGGATATTTTTCATCAATCACAATTAGACAAAAAGAAATGAAAAGTAATCCCGCAATAATTAGTAGGATCATTTGTTTGAAATAATTCTATTTTTCAATTACGATCAAATCATCCAACACAAAATCAGTTTCACTATCTATAAGTTTCTCAATTCCAACCCAGGAATTACCAGATTTATTTGCAATGAATGTAAATGTTGAAGCTGTGGGAATATCTGCAAAAGGAAGTGTTACTTTTAGGTTTGATGTGACACCTTCTCCTAGAACTAAGGCATAATCTGCCGATGTTGCTTCATAATTAAAAGAAACTTCATAAGTTTTCCCAGCTTCAAAACGAAGCGCTTGAGGAATTGTCTGAAGAATTAATCCTGCTGGTTCACCATGTACTTTTAATGACCAATTTCCATTGATTACATCATCAATCAGATTTTTATTCCAGCCTTTTTGAGTATAAGGATCATTTCGTTCCGAAAGATGTGTTCGAGGATCATTAATTCCTCCTGATGGCCCTTTAATAAATGGGAATAATCCATCGGTATTGTTCTCAAAATCTTCAGCAAAATAAATACTATCGGCTTTTGTCGGGGTAAACTCCCGAGCAACAACACGCACATCATCAAAAATAACTGGAGACGATCCTTCATCTGCACTTAGAGATATAGTTGCAGTTGATTGGCCTTCCGGCACCTCAAAAAATGCATACATTCGTTGCATATTTGTACCACTTTTAGAATCAGCAGCAATGTAATTTTTCCACAATGAGTTTTTTGAATAGGAATTAATCTCAGAACCCCCAAAGTTGGTAACTCCAAGTGTGGCCTTTCTGTTTTCGGATGTCGATACATATACAGATGCATAATACGAACCAGCCTCTAATCCTGTAATATCTTGACTGACACTTGCAGCTCCTTCAGCAAAAAGCAGTTCATGCTGCCCTTTTTCGTTTCTTACAACAGAAGCACCAGAGCCTTCAATATTCCAATGCTTTAAATTGCCACTATTAAATCCCGGATCTTTGATCATTGTTCCTTCTCCCCAATTCATTTCAGCAATTGCTTCTGCTTCATTTTTATAAACTACGTAAGGAGTATTTGCTTCTGCCAGTATCGTAATTTTCCCATCTTTTACTTCTAAATTCTTCTTAAACAATCGTCCAGTATCACTTAATTGGTAAAGCTTTACAGTTTGCTTATCACTCCAACTTTTCGGTAAAACCCAGGTGCTTGTGGCAGATTTTGAGTTCCAATGGTAAAGTTTTTCTTCGCTAATCGGATTCCATGGGAGAAGATATGCATCACCATCTAAAACAGTGCGTCCATCTTTTATAATGGTGCGATTTCCTGAATTATTGTTTATGCTCACATTCCCTTCAAGCTCAATAAAATTCTCTTCCCATTTCAAAATTGGGAAGTGTTGCAAATATTTTGTGGGTAAGCCTGTATTAAAGGTCATCCAAATACAGCTGTCAATATTATTTCTCCCTTGCCAGCCTTCATAATCTTTCATTTCAGAGCCACCAAGCAAAGGGTGATGTGCAATCCAGGTATCTTTCTGATGATTACGAATGAACCGAACAATCTGGCTGTTAAATCCTTTAATGTTTTTGCCCCCATAGTCAAAATCAACTGCCCAATGATTCCACACTGCATCATATTCATGATCCATTGGAAATTCGGTTGTTAAGACTAAGTCTAATGATTGTATTTCACGTCCAAGCTTCCTACTATCCCAGCTTCCTTTAGCATACCAAACATCACAATAAATAAAATCGAGAGAAGGCACCTGTTCTTTAAGAGACTGAAGACGCTTCATTCGCATGTTTGATGATGCATCCAGGCGTTTATTGATGTAAAAAGAAGCATCAAGCCAATCCCATCCCGGCTTAGTGCTATCTATAAGAGCGCCAAACGCTGCTGCTTCGGTATACGATTCGGTACCATTAATGTGCACACCCATAAAAGCATTGTACTTGTTAGCTGCCTTACAAAGCATCTCCATATCTTTAGCGCCACCTTGTCGCTTTCCAATATCCCCATAATCTGGATGTTTAGAGTCATGACCTTCTGATCCATAACCTTTCAATATTACATATTGACCCAAACTATCGGTATACAAGGAAATTCGTTTTGTTTCATCAAGTGTTTTTGTGAACGGATTTGTTGCCTGACTAGCAAAATTCATAGGAATACGCTGCACCACCAATTCCTTCACTTTATCACTTCCCAAAGGAATATTCATTATGCTTCGGAAAGCAATCGCACCATCCTGCCAATCAACTGTATTGTCAGAATTCGCATCGTTAGTTAAAACAATCTTTGCTTTTGGCAGTGGATCGGTCACAGTCATTCCATCTGCACGGTAAATCCAGGATCCACACCAAATACCCGTTTTTCGATAAGTATCTTTTATAACGGTTTGCTTTAGAACTCTATTCTTGTCTGTTTTTTCTTCAACAGAATTGCTCCAAATACTTGCAGCCAGACTTTTAGTATTTACAATGCTATATAAAAAACCTACTGGAATACTGTCGGACTCAGTTTCCTCGGTTAGAGGAATAAAATGATCGCCATTCCCAGCTACAGCGGTATACATTTTAGCACCGGAAAAAGAAGCATCAGGCTGATTACTTCGAACTGAAAGCAAATTGTGATCAGGAATTTCAAAAGTACTTAGCTTGAACGTACCATTCTCTTCAATCTGAGTAACATTGAATTCAACAATATTTTTAACTACTCTGAATTCGGCTTTTATTTCAACACTAATTTCAGGTATCTCAAGAATATAATTTATTGAATTTTCAGTTTCAGTAGATGTTACTTTTGGACTGTAAAGTTCCCCGTTAATTTTCAAATGTGTTAACTTATCTTCCTGTCCAAATAAGAGATCTCCACTTGATTTCCATTCATAATGAATAATTCTTGGAAACGATTTATCGAACATTACCCTTAGAACCTCAGATTCGATAGCAATAGATGAATTAACATCTGCTGAATCATTTCCAATAGAATAAGTCTGGTTAGAATAAACCAATAGGTTTATTGCAAAAATGCAGATTACAAGATTTATTAATTTCATTGATTTATTTTTTAATGATCAGTCGGGTAATGTTATGTAATTTCTGAAAGTGGTTCAGTACCAAAAAAGGCAAATATTCTAATTATCTGATGAGTTTCTGAGTTACTTCAAATCCTCAATATATTGAGCTCTATATGTCAGACCACCAGTTTCAAATTGCCACAAAACATTCCCTTTCAAATCGGTAGCAATAACATGATCATTATTTGAACTGCAGTGTAGTATTTTATTAGAGTCAAAAAGGTAAGCACTCCCCATACGAGGTGAATGCATTTCATTTGGCAATGGAGCATTAATTATCATCTTAGCTCTCATTTCCTGCTCATCTATATCAAATGATACAGCTCTTGATATTTTATTTTTCAAGCCATTATCAAAAAACATGAGGTGTCCGTTTTTATTGATATGTGCAGAATGTTGTCCATAAAAGGTAGATTCAGCAGTCAGTTTGAAATCGCCATTTTCTCCAAGCTTCCAGATTAATTCGCCTGTTTGTGAATTCACTTTCCAAATCTGATTGATCTTATAGAAGGAGATCAGAAAATACCCGTCCTTATCGTAACTGATGCTATTGGCATGCATCCAATCATCCTTCGTACTTAATATGTCAGGATCACTTAAAGGATCAGCAACATCAAAAACAGTCCATTCCCAAATTTTTTCTCCATTTCTGGAGAATATCTGAATACCGTCACCAGCAACTAAATCTTCCTTACTCCCTCCAACTGAGGACAAGTCAAACTTTCGATTTTCAACAGTTAAGGCAACAATATTTGATTGATTATCCAACATTAAATCATGATGGAATATTTTATCACAGCCGCCTTTCCCTGTTTGAAAATGCTGCAAAGTATCACCTTTAAAGTCTATCTCAACAATGTGATTCCCATAGGCAGTTTTAATTCCGGGATCAGATAAGACGCATAGAAAAGTATTGTCTTTTGAGTAACGAGCAGTCTTCAGAAAATTAATGAACTACCCCGGGGCAGAGCCCACGAGGTATCAAAAAAGAGTCAGT
>CBDVCE010000062.1:0-29784 GCA_965372405.1 uncultured Sunxiuqinia sp.
TAGCGTATTATTATCGTAGTTTCGTAATGTTTTTACCTTGCAACGGTCTTAATTCATTGTTCCTGACCCAAGCATTTTTCCGTTAATAAAGCTTCCTTCGTATTTATTGCCAGAAGCAAAAGTCATTTGTCCTTGTCCACTAATAACTCCCTGATTGATTTCACCAGAATAAATATCACCGGATTTAAGAGAGTAGATTCCTGTTCCATGGGGCAATCCATTGGAGAATTGTCCTTCGAATTTTTCACCATTCTTGTAGGAGTAAGTCCCATTGCCCTGTATCGTTCCATTTGTCCAATTTCCAACATAAATTTCACCATTCGAAAAGTTCATGCTGCCCTGTCCTTGTTGGTTATTACGTTGCCATTGCCCTTCATAGACTGATCCATCGTAATAAATCATTTTCCCTTGACCGTGCCGTTTGTTTAATTGCCAATCGCCATTATATTCCATTGGATTTTGAGCAAGCAGGCTAAAAGGAAGAAGGAGTAGGAGGATAATATTTAGGATATTTTTCATTGCTGGATTTTTTGTTTGTACTTTCAGGTAGACGTTTAATTAGAATAAGGCCAAATCAATTCACCTTTTTGATTAATGTATCCCAGTTTGACCTGCTGCGATTTCTCTTCGAATTGTTCTTTAGAACCTCCCTGATATACTGCTGCGATATTGTTATTGAAATCTTCGGCATAATCAAAATGAGCAGATATTTTAACCTTCCCTTTTCGATTAATATACCCCCATTTACTTCCTGATTTTATACGGGCGAGACCATTTGAGAAATTACCACCATCCGAATATTGAAAATCGACTTCCACTTCTCCTTTGTCGTTTAAATAACCAATTAATCCATTGGTGTTTTTTGCTTTTATCCTTGACTCATGAAAACCCCAAACAGGAACTTTCCAGCTTCCTTTGGGCAATTGAGAAGGTTCGTAAATTCGATGCCTGAAAAGTTCTTCTCCTTTTTTGTTAATATACTTCAAGTCGGGACCATACTTCCAGGTTGGAGCTATCCCTTCAGAAAAATTATTTGCAAGGGTATAGATTAGATTTTTAAAAAGCTTTCCATTCCGATCAATGTATCCCCATTTCCCATCCAGACGAACAGGAGCATATCCACCTTTAAAATCTCCGGCATATTCAAAAACAGCTGTTATAGCCATCTTCCCATTTTTACTAATGAAGCCTACCTTATCTGTATCTATTGTACGAACCCATGCATAGCCCTCCGTAAAATCTCCTCCTTGTTTAAAGCTTGGTTCAATAATTATTTCTCCTTTTTTATTGATGTATCCAACTTTGTCATCAAGAATAATTCGGATCATTCCTTCACTTACAATCCAACTCATTGAGAACGGACTTTCAAACGCTTTTTTCCCTTGTTCATCAATAAACCAGATGTCATCATCCCTCTCAACAAGTGCCATCCCTTCTTTAAATGGGTGGCAATAATCAAATTCGGTGTCAATGATTAGTTCTCCTGAGCTGTTAATGAATCCCCATTTTGCCTCTTTTTTGACAGGAAAGAGTTTAATAGTCGTTAATGCATTGGGGAGGTATGCTTGGGCAATTGTGGTTAGGGTGAAAAATAAAAGTACAGAAAATACAATTAGGTTTTTTTTCATCTCAAGCTTGTTGTTTTGCTGAAAATAGATTTTTTTGATTTAATTATCAATAAATTCAAGTCATATTTGATAAGTTTAAAGAACTTTTGATTTTCATTGATCGATTTGTAAGACAACATTTAAGTCTGGATTTTTATTTCTGGTGAAGATCAAAAATGGTTCATGTTTGTTATCTTCTATTCATCAATTAACTTTGCCATACAATTTCCTTAAACAGTAATGCAGCAAGATTTTTCCATTCGTATAAAAGAAAAAGCAAAATCAATTGGCTTTTTAGATTGTGGTATTTCCAGAGCAGATTATCTACCTAAGGAAAAGTTACCATTGGAGTCTTGGTTGCAAAAGGGCATGCATGGCGAAATGGATTACATGAGCCGCAATATTGAAAAGCGACTTGATCCACGATTATTAGTTGAGGGATCGAAATCAGTTATTTCGGTTTTGCTGAATTATTATCCTAAAGAAAAACAACTTGATTCGGAAGCCCCAATTCTTTCGAAATATGCTTATGGTAAAGATTATCATTTTGTGATGAAGGAAAAGCTTCAGATGCTTTTCCAGTTTATTCAGGATGAAATTGGGGAATGTAGTGGTCGGGTATTTGTTGATTCTGCGCCAGTATTAGATAAGGCATGGGCGACAAAATCGGGACTAGGTTGGGTAGGAAAAAATACCAATCTGATTTCGGTTGAGCACGGCAGCTTCTTTTTTGTTGGCGAACTTATTTTGGATTTAGAACTTGAACCCGATGAAAAGACGGTTCGAAATCATTGTGGAACTTGCACCAGATGTATTGATGCCTGCCCCACAAAAGCAATTGTTGAGCCATATATCGTTGATGCAAGAAAATGCATTTCATATCAAACTATTGAGCTAAAAGGCGAACTGGATGAGAGTCTGAAAGGACAATTTGAGAATCGTGTTTTTGGATGCGATATTTGTCAGGATGTTTGCCCTTGGAATTTGAAATCAGTGCCCCATAACGAACCAGAATTTGAACCGCATCCAAAGTTAATGGCTTTAACAAAAGAGGAATGGCTGAACATGGATAAACCCTTGTTTAATGAACTGTTCCGAAAATCGGCTGTTAAACGAACAAAATATGAAGGTTTAAAAAGAAACTTGCTATTCTTATACACAAATGATGAATCTGAATTAGCAGGTGAATAAAATTGCAATGAAACCCAAACGCTATCAATATAAAACTACATTATTTGCCCCTGAGCGAGGTGGAATTTATGCTGGTTTCCCTTTCATTGGGAAAGACGAATTTGGAACAAATGGTCCTATCCGTATTAAAAGCTGGATTGATGGATTTTACAGAGAAGGCAGTCTGATCCCGATGGGTGACGGAGAACATGCTATTAGCATCCGCAAAGAAATTAGGGACTCAATTGGCAAGCATGAAGGAGATGAGGTTGAAATAATATTGGAACAAAATCTTGAGGAAAGAAAGATAGAAATCCCAGAAGACTTTCAATGGTTGCTGGATGATGATCTGGAATTGAAAAACAAGTTTGAAAAGTTATCTCCATATAATAAGAGTACAATTATTAGTTACATAAATGAAGCCAAGCGTACTGAAACACGTGTGAAACGAATCGAAAATCTCATTGAGCGAATTAAGTTTGGTTTTCAACTTGGGCAAAAGTTAGAATAGTTTTTGGTTTTGTCATTATTATTTTACATTTGTAATGTATTCTTTACATATTGACGTTAATAATTGACAATGAAGACACAACTACTGCCAAATTACTTTAAGAAAGTTGGATTGATTTTATTTTTCTTAGGTTTTATTTTCACAGGACTTGATGATTTTCGAGAAGGTTTTTTTGAATCTTACCTAAATGGAGAAGAATCGATTGATCAGTATTTTAAACAATACTGGTCTGAAGGATGGATACTCTTTTGGAATTTATGTTCTGTCGGAGGTGTTATATTATATGCATTATCTCGTGAGAAAAAAGAAGATGAATGGTATAAAATGTTAAGGTTTGAAACCGGATGGATTACTTTTATAATCTGTTTGGGAATTCTATTTGTTTCATATTCCATATTTGGAGAAGTTGAGCTTTCTATAGATGTTGTAATCAATCTTCCAGTTTCATTATTCTTAATTATTTTCTTTTTTAGAAAGAGGCAATTTGAAGGAGAACTGGCATGAATAATAAACTAAAAGTCTATCGGGCAATGTACGACCTGAGTCAGGAGAATCTTGCCAATATAATTGGAGTATCAAGACAAACTATTCATGCGATTGAAAAGAAGAAATTTGTGCCTTCTACTTTGTTGGCATTAAAACTTGCATCACATTTTAGAGTAAATGTTGAGGATATTTTTCAATTAGAGGAGAATGATTAAGTCAACTTTACCCATATTTCTTACTTCAATAAATAAAAAATAACTTGCCTTTCATCAATAAAAATTTCTGAGATGTTTTCTATCTTTAGAAAAAACCTTGTGTATGGAGCAGTTCAAATTAATTTCAAATGATCCCGGGCTTGAACCACATGCCGAAGTAATTAATTCCCGATATAAGCAAGCGCATGAAAAGTATGAGGAGTTAAAAGGCTCAGGTACTTTGAATGAATTTGCCAGTGGACATCTTTGGTATGGACTACATAAAACTGCTGATGGCTGGGTATTTCGTGATTGGGCTCCAAATGTTAATGCGATCTATTTAGTTGGAAATTTTAATAAATGGAAGGAAGAAGAAGCCTATCGTTTTCAAAAAGGCGAAAATGGAGATTGGTTATTGAACCTCGAAGAAGATAAACTACACCATGAAGACCTTTATGCTTTTTCAATGCACTGGGAAGGTGGACAAGGAAAGCGTATTCCTGCATGGGTTAATCGTGTGGTTCAGGATAAAGATACCCTCATTTTTAATGCACAGGTTTGGCAGCCCGAAAAAGAATATAAGTGGTATCATAAGGAATTTGATCGTGGTACTGAAGCTCCTTTGGTTTATGAGAGTCATATAGGTATGGCTGGGGAAGAGGCCAGAGTGCATACTTATAATGAATTTCGCGAATTAATGCTTCCACGAATTAAGGATGCTGGTTACAATACGATTCAAATAATGGCCATCCCTGAGCATCCGTATTATGGAAGTTTTGGTTATCACGTTTCCAGCTTTTTTGCACCCTCTTCTCGTTTCGGAACTCCTGAGGAATTAAAACAGTTGATTGATGAAGCTCATGGAATGGGTTTATCTGTAATTATTGATTTAGTTCATTCGCATGCTGTGAGAAATGAAGTTGAAGGTTTGGGGAATTATGACGGCACTCAATATCAGTTTTTTCACGATGGCAGCCGTGGTGAGCATCCTGCCTGGGATTCATACTGTTTTGATTATGGGAAGAATGAAGTACTTCACTTTTTGTTGTCGAACATCAGGTACTGGTTGGAAGAATTCAAATTTGATGGTTTTCGGTTTGACGGTGTAACGAGCATGCTTTATCTTGATCATGGACTCGGAAAAGCTTTTACCGGATATGCAGATTATTATAATCCGAATGTGGATGAAGATGCAGTAAGTTATTTTTATTTGGCCAATAAGTTGATTCATGAGATTAATCCAAATGCACTTTCAATTGCTGAAGAAATGAGTGGTATGCCCGGCCTTGCCATGAAGATAAAAGACGGAGGATATGGCTTTGATTATAGGATGGCCATGGGTGTTCCCGATTTCTGGATTAAACTCATTAAAGAGATTCCTGATGACGAATGGGACATGGGTCAGATTTTTCATGAGCTTACTTCAAAGCGAATGGATGAGAAAGTGGTGAGTTATGCTGAATCACATGATCAGGCTTTGGTTGGTGATAAAACAATCATTTTCAGATTAATCGATAAAGAAATGTATTTCAGTATGCGAAAGGATCAACAAAATTTAATTGTTGACCGAGGTATTGCACTGCATAAAATGATTCGCTTAGCTACATTGACCTGTGCTGGTGGTTCCTACCTGAATTTTATGGGCAATGAGTTTGGGCATCCTGAATGGATTGATTTTCCGAGGGAAGGAAATGACTGGTCGTTTGAGAATGCACGTCGAATTTGGTCGCTTTCAGAAAATGAAACACTAAGGTATCATTGGCTTTCTGATTTTGATAAAGCATTAATAAACTGGGTAAGAGAAGTTGAGTTGTTGGATATTCCTGAAGTGAATTGGTGTTACGATAATAAGGAAGATAAAGTATTGGTATATCAACGAGGTGATTATCTGGTCGTGTTTAACTTTCATCCGGTTCAATCGTATACCGATTATGGTATTGCATATGAACCGTCAAAATTCAGGATTATTATCAATACAGATGAGGGGCGGTTTGGTGGTCAGGATCGTTTGGATTCGAATATGACCTATTACACCAGACCAATGGCCGGACTAACTAGTAAACATCAATTGCATTTGTATCTTCCGGCACGCACAGCAGTTATTTTAAAGAAACAACCTTTTAAACGTGTTCGTTAATGAATCAGTTTTTTACAGAAGTTGACCTATCTGATTTTGGATGGAGAATTGATTATCAGCATAAAATTGCGATGTTGGGTTCTTGCTTTACTGAGAATATTGGTAATAAGCTTGAGAATTTAAAATTTCAGGTAGATCAAAACCCGTTTGGGATATTATACAACCCCGAATCTATTGCGAAAAGCTTAACACGCCTAATCAATGCAAAACCTTATGCTGAAGATGATTTATTTGTACAGAATGGTATTTGGGGCAGTTTTGATCATCATAGTCGATTTTCATCTATTGATAAAAAAGAGACACTTGAGAAAATTAATGGTAGACTTAGTTATTCCAGTCAGCATTTAAAAGAAGCCGATTATTTGTTTGTAACCTTTGGAACAGCTTGGGTTTACAACCAGGAAAAAACGGGAGAAGTCGTATCTAATTGTCACAAATTTCCAGCTTCAGAATTTAGTAGAACAAGACTTTCTCCTGATGAAATTACTGAGCGGTATAAACATCTTTTAAATGATCTATGGAAATTTAACCCAAACTTAAAAGTCTTATTTACTGTTAGTCCTATTCGTCATTGGAAAGATGGAGCTGTCGGAAATCAATTAAGTAAATCAACTTTATTGTTGGCTGTTGATCGATTAATAAAAAGTTTTGACGAAGATAAATGTGCCTACTTTCCAAGTTATGAAATCATGATGGATGAATTGAGAGATTATCGCTTTTATGCCCCCGATTTATTGCATTTAAGCGAATCTGCAGTTGAGCATATTTGGGGCAAATTCCACAATTTAATGTTTACGAATGAGACAAAAAAAATTGTGAAAGATGTTATAAAACTGAACAAAGCAAAAGGACACCGTGCATTTAATCCGAACTCAGAATCATACAGGAAATTCCTGTTATATAACTTAGATAAAATTAAACGATTAATAAATATTTTTCCTTTTCTTAACTTAAAGAATGAAAAAATACATTTTGAAAGAGAATTGATTGACAGTCAGTCTGGAGACGAAAAAAATATAGATAAGTTTATTTAATTTTGTAGCGTCAACCTCACTTCCTGACCAATATTCTAAACAAGCTTTCAAAACTGGTTTTAGACCAAAGTCTTATACATATGAGCTATCTGAAATTTGATAAAAACCAATTGATCAATTTAGAGTATTCATTAAAACGCGAAATACTCCGATCAAATCGTGCAGGCTCCTATATAAGCACAACGCTTTCGGGATGTAACACACGTAAATATCACGGTTTGTTAATTTGTCCGCTTGATGAACTTGACGGGGGGAAGCACGTCCTGTTATCATCATTAGATGAGACTGTCGTTCAGCATGGCTCTGAATTCAATCTTGGAATTCACAAATATGAAGGTGATCATTATGAACCCAAAGGCCATAAGTATATCAGGGATTTTCAGGTTGAAGGTGTTCCTAAAACTACCTATCGCGTTGGAGGAGTTATTCTTACAAAAGAGCGCCTTTTGGTTGAGAATGAACAACAGATTTTAATTCGCTACACACTTGTTGAGGCAAATTCGCCGACAATATTGAGGTTTAAACCATTCCTGGCTTTTCGTAATGTTCATGCGTTAAGCAAAGCTAATTTGTATGCTCATACAAAATATAAACCAGCAAATAGTGGGATTAAAATTCGCATGTATGATGGTTACCCATACCTCCACATGCAACTATCTAAAGAGAATGAATTTATTCCTGTGCCAGATTGGTATAATAATATAGAATATCTTAAAGAACAAAATAGAGGGTATGATTATCAGGAAGATCTTTTTGTTCCTGGTTATTTTGAAGTACCCATTCAAAAAGGTGAAAGCATTGTTTTTTCAGCTTCAACAAAAGAAGTTAATGCGAATGGGATAAAGTCGAAATTTACCAGAGAGGTAAATAAGCGTATTTCACGTGATTCATTTCTGGGAAGCTTAGGTAATTCAGCGCAGCAATTTGTTGTACGAAAGAATTCGAGGACTGATATAATTGCAGGATTTCCCTGGTACGGGCCGCGTATACGTCAAACACTGGTTGCATTGCCTGGACTGACCCTTGACTTGGACGATTACGAAACATTTGAAGATGTAATAGATACTCAGCTTGTTGATTTAAAGGATGGTTTGCTGCCTCGAATGCATGGGAAATATGGATTAGAATATGATTGTATGGATTCTCCATTATGGCTATTCTGGGCATTGCAACAATATTCTTATGTAATTAAAGACAGCAAAAAGATTTGGGAGAAGTATGGTGATGCAATGAAACAGATTCTTGATGCTTATCGCAAAGGAACCTGCTGTGGAATTGTAATGGATGAAAATGGGCTAATATCAGGAAATAATGAGGATATCGCATTAACATGGATGGATTCATATGTTGATGAAAAACCAGTAGTGCAGCGATCAGGTACTCCGGTAGAGGTTAATGCGTTGTGGTACAATGCTATTTGTTTTGCATTAGAAATGGCTCAGGCCGAAAAAGATAGTGATTTTGTTAAGGAATGGGAAGATTTCCCGTCACAGGTTGCCAAATCGTTTATCCAGGAATTCTGGAATGATGAATTGGGTTATTTGGCTGATGTTGTAAAAGGTGATTTCAAAGATTGGTCATTAAGACCAAATATGGTTATTGCTGCAGCAATGGATTATTCGCCACTTGACAGGGAAAAACAGAAATCCATTTTAAGTGTCGCAAAAAAAGAATTGTTAACCCCAAGAGGATTAAGAAGTCTTTCACCACGAAATCCTAATTATGAAGGAATATGTGAAGGAAACATTACTGAACGGGAAAAGGCACTTCATCAAGGAACAGTTTGGCCGTGGTTGATGTTGTTCTTTGTCGAGGGGTATTTGAAAATTCATAAGCGTGGTGGCTTACCTTTTGTTAAAAGGATTATGGAAGGCTTCGAGGAAGAAATGACAGAGCATTGTATTGGTACAATTTCCGAAATATACAATGGAAATCCACCGCACGCGTCAAAGGGGGCAACCTCGCAGGCATGGAGTGTTGCAGCGGTTATAAGGGCATATAAAATGGTAATGAATTTTGAAGAATAATACACAATAAAGTTTATTGTATGAAAGTATTAATGTTTGGTTGGGAATTTCCGCCTCATATCTCTGGAGGACTTGGCACAGCTTGCTATGGACTAACTAAAGGATTGGCAGAATACAAAGATGTTGATGTCATTTTTGTTGTACCTAAGGCTTATGGAGATGAGGATCAAGCAAACATGAAACTTATTGGTGCAAATGATATTCCAATAACTAGGAAAAGAGTTGTATTTAATGATCTTCAGAAGAAGATTGATTACTATGAAATCGAATCAGGAATTGTACCTTATGTTGATCCCGAAGAATTTTGGAAACTGAGCAGCAAAAAGCATTCAGTAAAAACACGTTTTATCGAAACCGATTCTGAGGGCAAATTAAGCTTCAGTGGTAAATATGACGCAGATTTACTTCATGAGATATACAAATATTCTGTTGTTGCAGAAGCTATTGCAAATGACAGTGATTTTGACTTAATCCATGCACACGATTGGTTGGCCTATCCGGCTGGAATTGCGGCTAAAGAAGCGTCGGGAAAACCTTTAGTTATTCATGTTCATGCTACTGATTTTGATCGGAGTGGAGGAAGTGTAAATCCTCAGGTTTTTGAGATAGAGAAGCGGGGAATGGATGCTGCTGATAGAATTATTACGGTGAGTAATCTTACCCGGCGAATTGTTATTGAAAAATATGGTATTGATCCTGACAAAGTAACTACGGTTTATAATGCTGTTGAGCCGGTTAGTCAGGAAGAGAAAATCAAACTTAAAAAAGGAGTTGATGACAAAATTGTCACCTTTCTTGGTCGTATAACCATGCAAAAAGGTCCGGAATATTTTATTGAAGCGGCTAACATGGTTCTTAAAAAAATGGACAATGTCCGTTTTGTAATGGCAGGTAGTGGAGATATGATGAATGCCATGATTAAACGTGTTGCCGAATTAAAAATAACGGATAAGTTTCATTTTACCGGGTTCTTAAAAGGAGATGATGTGTTTGATATGTTTCGAATGAGTGATGTTTTTGTAATGCCATCGGTTTCTGAACCGTTTGGTATTGTACCACTTGAAGCTATGCAAACTAATGTTCCGGTAATTATTTCAAATCAGTCAGGTGTTTCTGAAATACTGAAGTATGCGGTAAAAATTGATTACTGGGATACACATGCTATGGCTGATGCAATATATGGACTGTTGAATTACCCTTCAATGTGGAACATGTTTATGAAGTATGGAAAAGAAGAGGTTGATAGCTTGCAATGGAAAAATTCAGCAAAGAATGTGATGAAAGTCTACAAGAAAGCTTTAAAAACTGCATAAAAAATAAAAAGATATGAGAGCCATTTGTTTTAATTTTAGGGTTCACCAGCCTTTTCGTTATCGCAGGTATCGTTTTTTTGATATTGGGAATGATCATTATTATTACGATGATTATTCCAATGAAACCATATTGCGAAAAGTAGCTGACAGATGCTATATTCCTGCTAATAAATTAATGCTTGATCTTATTGAAAAGCATGAGGGAAAGTTTAAAATTAGTTATTCAATTACGGGTACTGTCCTTGATCAGTTTGAGCTTTATGCTCCTGAAGTTTTAGAATCATTTCAGGCTTTGGCAAAAACCGGACATGTTGAGTTTCTTTCCGAAACTTGTTCTCATTCATTGGTCTCGCTAAAAAATAGAGAGGCTTTTGAAGCACAGGTTAAGAAGCATGACGATCTTATCGAAAAATATTTTGGACAAAAACCTCAGGTATTCAGAAATACGGAGATGATTTATTCCGACGAAATAGGAGCCGTTGTTGCTGATTTAGGATATAAAGCCATGCTTACTGAAGGTCCAAAGCATATTCTTGGATGGAAATCTCCAAACTTTTTGTATTGCAATGCAATTAATCCCCGGCTTAAAGTTCTAATGAGGAATTTTAAATTGAGTGATGATATTGGATTCCGATTTTCTAACGAAGGATGGAATGAGTATCCTTTGACTGCTAATAAATTTGTTGAATGGATTTGTGATGATGAAAAGGACGAGATTATCAATTTGTTCTTGGATTATGAAACATTAGGTGAGCATCAGTCTGCAGAGACTGGTATTCTTGATTTTATGAAGGAACTACCAACAGCTGTTTTTAAAAAATCAGATTTAGTGTTTGCTACTCCTACTGAAGTTGCAGAGCAATATCAGCCTGTCTCAGCAGTAAGTGTACCTTTTAGTATTTCGTGGGCTGATGAAGAGCGCGACCTAACGGCATGGCTTGGAAATGAAATGCAGCAAGATGCATTCAATAAATTGTATGAATTACAGGATCGAATTGATCAATTACAGGATGAGGAGTTATTGAAAGATTGGAGCTATTTACAAGTGAGCGATCACTTTTATTATATGAGTACAAAGTTCTTTTCAGATGGAGATGTGCGTAATGAATTTAATCCATTTGAAAGTCCGTATGAAGCATTCATAAATTACATGAATGTACTTAGTGATTTTAAAATCAGGCTAAATAGTCTGGTGCCAAAAAATGAAGTTGAGCAGGAAATTTCAGCTCTCAATAAAATAATTGAAGAGAAAGAAGAGAAATTGAAAAAGTACGAAGCTGAGATTAAAAAACTTCAATCCTCAAAACGAAAAAAAACAGCTAAAAAGAAGCGAGTCACTGATAAGACAAAGTCAGTAACGTGATTATTATTAGAAACTTAATTTAACATCTATTTGTTGTACTAAATTTTAAGGGAAGCTTTTTTTTAATTTCTTTTGCAACACATCAAGTGCAAGTATGCCTTTTGATGAGTTTGTGTGTTTTTAATATTCAATTTAATATTGCGATGAATACTAAAGGTGTTAGATTTATTAAACAACCTATTGTGGATAAGCCAGTTTGGAAAAAGTTATTTGTAGAATCGAGTATACCGGAAAATCTAAATCCATTAAAAGAGTTAAGTCGAAATTTATGGTGGGTTTGGAATAATGAAGCCCGCGATTTATTTGAAAGTATTGATGCTGAAATATGGGAGGAATGTGCTCATAATCCAGTTTTATTACTCGAAAAAGTAAGCTATCAGCATTTTCATGATTTAGAGGAAGATGAATCTTTCATGAACAAAATGAATGCTGCATATGCAAATCTTCAAAAGTATCTGAAAGAGAGAGAAGATAATCAAGGACCTAAGATCGCATATTTTAGTATGGAATATGGATTACACGATAGTCTTAAGATTTTCTCCGGTGGTTTGGGTGTTCTTGCAGGGGATTACCTAAAAGAAGCCAGTGATTCAAAAGCAAATTTAGTTGCTGTTGGGCTGTTGTATCGTTATGGGTATTTCAAACAAACCATCTCAATTTATGGAGATCAGATGGCCAACTATGATGCTCAGCAATTCTCAAAAATACCAGTGCAGCCCGCATTCGATAAAAATGGGAACTGGGTAACTATAGAAGTGGAATATCCTGGGCGTAATATTAAAGCGCGCGTGTGGGAAGTTAAAGTAGGTGCTGTTAGCCTTTATCTATTAGATGCCGACTTTGAAGAAAATTCAGAAGAAGACCGTTTTGTTACTCACCATTTATATGGAGGTGATAATGAAAACCGTTTAAAGCAGGAGATGTTGCTTGGTCTTGGAGGTATTCGATTATTGAAGGAACTTGATGGTCAATTCGATATTTATCATTGCAATGAAGGTCATGCCGCTTTAATTGGTTTGGAGCGTCTAAATAATTTCATCAACGATCAGGGGCTGACTTATGCTGAAGCAAAAGAAGTCGTTCGCGTGTCAACATTATTTACTACTCACACTCCGGTTCCTGCAGGACATGATTCATTTCATCAGGATTTGTTCCAAACATACATGAGTAAATTCCCGGAAAAGATTGGCTTAAACTGGAATGAATTTGTACAACTTGGGAAGGCTGCTCCTCATGAAGACAATTTTAACATGAGTTATTTAGCCTCGAATTTATCACAAGGTACAAATGGGGTTAGTATGCTGCATGGCGATGTCTCAAAAGACATTCTGAAACATTTATATGAAGGCTTTTTGCCGGAAGAACTAAATATTGGATATGTGACAAATGGTGTTCATTATTCAACATGGACAGCTAAAGAATGGAAAGAAATTCATTTAAAATATTTTGGGAAGGAATTTGTCGATAACCAACTTGACTTTGATCTTTGGGATAAGATTTACAAAGTTCCCGATGAAGAAATCTGGTCACTTAGACAAAACCTTCGTTTAAAGTTGATTGATTACGTGAAGCAACGCTTTGCGGATAACTGGATGAAGCGTCATGAAAATCCAAAATTAATTACTGAGATTTTAGGTAGGTTAAATCCAAATGCATTGACTATTGGTTTTGCGCGTAGGTTTGCAACTTACAAAAGGGCTCATCTTTTATTTCGTAATCTTGAACGACTTTCAAAAATTGTTAATGATCCTGATCGTCCGGTTCAATTTATCTTTGCTGGTAAAGCTCACCCTGCAGATAAAGCTGGTCAGGATTTGATCAAGCATATTGTTGAGATTTCCAAACGTCCTGAATTTTTGGGTAAAATTTTGTTTGTTCAGAATTACGATATGAATCTGGCAAAGATGTTACTTCAAGGGGTTGATATCTGGCTGAATACACCAACCCGACCTTTAGAAGCATCTGGAACAAGTGGAGAAAAAGGAGTAATGAATGGAACTCTTCACTTTTCTGTTCTTGATGGATGGTGGGTTGAAGGTTATAAAGAAGATGCCGGGTGGGCTCTTCCGCTTGAAAGAGCTTATGAGGTTCAGGACTTACAAGATGAATTGGATGCTGAAACAATCTACAATATTATTGAAGACGACGTTCTTCCAAGTTTCTATAATCGGGATATGAAAGGTGTTCCGCAGCGTTGGATTTCTTACATTAAGAAAACAATTGCCCAGGTAGCGCCTAATTTCACAACAAGTAGAATGATTCGTGACTATCAGGAACGTTTTTATATACCACAAGCAGAACGTACTAATAAACTAATTGCCGATGACTTTAAAATTGCCCGTGAATTAGCAACTTGGAAAAATAAAGTTGCAACTGCATGGGATGATATAGAAGTGAAAGATGTTCAGGTTGCGGATGGTATTGCTAATACGCTGCGGATGGGTGAAGATTATCCTGCAAAGGTTGTTGTTGATTTAAAAGGGCTTTCACCTGAAGAAGTAGGATTGGAAATCGTGATTACTGAGAATGGATTAGGGGGAGAACCTGAGCTGATTGACAGTATTGAGTTTGAGTCTGTTGATAGCGAGGGAGGCCTTTCCATTTATACCATGAATTTAAATTTAGTTACACCAGGTGCATACAATTATGCTCTAAGAATGTTCCCAAAAAATGAGCATTTACCTCACAGACAGGATTTTCGTTATTTGAAATGGGTGTAAACTCACGTTGACTTAAAATATTTGGGCTGCCTTTCATGATGAGAGACAGCCCTTTTTTTATTTAGTAGATTTCAATTTTGGGTGTTTCTTAAGTTCTGTTTCTAATTTGGTTTTAATTGAAATCTCGCGTTCTGTTAAAGAATCTGTTCTTAAAGTCATCTTTTCAAGAATATCATTCTTCAAATTGAAAAACTTCCTGTCCTGATAAAGCTTATAGTCAGTAGTTCTTACAAATTGATTTCTGAAGCGATTAACATTTTTGCCCCACCTGGGATCATAATGGACGAATGCGGTTTCTCTAGGCGTATAATTCTCACCAGCTAATAAATGATAAAAACTTTTTCCATCAGCTTCAGCTTCCGTTTCTGCAATGTCAGCAAGGGTAGGGAAGAAATCGCTAAACTCGATTAAGTCTTCGAAAACCATTCCTCCTTTATTTCTTTCAGGCCATGACGCAATTAATGGAACATGCGTGCCGGCATCAATTGTGTTTCCTTTTCCACCTTTAATTTTCCCATCTTTCATTTTTGAATAAATCGATGGATGGGTTCCATTGTCGCCAGTAAAAATGATAATTGTATTGTCATCAATGTTTAGCTCTTTCAATTTATTTTGTATTCGTCCTACAATCTTGTCGGTGTATGCCACCATATCTTTGAAGTAAGTGGTGTCGTTTTTATAGCTAATCGATTTGTCATCCCAGGTGTCGGAATCGGGTGTTGGAACAAACGGATCATGAACCAATACCATCGGATAATAAACAAAAAATTGCTTGTCTTTTTTACGTTCAATAAAATCGATGACAAAGTTTGAAAAAACATCTGGGCCATAATCATTCTCGCCTAATCTTATTTCCTTGCCATTTTGTTCAAATAGCGGGCTTGAAAAGCGTTCTCCTTTCTTTTTTTCTAGAGTAAGTTGCCAAAGGCAATATTCATCAAACCCAAATCTATTTGGTCTTGTTTTATCAGCCCACTTGGTTATTTCATCTTTATAGGCTAATCCGTTCAATTGCCATTTACCGGCAATACATGTTTCGTATCCGGCATCTTTCATAAGGTTGCCAAAGGTGTAATTGTCTGATCCCAGATATCCAAAATGAGTATAATTGCGGTAGTTATACTGCCCGGTCATAATTTTAACTCTTGAAGGCGTGCATAAAGGTTGCGACACACAATTGGAGAATCGAATTCCTTCAGAGGCCATCCGGTCAAGTATTGGTGTTGAATAGGAAAGACTTCCATAGCAGCTAAGGCATTCATAACCCATATCATCAGCCATTATTAATATGACATTGGGTTTGCTACTCGGTTTTTCTTTGGTTGAGCTTGTACATGAGACTGCAGTTATTGCAAGCAGCAAAAACATAAATTTAAATAGTTTAGTCATTGGATAAGCTATTGGTTTGTTGTGATAGCAAAAATAGTATAGTTTCAGAATATTCAGTTAAGGATTGATCTTTGTCTTTCACTAAGTAAGCTACATTCCCATTTTTGCTCGCTGATAAAAAGCCAGAGCGGCCATAATTAAGAATAGAATTATTGTTGTGATTGACCATAGTTTTCCCGCTTGAGATGCAATGCCTATCATACCTCCAGTTGCTGCAAAAAAGAAAGTTACATATGTTATGGCCATCCACAGGGTATGTCTAAAATTAACTTTTAAAATATAGTCCAATAATAATTCAATAATAATAAACCCAATCATTAATCCCAACTGAATATAGTACAAAGTTGGCCTTTCTGCTTGAAGTGCTTTTAAAAAGAGATAAGCCAATGGAATTGATGATAGCATAAATGCAATTCCCATCCAGTATTCAGCCATTTGAAGATTGTTTAATCTGAAAACAAATATCAAACAGCATGATAGCAGAACAAATATTGCAGCGTATGCTCCCAATTGATTAAGTTTTGAGACATTCATGTTTTGAAGTTTATTTTCATGAGCAGATTTGTTTTGCAATCTACAACCATAAAATGCCTTTTCAAATTGTAGTCATCTGGTACATTTTCAAAACTGTGACTTTGTATAGCGGCAAAATAAAATTATTTTTGTGCAAGACTTTTAAAAGACTAAAAATGGCTCCTGAAAAAAATGTAGGTAAGAAAATTAAGCAAATTCGTGAATTAAAGAAAGTAAGCATCGAGGAGCTTGCTGAAAGAACGAACCTTGACAACTCATTGATTAAAAAAATTGAAGACGATAAAGTTGTTCCGTCTTTAGCTCCGTTGATTAAGATAGCAAGAGTTTTAGGCGTGAGGCTTGGAACTTTTCTTGATGATAGTGACCAACTCGGTCCAGTTATTATGCGTTCAGATGAAAAGGAAAAGGGTGTACGTTTTGTTTCGCAGAATAGTGAATCAAGAGAGCATCTAAATTTCCTATCACTTGCATCTGACAAGGCAGGTCGGCACATGGAGCCGTTTATTGTTGAGATTGAGCCAAGTGAACAATCCGACTACATGCTTTCATCTCATGAAGGAGAAGAGTTTATATTTGTATTGGATGGTGAGATTGAGATCAACTATGGGAAAGATGTTTTCCTTTTGAAAAAAGGAGATAGCATTTATTTAGACTCAATTGTATCTCATAATGTGCATGCCGCAAATAAAAAACCTGCTAAAATATTGGCAGTTGTTTATGCTCCGTTTTAGTCATTTTTTCTCAACCAAATTGTAAATCATGCAACTACTTGATTATACATTGGGAGGTATTCTTGAAAAGTACGCTTTCGAAACTCCCGATCAAGATTTTATCGTTTATCCCGATCGTAACCTACGTTTTTCATATGCTGAATTTAACGAACGAGTAAATCGACTGGCTAAAGGTTTAATGTATATTGGCATTGGCAAAGGTGATAAAGTTGGTGTTTGGGCGAACAATGTACCAGACTGGACTACTTTTATGTTTGCGACAGCAAAAATTGGAGCTGTGCTGGTTACCATTAATACCAATTACAAATTGGCTGAGTTGGAATATTTGCTAAAGAATGCGGATATAAATACGCTTTGTTTGATTGATGGGTTTCGGGATAGCGATTATGTGAACATGATTTTTGAATTGGTTCCTGAACTGAAAACACAATCACGAGGTAATTTAAAGTCTGAAAAATTCCCTAAACTTGAGAATGTTGTATTCATTGGTCAGCAAAAGCATCGTGGAATGTATAATACTGCCGAGCTAATGTTGCTTGGTGAGCATCTGGATGATCTGGAGCTTGAAGCTGTTAAAGCTGATATTGATCCTCACGATGTGGTGAACATGCAATATACCTCAGGAACAACAGGATTTCCCAAAGGAGTAATGCTCTCGCATCATAATATTTTGAACAACGGATACTCGGCAGGGCAATGTATGAAATATACTGCTGATGACCGACTGCTATTATGTGTGCCACTTTTCCATTGCTTTGGATGTGTACTCGCAGTTTGTGCCATTATTAGTCATGGAGCAGCAATGGTTATTACTGAAGATTTTGATCCGTTGATGGTTCTGGCCGCTGTTGAAAAAGAAAAGTGTACAGCAATTTATGGTGTACCAACTATGTTTATTGCAGAATTGAATCACCCAATGTTTGATATGTTTGATTTGTCGACATTACGTACCGGAATTATGGCCGGGGCACTTTGTCCAATTGAGACCATGAATCAGGTGATGACCAAAATGCACTGTAAAGACATCATCATTGTTTATGGATTAACAGAAGGATCTCCTGGCCTGACTGCCACCCGCACCCACAATTCTCCAGAGGTTCGTGCAACTACAGTTGGCTTCGAACTCCCAAATGTTGAAGTGAAAATCGTTAACCCTGAAACTGGGGAGGAATGTGAAGCTGATACTCAGGGTGAAGTTTGTTGCCGTGGTTATAACGTAATGAAAGGCTACTATAATAATGACGAGGCTACCCAAAAAGCAATTGATGCTGAAGGTTGGCTACACTCTGGCGACCTTGGTGTGAAAACTAAAGATGGTTTCTTTAAGATTACAGGCCGAATTAAGGATATGATTATTCGCGGCGGCGAGAATATTTATCCGCGCGAAATTGAAAATTACCTTTACAATCTTCCAGAAATTGAGGCTGTCGAGGTGGTTGGTGTTCCAAGTAAGAAGTACGGAGAACAGGTTGGAGCCTTTATCAAATTAAAAGCTGGACAAAAACTTAATGAAGAAACAGTGCAGGAATATTGTCGAGGACAAATTGCACGCTATAAAATTCCAAAATACATTTTCTTTGTTGAGGCATTTCCGATGACAGCCAGTGGAAAAATTCAAAAGTATAAATTAAAAGATATTGCTCTCGAAATGTTGAAAGAGCAAGGGATTGAAGTAATTTAATTTCAATAGTGATCTGTCAGTTTTATTAGTTTCGGCTAATCTGGCAGATTTATTTTTGGTATAATTATTGATTAATCTCGATATGTAAATATATAAAATTAAAAAATATGCTTCACACAAACCTTAAACATGTATTATCCGCTGATGAGCACCAAAAGCTAATCTCTAAAAATGAGAATGTAATGATTTGTTGCGGTCGAATGGGACCAATGTGCATTCCTGTATATGGTGCAATGAGTGAGTTACGACATGAGTATAACAGTATTGTTTTTGCTGATATGGAATTCGATCATCCCGAAGCAGCCGTAATTCGAAATGCACCTGAGTGCAGTGCTTTCATGGGCTTGCCTTTTACGGTTTATTATAAGAATGGGAAGCTGGTTCATGCTACAAGTAGTATACAGTCTGAAGACCAGATTAAAGAAATTCTTAAGCAGAAGTTTAGTTAGAATTATGGAGTAGAGTTGAGTTCATTGTATTGAACTTGATTCTTTATTATTATAGGATGGCATCTTTTTAGGTGTCATTTTTTTATGAATTGAGACGAATAAGTAAAATTATTCTCAAAAATACAGGACTTATTGCTCAAAAACTTGTTATCCTCATTAAAAGCGCCGTAAATTTGCTACTCAACAAAGATTCGTAAAATGAGAAAGTTACTTTTTATACTCACTGTTTTTGTTCTTACTTCATGTCAACAAGGTAAGATTGACCGGATGCAATCACTACAAGACAGCATTCTACAGTCAAAAGCGGAAAAGGATTCTACTATTTTAGGATTTGTTTCAACAATGAATGAAATACAACAGAATCTTGATTCAATTCGAAAAATTGAAGAATTTGTAAAGCTGCAAACAATAAGTGGTACTGAACTTACCAGTGATGCCCGTTCAGATATTATGGATGATGTGAAGTTAATTCATGAGTTATTACAGAAAAATAAAGATCTGGTTGTGCAACTTCAGGAAGAGTTGAACTCTACAAGCAGTCAGGTTTCAGGTCTTCAGAAAACAATTTTTTATTTAAGTAGGCAGGTTAAAGAAAAAGACTCACAAATTGCTCAGTTAGTTTCAGAACTGGATAAGCTTTATTTAAATGTTGCAGGACTAAATAAGCGTGTTAAGCAAGCTGAGAAAGAAGGTGTTGTTAAAGATCAGATTATTGCAGAGAAAGAACTGGCGATTGAGGAGCAAATTAATGAGATGAATACCGCATTTTTTATTTATGGGAAACTGAAAGAGCTTGTTGGAAATGGTGTTGTTGAAAAAGAAGGGGGTATTTTAGGGGTTGGTCGTTCAGCTAAATTTAAAAAGGACTTCAATCCTGAAGTATTCACACAAATTGATATTAGAGAATTTGAGTCAATTAGCCTTGATGCCAGAAAAGCTGAAATAATCACAACTCATGCTGCGGGCTCTTTTGAGTTTGTAGGTAATGAAAGAGTAGATAGCTTGATAATAACTGATGCAAAAGAATTTTGGGGAACCTCAAAATATTTGGTTATTGTTGTAAACTAGTAAACTTATTCATCCGATAACCTGAAGTTGTCGGATGAATAAGTTTAGTCTATCGATTAAATTCCACTCGCTTTCCCCTAACATTCTCATCGATAATTCCTCGATCAAAAGCAAGTTGTCCATTTATAAAAGTGTGAGACACTAAATAATTAAAAGTAACATCCTCAAAAGGTGACCACCCACATTTATAGAATATGTTTTGAGGATTAACTGTCCAGTTCTTATCAGGAGCAACTAAAACAAGATCTGCATAATAGCCTTCACGAATAAATCCACGGCGATCAATTTTGAAAAGTTCAGCAGGGGCATGACACATTTTTCGAACAACTTGTTCGACGCTGATCTTTTTATCATTAACAAATTGAAGCATTGCAACTAAAGAATGCTGTACCAACGGGCCACCAGATGGAGCCTTAAAGTAATGGTGTGATTTTTCATCAAGTGTATGTGGGGCATGGTCAGTAGCAATAACATCAATTTTATCATTTAGAAGAGCTTCCCAAAGTGCATCTCTGTCAGCTGCTGATTTTATAGCCGGATTCCATTTGATACGAGTTCCGTATTTAATATAGTCATACTCTTCAAACCAGAGGTGATGGACACAAACCTCTGCCGTGATTTTCTTTTCTGAAACCGGACCTGATTGAAAAAGTGCCATTTCTTCAGCTGAAGAAAGATGTAGAACATGAAGGCGGGTCCCAAATTTTGATGCTAGTTCAACAGCTTTCGACGAAGATTTAAAGCATGCTTCGGCACTGCGTATTTTTGGATGGCGGGAAATGGGGACAATCTCACCGTATTTTTGACGATAAATCTCCGTATTTCTTTGAATAATTGCTTCGTCTTCACAATGAGTTGCAATCAGAGTTGGGGAGTTTTTAAAAATTTCGGCTAGTGTTTGTTCATCATCTACCAACATGTTCCCCGTTGATGAGCCCATAAATACTTTGACTCCACATATCTTTTGGGGATCAGTTTTCAAAACTTCGTCCAGATTGTCATTTGTTGCTCCCATGTAAAAGGAGTAGTTCGCGGCTGACACCTGAGCCGCGCGGTCATATTTCTTAGCAAGTTCTTCCTGAGTAGTAGCTTGTGGTTTGGTATTTGGCATTTCCATGTAGGTTGTAACCCCACCGGCAACCGCCGCACGTGATTCTGTTGCAATCTCACCTTTGTGTGTGAGTCCTGGCTCTCTAAAATGAACCTGGTCGTCAATAACCCCTGGAATTAGATATCTGCCCTTGGCATCTATCACTTCAGCACTTTTTAAAACTTCATCAGGAACAATTTCATCTTTAAAAATTGTTTTAATGAATTCTCCTTCGATAAGAACACTCCCAAAAAAACGTTCCCCTTCATTAATAATATGTGCGTTGGTGATGATAGTTTTCATGATTTTCAGTTTTGTTTCTTTCTATAAATTTACGAATCTCAAAAGAAAAGGCTACAAATCTGTAGCCTCATTTATTATTTTTAAATTCGATTTCTTCTAATTCTTCATTTTTCTCATGGCTTAGGATACTTTCGACCCCAACTTCTAACTTTCATTTTAAGAATTCCCCAAAGTGCTTCATTAAAAATACCACCGCTCATTTTAGAGGTTCCTTCTTGCCTTTCAGTGAAAATTATTGGGACTTCGATCAAGTTAAATCCATGTTTCCATGCTGTGAATTTCATTTCAATTTGAAATCCATATCCTTTTAAGCGAACATTGTCCAGTTTAATCGTTTCTAAAACAATTCTACGGTAGCATTTAAAACCAGCAGTCATGTCCATTACTTTCATTCTGGTGATCAATCGTACATAAACCGAAGCAAAATAGGACATCAGTACTCTGCCGAGTGGCCAATTAATTACATTAATTCCAGAAATATATCTTGAGCCAATTGCCAAGTCTGCTCCTTCCGATGAGCATGCATGGAATAGTTTCTCCAGATCTTCAGGGTTATGCGAAAAATCACAATCCATTTCAAAAATGAAATCATACTTATGATCCAGTGCCCATTTAAAACCTGTCAGGTATGCTGTTCCCAAACCAAGTTTTCCTGAGCGTTCGATTATATGTAAATTCTGAGGGAACTCTTTTTGTAATTCTTTTACAATCTTACCTGTTCCATCAGGTGATCCATCTTCAACAATTAGCAATTCAAAAGGAGTTGATAACGAAAACACTTTCCGTACCATCTTTTCGATGTTCTCCTTTTCATTATATGTAGGTATGATTACGAGGTTCTTTTTCACCTTTTGTTACAATAATTATTAGCCTACGAAAATAAGGTTTTTAAACTACTTTTGTTCATACTTTAACTTTTCTGCAGATTTATTAAGATAAAAAAATATGGATTATTCCTTTTTGCAAGTTGACTTGAACAATGAAATGCATTGCAAGAGTCTTATATATTTGCTTGATATTTATATGCTGGATGAAATGGGAAATGGAAAACCTATGGGTAAAGACATGGCTCCTAGGATAATTGAAGGATTGAAAGACCATAAAGGTTATCTGGGTTTTTTTGTTTTGGCAGAAGGTAGTTTTGTAGCCTTGGCAAATTGCAATAAGAACTTTTCATCATTTAAAGCAATGCCTGTAATTAATATTCATGATTTTGTAGTGCACCCAAATTATAGGGGTAAGGGAGTTGGTAAGTTTTTACTTGATTCGATTGACGTATTCGCTGAACAAAACGGTTACTGCAAAATAAACCTGGAGGTTCGTGAGGATAATAGTATTGCACAGAAGCTTTATCTGAAAATGGGGTATAATCAATGTAGTCCTAATATGTATTTTTGGGAGAAGAATTTATGAGGTTGCTTTCTTCTTTAATAATTGTTCTTGTATTGTTCTCTTGCTCAAATTCAAAAAAGAAAAAGCGAGGGAAAGAGTTGACTGTCTTTGCTGCTGCAAGTCTTGCTGAAGTGATTACTGAAATATCTGACAGTTTTAGACTTGAACGTGATATAATAGTGAAGCTAAATACAGCAGGTTCCGGAACTTTGGCAAGACAAATTGAACAGGGAGCTCAAGCAGATATATATCTTTCGGCTAATAAAGGCTGGACTGAATATTTAATTGAAAAGGAAAAGTCATTCAATACGTCTGTATTGGCATTAAACGATTTGGTGCTAATTTCTTCTGCTAAACGTACTGATGAAGTATCCGATATAAGGGATTTTTTATCTACCATTAACGTGAAAATTGCCATAGGCGATCCTGGTTATGTTCCGGCTGGAAAGTATGCTATCCAGGTTTTAGAATATTATGAGCTTGATCTTTCATCCAAATTATTTCAAACGGTTGATGTCCGATCGGCCTTAATGATGGTAGAAATGGGTGAGATTCCATTTGGGATTGTTTATAGAACCGATGCATTACAATCAAAAAAGGTGAAACTTATTTATACCTTCTCTAAGGAATCTCATGAAGCTGTTGAATATTATCGGGTGCTTACATCTCAAAAAGATTTGGCAAATGAATTTTACGATTATCTTTATTCAGCAAAAGCAAAAGAGATACTTCAGAAATATTCATTTTTAGTAAATTGAATACATTATTATATATAGGCTTAACCGAAACGGAACTTTCGGCTCTTGCTATTTCATTAAAGGTGGCATTGCTTTGTGCGTTTATCTCTTTGCCGCTTGCAGTTATTGCTGGTTGGTTTCTGGCAAGAAAGGATTTCAAACTGAAATCAGTTGTAGAAGCTTTTTTGCATATCCCGATGGTAATGCCTCCGGTAACCACCGGATATGTATTATTAATACTACTCGGCTCAAATGGGCTGTTGGGTAATTTCCTACTTGAGAATTTTGGAATTCGAATCGCTTTTAATTTTGAAGCAGCTGTACTGGCTTCTGTAATTGTTTCGTTTCCATTAGCAGCAAGAGCTGTGAAACAAGCCATCGAGATGGTTGATAAGCAACTTGAGGATGCTGCAGCTATTCTGGGTGCTGGCAAATGGCGAATCTTTTTTACCATTACTCTACCATTATCGCTTCCCGGTTTGGTTAGTGGATTCCTTCTTAGCTTTACCAGAAGCTTAGGCGAGTTTGGAGCAACAATAACTTTTGCAGGAAATATCTTTGGAGAGACAAGGACAATCCCGTTAGCATTGTTTTCTGCAATGCAAACTCCAGGTAAGGAAAATGAGGCTTTTCGGTTAATGCTGATTTCAATTGTTATCTCATTTGTTGCCATGTTGGCTTCGGAATTAGTCAATAAGCGGTATTTAAAATCAATGAAGTCATGATCGATTCAGCTTATATTGATATAAGATATAGCCGTGGTGATTTTCGGCTTAGAGCAAAAACTTTCATTCCAGGGGGCATAGTTGGAATGTTTGGTCCTTCTGGACATGGTAAATCTACCTTGTTAAAGTTGTTGGCAGGAATTGAAAAACCAGATGATGGACAAATTATTATCCAGGGGAAAGAAGTCTTTAATCGTTCTTGCAAGATAAATGTCCAGACCCCACAACGAAACTTGGGAATGGTTTTTCAGGAAGGACGATTGTTTCCGCATATGACTGTTCGCAAGAATTTGCTTTATGGGTTTAAAGATTCTTCTTCCATTCAATTCGATGAAGTAGTAGGGTTGTTGGAAATAGAAAATCTGCTCAATAAGAAACCGCAGCAGTGCTCAGGAGGAGAGAAACAACGAGTCGCTTTGGGAAGAACATTACTTAGTTCTCCTTCAATTTTAATGTTGGATGAACCTTTCTCTGCACTTGATCAGCGACTCAGAAGAAATATTATACCATATCTATTGAAGATTCACGAGAAATTTCATTTGCCCATTTTTGTTGTTAGCCATGATTTAAATGACCTCTTATTATTAACGAACCAGTTAATGGTTGTTGAAAATGGTTCAATTCGTGGAATGGGAACTTATAATGAATTGTATTTTGATTCAGCAACCAAGAAGATTCTTCAGGCTGAAGATCCTGTAAATGCAATTCGGCTTAAAGCTCAACGTGTCGATTCAAAAAATGGGACATTGGCATTTTATTATGAGCATTCTATTCCTAATAACTATCTATTACTAGATACAGAAAAGAAAATTCTTCCTGATGATCAAATAATATTGAGTATCTCGCCACAGAACATTAGCCTTTCTTTAGAAAAGATTAAAGGTATTTCTGCCCGAAATCAACTAACGGGTAAAATTGGTTCTGTGTATATTGAAGGCAATAAAGCTTTTTGTAAGGTAGATGTAGGCTTTCCTTTACTAGTTGAAATTACCACGCAGGCTCTTTCAAGTATGTCCTTAAAAGAAGGGATGAATGTATGCTGTATGTTTAAGACATCTTCAATGAAAATTTTATTAGTTGGTAAGTAGGTGTTTTTCAGTGGGTCAGTATTTTCTTTATAAGCTTGCTTTAATTTTTTGTGGTTTGGGGCTTGCGAGCTAAAAATGTATGTCTATATTTGCAGCCGCTTAAGGGAAACGAAGAGTATTATTTCGGAGTTTTTAGGTGGTCGTTCAGTGAGGAAATGATGTTTGTTTAGGGGTTTCAAAAAAGTTTTTCAAAACGTTTGGAAAATTAAAAACAAAGGCTTTACTTTGCAGCCGCTTTAAGAGAAACGAACCGGGGTTATTTGGGGAGTTTACAGGAGCAGCGTTCATGCAGGAAATTGGGTTTGTTTTTAGCTTGAAAAAAGTTTAAAAAAACATTTGGAGAATCGAAAATAAACACTTTACTTTGCAGCCGCTTTAACAGCGAAAGTTCATTACAAGTTTTGGGAGTCAAATGTAACCGGAATCGGTTTTATACCGTAAGATACCGAGCATGAGACAGGCGATAAAAAAGATTAGAAAAAAGCTTCAAAAGTTTTGCAAGAAACAAAAAGCTTACTAACTTTGCCGCCCCGTTCACAACTAAAGAAATTGCGGAAGTGAAACGAGGAGTTCAAAACAACATTATTATTGCGGAATACAAACACAGAGGCCGCGCTGAGAAGGGCGGTTATTTTTTGCGATAAAATTTAAGTTCATTGAAAATATTGGAAAAGTAGAAAGATAAGGAAGAATTGCTATTAAACAGTTTTAATCCACGAGCTAGACAAGATTGATCAGAAATGATCTAATAATTTTTTATACAACGAAGAGTTTGATCCTGGCTCAGGATGAACGCTAGCGGGAGGCCTAACACATGCAAGTCGAGGGGTAACGATGTCTTCGGACAGGCGACGACCGGCGCACGGGTGAGTAACGCGTATGCAACCTACCTCAAACAAGGGAATAGCCCAGAGAAATTTGGATTAATGCCCTATTGTAATCATTAACCGCATGGTTTTTGATTTAAAGTTCCGACGGTTTGAGATGGGCATGCGTGACATTAGTTTGTTGGTAAGGTAACGGCTTACCAAGACTACGATGTCTAGGGGTTCTGAGAGGATGATCCCCCACACTGGTACTGAGACACGGACCAGACTCCTACGGGAGGCAGCAGTGAGGAATATTGGTCAATGGGCGCAAGCCTGAACCAGCCATCCCGCGTGAAGGATGACGGCCCTATGGGTTGTAAACTTCTTTTATGTACCAAGAATGTTACCTACGTGTAGGTATTTGACGGTAGTACATGAATAAGCATCGGCTAACTCCGTGCCAGCAGCCGCGGTAATACGGAGGATGCAAGCGTTATCCGGATTTATTGGGTTTAAAGGGTACGTAGGTGGCCTTGTAAGTCAGTGGTGAAATCCTGCCGCTTAACGGTAGAACTGCCATTGATACTGCAAGGCTTGAGTATAGTTGAGGTAGGCGGAATGTGTAGTGTAGCGGTGAAATGCTTAGATATTACACAGAACTCCGATTGCGAAGGCAGCTTACTAAACTATAACTGACACTGAGGTACGAAAGCGTGGGGAGCGAACAGGATTAGATACCCTGGTAGTCCACGCCGTAAACGATGCTCACTCGCTGCTTGCGATACATTGTAAGTGGCCAAGCGAAAGCATTAAGTGAGCCACCTGGGGAGTACGATCGCAAGATTGAAACTCAAAGGAATTGACGGGGGCCCGCACAAGCGGAGGAACATGTGGTTTAATTCGATGATACGCGAGGAACCTTACCTGGGCTTAAATGTAGGTTGACAGGACCCGAAAGGGTTTTTTCTTCGGACAACTTACAAGGTGCTGCATGGTTGTCGTCAGCTCGTGCCGTGAGGTGTCGGGTTAAGTCCCATAACGAGCGCAACCCCTATCGTTAGTTGCTAACAGGTAATGCTGAGGACTCTGGCGAGACTGCCACCGTAAGGTGAGAGGAAGGTGGGGATGACGTCAAATCAGCACGGCCCTTATGTCCAGGGCTACACACGTGTTACAATGGCCGGTACAAAGGGCTGCTACTATGTGAATAGATGCAAATCTCTAAAGCCGGTCTCAGTTCGGATCGAAGTCTGCAACCCGACTTCGTGAAGCTGGATTCGCTAGTAATCGTAGATCAGCAACGCTACGGTGAATACGTTCCCGGGCCTTGTACACACCGCCCGTCAAACCATGGAAGTTGGGGGTACCTGAAGTCTGTGACCGCAAGGAGCGGCCTAGGGTAAAACTGATAACTGGGGTTAAGTCGTAACAAGGTAGCCGTACCGGAAGGTGTGGCTGGAACACCTCCTTTCTGGAGCTTGGATTATGCTGGGCATTTTTCTTTATCACTACTTTTTTATATATAATATTAGAGCAAAACGCGGAAAGCTGTCAGCTAACTAGCTTGTGGCTTGAAGCCATAGCCGTTAAGACAGTCCCGTAGCTCAGCTGGTTAGAGCGCTACACTGATAATGTAGAGGTCCCCAGTTCAAATCTGGGCGGGACTACTGCTCAAGGTAAAAGTTAAAAGTTGAAAGTCAAAAGTAATTATACTTTACACTCTATACTTTACACTTTAAACTTGACATGGGGGATTAGCTCAGTTGGCTAGAGCGCCTGCCTTGCACGCAGGAGGTCAAGGGTTCGACTCCCTTATTCTCCACCAGAGACTAGAAATAGTCCAAAGAAGAAATAATAAGTCGTAAGTCCTTTTTAAAAGGCAAAACGTTCATAAATATTGAAAAAACAGAACAAGATAAGGTTGGCACCTTAGAATATCAGGTTCGATTCCTGTATTATCTACGTTTAACGATCCATGTTCGCATGGATTTGTTATAAAGTTCTTTGACATGTTGGGAAAAACGAATGTATAAAGTACATTCAACCTTAAAATAACAGAATTAATTAACGAAAGTTAAGTAAAGAATACTAGGAGAAAGTTATTAAGGGCGTACGGGGAATGCCTAGGCTCTCAGAGGCGATGAAGGACGTGATAAGCTGCGATAAGTTACGAGGAGGTGCAAATAACCTTTGATTCGTAAATTTCCGAATGGGACAACCCATCCAATTTATTGGATATCAGATTATATCTGAAGCTAACCCGGTGAACTGAAACATCTAAGTAACCGGAGGAAGAGAAAACAATAGTGATTCCGTTAGTAGTGGCGAGCGAACGCGGAACAGCCCAAACCAAGAATGTTTCGGCATTTTTGGGGTTGTAGGACCACAATATTTGATTTAACATTAAATGGAACAGTCTGGAAAGTCTGGCCAAAGCGGGTGACAGCCCCTTACATGTAAATTGTTAAATTGATAGTGGTATCCTGAGTAGGACGGGACACGAGAAATCCTGTTTGAATCTGCCAGGACCATCTGGTAAGGCTAAATACTACTGAGAGACCGATAGTGAACCAGTACCGTGAGGGAAAGGTGAAAAGCACCCTGAACAAGGGAGTGAAATAGTACCTGAAACCGTACGCTTACAAGCTGTAGGAGCTTCACTTTGTGGAGTGACTGCGTGCCTTTTGCATAATGAGCCTACGAGTTAGTCGTCACTAGCGAGGTTAAGGTTTTAAGAACCGGAGCCGAAGCGAAAGCGAGTCTGAATAGGGCGAATGAGTTAGTGGCGCTAGACGCGAAACCCGCGTGATCTACCCATGGGCAGGTTGAAGTCTCGGTAACACGAGATGGAGGACCGAACCAGGAAACGTTGAAAAGTTTTTGGATGACCTGTGGGTAGGGGTGAAAGGCCAATCAAACCGGGAAATAGCTCGTACTCCCCGAAATGCATTTAGGTGCAGCGTTGGTTATGAGTCTTATAGAGGTAGAGCTACTGATTGGATGCGAGGGCTTCACCGCCTATCAAATCCAGACAAACTCCGAATGCTATAAGATGCTTACCAGCAGTGAGGGCATGGGTGCTAAGGTCCATGTCCGAGAGGGAAAGAACCCAGACCATCAGCTAAGGTCCCCAAGTGTATGTTAAGTTGAACAAACGAGGTCCGATTGCTTAGACAGCTAGGATGTTGGCTTGGAAGCAGCCATTCATTTAAAGAGTGCGTAACAG
>CBDVCE010000063.1:0-28507 GCA_965372405.1 uncultured Sunxiuqinia sp.
TCAACTGACTCTTTTTTGATACCTCGTGGGCTCTGCCCCGGGGTAGTTCATTACTATAACCGATCAAAATGGAAATTTCAGGTTTGATAATTTGTTTTTTACTGATTCAGTTTCACTTTTTGTTCAGGGACTAAATAAAAAAAACAAACCCTATGTGAAACTTGAGCTTGATAAACCAATCATGAAATCTCCTAAAGTTGGAAAAAGTAAATTAGCATGCATTGAGAATTTTGTTGACATTCCAATGTCTTTAAAGCGTAAAATGTATTTTGCGGAACTAGCACTAAAAGAGTATTATCCGGAAAGGAACTCTAGACTGCTTCCAGAAATTGATATTGTGAAATATCAAAAGAAAGAGGAAAAGGATGGACATAAGCGTTTGTACGGGCGTCCAGATGTTTCTTTGAAAATTGAAGATACTGATCTTACTTATATGTCGGTAATTGATTATTTAAGAGGAAGAGTGGCTGGTGTTAATGTCGTAAATGAAAATTTAATTTTAATTAGAGGTAATACTAGCTTAAGTTCTAATGTGGATTTGAATCCATTAATTTTAATAGATGGAGTACCGAGTAGTTTTGACCTTCTGAGATTTATGCCAATGGCAGATATTGATAAGGTTGAGGTTTTGAAATCATCTGCAAAAGCGGTTATTTATGGTAGTCGTGGAGCTAATGGAGTTATTTCAATACTTACAAGAACTGGGATCAATGCGAATCCACACAGTTATCCTTTACTTCATAGTGCAGCTTTAGAAAGAATTAAAGGATTTTCAACTGTAAAAGAATTTTATTCTCCCAAGTATACTCCCGAGTCGATTTATTCTCCAGTTCCTGATTATAGGACAACTTTATATTGGGATCCTAATGTAGATATGGAAAAAGGTGGTGCAACAGTTAATTTTCACACATCAGATAATGTTGGGAATTATAAGATTATCGTTGAGGGGATCACTGAAAATGGTGAGATATGTGTAGGTTCTGCTAATTTTGCAGTAGATCATAAAAATGAATTATTAGGAGATAAATAATATTGAATTATATTCTTTGGTCAAACAGCCAAAAAGAAAGCCGCCTGTGAACACAGACGGCTTTTCCTTTGACTAATTCTCTCAGAACCGCTCTCTAGGCAAGTATTTTGTATGTAGTAAATGGTGTGACTTTTCTCCAAGTGGTTCTCCAAGGAAATCTTCATAAATTTTAACGATCTCCGGGTTCTCATGAGATTTCCGAACGGGCATTCCTGAATCTTCAGCATAAATTGCTTCTGCACGCTTTTTCCGAATTTCAGGATTTGTAGGAATTGGTTGACCACCACCACCAAGACAACCTCCCGGACAGGCCATGAACTCAATAAAATGATAATTGCTTTCTCCTGCTTTAACTGAATCCATAACATGTTTAGCATTTACTAATCCATGAGCAACGGCACACTTAAGTTCAACTCCATCTAAGAAAGCCCACTCTTTTAGTGGATTTTCAATTTTTATGGAGGTTTCACGAATTCCATCCATTCCACGAACAGGAGTAATGTCCAGGTTTTTAAATGGCACTTCTCTACCCGTAACTAATTCATAGACTGTTCTTAGAGCAGCTTCCATTACTCCTCCCGTTGCACCAAAAATAACTGCGGCTCCAGTTGAATCACCCATTAACCGATCATATTCAGATTGTGGTAATTTATTAAAATCAATACCTGCTTGTTTTACCATAATGGCAAGTTCACGTGTTGTAAGAACGTAGTCAACATCACGATATCCGCTATCATTCATTTCAGGTCTGTTAGCCTCAAACTTTTTGGCAGTACAAGGCATAATTGATACTGAAACAATGTTCTCGGGATCAATTTTGCGAGCTTTTGCATAATATGTTTTTACCAAAGCTCCAAACATTTGTTGAGGCGATTTGCACGTAGATAGATTATCCAGGTAATCGGGGTACATGTGTTCAATGTACTTAATCCATCCCGGAGAACATGATGTGGCCATAGGGAGTTTAACCGATTGATCTTTATCAACGATTGCTTTTTTAAGGCGAGTGAGCAACTCTGTACCTTCTTCAATAATCGTTAAGTCAGCAGTAAAATCAGTATCAAGTACCGAGTCAAAACCTAAACGTTTAAGGGCTGAAACCATTTGTCCTGTAACTCTGGATCCTACATCGAGACCTAATTCTTCTCCCAGTCCAACCCGTACGGCTGGAGCAGTTTGTACAACCACATGTTTTCCAGGATCAGAAATTGCATCCCAAACTTCTTCTATATAATTCTTTTCAACCAAAGCGCCAGTTGGGCAATGGTTTATGCATTGTCCGCAGTTGGTGCAAACAACATCATTCATTGTTTTTTCAAAGAAGGTGGAAATTTTCATCTCATCACCTTTGTATGCCACAGTAAGTGCATTAACACCCTGTAACTCGGCGCATGTTCTCACACATCGTTGACAACGGATACACTTGCTGTCATCTTTTACAATTGATGGAGAAAACATATCAATTGTGTAGTTTTTTTCAGGAGCCAGACGAATAAAATCCTGGGTCATGATTTTATATTCTGATGCTAACTTTTGAAGCTCACAATTCCCATTTTTATAGCACTTTGTACAATCTGATTCATGTTCAGAAAGTAACAACTCTATTATGTGTTTTCGAGAGTTTCGTACTTTCAAACTGTTGGTCATTATTTCCATTCCTTCTTCACAAGGAGTTGCGCAAGCTGCGGCCAAACGTTTTTGACCAACTACTTCTACAACACATACCCGACAGTTTCCGGCTACGCATAAATCTTTATGATAGCAAAGAGATGGAACAATAACTCCTGATTGATCAGCTGCATCTAGAATGGTTTTGCCATCTTCAATATCAACAGGTAACCCATTTATTGAGATTTTTATCTTTTTATCCATGTTTTTTTGTTTTGAATTAGTAGATCATTTCTTCTCTGAAGTTTTCAACAATAGACGAAAATGAATTCCCAACAGATTGACCAAGTCCGCATTTGGCGGTCATCTGCATGGTTTCGGAAAGCTTAAGTAACTTATAGAGATATTGAGCCGGTTTTTCTCCCCGCTTAACCGCTTTTATACCCCGAAGTAATTGTTGGCAGCCAACCCTGCAAGGGGTGCACTGGCCGCAGCTTTCTTCATTGAAAAAATCAAGGTAGTTGTCCAAAACATTAAACATAGAACGTGAGCTATTGAAAAGCATCATTGATCCACCTGTGGGCAATGAGATTCCGGTCAATTTTCCCCGAAAACCAATAGTTGTTTCTTCAAAACGTTTTCGTGGAACCAAAAAGCCAGATGCTCCACCAACCTGTACAGCCTTGGTATCTCCATCTCCAAATTCAGCAACAAAATCCTGTAGACTCATGCCTAATTCCAATTCATAAATTCCAGGTTTTGGAGTATCTCCTGATACCGAAAAAAGCTTTGATCCGCGAGAATATTGAACTCCTAGATCATAAAACTTCTTTGAGCCATATTTGAAGATTGTAAATGTATGAGCAAGAGTTTCTACATTATTTACAACAGTTGGCTCATTCATATATCCTAAACTTGATGGGAAAGGAGGCTTATTTCTTGGTTCACCTCTTTTTCCCTCCATCGATTCGAACAAGGCCGTTTCTTCTCCACAAATGTATGCACCGCTGCCCATGAAAATATCAATCTTGAATTTAAAACCAATTTCTTTGCAGTAGTATTCAAATTCTTTGATTGCTTTTTCAAGATCTGGAACAAGAAATTTGTATTCACCACGGAGGTAGATATAACCTTTGCTAGATCCGATTACATGACCACAAGCAGCCATCGCAGTTAGTACTTTATAAGGTACTTTTGTGAGAATTTCACGATCTTTAAAAGTGCCTGGTTCACCTTCGTCGGCATTGCAGATTACGTATTTTTTCTTTGATTTTTCTTCTGACGTTAATTTCCATTTTAGCCCGGATGGAAAACCAGCTCCCCCCCGGCCTTTAAGCTCAGAACTCATCAGTTCATTGATTAATTCTCTTGGTTCGCGTTCAAGGGTTTTAGATAAAATCTTTTCCCAATCATTATCATTTTTAAAAATGAAGTCTGCTCGTTTGAGTTGATATGTTGCGGCAACCATAATTTCTGTGTTTATTTTTTCATATATGAACTGAGTATTTCTCGAATCGATTCAGTAGTAAGTTCGGTATGCACCTCATCATTTACCAACATGGCAGGTGCTTTGTGGCACCATCCAAGGCAATTGGTTTCCAACAATGAGAACTTTCCGTCGGGGGTGGTCTCTCCAATTCCTATTTTTAGCATGTTTTGTATGGTCAACAAAACCTGGTTCTTTCCTTTCATGGAGCAGGTAATGGTTTTGCAAATACGGATAACGTATTTACCCATCTTTTTGTGTTCAAGGAACGAGTAGAAAGTTGCTGTTCCGAACACTTCTGCTGCAGGTAGGTCAAGCTCCCTGGCAATTTCAACCATAGAATACTCGGTTAAATACTTTTCTTTTTCAACGACACCCTGTAAAATAGGAAGCAAGTTTTTCCTGCTTCTTCCGTGCTTCTCAGCCAGGGTTTTAATCAGATCCTTAACGGGATTCATAGACTAAATTTATTGTAATGTTTCAATTAGAGAAATTAGGTAACTGTAGTAATTAAGGCGCCTTTATTAATCAGGCAGGGTCTTTTTATTTAATGAATACCCTCACTCAGAGGGTGGACAGTTGATTCTCTATAAAAATAAATAAGTACACTTTGAAAAACTAATGGCTTTTGTCACATATGATCAAAATGAACGTGTTCTGCAACATAATTGAGCTATTATTAATCAGACTAATTTCAAATAAGATTCAAATATTGGTGTTGTAGAAATATGAATTCCGGTTCAGACTACTATTTTTGTTTTAAATTAGAAAAGAAGATGGCTATAGAGATCGAACGCAAGTTTCTTGTTCATGAAAAATTGTTGCCAGAAAGTAAGGAAAGTATCCTTATGGAACAGGGTTACCTGAATGATGACCCTCATCGTTTAGTGAGGGTGCGTATTGCAGGTGAAAAAGCTTTTTTGACAATTAAAGGAAAAAGTGTCGGCATTGCAAGACCTGAGTTTGAATATGGTATTCCGGTTCAAGATGCGAAAGAACTTTTAGAATTGGCCATTTATCCCCCGATTACAAAAATTAGAAACATCATTTATCATGAAAATAAAAAATGGGAGGTTGATATTTTTTCTGGGGTTAATAATGGGTTGATTGTGGCTGAGATAGAATTGGTTCATGAGGATGAAGAAGTTGCTCTTCCTGAGTGGGTTGAATGTGAAGTGACTGGTGATGACAGGTTCTTTAATTATCAACTTTCAAAAAATCCATATAAAGATTGGTGATTTTCTGGCGCAATTTTTGATTTGAAAAGCAAGATTATAAAAATACAAACGTTTAAAAATAGATCCTAAATCATATTGAACATGCGAAACCTAAAAATACTAACTGGACTTTTACTGATTTTTACTTGTTTTTTATTTAAAACTGCCTCTTCTAACTCAAAACTTAAAAAGGATGAAGTGGCTCAGCCCGATTCAGTTCAAATTGGTGTTGAATTCTTGAGGCACCTCTTGGATGGTACAGACGGCTGGATTCCACAAAATCATGAATTGGAGAAGAACTTGAAAGGATTAGTTCATTTTATTGAAGATGATAAAATCGATACTATTTTATTTCAGCTTGAAAATTACAAACAAGTTGAAACCGATGGGTATTTTTCAAGGTCAGTGGATAATGTTGGAGATAGTTTGGAGGTCTCAGGTTTTGTTTCTCATGAAGATTTGATTGAGCAACTTGGGCGTGTGGATAGGGAAGTAAAAAGTAATGTGGTGAGAGAGGAAATTCCCGTTCCAGAGCAGTTATTTGAAAACCTGACCCAGAAAGTTCGTTTACTTGAAAAAGATGAAGCACATTTGCTATTACGGGACTCGCTTGTTATTCTTCCAGATAGTCTCCTTTCATTTGAAACCATCCCTGATTCATCGATGATTAGTGCTGTTGACTATAAGCGTTTTCAGCAGATGGATAGTATAAAACAGAATATTCTGGAGCAGGCAAGACTTACATATAACAACAATATTCTTGAGTTTTATATTGATTCAGTAAGTGATTCTTATAAAGAGGAGTATGTAGAACAAGTTTCTCAGCAAGAACAGGAAAAGCATGCAGAAGTTGTTCGGCAAATGAATCTGAATAGGCTGCAGCAGTATAATGACTCCGTAAAAAGTGAGGTAAATAGTAAGCTTTCAAAATTTATTAATGTGCTTACCAGTCATGCAGAAATGGAACCAACTGATTTTTGGGTGCATAATAGTGGAGGAGATTCTACACAAATGTGGTTGAGAAAATATGATCGGTATTCAAAGCGTATTTTTATAAAAAATGAGCAAAAGGATTCCTTGGGGATACGAATTCAGAATTTGGATAAGAATGCTGTAAGAATATTGATAGATGATGGGGTTACTTTCACCCGCTTTGCCGAAAAACAAAAAAAGGATTTTAAATTTCAGGAACAACTACTGCCAGAGAAAAACTTGAGAAAAGTTAATAAAATGTACAGCATCAGTACTCCTTGGATATTGGGAGGTGATGGTACTGTTGGTTTTACACAAACATATTTGAGCAATTGGAAAAAAGGTGGGCAAAGTGCGCTTTCTGCATTAATGGTGTTGAAAGGTTCCGCAAATTATTCAGCAGGTAAAATAAAGTGGGAAAATAGTTCTGAAATTCGGAATGGTTGGTTAAAACCAGGCGGTGATGGGATACAGAAGAATGATGATAAGTTTAGCTTTACAAGTCGTTTTGGAGTAAGTGCATTTAAGAAATGGTATTACAGTGCTGAACTCGATTTTGAAACGCAATTCTTTAATGGTTATAAATATCCAAATAGGGAGAATCCAATTTCTGGTTTTCTGGCTCCTGCCAGAACATATTTAAAATTTGGTTTGGATTATAAGCCAAATAATAATTTCTCGTTATTCTTATCTCCATTTACTTCAAAAACAGTATATGTACGCGATACTGTTAAAATTGATGCCAGCACATATGGTATTGAACCTGGAAATAAACGTTACTGGGAGCCGGGTTTAAATGCGGATTTAAAATTTAAAAAGCAGATTATGGAAGACATTTCATATGAAACGAAATATAAGATGTTTATTAATTATAGCTCGCCATTTTCAAAGTTTGATATCGATTGGGAAAATAATTTTGTGATGCAGTTAAATGATTTCGTTAATATGCGTTTTACGCTACATTTTATTTATGATGACAATGTTAAGTTTGCGATTTTTGAAGAACAAAATGGTCAACAGGTAAAAATTGGAGAGGAAGCAAAATGGCAAACTAAAGAATTTATTTCCATTGGTTTCTCATATAAATTAAATAAACGCATTTATAAAAGGGAAAGATTGCAATAAAGATTAATTTTACCCTTTATAAAAAGATTGAAAATGAAAGACTTTAAAAAATACTTTAAGATTTCTGCTGAACCCAACGATGTTTACAATGCTTTAACCAATAAGGTTATGCTTGAAATATGGACTGGGGAAACTGCCATAATGGAAGAAACACCTGGAAGTGAATTTTCTCTTTGGGATGGAAGCATAAGTGGGAAAAATCTTGAGTTTGAAAAAGATAATAAAATTGTTCAAGAGTGGTATTTTGGAGAGCAGGGCGAACCATCAATTGTCACCATAAAACTTCATCCAGATAAAAGTGGAACCAGTATGGAGGTAAAACATACCAATATTCCTGATGATGCTTTTGATAATATTGTCGAAGGTTGGACTGAAGATTACTTCAATGCTATGAATGAATTATTTGATGAGTAGCATTCAAATATTATTTGTGTGTTTCCTTTTTCTATAACTCTTTACCAAAAATAAGATTCATACTCTCAAAATCGTTTCTTGTGCCTGCAAAAACGTATGTGGATTATACTTGCACTTTCATCAGCATTTGTTCTTGGTGTTTACGACGTATTTAAGAAGCTTTCGGTAAATCAGAATGCTGTTCTTCCAGTGCTTTTTTTGTCGAGTTTTACTGCAGCAATTCTGGTATTGCCATTCATAATTGGTTCAATATATTTCCCCGAATTCTTCACAAACATAAAACTGTACATACCTGAGCTTAGTTTGCACGAACATTTACAAATCGTGTTAAAATCATTGATCGTTGTTTCCAGTTGGATACTTTCTTTTTTTGCGCTTAAGCATTTGCCAATCACTATTGTTTCTCCAATCCGATCAACCAGCCCTTTGTGGACTTTACTTGGTGCGATTGTTATATTTCATGAAAGGCTAAATTTATTACAATGGTCAGGAGTTGCTGTTACTTTAATGTTTTTTTACTTATTCTCTACTGCCGGTAAGTTGGAAGGCATTCATTTTAGAAAAAACAAGTGGATCCTTTTCATAGTTCTTGCCACCTTCTTGGCAGCTGCAAGTGGGCTTTATGATAAGTTTATTATCAGCCGGATTGACCGATTAGCTATTCAAGCTTGGTTCTCAATTTATCAAATACTTTTTCTTGGGCCTGTTCTTCTGGCAACTCGATTTTCAATAAAAAAAGAGAAACGTGTAGCTTTTGAATGGCGCTGGGCAATACCTGCAATTGCTGTGTTTTTGCTTTTAGCTGACTTCCTTTATTTTTATGCATTAAGTTTTGATGGAGCAATGATTTCAATTATTTCTGCTCTTCGACGGGGCGGTGTCGTTGTTGCATTTATCACTGGTGCAATTATTTTCAAGGAACAAAACATTCGCAAAAAAGGAATATACCTACTCGGTATTTTAGCAGGTATTCTTTTAATCAGTTTTGGGAGTGTATAAATTTCAAGTTCAACTTTTATAGAATAGATAATTGCACTAGCTTTAAGGTATGGATACATTTGTTTTATATCGCGGTGATATTACAGAAATGCATGTTGATGCAATTGTAAATGCTGCAAATAAAAGTTTAATGGGTGGAGGAGGAGTCGATGGTGCAATTCATCGTGCAGCAGGAGCTAAACTTTTAGCAGATTGTAAAAAGCTAAATGGTTGTGAGACTGGGAAAGCAAAAGTTACAGAAGCTTATCGATTACCTTGTCGCTATGTAATTCATGCTGTTGGGCCAGTTTGGTATGGTGGAAAAAATAATGAGGAAGAAATGCTGGTTTCCACATATAAATCGTGTTTGGAGATTGCTGTTCAGTATAATTTCAATACCATTGCTTTTCCTAATATCAGTACAGGAGTTTATCATTTCCCAAAGGAGCTGGCAGCTGAAATCGCAATAAAAACGGTAAAAGAATTTTTGGAAAACGATGATTCAATCGAGCAAGTTTTCTTTTGCGTTTTTGATGAAGAGAATTACGAAATTTATGAACGCATGTTATCCTAATCAGATTGATATTGACTTTACTATTTAAATAATTGATAAAATTTGGTTCTGGTTTGTTAAGTATAAAGAGATGAATTGAAATTCTTTATACATTTAAAAACGAAGCATGAAATACATTTGCTCGTATACTAATTTTTTGAGAGCTTATAATGAAAAGAATAAGGATAGAAATACAAGTAACTTTGTTGGCGGTTTTTATATTGATAGTTGTTCTTTCGTCTGGCTATCTTGTATATCAAAGCCTTTTCCAAATTGTTAACACAATTCATAAAGAAGCTGCACGTCCTGATTTGAAATTAATGCTTGTTAAGGAAATTGATTCCGATTTATCAAAAGTTGAAAATACAGTGTGGCTTTATACGCTTAGCAATAATAAAAAATATCTTCTTCCGTACAGTGATCTTAAGCAATCAATTGAAGACAAACTTGTAAATCTTCAGGATTATTCCCTGGCCGACAGCACCAATAAAGTTTATCTTGATTCAATGCAATTGCTAACCAGTGAGAAGTTGGTTATTTGGGATAATATCCTAAACTTACATGCCACTAAGGCTGATGCATCTGCTTCTTTTTCTGAATATTATCAGAAAATAGACACGACAGTTATAGAAAAAGATACAATTTATATTGAGGAAGAGCAGCCGCAGCCTGTAAAAAAGAAAGGCCTGTTTAAACGCATATTTGGTAAGAAAGAAAAAGAGATAGAAACAGTAACTGTTCCCAAAACTGTTATTGTAGATAATCCTGTTGATAAGGAAAAAATGAAAGCAGATATTGCCGCAATTGAAGAAGAGATTGAACAAAACACCCAACGTATTGCACAGCGTGAAACTGCTCTTATTCAGCAGAATATTAAAGTAACAGATTTGTTAAGGAATATAATTTGGGAACTCGAGAAGATTGAGAAACGAAACTTTTTCAAAAAAACCCAGCAAGCAGATGTGCTTGCCTCTGTTACATATAAACGGTTGGCTTTATTTACTGGGGCTGCAGTATTCTTAATGATTTTAGTCCTGATTCTTTTTTACAGAGATCTCCGAAAATCCAGAGCATACCAGAAAATTTTACAAAAGGCGAAGAATGAAGCCGAGAAACTTGTGCGAGCCAAAGAGCTTTTTGTAGCCTCGGTGAGTCATGAAATGCGTACGCCTGTTAACGCAATTTATGGGCTAACCGAACAGATTTTACGTCGTAAGCATGATGCCAAAACACGGAAAGATATTGATGTTATTCATAAGTCAACACGTCATTTGATTACTCTTGTAAATGATACTTTTGATTTTTCAAAAATAGAAAATCAGAAGCTACAACTTGAACCCATTGATTTTCTATTGGATGAATTATTTGATGATATTATCATTTATAATAAAAAGAGTGCATTGGATAAAGGGATTCATCTAATTCTTGATAAAAATAATACTTCCGATATTATTCTGTTCACAGACCCGGTGCGCTTGAAACAGATATTAATAAACCTGCTTACTAATGCAATTAAATTTACGGATAAAGGAAAAGTAACACTTAAGGCAAGTTGCGATGAGTATGCCAATTCTATTACTCTGAATGTTGAGGTTAGTGATACTGGTATTGGAATTCCAGCGGAGAGTTTACAGCTCATTTTTAACGATTTTGTTCAGCTTGAAACAGATATAACCCGGAAAGCAAAAGGCACAGGTCTTGGATTGTATTTGGTAAAGCAGTTGGTCGATTTGCTAGGTGGTCAGATTAATGTAGAAAGTAAGCCAAATATAGGATCTACATTTAAGATAAGCATTCCATTCTCAAAAGGTAATGCCGATAATATTCAATCTCTAAAGCCTGAAATTGTTATTCCCGATGCTCTTAAGAAGATAAAAGTATTGATTGTAGATGATGAGGAATTTAACCGCCATCTACTTAAAAATATCCTAAACGCCTGGGGATTGAAGTTTAAGGAAGTAGAAAATGGAAAAGAGGCAGTTGAATTTGTTGAAAATAATGAATTTGATTTGATTTTGATGGATATACGGATGCCTTTAATGGATGGATTTGAAGCTACACAAGCAATAAAAGCAATGGATTATCCTGCGAAAATAATTGCACTAACGGCTAATAAAGAGGATGGTAATTTGAAAAAGTATGAAGAAGTAGGTTTTGATAATTATATTCATAAACCATACACTGAGAAAGAATTGCTGAAAAAAATAAATGAAACTCTCAAAACTGGTACAGAAACAAAACAAATCGAGATTCAATCAGGTCCAAAGCAATCTGTAAATATTGAAGATATGGAAAGGATGGCGAATGGAGATTGGGTATTTATGCGTGAGATGATCAACATCTTTATCACTTCAAGTCAGAATAGTATTGAGTCTATTGAGAAGAACTTTGAAGAACAGAATTGGCAGGAAATTGCAGATACAGCCCATAAAATGGCAGCACCAGCTAAACATATGAACTTAATGGATTTGCATGGAAGGATTAAGCAAATACAGCAGTTTGCAGAAAGTGAAGAAAATCTTGGTGATATGAATGTACTCATTATTCATTTGAGAAGTGAAGTTTCATCAGTCAATGAGTCTCTTGGAGATCTATTGGAAGAAATTGCACAATAAAGGTTTTCTCCATGAATTTATTTACTGAGAATTTGAAATCATTTGTGTGTCTACTATTAAAAATATTTCTATCTTTTGATTTAAAATATAGTGGTAAAAACCGTCGTTTGTAAGCCTTTCTAAATTATGGATGAAAAACCCTTTAAAATATTTGTTGTTGAAGATGACGAATGGTACAACCGTTTGTTGGTTCATAACCTTTCGTTGAATCCAGATTATGAGATCCAATCTTTTGTAGATGGAAAATCATGTCTTGATAATTTAAATCAAAATCCAGATGTCATAACTCTGGATTACAGGTTGCCCGACATGAAAGGATTGGAGGTGCTCAAGCAAATTAAACATATCAACGAAGATATTCAGGTTGTTTTAATTTCAGAACAGGATGATATTGAGGTGGTTGTTGAATTATTGCAAGAAGGGGCTTACGACTATATCGTCAAGTCAAAAGATGTACGTGAGCGTCTTCTAAATACCGTAAATAATATTCGTAAAGGTGTAAAACTTCGAAATGAAATTAAGTCTTTACGCAAAGAAGTCAGGAAAAAATATAGTTACCAGAATACAATAATAGGTAACAGTCCAGCCGCCAAATCAATCTTTGATTTAATTGAAAAAGCTACCCGTACAAATATTACTGTTTCAGTTACAGGAGAAACTGGAACGGGGAAAGAGTTAGTTGCTAAAGCAATTCATTACAATTCAAAGCAAGCAAAAAAACCGTTTGTTGCTGTTAACGTTGCAGCTCTACCTAGAGATTTAATTGAAAGTGAATTGTTTGGTCACGAAAAAGGTTCATTCACAGGAGCCACTGCTCGTAGAATTGGGAAGTTTGAAGAAGCCAACAAAGGAACCCTTTTCCTGGATGAAATTGCAGAAATGGATATTTCATTGCAAGCAAAATTATTACGTGCTTTACAGGAAAAAGAAATTATTAGGGTTGGTAGTAATGAAACAGTTAAAACTGATTGTCGAATAATAATTGCAACAAATAGAAATCTGCTCGAAGAAGTTAAAAAAGGCAATTTCAGACAAGATCTTTACTATCGTCTTTATGGATTGCCAATAGAGTTGCCTTCTCTTCGACATCGAGGTAATGATGTGGTGTTGCTCGCAAATCATTTTGTTAAACAGTTTTGCAAGGAAAATGAACTTGATAAAAAATCGCTACACCCAGATTCAATTGCTAAATTACTTGCTTATTCTTTCCCCGGAAATATCCGTGAGCTAAAGTCAATTATTGAATTAGCTGTTACTATATCTGATGCTAATGAAATTACTGCTGACAATTTGGTTTTAGGATCTCAAGGTGATGAAAGTGACATCTTAAATGAAGAAATGACCTTGCGTGATTATGATATCCGAATTGTAAAGATATTCCTTCAGAAATATAATAATAACACAAAGCTTGTTGCTGAAAAATTGGATATTGGAGTAGCTACTATTTACCGCATGTTAAAGGAAGATAAATCTTAAAGATCGATTCATTTTCTATTAATCTGAAACACGTATTCTCATTTTGAGAATATAGCCTTACTTTGCTTCAATTCTAAGTTGCACATTTTGAGCTAATTTGATCTTGTGTAGTTGATTGGCACAGCAATTGTTCATCTATTAATCCCTAATTATTTACAGGACTAAAAAAAGGGAGGAAAATATCATGGACAAAAGTAAAAGAACTCAACTAATAACAATACTTGCAGCGGTGGTAATTGTTGTTGGTGGTGCAATAAGTGCGGTTTATTTTTATACCCAAAAACAAGATGAACTGTTTTCTCTTCAAACGCGAAATAAAGATTTAAGTATTGTTCTTACCGAAAGAGATTCTGTAGTGAATGAGTTGGTTGATGCATTTACTGAAATCGAAGAAAATCTGAAGTTTGTGAAGCAAAAGAGAAGCCAATTGACTATCGATGGCAACAAAGAAGGTAGGCTTGATCGTGAAAAGTCAATTATTGAAGATATCAACCTTATGAACCAAATACTTGAAGAAAGCAGTAAGCGTATTGCTGAACTTGAAAAAAGATTGAAGAATTCGGGGTTTGAGCTCAAGTCATTTAAACGTAAATTGGCTAAACTTAATAAGACAATTGAAGAGCAAAGTACACAGATTGCTGGTCTTAGAACTGAGCTTGAGGAAAAGAATGTATTACTAGCTGATCTTAATACAAAGGTATTTGAAATGGAAACGGAGATTGCGAATCAATCTGAAACCATTGAAAGCAAAGAAATGCTTATTGAAGAAAAAGTCAACGAGCTAAATAAAGCTTATATGGCTTATGGCACTTATAAAGAGCTTAAAGATAAAGGGCTTCTCTCCAAGGATGGTGGATTTATGTGGATTGGAAGAAACACAACTATCCGTGAAGATTTTGATCAGGATTATTTCACCGAGTTGAATATCCAGGATACAAAATCGATTCCGTTACATGCAAAAAAAGCAACTGTAGTATCAGAGCATCCAAACAATTCATACACATTGGTTGAGGAAGATGGCATGATAGCGTACCTGAAAATTAATAATCCGGAAGAGTTTTGGAGAATCTCAAAATACGCTGTGATTGCAGTGAAGTAGCCGGTATATTATAAACGTTTGTAAAGTCCATAAGTCATTATTGAATGTGTAATGCGTTCTTTTATGGTTCCCAATTTCATAGTAAGTTAATTTGTTAAAGGAGTTTTCCACTTAGGAGTACTCCTTTAATTTTTGGATAAACTTTTAGAATTGCCTGTTGTTTAGTGAAGTAACATAACACATTAAACAATTATGAATAAGCCAAAAATTGCAGATAAATCCCCTTTGTTATTAGAAATGCAAGTTGGAACTTATTACTGGTGTGCATGTGGACAAAGTAAAAATCAACCTTTCTGTGATGGTTCTCATCAAGGTACTGAATTTGTACCCAAACCAATAGATATTGATCAGGTGCAGTCTGTTTTCTGGTGTCGATGTAAGCGATCAGAAAATGCTCCTTTTTGCGACGGAACACATAAAGAATTATAACATTTAGTGTTCAATTTCTTTAGAAGAATGGAATGTCAATTTCTACTCCTACTTTAAGCTGAACACTGTTTCCGCTTGGGTAGGTTACCATGTTATCTGCTTTGAAATCTTCAAAATGGATAAAAGAAACACCAGTAAATACACTCATATTTAATACAGGAATGGGTAATTTTCGCCCAGCCAAAACTCCGGCAGAGTATCCATTGGCTGTGGAATTTACATACTGGTCTTCTACACTTTTATCGCGTAGGTAGGTTAATTCACCTCCAAGCCACCAATTATTATCTTCACCCATTGCTTTTCTTCCCTGAACACCAAATTGCCAAAGATTGTCATGACCACCAGTAAATGAATACTTGTGATAGCTGGCTAATCCGTATATTGAAGTATTTGCAATTGGAAGTTCAGTTCCCATCAATAATGTTCCACCAAATCCAAACTCAGTTTCGGAGTGTTTTGAACTTGCATCAGCTTGTACCATCGTATTGGTAACAGCACAACTATTTGCACCAAAAATGATGATAATAAGAGCAAAGAAAAGCAGAGGAAGTCTAGTAATTTGAAATTGTTTAATCTTTTTCATTGCAGTAAGATTTTGGTTAAATAACAGAAAACTTCAAATAAGTTACGAATAATTGACTTGATTGTAAATGTTTTATTGGAGAGTTGTTCGCCTTTTTTTGTTCAGAGATTTTATCTGCAACAAGGTCTGGAAGAATTGTTTATTTGAAGAAACATGAAATTCAAAAAAAAATACTGATCAGATAATTATGAGTTATCCGATCAGTAAATTCATTGCCTAGTATTTTTGTAATTGAATAACTAGTTTTTTATCACCATCCTGTAATGAAATTTTGAGTTCATTATTTGCAAGATTCGCTACACCGGCTAACATACTGTCATTTGTTTTTAACCACTCTACGGTGTAAACATTTTCAAGTCCTGAAGGATTGAGGGTCGCAACTATTTGCAGATTCTTATACCCAAGTAATTCACCATTAATAATCATCAATTCTTTACTGCCATTGTCTTTTTCAATAATATCAACAAAGTAATTGTAGTTATAATAGAGATTTGTTGGTTTGTAAATCCGTTCTGTGTTTTGAGTAATTGCTTTTTCAACAGCTACTTTTTCGACAACAGGCTCAACAATTGTCACAGGAACTTCTACTAGGGGTTTCTGACTTTCAACTGCTTTTGGTGAACTTACATATTGTTGCGATTGGTTCACCGGTAATACCTCGAAATCTTTAAGAGCAGCTTCTATTGCTTCAGCATAACCTTCACGAAATGCTTTTGATACTCCCATTCCTTCTGCAGACCAGATGGTTTGGTTACGGCAATCCCTGAATTCAACTTTTAGTTTACTCTTAAATACATTGGGTAATTTCTCAACATGCGCTGTTAGAGTTTCACAGTAATCTTCAGGTAGTTCATTTTGCTTAAATACACTTTTTATCGATTTCTCATTTAAAATTTTCTGCAAACTCGAACTAACTCCATAAGGATCTAGTCCACTTGCGATACCTGGGAAAGTTGTTGGTATGATTATGTATTTGTAATTATTTTGAGCAATAACTGAGGCTGTTAGGCTTAATAGCATAGCAATGAATAATAGTCTTTTCATCTGTTTTATAGCTTATTTTTTTACTGAAAACTTATATATAGTTGTAGAACGAAGGGTTTCGCCCGGGTTCAATATTGTATTTGGGAAGTTCGGATGATTAGGAGAATCAGGATAGTGCTGTGTCTCAAAGCAGAACCCAAAACGTCGCTCATATATTTTCCCGCTTTTACCAGTTAAAGTTCCTTTTAGAAAATTTCCCGTATAAAACTGTACAGCTGGTTCAGTAGTGAAAGTTTCCATATATCGTCCTGAAACAGGTTCAAAAGCACTGGCACAGAAAGTCATTTCGTTTGTATCCTGATCTTTGTTTAAGATGTAATTGTGATCATAACCTCCGGCTACTTTCAAAGGTGAAAACTCCGAATCAATTCGTTTACCAATTACTTCAGGTGTTGTAAAATCCATATCAGTACCTTTAATAGATACAATATTTCCTGTTGGAATTAATTCATTGTTTATTACTTCAGTTGTAGAATCTGAATCAATTACAACGATATGGTCAAGGACATCTCCGTTCCCTTCACCTTTCAGGTTGAAATAAACATGGTTGGTTAAATTAAAAGGGCAAGCTTTGTCAGTTGTTGCTTCGTAATCAATTTTCAACTCATTATCTGTAGTCAAAGTGTAAGTAACTTTAAGTTCTTTATTACCAGGAAAACCAGAGTCACCATCTTTGGTTAAAAGGATCATTTCAACAGCAGGCCCATCAGGAGAGTCAATTTGTTTGGCATCATATACCTGACGGAAAAAACTTTTTGTTCCAGAATGTAGATTGGCTTTATGGTTGTTTACTTCTAATTGATAAACTTCACCATTTAGCTCAAATTGAGCGTTTGCAATTCGGTTAGCAAATGGACCAACTACAGCACCCTGCCCGGCATCTTGAGATTTGTACTCTTCAATAGATTTAAAGCCAAGAGCAACATCTGCTAATTCACCATTCGCATCAGGCACAAAAATTGAAACAATCTTTGCTCCATAGTTTGTAAGTGTCACTTTCATTCCATTGTCATTTTCAAGTGTGAAAAGCGTAGTTTTCTTTCCATCAATCGTAGATTCAAAATCGGCTTTAGAATAAAGCATGGTAGACTGTTTTTTCGTTGGTTGACATGCAATAGAAAATGCAATAAGAATTATGAGAATTATCTTTTTCATGAAGTTATGTTTTTAATTGGTGTATTTTTTTGATGCAATAACAAAGGTTGAAAACACAACGCACTTTCGCAAAGATTATTATTAAAATATCCCGATACATCTGATGATGATCGGGATATTAATTGTCATTATAAATACTGGTTATTGAATCTTATATCGTATCCCAAAATAGGTTTTTCGACCAAAGATTGGACCCCAAACCAATGAGCTGTCAAAGTATTGTCCAAATGGATCATTGCTTGCAATAATCGGATTCTCTTGTTTATAGTTGGTAATATTTTCAATACCTGCATATATCTCAAACCGTTCGTTCCATGTTTTGCTTGCCTGAGCATTCATTAAAACAAAATCTGGAGAATAGTCTTCTAATTGATATTGGGTGGGGTTTGAGCCCGTGAATGGAATCCGTTTTTTACCCTGCCAATTAATTGTATAGTCAAACTTCCAATGGTTTCTACTTTCATAAGCCATGTTGATAAATGCACGATGATTGGCCTGCAATGGCTTTGCCAGCAATTCTCCGCTATAGGTTGTTTTTACATTATACCAACGGTAAGCTAATCGGACATCCAATCGCTTTATTAGTTCATAATCTAGTTGAGTCTGGAAGCTGTTGGAGAATGATTTTCCATTCAGTTCATGAAAAACAGCCTGTTGTGGATTCTCCAGATCCATTACTACCTGCTGATCGAAATCGGTACGATAGAAATCTACACTAAAGCTTCCTTCACGATAATCGAGTAGAAATTTTTGGGTGAAATTCAATCCAAAGTTCCAGGCCACTTCCGGATTAAAACCATAAGGTTTACCTTCTCTGGTTCCCTGGAATATTATCTGTCGGGAACTGGCAAGTATACCACTGTTTTCAGAAATGACACTTGCTGTTCGCTGTCCGCGCCCTGCTGATAAGCGTAACACGGCCAATTCTGCTAAAGCATAACGAATGTGAAGCCTGGGAGTAACAAAGGTGCCAAACAGATTGTGATGATCGGCACGAAGCCCTGCTACCAGACTAAAACTTTCAGTAGGAAGAAAGCTATACTCAAAGTATACTCCCGGAACAGATTCTTTCCGATCAAAATTGTTGAGATTTAGCTGCTCTTCAAATCGATCGTATTGAAAACTTGCACCAGTTTTAAATTGATGATTGCTGTTCCCTATAATACTTTGGTAGATGAAATTGGCATAAAATGAATTTTGCTTTGCATCGTAATCATTCAAGCCAAAATAACTGTCTTGTTTATGTGTAGCACCCGAAAGTTGAAGTCCAAGGGTTTTCCAGGGAGCTTCAGCAAAAACTTGGCCTATTTTAGCCCAGCCTTCAAGGCGTTCAATGTCTAGTTTCATACCCCACGAATTGGTGGTAAAAGCATCTTCAGACTTGAAATTTAGCTGTCCTCCTTCATTTTTTAAAGATGTCGCTTTTATTCCTGCCTGAAAACGGAGACCTTCATCACCATAATACTTCCAACGATTTAAGACTGTAACTGTATTTCCTGTAGGCATATCAGTGAAGCCATCATTATTGTGGTCAAACTTTCTTGAATTGTCTTTGCCATGCAGCAATAGTGCCGTAGACCATTTATTATCCTTAAAACGATGAGCCAGGTTTAAGTTGATCTCCATGCGACTTTCAGTATTTGCAAAAAGATTGAGGTAAAGTCTTTCAGCCTCTTCAGGTTTACGAAGCTCAACATTAATCTGTCCGGCAATACTTTCGTATCCATTCACCACAGTTCCTGTACCTTTATTCAGCTGAATACCTTCAATCCATGTGCCCGGAATAAAACTTAGTCCGTAGATAGATGCTAAACCACGAAGTCCGGGCATGTTTTCCTGGCTAAGTTGAATATTTGGACCTGATAAGCCGAGCATTTGTATCTGGCGAGTTCCTGTTACTGCATCAGTAAATGAAACATCAATACTTGGATTGGTTTCAAAGCTTTCGCTCAGGTTGCAGCAAGCCGCTTTTAGCAATTCACCCTCACCAATATTCTCAACTTTAATTGTATTTAGTAATGAGATGTTTGTTGTTTTCTGTTTCTTAACTATCGATACTTCTTCAAGCTCAACGGAAGAACTTAATACTATTTCGATGAACTCACTATTATTAACCTTGACCATTTCATTTTCATAGCCAACATAGCTAAAAACAAGTTCATTGGTACTTGGTGTCTTTTCAATTTCAAATTCACCATCCTGGTTTGACGCTGTTCCAATGGTTGTTCCTTGCCAAAAGACATTAACTCCAATCAGTGGATTTTTCTCTCCTTCTACATTAACTTCTGCAACAATCCCTTTCACATACTCAGTTTGAGTTTGTGTTGAACCTAAAAAAGGGATAGCCAGAAGCAGAAGTAAAATCAATTCTTTCTGTTTCATAGCTTAGCAGTTTAATGAGTTTTTACTCCATCTCTGTATTTGCAACAATTGTGTATTTTTTCATAAACTTTATCTGGAGCCTTTACTTTATCTGTGTCATGACCAGCATTAGCAACAGCCTTGTGAATGGTCATTTCATCAGTTTTGTCAGCTTGATAGATGACTTGTAGTTTATGTGTTTCTTTATCCCATGTGGCTATTTTTACGCCTTTAATTAAAGCGGCATTTTCAATCCGCTTTTTGCACATATTGCAAACACCTTCAACCTCAAAAACAAGGGTCGACACTTTCTTTTTGTCTTTATCTTCTGCAAAAACTGAAAGTGTGAAAATGAATAAAAGACATGCTATTGAGATTCTTTTAAAAGTTTTCATTTTTTTAATTTTTTAATTTGAAACAATAAGAACTGTAGGGTAAATAAAGATTCACCCAAAATTAATTTCAATAAAAAATTACCCGTAGAAAACGAATGAACAATTAAGTAACCAGACTGGTGGCTCTGGAGGGGATAAGTTGTCGTTTTTTAAAAATAAAACTCCTTTATCAATATTGTCAAGATCCTTGTTGGATTGAGCTGTAATCTGAAGTTCAATCACTGGTTGATCAAAACCCACATGAAAATTGGAAGTTAAAGTTTGTTCATTTTCAAATTGAACGATTAATGAGTTGTCATTACAGCATGTGCTGGATTTCGCATCATCACCACTGTACCAGGTTTCTTGTTCAGCCAATAGCTGAATTGATTCAAGTTCTCCCTGGCAATAGTGAATATTAACGGCAATACCAATCGTAATTGCCAGATAGAAGAATGAAAATAATATGGCTGCAAATTTCTTCATCGCTGCAATATTAACAAGAAAAATGATAAAAAGTTACATCATTAAGAAACATTAGCAATTTTGGAATATTATATCAAGCAGAAAGGGAGACATATGACTTCCTGTTTTTACAGAAAATGATTCGAGCTTGTCATATGAATATTCAAACCTCATATTGACAGAAAAACCTTGAATAATGAAGTTTGTTCAAATTAGAAATTAAATGTTAATCAATTTATTCTTGAAAAATAAGTTCGCGCTAAACCAACAATGTATAGGCTTACTTGTTTTACCGGGAAAAGCTTACATATGCCAGTAAATATTCCAGAAACAGAGCAAAAGCGGGTTGTAATTGTTGGAGCAGGATTTGGTGGTCTTAAACTAGCACGAAAACTCTATAAAAAAGGTTTTCAAATTGTTTTGATTGATCGTAATAATTATCACCAGTTTCAACCCTTGTTCTATCAGGTAGCAACTTCGGGTCTTGAGCCCAGCTCAATCTCTTTCCCTCTGCGGAAAGTCTTTCAAAAAATTAAGAATGTGCATATTCGAGTTGCTGAGGTTGAACGGATTCTTCCGAATAAGAGATTGCTCGAAACAACATTGGGAACTGTTTGGTATGATTATCTGGTTTTAGCAACCGGGGCAACAACTAACTTTTTTGGAATGCCGGGTTTCGAAGAGAATGGTATTCCAATGAAATCGGTTTCAGAAGCTTTATACCTAAGAAACAGTTTGCTGCTTAATTTAGAAAAGGCGGTGACTGAAAGAGACAGAGAAGAACTGAAGCGACAAATGAGCATTGTTGTGGTAGGGGGTGGTCCTACCGGTGTTGAAGTTTGCGGCGCATTGGCCGAAATGAAGAAATATGTACTCCCCAAAGATTATCCGGAGCTTGATTTTAGTTTGATGAATATTACCCTTATTGAAGCTGGTGAGCAGCTTTTAAATGGGATGAGTGATCATGCTGGAAAAAAGGCGAAGCAGTATTTAGAGAATCTGGGTATTTGTGTGAAGTTGAATCATCGGGTGGTTGATTTTGATGGTTATGAAGTTAAGTTGGAAGATGAAGTGTGTTTTAAAACCAAGACATTAATTTGGGCAGCAGGGGTAAAAGGTCAGATGCCGGAAGGAGTGGATGAAAATACGATTGCTCATGGAAACCGTATAAAGGTTGATCGCTATAATAAAGTGGAAGGGCAGGAGCATATTTTTGCGATTGGCGATATTGCCTATATGGAAACTGAAGTTTATCCAAAGGGGCATCCACAAGTTGCTCAGGTGGCCTTGCAGCAAGCAGCCCGATTGGCAGTCAATCTGCAAGCCATACGAAACGGGAATGAGAAACAGCCTTTCCGCTATGTCGATAAAGGCTCAATGGCTACCATCGGTAGAAACCGTGCTGTGGTTGATTTGCCGTGCTGGAAATTTGGAGGAGCTTTTGCCTGGTTAACCTGGATGTTTATTCACTTAATGGCAATTGTTGGCGTAAAGAATCGGGTATTGATATTTATTAACTGGTTTTGGAATTACATTACCTATGACCAGTCGTTACGATTAATTATTCGCCCTGCTTACAAAGGAAAACAGAAAAGCGCTACAGATGAATGAAGAATTTCAATTCATCAAAACTAAAAAGACTATTAGACTTGAAACAAATCCAGGATTAAATCTTATTCACACGTACAGCATTTGGCCCTTTTAAGCCTTGCTCAACCTCAAAAGAAACCTTGTTGCCTTCTTTTATTTCATCTTTAAGGTTATTAATGTGAACGAAGATTTTTTCTTTAGTATCTAAATCCCGTATAAAACCAAACCCTTTTGAATCATTAAAGAAATCAACGATTCCAGTGCGTACCGGATCGTAATCTCCCTCTACTCTTTTAGGGATACTTATTTCGATTGTACTAACATCAATCTTTTCTTTTTTGGCCGGATCGGGGGGAGTATCGGTGAAATTACCATTTTCATCAACATACGCAATCATATCGTCAAGACCAGTTTTAGGATTGGCTTTACGTTCAAGGCGTCGTTGTAGTTTATCTTTTTGTTTTTTTAAACGATTCTTCTCTTTTTCTTTCTTGTTAAATGTTTGTTGTGATTTTGCCATTCAATAAAATTTATTTTTTCCAAAATTATTAAAAAAAAGGCAAAAATGTTCTAAAATAGAATTTAAAAGATAAGGTTCATCGCATTCGCCATTTAACTATCAGATACATAGTTGTATGCGTATGTTAAGAGTGGCTTAAAAAAGCAATTATTTCTGACGTATTGGTAACTTTTAATGGTGCAAAAACAAGAGTATTCTGCCTTAAAATACCAACTGTGAGCAGTAAAATAACTACTGACCGTATGAAAATGAATGCTGACTGTATATAAACAAGTGGACGATGGATCATAATATATGCTGACCGTATCATAACATCCGGTAACCGTACCATAATGCCTGCTGACTGCACCATAATATGTACTGACCGCATCATAATACGAGCTGGCTGCACCATAATATGTGCTGACCGCACCATAATATATGCTGACAGGGGACGGACGTCTACCGTATTTGATTGTAGAAGGACAGTGGTTTCTGATTGTTAATTAGAATATGCTGTGTTTTGGTGTGGATGGCTTGGGTTATGTAGGCATGATTCACTTGTTGTAGATTGTGTATTGTGATAATCAATGCTTAATGATTTGTGATATAGATATTATTTATGGTAAATAATTGAGCTAACTATTGACTTTGGTAAAATATTTTATTAACTAGCATGATCACCCAATTCAAAAATAAATAAAAAGAGTATGAACAAAAAGCAGGTCAACCGTATGGAAATGCATAGTGCGGTAATCAATTTTCTAGACTACCAGTCGGGAAAATGGGCTTCCATCCCAAAAATTGGAGAGTTTAAAAACGAGTTCGTGAGCATTTTCGATGGAATTGTTCAGTCTAAGGAGGCGCAGATGGCGGCTCAGGTGTTTGTTGGAAGAACCAAAAGGCAGCTGAAAATTACCATCTCACAAAAGGCCGACATTCTAAATGATTCCATTGAAGCCTTTGCCATGGTAAACGGCAATACCGATTTGGGTCTGCGCATGAGTACTTCCTATTCTGATTTGAATTTGATGCGAAATCTTGATTTTACCAGTAAGGTTAAGGAAGTTATTACTGAGGCTGTTAATCACCAAACAGTATTGGAGACGGAATACGGGACAACTACCGAGCAGATAGATGACCTGAAAAACGACACCGATCTGTTTCTTGAGATGAACGGACAACCACGGGCTTATCAGATTGCTTCGGTGCAGGCCACCAAAGACATGGAGCAGTTGTTTATCGATGCTCATGAGGTATTGACAAACAAGCTCGATAAGGTGATGAAGATTTTTAAACGCCGCGACCCAAACTTTTACAATGGTTATACAGCTGCACGTGTAGTTGTTGACAATTAGTATTGCGCGGTAGCGTAAAATGATCACAGGTGGAATGATCAATCAACAGCACCCTGCCCGTTCGTAAGTTGCCGAATGGGGTGGGGTGTTTTTTTTGAGATGAAATTAATAAGCGATATCACTCCATGCTCATATTAAACAAATGTTGAAAACTTACAGAGACAAAAGCAATGAGCATATGTATTGATTTCTTAACTTGTGGTTGCTAAAAAAGAAATAACAACAATAGATGATTCTTATTAGTTACCTACATGCATAAAAAAATGAAAAGTAAAATAATTAAACTAATACAAAACTGGAAAGAAGAAGTATCTAAAGACATTAAGATTGATACGGTTTATCTATTCGGTAGTTCAATTTACCTTGATGGCAGGATGTTTAAGCCAAGTAAAAGTGATTTGGATTTAATTATCCTAATACCTGACAATATTCAAAGTGCTATTGACAGAAGAAATTGGATAGAAAAAATAAAAAAACATAAAGAGAAACTTGAAAAAGATGCTCTGTTTTTGCTGAAAAAAGTGGATACTAATGAGCAAATTGTAAGTATAGTTCCAATAACAAAAACTGAATTAGATTTTAATATACATAAAGGGGAAACAAGAAACTTTTTTGAAATAAATGAATTTTTGGATATTGATACTGAAACGGTATTCAAAGGTTCTGCACATTTTAAATTCAAGGTCTGTGAAAGTGAATTTATAATTCAGGTATTAAAAAGTATCCAAAAAACAAGAAACAGTTATCTGACGAATTCCGCAATGGTGGATTATCAAGAATTAGAATGGGAAGGAGAAGATGTTATTCCAAAAACATTGTCTAGAGAAGCTGCAAAAATAGCTTCATTATTTGAAGAAAACCATAAGTCTGGAGATGAATTAAATACTTCATTTGGCTGTGATTTCATTAAGCAAAATCTCAAATTAAAAAGAAATATTGAAGAATATTTAGACCTATATACTTGGATTGATGACAGAAATGGTGGTAGAAGTAATTCTAAGGGAAAAGACATTCTTAGTCAGAAAAGTCATCTATTATTATTTGAATTACTTTATGATATAACAATCCAAGCTATGCAACAACCTTTAAAAAACACTGAAACTCTAGATATTAAATTGACTGATGAATTCAGTCTTTTTTTAGAAGATACGGAAATGTTATCTAAGGCTCATTCTAGTAAAGAATCAGTATTATTGAGTGATATTTATGTCACCCCTTTATTGAAAGAATTTGACGATTCAAAAGATGAATTAGATGACGTCAGTTTTAGTGAAATGATTGAGATTCTGGATGAGAATAAGAAAATTCTAATTGAGGGTGAAGGTCAATCTGGGAAAACTACATTGTGTAAACGTCTGTTCTTAGAATTATTCAATAAAGATTTAGTTCCAATTTATCTTTCAGATGGCAAGAATAAATACCTAGGATCTGTAGATTCAAAAATTGAGAAATCATTTAAAGAACAGTATACTGCTAATGAGATTAAACTTTCAGAAATTGATAAAAATAAGCTTGTATTAATCGTAGATGATTTTCATTATGCTAAACACAAAGAAAAAATTGTTGATCAACTGACCAACATTGAAAAACAAATTTTAATTGTTGATGACATTTTTGGTTTCAATTTTAAAAACGAAACATTAATGGAGCAATATCAACGATACAAGATTAATGAATTCAGTCCATCTCAGCGAAATGAATTAATCAAAAATTGGGTTTTACTTTCTGAAAATAATTGGACAACAGACAACGAAATATATCAAGAAATAGATAACAAAACCGAACTTGTAGATTCCGCTTTAGGTAAAATTATTGGTAATGGAATTATGCCTTCTTACCCCTTTTTTATTTTATCATTTATAAGTAATTACGATACTGTTAGTAAACCACTAGACCAAGATATCACATCACAAGGATACTTATATCAAACATTAATATACATCTATCTGAGAAAAGAAGGAGTAAAAAATGATGATTTTGATACGTATTTTAATTTCCTCACAGAATTGGCTTTTTTCTATTTTGACAATGAAAAAACAGTAATTAATAAAATAGAGTTTGAGAAATATCTGGAGGATTATAAATCCAATTTTAATCTTACTATCGGTATAGAAGAACTAATTAAAAACTTAAGAAATACTAATATTCTTCACTTTGATGGTTTGGGTAATTACTCTTTTAGTTATTCGTATCTATATTACTTTTTTGCAGCTAAGTATTTTGCTGATAACACGACTGAACAGTCAAAAACCATTGATAAAATTCTTGGCAATTTACAAATAGATGAATATGCTTACATAGCAATATTTATTTCGCATCATGATAAAAACACTAACGTTTTAGATGAAGTTATCTTGAATGCAATGACGCTATTTGACAAATTTTCTCCAGCCACCCTAAGTGCTGATGAATTAAGTTTTTTTGACGAGCGTATAGACGAAGTAGTTCAAGCAGTTTTGCCACAAGCTACCGAATCTGCTGAAAACCACAGAAGTGAAGAATTAAAGAGAAAAGATGAAATAGAAAAGTCTCAATCATCAAGTAATAAGGATGAGTTAGAAAGTGAATTAGAAGATGATGAATTAGCCATTGAATTACGAAGAAGTATCAAAACAGTTGAAGTGATGGGCAGGATTATAAAAAATCGTGCAGGTTCACTAAAAAAAGAACAACTAGAATCCATTTTCAAAGAAGGAATGAATGTTCATCTTAGAATCATGACATCTTTTATTGAATTAATTAAAAATAAAGAATCTCAAAATTTTGTTGAAGAATTCATAACAAAAAAACTTGAACAAATAATTTATGAAACAGAAACAGAAGAAGAAAAAAAGAAGTTACTAGCAAATGAAGACAAGCTAAAAAAAATAGCAAGGAACATTTTTTGGAATGTGAATTTTAGTATTATTTATGGCTTCAATAGTAAAATAATTCATTCTTTAGGTTCAAATAAATTAACAAATGTTGTTCAGAGTGTTTGTGATGTGGAAAATACCCCTGCTACTTTTATTATTAAGCATGGAATTTATATGTGGTATAACAAAAGTTTACAAATTGATGAAATTTATGACAAGATTGAGTCTGATGGTTTTTCAAAAACAGCAAAATGCATAATGGAACATAAAATAGTCAATCATTGCCAAACCCATAGCATGGGCTTCAAGGAACATCAACAAATTGAACTAAGATCAAAAATACCTAAACGGGTATTACTAAAAAGAAAATAGCCAGCAGGTAATAAATAGTACTATGAGCGGTCAGCAAAGCCTGTCCCGACAATTTCGGGAACCGAGCGATGAGTAAATGTTGAAAGTCTGCAGAGATGAATCAAATAATTTAATATGGAAATTATGAATAACCGAATTGGCTCCGTGCGTAATTGAAAGTTCATCACTTTTAATCCCGCACTGCCATATTTACAAACCGTTAGCGTTAATGCGGCACGACGGAAAATAAAGCTTGACAAATTAGGAAACACAGAGAAATGGTGAGAATAGAAAAAATTAAAGAAAATAAGAAACAGTTCCTTGACTTATTGTTATTGGCAGACGAGCAGGAAAATATGATTGACAAATATTTGCCGAATGGAGACTTATTTGCTTTATATGGCGATGATTTGAAAACTGTTTGCGTTGTAATACCTATAAATAGCGAAACCTGCGAGTTGAAAAACATAGCCACATACGGGGAATATCAAGGCAAAGGGTACGGTAGAGCATTGATAAATTTTATTTCTGATTTCTACAAAAACGACTACAAAATAATGCTTGTTGGGACAGGCGAAACGCCGACAATCTTGTCGTTTTATGAAAGCTGTGGATTTGAAGAGTCATATCGAATAAAGAATTTTTTTACAGACAATTACGACCACCCAATGTTTGAAGACGGAATACAACTTATTGATATGATTTATCTTAAAAAGGATTTATAGGAATAGCAGGAATGTATTACAAACGAAATAAAAACGCTGAACAAAAAAGCACTACCGCTAATAAAATGTAAAGGTAATGAGGGTTTCGGTGGTTTTTGGGGCTGCGGCTCGTTGTTGCAACACCGCCAATTCGTCTTTGACGATT
>CBDVCE010000064.1:0-28434 GCA_965372405.1 uncultured Sunxiuqinia sp.
GTCAACTGACTCTTTTTTGATACCTCGTGGGCTCTGCCCCGGGGTAGTTCATTTTATTATGAATTTTATAAGTTCTAATCATAAGTTTAATTCATGATGCCAAAAAAAATAATACCTCTGCTTTTATTAGTACTCTTAATTTCATGTAAAAAAGAAAAAGATGATCCTGTGATTCCTACATCAGGAATGGTTGCTTATTTCCCATTTGATGAAAATACAAATGATTTGAGTAATAATGAGAATGATGGAATTGATTTTACTGAAGGGAGTTTTGTCTCTGGAGTAAAGTCAAATGCATTAAATTTTAACGGGACAACAGATTTTATTAAGCTTACAAATTCTATAAATTCAGAGAATGGTTTAAGTGTCTCTTTTTGGATAAAAACACGTGGAGCAAATGGAGAACAAAACAGCGGTTCAGTATTAAGCAAGTACAACATGTCCAAGAATAAAAGAAGTTTTATGATTTCTTCATTTGGGGCGTATGAAAATAGAAATGACAACAGATTATCAGCCGTTTTTTTTAGAGATGGCAACACATATATTTATAGTGATTTAGTTAGATCATATATGGAGCCTGGTGAATTTGGAGATGATTCTAACCATGACTTGTGGATAATCTCAGATGCTAGAATACTTGTACTCAATAAGTGGACTCATTGCGTGGTGAACGTTACTGACACTACAATTGAGACATGGATAAATGGTAATCTATGTGTGAAAAAGATTAGGGAGTTTGATTCTTATTTTAGTTCTGGTGATGAACCTATATATATTGGGAATAATATTTCTTCAGGTGAAGGAAGCAATAATCATTTCAATGGTGTGCTTGATGAATTAAGGATATACAATAGAGGATTAACAATTGAAGAAATAGAAATACTATATAATTATTAGTATATCAACTTGGGTATTTCCCTTTAATTAATGAGTACAAAATGGATATCATTGGTAAAACAGAATTATCCTATCTCAAAAACGGATGATATTCACCAACTAATCCAATTGGTTTAGAATTTGCAATTTCATGGGCAAGCTGAATGCTTGGTCTGGATTCATTTAGACCAAATCCATTTCCGGCAAGAATTTCTTGATATGATTTTGTATGTAGATCAGTAAAGCCACCACTAAATTCTGTTTCCTCACCTTCAATAGTAATAGAGCGATAGGTTCTCATACCTTCATTCTTTGCTTTTTCAGGAATGTCGTTATAATCGAGACTCAAGTACCAGCGGACATTTGCATTTTCAAGTTCCAGAAAGCCTGCTGCCTTGTCATGTTCAAATTTATTGACTGTGTTTTTCTTAACGCCACCAAATATCCACTGGAGCATATCAAAAAAGTGAATGCCAATATTATTAGCCACTCCCCCTGATTTATTGATGTCACCTTTCCAGCTCTTATAGTACCACTTACCCCTTGAGGTTATGTACGTTAAGTCAATATCGTAAACTTTATTAGAAGAACCGTTTTTGATTTTTTCTTTAAGAGCAATAATGGATGGATGAAGTCGTAATTGGAGTATGTTGAAAACTTGTTTTCCTGTTTCTTTCTCTGTTTTCTCAATTTCATTTAATTCGTCAGGGTGCAGAACCAACGGCTTTTCACAGATTGCATAAGCTTCATTCTGTAAGGCTATCTGGATATGGTTTGCATGCTTATAGTTTGGAGAACAAATGCTAACGTAATCAATCAGTTCTTTTGAAATATATTGTTTGAAGTTTTCAAAATTTAGAAAAAATTCTGCTTCCGGGAAAAAGCTATCCATACGTCCCATTACATCAAATAGATCAGTTGCTGCAATAATTTTATTGTTCGTTTCTTTAACTGCGCGCATGTGTCGCTCAGCGATATAGCCGGCAGCACCAATAAGGGCAAAATTCTTCATTATAGTTTGTAAACTTTTTCGGATGGTTCTTTGATAATATTTCTTAAATCAACAATCAATTTTGAATGCTTAAGAATAAAGTTGGCATCAAAAACGTCGTGGTTGGTACTGATAACAATACAGTCCATTTCATTCAACAATTCAGTCGAAAACTTGGAGGATTGGTATGATCTATCTTCATCTGTCTTTATTTCAGAAATGTATGGGTCGAAGTAGAAAACTTCTCCACCTTTCTTAGCAACCTCATCAATGATCTTCATTGCAGGCGACTCACGGCAATCATCAATATTTGGTTTGTAGGCAACCCCCATAAATAGTATTTTACTTCCGTTGATTGCTTTTTTATGGCGATTTAGTGCTGAGGTGATTTTGATCGTCATTCGATGAGCCATCATATTATTGATGTGACCAGCTGAGTTAATCATACTCAAATCGAATCCAAATTTTTTGGCGATATGTTCCAGGTAAAATGGGTCAAGCGGAATACAATGTCCACCAATTCCAGGGCCAGGGTAAAATGCCTGAAATCCATAAGGTTTAGTTTTTGCCGCATCAATCACTTCCCAAATATTAATATCCATTTTGCCGGAAAGCAAGGTCAGTTCATTGATTAAACTAATGTTTACCAAACGATAAGTATTTTCCAAAATCTTCACCATTTCAGCAATACGTGGTGAGCTAACAGTATGGATTGAATCAATTGCTTTTTGGTAAATTGCTTTTCCTATTTCAAGTCCATCGTCATTTAAAGCTCCAAGAACTTTAGGGGTATTACGTGTTACATATTCTTTGTTGCCCGGATCAACCCTTTCAGGGGAATAGGCGAGCCAGAAATCTTCACCTTCTTTTAGTTTTGATTTTTCTTCCAAAATAGGCAGAATGAAATTTTCTGTGGTGGTTGGATAAGTGGTACTCTCAAGACAAACAAATGTACCAGCTTTCATCTGCTGTCCGATAGTCTCGCATGATTCCTGGATGAAGCTCATGTTCGGTTTTTTGAAAATATCGAGAGGGGTGGGGACACAAATCAAGATAGCATCACATTCGACTAATTTTGAGAAATTACTAGTTGCAACAAGTTTGCCATTCTTTATAACTTGCGTTAAATCTTCATCCTTCACATCACTGATGTAATTTTCTGATGCGTTAACTTTCTTGATTTTCTCTTCTGATTTTTCAAATCCAATAACCTGAACTCCTTCAGTAGCAAAACTCACTGCTAATGGTAATCCAACATAGCCAAGTCCAATAATGCCAACAAGCTCTTCAGACTTACTTATCTTGTCTAATATTTTTTGTTTCAGCTTCATGCTTCAATAATTTCAAGTTGATCATTAATGACACGATATTTCTCACCGGTTTCAGGACAAACAAGTTCCTCATTCAAAACAACTCCGGCTTTACTAACCCATCCTTTTTGTACAGCCGGAACCCCGATCATTAATGCAAATGGTTTTACATCTTTCGAAATTACAGCACCTGCTCCAATAAAAGCATATTCGCCAATGGTAACCCCACAAACAATAGTTGCATTGGCTCCAATACTTGTTCCTTTCTTTATAAGAGTTTCTTCATATTCTGATTTTCTTTCAACAAAAGAGCGTGGGTTATTTACATTGGTAAAAACACAACTCGGACCACAAAAAACATCATCTTTTAAAATGACTGAATCGTAAATGCTCACATTGTTTTGAATCTTCACACGATTGCCGATTATTGCTTTTCCACCAACATATGTGTTTTGCCCCAGAATGCAGTTTTCTCCAATTCTGGCGCCACTCATTACATGGGAAAAGTGCCAGATTTTTGTTCCTGAACCAATCGAAGCAGGTTCATCGACAAAAGCAGTTTCATGTGCAAAATAGTTATTCATGGTTGAAATGTTTTTTAATAGCAGCAGCAACTTGCCGCACTTCTTTTTCTGTAATTAGTCCATGCATAGGTAACGAAAGAACTGTATCAGATAGTTCATCTGCAATCTGAAACTTTTCATCAATATCAATATCATTTTTGAATGCTTCCTGCCTTGGTAGGGGAACCGGATAATGAATTGTACTTGGGATATTCTCCTTTTGCAAACTTGCTTTTAGCTTGTCACGTTCTTTTGTTCGGATGGTAAATTGAGCCCAACTGTTGGTTCTTCCTTCTTGAGTTTTTGGAATACAAACTAACTCTTCCAAGAGTTGTGTGTACAGTTCAGCAGCTTGATTTCTTATTTTTAGTTCTTCATCGAAATACTTTAGTTTAACCCTCAGAATGGCTGCTTGCAAAGTATCCATTCTCCCATTAATACCTATATATTTATGATGGTAACGTTTTTCTTGTCCATGTCCGCGCATCATTTTCATGATATCAGCAAGCTGATCATCATTAGTGAAAATTGCCCCACCATCGCCATAGCAGCCCAATGGTTTTGCTGGGAAGAAACTAGTAGTTGCAACTTCAGTTAATGAACATGATTTTTTGTCAGAATAAGTCGCACCAAATGATTGTGCCCCATCTTCAATGACCCATAATTCATGTTTTTTAGCAATAGTATTGATTTTGTTATAATCTGCACATTGACCAAATAAGGAAACGGCAATGATTCCTTTGGTTTTTGAAGTGATCTTTTCTTCAATTTTGGAAACGTCAATATTGAAATCATCAAAAGATACATCTACAAAAACAGGTTTCGCTTTGTAGAAACTAATCATAGATCCGGAAGCGATATAGCTAAAAGCCGGGCAAATAATTTCATCGCCAGGCTGGATATCCCAAGCCATTAATGGGAGAAGCAATGCATCAGTACCTGAACTACAGCAAAGAACATTTTTAACTCCGGTGTATTCTGCAAGCTCATCTTCTAAAAGATTGATTTCGTTTCCATTTATAAAAGAAGAAGAATTAATTACCGATTGAATGGCGGCATCAATTTCTTTTTTATAAGTCAGGTATTGTTTATTAAGATCACAAAATTCCATATTAATACAGATCAGTTGTACAAAAATAAAGGAATTCGGCGAAGTATATTATTTTTGTTGAATTATCTGATCATGAAGAAAATTCTCATCATAACATATTATTGGCCTCCAAGTGGAGGAGCTGGTGTTCAGCGTTGGTTGAAGTTTACCAAATACATGCCTGAATTTGGAATCCAACCAGTTGTTTTAACGGTTGATCCAACTGCTGCAAGCTATGCACAGATTGATAATAGTCTTCAAAAAGATATTGCTGAATCAACCATTGTTTATCGGACTAAAACATTTGAATTTTATAATTTGTATAAAAGACTGACTGGGAAAAAAGAGATTCCTTATGGTGGCTTTGCAAATGAAGAGAAAGAGTCATTTTTGCAAAAAATAGCAAAGATAGTTCGTGGTAACTTTTTTTTACCAGATCCTCGAAAAGGATGGAATCGCTATGCATTCCAAAAGGCTATTGAGTTGATTCGTGAGCACAACATTGAAACCGTAATCACAACAAGTCCACCTCATTCAACCCAATTGATTGGATTAAAATTAAAGAAGAAACTAGGAATGAATTGGATAGCCGACTTGCGTGACCCATGGACTAATATCTATTATTACAAAGAGTTACGTCATTCTACGCTAGCAAAAAGAATCGATAAAAAGCTTGAATTGAAAGTTCTGGAGAATGCTGATAAATTGATTACTGTAAGCCAGGATGTGAAGCGAATTTTTGAAGAGAAGTTGAAGAGAAGTTCTGATTCAAAGTTCTTGGTGGTGCCAAATGGATATGATGAGGATGATTTCAAACATGAAGTCAAAGTAGCAAATGATAAATTTGTAATTACTTATACCGGGACTATTTCAGAAACATATAATATTGATGGTTTTCTTGGTGTGCTTTCTGGATTAAGTCAAGATGACCGAAAAAAAGTTTTACTGCGATTTGTGGGGAAAGTTCCGACATCGATCATTAAAAATATAGAAGCTAAAATTCCGGATATTGAATTGGATTTGGTTGGATATGTCGATCATCAGAAATCAATAGAATACTTATTGCAATCTTCCTTGCAATTATTGGTCATTCCAAAAGTTGAAAACAACAAAGGCATCATTACCGGGAAGTTTTTTGAATATCTGGCTTCTCGAAAACCTATTTTGGCAATTGGACCGAAAGGTGGCGATCTTGAAAATCTGATAGAAGAAACAAAATGTGGGCAGCTTTTTGAGTATGACGATATGAATGGAATGAAGAAGATGATAGATCTTTGCTTACAGAATGAATATTCGATAGAAAAGATAGATTCAGGGAATTATTCCCGTAGAGCACTTACACAAAAATTAATTCAAGAATTAAGCGTATGAATATTTTGATGCTGCTTGGTGAGGAGTTCCCTCCTGATAATCGGGTTGAGAAAGAAGTACAAAGCTTAATTGAGAATGGCTTTAAAGTAACAATTGCATGTCAAACAATAGAAGGTAGATCTTATTATGAGAAATATAATGGGATTGATGTTTATCGGCTAAAGCTTTCTAAATTTCAATATAAATTAAGTGCAGCAAGTTTAATTTTGCCTTTTTACTTTAATGTCTGGAAATCATTTGTTTCAAGGATTCTGGAACAGAAGGATTTTGATATTCTTCATGTGCATGATTTGCCTTTAGCATCTGTTGGGTTTCATTTCAAAAAGAAATTCGGGATTAAATTGGTTTGTGATCAACACGAGTTTTATAGTAACTGGATAGTCCATACAGCTCATTATAATACGTTTTTAGGGAAGATTGTTAAATGGGTAAGTCCTTGGGAAAGCTATGAGAAGAAATATCTTAACAAAGCGGATATGGTTATTACAGTTGAGGAACCATTGAGAACTGCCTATATTGAAAAGGTTGATGTTGATTCAGAGAAGATTATTTGTTTGCAGAACACACCTTCAATAAAAGTTTTCAATTCACAAAACATTGACTTAGAAATTGGTGATCGATTCAAAGATCGATTTGTATTATTTTATGCTGGGGGCATGGATATCCTAAGAGGAATTGATGTTGCCATAAAAGCACTTCCAGAAATTAAAGATATAATCCCAAATGTCCTGCTATTATTGGTTGGTAATATTCGAAAACCATATAATCCATTAGGCTTGGCAGAAGACCTTGGGGTTGAGAAGTATGTGCATTTTGAAGGTTGGTCACCGATTGAAAAATTACCATCCTATATAACAGCTAGTGATATTTGCTTTTTTACACCACCTTCAAATCGTGAAGAAATAAATCGTACGATTGCAACCAAGATATATCAGTATTTGCAAATCGGAAAGCCAGTAATTGTTGGTCAAGCAAAAATGATGAAAGATTTTGTTATTGAGCAGCAGATTGGCTATGTCATAAATGAAGAGAATCCAGAAGAATTTGCAAAGGCTGTTCTAAGTTATCATGCGGATTTCGAAAAAGAATCAGAAAAGATTAAAAGAAGCTGTATTGCGATAAAGGATAATTATCTCTGGGAAGATCGGGTAAAAGTGTTGATAGATAGACTGAAAAGTTTGTAATTTATGTTTCAATTTAAGTTATAGAGAATGAATAAAACGTTAGCTTTCAGGTTTAGAAAAACATTGGAATTTGTAAATAAATATATATCAGAGGATCAGCAGGTTTTGGATCTTGGATCAGAGAATGAGCTTGCTTCCTTTTTGAGAACTAAAGGATATACTGTTCAAAACGCATACGGGTTTGATTTTGACCTTGAGTCTAATCAGATAAAAGAATATGATACTGATGTATTGACTGCTTTTGAAGTACTTGAACACTTGGTTTCTCCTTTGCAGATATTGCAAAAGACTTCAGCAAAAAAACTTATTGTTACTGTGCCATTAAAATTATGGTTCGCTAATGCTTATCAGAATGTTAATGATCCGTATGATCAGCATTATCATGAATTTGAAAGCTGGCAACTCGATATGTTGCTTGACAAAGCTGACTGGAAGATTATTGCAAGAGAAAAATGGGTACCTCCTTTTGTGCCTGGAGGTGTTCGATCAATTTTAAGAGCTTTTACACCTCGTTTTTATGCTGTTTATGCTGAACGAATATGAAACTATTTCTTTTTGAAAGAAATTATGATGGAATGAATTGTTGAATTTACCTGATCTGATATCCTAAAAATCAATACCCCAGCTCCAAAAATAATTCCAATTGTAGTGCTTCTGAGTATAAGATCAACTATCCAATTTGAGAAAGTTGGTATGAGATAATTGGCAAAAAATGCAACAGCTGAAATAATGATTAAAATTAGATGTTTGCTTTTGTATGGGAACAGATTCATCTTTCTTTTTAAATAAACCACTCGCATAAGTGTGTAAAACCACATCGAGATTAAGGAAGCCAATGCTGCACCATCAATGCCCATAATTGGTATAAAAATTAGGTTGGTGATAATGGTCAACAAAATTAAAATTCCCAGTTGAAGAGTGAGAATCTTGTACTTTGCCGAAGTGCCTAGTACTTGAATGCTAACGCCGGATGAAACTGTAATTAGATTCCCTAATGAAATATAAAGAATCACTTTGCTTCCATCAGCATATTCAGGAGGGAGTATTTGAAATACGTTGTGCAAATTGGCAATGAGTAAAATAAACAGCAGGCTTCCCGCAATAAATTGATTGATACTACTCTGGTAATAGATTGAGTTGATCGTTTTCAAATCATTGTCCTTCCAGGCATCTGCAATTATAGGAGAGGATATTTTTGCTAATGCCCGATTGGGAATCAAAATGATGGTTCCAAAAAAGAAACTAACTGCATAAATTCCGGTATGACTCAAATCAAGAAATCCATTCACCATGATTTTATCGATAGCCTGTAATGCCACACCACTTAAGCCGCCAATAATTCCGTAAGTCGCCACTGTGATCATTTCATTTCGAAATGACTTGTTTATGAAATTTAGTTGGGGTTTTAGATTTAATTGTCCGCGATAAATAAGAATAATTGCCAGGTATATTGCTGGGAAGCAAAGTGCAAAAGTATATCCGGCTACATATCCGTAGAAATTAATCCACCCAAAAAAGTAAGCTCCGAGTAAAATCAGGTTTATAAAGCGATAAACAAAGTCACTTAAAAACGTACCCGTGGTTGCATCATAGAGAACTTTATTGTAGTTATCCAGAAGCAAGAAAAAACTTCTGAAAAAAACGAGAGGGACTAAGAACCAAATGTATTCAACCAGTAAAGGAGATTTATCAATATTGTTTTCAATCAGGTAAGGTTTCAGAATAAAAAAAGCTGCTAGGGCTAAGGCAAATCCTAATAATCCCACAGCAACTGTCAAAAAAGCAAATCCATTATGGTTTTTGTCTGCATTTCTGAAATATGGAAAAAGACGGGTAGCAACTGAGCTAAAACCCAGACTTGAGAACTGTGCATAAATGGCTGAAATAGCTACTAGAATACCCATAAGGCCAACTTCTTCTTCAAGAAGGATGTTAGGCATAATTATACCAGTACCCAAAAAGCCAACAATAATGCCCAGGTAGGAGTAAATAGAACCTTTAATTGTTTGCCTTTGTATGATGCCCATATTTTAAATTAGTATATGATTTAAAATGAATTATTTTTGTAGTGATCTGTAAAAATAAACATTTAACTGCATTCTTTTTATGAAGAAGTCAATGAACCCCAAGAAAATACTTTCATACCTAATTCCGCTTGTCCTTTTTGTTGTGATTGCGTTTAGTTATATGTCTCCTGTTTTGGAAGGCAAAAGTTTGCTGGCACATGATATCAAGAACTTCAAGGGGATGTCTAAAGAGATTGTCGATTATCGGAAAAGCACTGGAGAAGAGACACTTTGGACCAATAGTATGTTTGGAGGAATGCCTTCGTATTTAATTTCTTTGAAGTTCCCCGGAAATGTGTTGGCGAAAGTTCAAAAGGCAGTCGGGTTTATACCTCAGCCTGTTCGGTATTTGATTCTTCATTTTGTATTCTTTTTTGTGTTGTGTTTGGCTTTAGGAGTAAATCCTTGGTTGAGTTTTGCTGGTGCTCTGGCTTATGGCTTATTTTCCTTCTTTTTTATATTGATGACTGCAGGGCACATGACAAAGGTTCACACCTTGTCATATATGTCCTTGTTAGTGGCAGGGGTTTTATATGCGTATCGAAAGAATATGATTTGGGGAAGTGTAATTGCTGGAATTGGGTTGGCATGGATGCTAAATGCCAATCATCCACAAATGACTTATTACGCCGGATTAATGATTGGTGTACTTGGAATTACTTATCTGATATTTGCGATTCGGGAAAAGTTGTTGAGCCAATTCATAAAAACATCTGCGTTGCTTATTCTAGCTGCAATACTTGCAGTTGGTGCAAATTTTAGCCGATTATATACAACTGTGGAATATGGTAAATATTCAATACGTGGTGAGTCAGAACTAAGCACAACTGGAGAAGACAAAACCACTGGATTAGATAAAAGTTATATCCTGTCTTACAGTTATGATTGGGGAGAGGCAATGACGGCTTTTATTCCACGCTTTAAAGGAGGTGGAATGAGTGAAGCTTTAGGGGATAATTCCAAGGTTTATCAATTTATAGAGAAGAGTAGCGGTAAGGCAAATGCAAAACGAATTAGCCAGAACTTGCCTCTATATTGGGGTAGTCAACCAATTTCAACCGCCCCATTTTATTATGGTGCCGTTCTTTGTTTTTTGTTTGTCTTTGGGCTATTTTCAGTAAGGGGTAAAGACAAATGGTGGATTGCTGCTGTTGTGTTGTTGTCCTTTTTGATGTCTTTAGGGAAGAATTTCCCTTTACTCAGTAATTTCTTAATAGATTATTTTCCAGCATATAATAAGTTCCGGGATGTTAAAAATATCATTGTAGTTCAACAATTTTCGATGGCTCTTTTGGGGGTAATGGCTGTTCGTGAGTTGATGCAAAAAGATCTTGACAAGAAAAAACTACTTTCTGATTTGAAATATGCATTTTTTGTAGTTGGTGGACTGGCGTTAGTTTTTGCTCTGTTGCCTGGTCTTGCCGGTAATTTTCAGGGAGAAACAGATGCACGATTAATTCAATCTGGTTGGCCAGCTCAACTGATTGATGCTTTAATGGAAGATCGAAAAATGGTTCTTCGGGCTGATGCTTTCCGAACATTTATTTTTGTAGCACTTGCTGCCGGTACTATTTGGTTGTTCATTAAAAAGAAGATTAAAGCCCAATATGCTTTGCTGATTTGGATTGCATTGATATTTATCGATTTATGGCCGATTAATAAAAAGTATTTGAACAACGATAACTTTCAATCTAAAAAGAAAGTAGAGAATCCGTACACACCAACAAAAGCAAATAAAGAGATTTTAAAAGATACTGATCCGAATTATCGGGTTATGAACATTACTGGAAATCCGTTTAGTGATCCTGCAACTTCTTACTTCCATAAATCAATTGGAGGTTATCATGGTGCGAAAATGCAGCGATATCAAGAGGTGATTGAGCATCATATCGTTTCAGAGATGGGACAAATAGGTTCCCGTTTGCAAAAAATCAGTAGTGAAAATAGTCTGGACTCAGTATTTATTGGATTGAATGTGACCAATATGATGAATTCTCGTTACATAATTTTTAATCCCGAAGCGGCACCGCTTTATAATAAAAATGCATTAGGAAATGCATGGTTTGTTGGGAGCATTAAGTTGGTTGAAAATGCTGACGAAGAAATTGAAGCGCTAAATAGCTTCAATCCTGCCAACGATGCAATTGTTGATCAACGTTTTTCAGAAATATTAAGTGATGTTGAGTTTGGTTCAGGAAGCCAGCAATCTATTCAGTTAACAGATTACAAGCCCAATCATTTGATTTATAAAGCGAAGGTTGATGCTGGAAACCCGTTAGCCGTCTTTTCAGAAATATACTATTCTAAAGGTTGGAAGGCTTTTGTAGATGGCAATGAAGTTGAATATTTGAGAGCAAATTATTTACTGCGGGCTTTACCTATTCCGGCAGGAGAACACACTGTCGAGTTCAAATTTGAACCAAAATCATATTATATGGGCAACAAAGTTTCCATGGCAAGTTCGCTTATTTTGCTTCTCGGAGCTTTGGCAATTGGGGCGTTGGCAATTCGGAAGTTTATAAATAATAAAGATGAAGAAGAAACAGCCAGCTAGGCTTAAAATAAGACTTTTCAGATCGTACCTGACTACAACTATTAGTATTACACTGGTTTTGTTTCTGGTTGGAGTTATGTCTTTGCTGGTGCTAAATGCGGGGCGTTTGTCTGATTACGTTCGTGAGCATGTTGGATTTACTTTGATGCTTCAGGACAATACTCGGGATGTTGATATCCTTCGATTACAAAAGACTTTGAATGCCAGTAAATATGTGAAATCCACTGAGTATGTAGATAAAGAGGAAGCTGCTATTCAGCTCACCAAAGATTTGGGCGAAGACTTTGTTGGTTTTTTGGGTTTTAACCCATTACTTTCATCTGTTGAGGTACGTCTTCATGCTGAATATATGCATCCGGATACCATTGCAATTCTTGAACAAAGCTTTCTGACTAACCCAGAGGTGAAGGAGGTTTTTTATCAACGGGATTTGGTTCAGATCATTAATGAGAATGTGAAAAAGATAAGTTTTCTTCTTCTTGTATTTTCAGCATTGCTGTTATTTATCTTTTCTACATTGATTAATAATACCATCCGGATTTCTATTTATTCACAACGCTTTGTAATTAATACGATGAAACTTGTTGGAGCAACAAGATCATTTATTCGAAGACCATTTGCTTTGAGAAGTACTGTATTAGGCTTGCTCGCTGCAATGATTGCAAATTTAGGCTTGTTGATTTTTGTTGTTTCTTATCAGGAGGAGTTTCAAGGGATTCTTGATTTACAGCAACTTGAAACTATTGGACTGACTTTTATAATTGTGATCTCATTTGGCTTGGCAATTTCCTGGATTTCTACTCATTTGTCTGTCAATAAATATTTGAGGCTAAAGTATAACGAGTTGTTCTACTAATTCTACTTTTTAAATGAACGAAAAGACTTAATAGTGCTTTAATCATGATGCTTTGGGTTTATCTTCAATTTGTTAACTTTACGAAAATTTTATGAGTTGCTATGACAAATAAAAATCAAGAAACAGAAAATCAAAACTTTGCATTGGGCAAAGAAAATTATAAGCTACTTCTTATTGGTTTTGCAATCATTGTTATTGGTTTTATGCTGATGGTTGGAGGGAAAAGTGAAGATCCTACAGTTTTTAATCGTGAGATTTTTAGTTTCAGAAGAATTACCCTTGCTCCAATGGTTGTTCTGTTTGGCTTCCTTTTTGAAATTTATGCGATCATGAAAAAACCAAAAGCAGATAAAGAATAAATGAGTGCACTTCAAGCCCTGATTTTAGGAATATTACAAGGATTAACGGAATTTTTGCCAGTCAGTTCAAGTGGGCATTTAGAACTTGGCCATGCTTTATTAGGGGTAGAACACAAAAATAGCTTGTTGTTTGCGGTGGTTGTTCATGGTGCAACAGTGCTTAGTACAGTTGTCGTTTTTCGAAAAGATATTCTTTGGCTCATCAAGGGGCTCTTCCAATTTCGCTGGAATGAGGAAACAAAATACGTTTCTTATTTATTAGCATCGGCTATTCCAATCACTATTTTTGGCTTATTTTTTAAAGAAGAAATTCAGGGACTTTATAATGGAAACTTATTCAGGGTTGGATTAATGCTTTTTGTGACAGCCTTGTTGCTTTCATTTACTTACTATGCTAAGCCTGGAAAATCAAAGATAAAATTGAATGATGCTTTGATAATTGGGATTGCACAGACACTAGCGGTTATGCCTGGGATTTCAAGGAGTGGAGCCACTATCGCTTCAGGCTTATTGATGGGGAAAAAGAAAAATGAAATGGCCAGGTTTTCTTTCTTAATGGTACTTCTACCAATCATTGGAGCTAATTTTCTTGATGTAATCGGAGGTGATTTAACAAGTGAAGGAAGTATTGGGATTATTCCTTTGTCAATTGGCTTTATTGCTGCATTTGTTTCAGGTTTGTTCGCTTGTAGATGGATGATCCGTATCATTGAAAAAGGGAAGTTAATTTATTTTGCTGCGTATTGCCTTCTTATCGGCTTAATTGCTATCTTTGCGGCCTGAAAAATCGCTTCGTAAAATTCGGACAAGACATTCAAAATCATCTATTAATGGGAGAATCACCCAAAAAGTACGACTTTCAAAAAGGAGAAGTTTTGCTCTTCAACAAAGAGCTTGACTGGACTTCGTTTGACTTGGTACGACAAATACGCAACAACTTGTGCCGTGCGATGGGGATTAAAAAGTTGAAGGTGGGTCATGCAGGAACACTTGACCCGAAAGCTACAGGACTAATGATTTTATGTACTGGCAAATCAACAAAGTTAATTGAAAGTTTTCAGGTTGGGGAGAAAGAATACATTGCAACCATTAAGATTGGAGCAACTACTCCGTCTTTTGATCTGGAAACAGAAGAAGACGAGCAGTTTGAAACTTCTCACATTGATGAATCTTTGGTGAAGGAAGTTCTGCCACAATTTACCGGTGAGATTGATCAAATTCCCCCAATTTTTAGTGCAGTGAAAGTTGATGGCAAAAGAGCCTATCTACATGCAAGAAAAGGGGAGGATGTTAAATTAAGATCCAGAAAAATTACTATTTCTGAAATTGAATTGATTTCATTTTCGTCATCTGAAATAACAATCAGAGTGGTTTGTAGTAAGGGAACTTATATTCGTTCACTCGCAAGAGATATTGGAAAATCGCTAAAATCTGGTGCATATTTAATTCGCTTGGAACGTACTCGTATAGGGGACTTCAGACTAAGTGATGCATTTTCTGCAGAATATTTTCTAAAAAATATCAAAGAGTTTGTAACTAATTGAATATTGTCACGTAAAAGGTGACTTTGAAATAACATACCGTTTTAATATTTCTTTTATGAAGCTATCGAAGTTTAGATACAATTTACCGGAAGAATTAATTGCTCTTCATCCTTCGGACAACCGTGATGAATCGAGGTTGATGGTTTTGAACCGTCAAACAAAGAAAATTGAGCATAAGATGTTTAAGGATGTCGTTGATTATTTTGACGATAAAGATGTAATGGTTTTTAATGACACTAAGGTTTTTCCGGCTCGTTTGTATGGGAACAAAGAAAAAACTGGTGCTGAAATTGAAGTTTTCCTTCTTCGGGAATTAAATCGCGAACAACGTCTGTGGGATGTATTGGTTGATCCTGCCAGGAAAATTCGGATTGGGAATAAACTTTATTTTGGTGAAGATGATTTACTGGTAGCTGAAGTAATTGATAATACAACTTCAAGAGGACGTACACTACGCTTCTTGTTTGATGGACCTTATGATGAGTTTAAAAAGACACTTTATAGTTTAGGGCAAACTCCTCTTCCTAAGTTTATTCAGCGTCCGGTTGAGCCAGAAGATAAAGATCGTTACCAAACTATTTTTGCGAAGCACGAAGGCGCTGTTGCTGCTCCTACAGCAGGTTTGCACTTTAGTCGTGAGTTGCTAAAACGTCTGGAAATTATTGGAATTGATTTTAGTTATGTGACTTTGCACGTGGGCTTAGGAAACTTTCGCAGTGTTGATGTTGAAGACTTGACCAAGCACAAAATGGATTCGGAACAAATTTGGATTAAGGATGAGGCTTGTAATGTTGTAAACAATGCAAAGAATGAAAAGAAGAATATCTGTGCAGTTGGAACAACTGTAATGAGAACTCTTGAAAGTTCAGTTTCTACTCAAGGTCATTTAAAACCTTTTGAGGGATGGACGAACAAGTTCATTTTTCCTCCATATGAGTTTAATGTTGCTAATAGCATGATTTCCAATTTTCACCTTCCACTTTCAACCTTATTGATGATGGTTGCTGGTTTTGGAGGTTATGATTTTATAATGGATGCTTATCAGGTAGCTATAAAAGAAAAGTATCGCTTTGGTACTTATGGTGATGCGATGTTGATTCTGTAATCTTTTTATTAAAGATATTTGCAAGGCTGTTCAATATGGACAGCCTTTTTTTATTTCTTAGCAATAGCCAAAGTCAAACCAAGAATTGACAATACACTTACTTTACTCCATTTGGTAATTTTCCAGAACTTTGAACTGTTTAGATAGCTGGTCAGTTTCCCCGATAGGGATGCAATTGTACTAAAAATAGAAAATGTGAGCACCATGAAAATTCCACCAAGTACTAACATTTGCAGAATGATATTAATACCATTATTGCTAACGAACTGTGGGAAAAAGGCAATAAAGAATAATGCAACTTTCGGATTTAAAACATTCATTAAAAGTCCTTTTCTGAATAACTGAAAAAAACTCTTTTCAGAATCAGAGTTGCTAAAATCAAATGTTGGTTGTTTTTCTTTTGACGATTTAAAAGCCAAATAAAGCAAATATGCAGCTCCAAAATACTTGATGATAGAAAATGCAAGGGCTGATTTCTGAATAATGATTGATAAACCTGTTGCAGCAGCAATAGTGTGAATTAATATTCCAGAAGCTAATCCAACAGAAATTGAAACTCCTGTTTTTTTACCCTTCGTTAGGCTCTCAGTTAATACAAAAATATTATCAGGTCCGGGCATTAAAATGAGCAGGATAGATGCTGCAATAAATGAAATCAAAAGTTCAGTTTCCATATTGAGATATTAATTCAATTCACCCAATTTAGTTAATTTAACTGATGCGGCCATTCCATTTGGATTACAGCCTGGAAAGCCTTCAGGAATTTCAACGCCAAGCTTAAAATAGTAGTCAACCCAGGTGCTTTGAAAAGTATCCGTGTTAAGGTTTTTGAAAGTCATCGGATTCAGTTTAAAAATGGAATCAATCTCAAATGCTAAATAAATAAATTCAGAGCAATAGTGAGCTGAATCAGACATGATGTAAGTAAAATTATATGGCTTTCCCACCATGTCTTTAGCTTTCTCAATTGCTGAAGGAATGCTACCCAGCCACTCTTTTTTTAAGCGGTATATAACAACACGGGTTGTGTCTCCTTTTGGCTTTACGAATTCATCAATAGAGACACGGCAAGTTCCTCCATTTGGACTGGCATGCAAGACTGTTGGTTTGGCATTTATAAGTTCAACCAATCCTACATGACTAAAGTGAGTTTCGGAGTCTGTTTGTGTTACTTCATCAATGGCTTGGGAAAGTTTACTGGAAATGGTTTCCCGAAATAAAAAATCACCATCTTGAAGTTCTATATTATGATCTTTTGAGTTGCACGAAAGCATACCTGATATTCCAATTAAAATTACAATTTGAACAATTATTCTCATGAATCATATTTCTTTAAAAGTCAATTTTCCCTCGCCTTGATTTTTTCTCGCCTCGCTGTTTTTTAGATTGAATCCGCTTTTCAACCGAACTTCTCGTTGGTCTTGTTGGCCTTCGTCTTTTCACAGGAGTTAAAGCCTTTGCAAACATGGCATAAAGTTTTTGAACAGTCTCTTCTTTATTCATTAATTGGGAGCGTTCTTTCTGGCTAACAACAATTATAAAGCCATCCTGACTGAGTTTTGACTGTAGCTTCTCAATAAGTAGTCGTTTTTGTTTATCGCTCAATAGTATTGATTCAGCTATATTGAAACGTAGCTCAACGCGGGTGTTCACTTTATTTACGTTTTGTCCACCCGGACCACTACTTCGGGAAGTTTTAAAAATGAACTCATTGCTGAGATCGGGGATATGTTGAAAATTCATTGTCATTTGGTGCAAAGTTATTGGAAATTGAATAACCATTCTCATTTTACCTGCAAACATCCTCTGTTTATCGAAAACTAGCTGTCTGCAATCGTGAATTTTGTAAATTTAAGCTTCAATTAAAAAATACTGAAAACATGCAATCACACGAAATTGATTACAAAATTATTGGTCACGATGTACAGTTAGTTGAAGTTGAACTTGATCCGGGCGAAGTGGTAATTGCCGAGGCTGGTGCCATGCTTTATATGGAAGATGGGATTAGTTTTGAGGCAAAGCTTGGAGATGGATCAAATCCCAGAGCTGGATTTTTTGATAAACTTCTTTCTGCTGGTTCAAGGCTGATAACTGGCGAATCACTTTTCCTCACGCATTTCGCAAACCAGGGTTTGGGTAAAAAGCATGTGGCTTTTTCAGCTCCTTATCCCGGAACAATTATTCCTCTTGATTTGGCAAAAATGGGAGGACGAGTCATTGTTCAAAAAGATGCTTTTTTATGTGCTGCGATGGGGACAAAAATTGCTATCACTTTTAATAAACGATTAGGTGCAGGTTTCTTTGGGGGAGAAGGTTTTATTATGCAGGAGTTACGTGGAGATGGGAACGCATTTATTCATGCCGGAGGAACAGTAATAGAAAGGCAGCTGAACAATGAAGTACTACGAGTTGATACTGGCTGTATAGTGGCGTATGAGCCATCTGTTGACTTTAGTGTGGAACAAGCTGGTGGTTTGCGTTCGATGTTGTTTGGTGGTGAAGGGATTTTCCTTGCAACTTTAAAAGGAACTGGAAAAATCTGGTTGCAATCTATGCCAATTCGTAAGCTAATTGCTGAGCTGTCTCCGCGAGGGGGTAATCAACGTAAAGAAGCAGGTGGATTACTCAATCAGTTTCTTCAGGATTAGCACGTTTTAAAAGATAAAAAAAGCCCGGTGATGAACCGGGCTTCTAACCAATATCTAAAAACTAATTAGGGCGTTTCGCCCAACAAACGTTTATAATTGTCGATAGAAACAAAGTAATTTGGATCTTCAACAACATTCACGTCACAAATCTTTTCTGCACGTTTAATTAACTTGATGCAGTCTTTACTTAAATGGCGAAGGTGGATGGTTTTACCTTCTTTCTGATAGCGTTCAGCCAATTTATTAATTGCTTCAATGGCTGATTGATCCATTATTCTGGATTCTTTAAAATCGATTATCACTTCATTCGGATCATTTTGCACATCAAATTTAGAATTAAATAGAGAGGTTGATCCAAAGAAAAGAGGTCCGAATATTTCATAATGTTTCATGCCATGCTCATCGATACGCTTTCGGGCACGAATTCGAATTGCATTTTCCCATGCAAATACCAGTGCAGAGATAATTACCCCAGCCAGAACGGCTATTGCCAGATCGAATATTACCGTAAGAAAAGTTACCAGTGCAATAACAAAGACATCATGTAACGGTATTTTATTAATAATTTTGAAAGTACTCCATGCAAATGTTCCAATAACAACCATGAACATTACTGCTACCAAAGCTGCAATAGGCACCATCTCAATGTAATCTGAAGCAAAAAGTATAAAAGCCAATAGTGCTATAGCAGCTACAATTCCTGACAAACGGTTACGGCCTCCAGATTTAATATTGATGATACTTTGGCCAATCATAGCACAACCACCCATGCCACCGAAAAAACCATTCACAAAGTTTGCTGCTCCCTGAGCTACACATTCGCGATTGCCACTTCCACGTGTTTCAGTCAACTCATCTACAAGGTTCATCGTCATGAGAGATTCTATCAATCCAATAGCTGCTAATATTAAGGCATATGGGAATATGAATTTTAGTGTTGCAAAATCGAGAGGTATGATTGGGATATTAAAGTTTGGTAAGCCAGCTTTAATTCCTGTTCCACCACCAGCTTGGATGAAGCTTTTAACAGTTTCTGTTTCAATTCCACCAAAAATTACAACAGCAGACGTAACTAAGATTCCAACTAATGCAGCTGGAATTGCTTTGCTTATTTTTGGTAGTATAATCATGATCGCCATCGTGCCAGCTACTAATCCAAGCATTGTATAAAGTGATGAGCCACTTAACCATTCCTCGCCAGATTTAAACATGCCCAGTTGTGAGAGAAAAATTACAATAGCAAGTCCGTTTACAAATCCCATCATTACAGAGTGGGGAACTAAACGAATAAACTTCCCGAGTCGAAAAAAGCCAGCACTCATTTGAATAATTCCTACCAGAATAAGGGTAGCAAAAAGAAATTGCAAGCCCATTGCCTCTCCCATTTCATTTCCTTGCTGGATCAGGCTGACCATTACGACAGCCATTGCACCTGTTGCACCTGAAATCATTCCAGGCCGTCCGCCAAAGATAGAGGTGATTATGCCCATCATAAATGCTCCGTACAATCCTACAACAGGGGAAACTCCAGCTACAAAAGCAAAAGCAACTGCTTCCGGAACGAGAGCCAATGAAACAGTTAGTCCTGATAAAATATCATCTTTTATCGAGCCCTGTTTCTTATCAATAAACTTAAATTCAAACTTCATACGCTTGTATTAATTACAGCGCGCAAAAGTAAGCTTAAATTCTAAAGATATGCTCTACAGCATATTTATTAAATCTATGTTAATGATGGCTTAATGTAGAAAGACTACTTCTTTCTAAAAAAGATTTGGAGAGGAACTCCTGTAAAATCAAAGTTGTCCCTGATTTGATTTTCGATATAACGTTTGTACGGATCTCTTATGTACTGTGGCAAGTTTGCAAACAACGCAAATGTTGGTGTTGGACTAGGCAGTTGCGTTACATACTTAATTTTAATGTACTTTCCTTTAACAGAGGGTGGTGGGTATTTTTCAATCGCTTTCAGCAATATATCATTCAATGCTGATGTTTTTAGCTTTTGCTTCCGATTTTCAAACACTTCAACAGCAACTTCAAGAGCTTTAAATATTCGTTGTTTTGATAAGGCTGACATGAATATGATAGGTACATCAACAAAAGGGGCAATGCGCTCTTTAATTTGCTCGGTGAATTTGTTGACCGATGCATTATCCTTTTCAATTAAATCCCATTTATTAACCAGAATCACAACGCCTTTTTTATTGCGAATTGCGAGGTTGAAAATATTCAAATCCTGAGCCTCAACACCACGAGTTGCATCAATGATTAGCATCATAACATCAGATTCCTCAATGGTACGAACAGAACGAAGTACTGAGTAAAACTCTACATCTTCATTTACTTTCGCTTTTTTACGCAACCCAGCGGTATCAACCAAATAAAAGTCGTGGTTAAATTTATTATATCGGGTGTGAATAGAGTCTCGGGTTGTTCCGGCTACATCGGTTACAATGTTTCGCTCAATACCAATTAGTGCATTGATAAATGACGATTTCCCAACATTTGGACGGCCAACAACAGCGAATCTCGGAATGCCTTCTTCTACTTCTACTGCATCTTTTGTAAGGAAACTGTCTACAACTGCATCAAGCAGATCTCCAGTTCCACTACCATTCATCGATGATATGCAATAAATATCTCCCAGACCCAATCCGTAAAATTCCTGGGCATCAATAATTCGAGCATTATTATCAACTTTATTTACAACAACGAATACTGGTTTTTTCTGGCGACGAAGGATTTGAGCAACTTCCTGATCAAGGTCGGTAATTCCACCTTCAACATCAACGGTAAATAGAATCACATCAGCTTCATCAATTGCCAAGTGAACTTGTTTCCGAATTTCTTCTTCAAAAATATCATCTGAATTTAAGACATAACCACCAGTATCAATTACTGAGAACTCTGCCCCATTCCACAATGATTTTCCATAGTTTCTATCGCGAGTTACTCCAGCTGTTTCATTAACAATGGCTTTTCTGCTCTCTGTTAAACGATTAAATAAAGTTGATTTACCTACGTTTGGTCTTCCTACTATGGCGACTATATTGCTCATTACTCTTTCCTCTTTTTTCTAATAATTCTACTGCATTTCGTAACCAAAATTGCCAAGCGATTTGTCTTTGTCTCGCCAGTCTTTGCTTACTTTTACATACAATTGCAAAAATACTTTCTTTTGAAAAAACTCTTCCATATCCTTACGGGCAAGGGTCCCAACTCGTTTTAAAGCAGATCCCTGATGTCCAATAATAATCCCTTTCTGACTATCCCTTGTAACATGGATTACAGCTCGTATGTTTATTATTTTTTCTTCCTCTTTAAATTCTTCTACCTCTATTTCAACTGAATAAGGAACCTCTTTTTTGTAGTGAATTAAGATTTTTTCACGGATAAATTCAGAAACAAAAAAGCGCTCATTCCGATCTGTTAACTCATCTTTCCCAAAAAATGGAGGCGCCTCTGGAAGCATTTCCAGAATCCGGTCAAAAATAGGTGCGATATTAAAACGTTCAGTAGCTGAAATGGAAAAAACAACTGCTGCTGGAAGCAAATCTTTCCAGTATTCGTAAAGTTCCATTACATCATCTTGGTTGGAAAGGTCAATTTTGTTGATAAGAACAATTACTGGAGCATTTGATTTGCGAATCTTCTCAAGGTACTCTTCATTTTTATCGGGCTTTTCAACCACATCGGTCACATATAAAATTATATCAGCATCAGTCAGGGCTGTATTTACATACTTCATCATCGATTCCTGAAGCTTGTAATTGGGCTTTAAAATCCCTGGAGTATCGGAGTATACAATCTGGAAATCTTCACCACTAACAATACCCTTAATCCGATGGCGTGTAGTCTGCATCTTTTTGGTAATGATAGACAAACGTTCGCCAACCAATGCATTCATGATGGTTGATTTCCCAACATTTGGATTCCCTATGATATTTACAAAACCTGATTTATGTGCCATTTCTGTTTCTTCCTTTCTTAAAAAGCGGTGCAAAGATAATAATATCCCAGCCAACTGAAAACCAAAGCATTAATTTTCAGAATAAAGATGAATTTAGTGTTAGAAAATTGAGTTTAGCTTATTCAATCTCATCCAACTCATTAAGCGTGTCTTTCAGCTTTTGGATGTAATTTCCATACAGTCGACGGAAGCCCCAGCGGAATAAGAGGAACAATCCAATAGTAAATGCAAACAGAATAAGAATTCCTATCCCAATTGTTTTAGCAACTTGCATTTCGTTCAAATCCTGAACTTCACCTCCCTGATTATGGGCTGCTAATTCAAATCCTGAAAACATGCCAGTAACAAAACTCACTCCTAATACCAGCAACATCATTGCTAGTGCGAGATAAAATATTCTGCGGTAAGAATTGAGGATACGAATAATTCCACCAAGTACATTTTTCAAATCGCTACTTTGGGAATAGCTTTTCTTTACTGAGGAGTACCGAATACTAAAATAAATGAAGGTGCCAAGGATGAATAAGGTGTTAATTACATCAGTAACAAAAATCCATTTGGGAACTTCAAATCCTCTTCCCTTAGCAATGAATGGGGTGAGCAATAAATTATCCAAAACAAAGAAAAGAGCAATTAGAAGCAATGCAACAAAGCCAATTCTGATATTGCGGTCAATCCGCTCAATCATATTTTTGGTGCGTTTCTTTAGCATTTCCAAAATAGCATCTTCACCCAATTGATGCTTGTTTGCATCATCTGAGGAAAACTTGTCCCATGCTGATTTTAAATCGTTCAGTTCCATGCTATTCTTCAGTATTCATGTATTTCTTCAACTTACTTTTGATTCGGTTCATTTTTACGCGCACATAATTTTGAGTAATCCCCGTAATCTCAGCAATTTCTTCGTATTTCTTACTCTCCAGGAATAATAAAATAATTGACTTCTCAATTCCTGTTAAGTGTGTAATGGCTTTATGTAGCTGTTTAATTTGCTCTTCGGTTTCGTGATCATAGTCTTCTTCGGCCAACTGAAAATTGCCTATCTCAAGACCTGTTTGATCGGGCTGTCTTTTGCTTCTTTTGAACGTAGTAATAGTCGTATTTAAGGCTACCCGGTACATCCATGTTGAAAATTTGGATTCATTCCGAAATGAAGGAAACGATTTCCACAACTGTGCCAGGATTTCCTGGAACAGATCGCGGCGATCTTCCTCCGAATCACAATAAATGGAGCATACTTTGTGTATGATTCCCTGATTCTGTGATATGATCTGAACAAACTCCTTTTCCAAAACGTGTTCTATTAGTCTGGTTTTTCCGGGTTCATTACAATTAACTCATTTTCAGATAGCCAACTTCAGCATCGGTTAAAAAGCGCCATTTACCACGAGGCAGCTTTTTCTTGGTTAAACCGGCAAAAATTACTCGGTCAAGTTTCACCACCCGGTAATCTAAATGTGCGAAAATACGACGTACAATTCGGTTTTTACCGGAATGAATTTCTATACCCACCTGTGCTTTGTCGTTTTCGTCTACAAAACTAATGGCATCAGCAGCAATAAAACCATCTTCCAGTTCAATTCCTTTCTTCACCTGTTCAAGGTCTTTTTGCTGAAAGTCGTCATCTAAAAAAACGTGATAAATCTTTTTCTTTTCATAACTGGGGTGGGTGAGTTTTTTTGCCATTTCACCATCATTTGTGAAAAGGAGCAATCCTGTAGTTTCTTTATCAAGTCTTCCAACCGGATAAATGCGTTCTTCACAGGCACTTTTAACCAGCTGCATGACGGTCTTTTCGGCATGAGGGTCGTCAACAGTTGTTACGAAACCTTTTGGTTTGTTTAAAAGTAGATAAACTTTTTTCTCGGTACTGAGAATTTTCCCTTTGTAAGTTACTTCATCATTTAAAGTAATCTTTTGCCCCAAGGCTGTAACCACTTCTCCGTTTACCTGAATTTCCCCTTTTTCAATTAGAGTATCTGCTTCGCGACGAGAACAAACCCCTGCGTTGGCAATAAACTTGTTGAGACGGATCTCGCGATCCCCCTTTTTTAGAACCTCTAATTTTTTTCTGCTAGTTTCAGATTCATCATTTTGTGAACCCTCATTGCTGAATTTGTAATCCTTTTCGGATTTAAAATCTTTCTTCATATAATCAATAAAAATCCTTGCAAAGGTCGGAATTTTAAGGGAATAAACCAGATAAAAATGCTGGGCTACTTTTTTCAGCTTTCAAAACCGTATTTCTACAATCTGGATGCAGGCTATTGTTCTTTTTTAAGGCAACTCAATTATCTTTAGATTTCATAAATGGTTTTCGTCTCCTTACTATTTCTTGCAGGTTAAACGATTTATTTTGTTGAAAATTTGTTCAAATGCAATATCGTATTATTGTTTAGTTTTTGTATTTTAGCATTCGGCTAGAATTAATCCAAAAATGAATAAGATACGAAAGTTGCCTCAAATCAATACTGAATCAGTACATTATAAATAGAGATGCTATGTCATTTTGATAAGTATCATACAAAGAACAATCAATAATTATGACAACAAAAACACAAAGAATTATAAATTTCCTAATAGATACGGTCATTTACTTTGCATTTCTAATAACCCTATTATTAATTTTTAGAGATCAGATTCCAAAGGAACATGTAAAATGGATCTCAATCCTAATTTACTTTTTATATTATTTCAATTTTGAGTATATATTGGGTCAGACTCCAGCGAAAATGGTTACACGAACTAAAGTTACGCCGTTGGGGGCAGATAAAGAATACTACTTCATTCGAATTGCCCTAAGAACCCTAATGAGATTTATCCCGCTAGACATACTTTCATATCTATTTTCAGAACGTGGATTGCATGACTGGATATCAAAAACAACAATAACCAAACGCTAGAAATAGCACATTTAATTTTTAATAAAAAACCAATTTAATGAAAAAGAAAATCTTTAATTTTTTTGCAATTCTTATAATTGCAGCATCGCTATCAAGTTGTGCTACCGTTTTTGGTGGTAAAATTTCAACATGTCAGAGAACAAAGCCTGCTGAAGGTGAAGCTACTCGCCCGATACGTGCAGTAGCTTTAATTGCAGATGTTATATTGTTTTGGCCAGGGGCAGTTGTAGACTTCGCAACTGGTGCAATTTACAAACCATGTGACGATAAATAATTTGGTAATTGCAGCCTGATATTATTTGTCAGGCTGTTTTTTTAAGAATTAATGGTACTTACTAGTTAAGGCAACTCAATTATCTTCAGATTCCGAAAATGAATTTCCGCTCCTTCGGATTCCAGACAGATATAGCCATTTTTTTTGCTTGATTTGCTTACACCATTCACAAACTTACCATTTACTGAAAGTTTAATAGTTCCATCGACACAAACTACCTCGTAGGTATTCCATTCGCCTTTCCCTTTACAGCGATTCTCTACCGACTTACTTCTTCTTCCTCTCGGATTATCAGGGACTGTTTCTACGCCACCAACTCCAAATAATTCGCCATGCACGTAAGCAATTGGTTGTTGCTTCCCGTCTTTTGCATTGATGTTTATCCAATCCAGTTCCAGCATTTGCACTTCAACACCATTCGGTAACCGGTTTTCTTCATCAGCATTGGCATCACTCCATACAAATGTGCCTGAGTTTCCTCCGGCTTCCATATGTTTCCATTCAACATGAAGTAAAAAATTGGTGTATTTCTTCTCTGAACGAATCACTCCAATTGGATGTCCTGTACAAATCAATTCATCACCTTTTAAGCTCCAGGTATCTTCTTTGGTGTTTACCTGAAACCATTGTATTGGTGAGGTTTTTACTTTTTTGCCGGAATAGACTGTTTCCAGATTAGTCTCTTCACCAAATTGACAAACTTTATCTTGTGCTGCAATCGGATTAATAAGAATAAATAAGAGAGCAGTCGCGATTATTAAAAAACGATACTTAATTTTCATTTTATTGATTTTTAGAATTTTGAATTCTATCCATTTGCTGGTTTGTTTGCAACTCCTGCTAATTGAACTTCTTCAGGGACATCATATTTAGATCCGAAGTTATAGGTTTTAGGGCCGAGATACAGGTCTGAGTTCATGATTTCTTCCCAGCTGACGTCTTTTCCTGTGTAAGCTGAAATTCTACCCATAATAGCCATCAGCGTAGAATTGGCCTGAGCTACAGCGTCAAGAACTGGCTTGCCGGTTCTGATTCCTGTAACCAGATTAATGTGCTCCTGAACAAATGGATTGGTGATCTTCCATTTCGAATCCGTTTCTCCTTCTTTAGGGTGAGGATATTTCCAGATCATGTTTCCCTGGAGATCATAAAGTTTTCCATTACAATCAGCAAAGCCTTTTGTTCCGCTAATTCGTTCTACTTTTTTGTTTGTGCATCCATTTATTTGTCGAGCCGCACAATTTGTACGCATTCCGTTTTCATATAAATATTCAATGCTGAAGAAGTCATATTGATCGCCTGAAACTCTTCTTTGTCGTCCACCCCATCCGGTCGCACTAATTGGGTTTTGATCCATATGCCAGTTCATGACATCAATCTCGTGAATAAATTGCTCGGCTATATGGTCACCAGAAAGCCAGCTAAAATTAACCCAGTTCCTTAGCATGTATTCCATATCCGACCATTCAGGACGACGATTTCTGTACCACAAAGCACCTCCATTACGGATAATGTTAGCACCGGTAATTTCACCAATCTCTCCATTTGAAACTCTTCGTTGGGTTTCCATATAGTCTTTTTGAACTCGTCTGATTGTACCACTGACGATACTTAAACCCATTGATTCTGCTTTTTTTGCAGAAACAAGGATCGATCGTGCACCAGCTGGATCAACAGCGCATGGCTTCTCCATAAATACATGCTTACGTGCATTAATAGCAGCTTCAACATGGGCGGGGCGGAAATGTGGAGGTGTACATAGCAAAACGATATCAACACCTGAGTCAATTACTTTTTCAAAACTGTCAAATCCAAGGAAGCATTTTTCATCGGCGATTTTAACTCCTTTTTCTTCGTCTAGCCTGGCACGGCAATTATCCAGTCTATCCTGAAATACATCACCCAAAGCAACAATTTCAAGATTTGGTCCGGCATCCAGAAAATTCAGTGCAGCACCCGTTCCGCGGCCACCACAACCAACTAACCCGGCTTTTAATACTTTACCTTCTGGAGCCTGATCCAGTAGTTCTGGAAGTAGTTTTTCTTCTTTATTCGATTTTGAACAAGAAGTAATGATTTGAGTGGCTCCAATAACCCCAATTGTTCCAAGAGTTGCCTTTGAGATGAAATTGCGACGGCTGTTCACATTTGGGTTCATACAATATGTGTATTAGGTTTAGACAATAACAAGCTACAAAGAAATCAATCTATGAGTAAGATTAAGGGTAACAAAAGGGGTAATGCAAAAAAAAGATAGCTAAGATTGTAAGGTTTAATAAAGTTATTTTTTTGAAATTCTGTATAAATGAGTTTTAGTGCGTAGAAACATGGCATTATCAATAATTGCAGGTGAAGCCATAAAACCGTCAGGTAGTATATTTTCTCTTATTTTTTGAAACTCTTTTCCAGGTTTAAAAATAGTAGTCAGCCCACTTTCATCAAAGGTATAAATCTTTCCTCCCACAAAAATTGGTGACGCAGAAGTTTGTTTCCCAACCCTGGCTGTCCATAATTCTTCGCCAGTTTCAGCAACCAGGCATTTAGCTTGTCCGCCTGTGTTTACCATGTAAAGCAAGCTATCAATAACTAAGGCTGATCCTCGAGCCTGCGTGCTTCTTTTATTGACCCACTTAATATTATCTGTGATATCTCCAGTGCCTCCAAGTTTTAAGGCAATAATAGATGAAATACCAAAGCCGGAATTAAAGAATAAAGACCGTTGCAAGGTAAAAACATTACGAAACTACGATAATAATACGCTATCGAT
>CBDVCE010000065.1:0-27281 GCA_965372405.1 uncultured Sunxiuqinia sp.
CAATCAAAATTTGACGGGCTTTTTTTAACAACCTTATTGTGGAGACGCTTACAAAATTGTCGTAGTGTTCTTTTATTGTCTGCCTTTATTCTTTTTCTGGCAGGCTGTACAACTTCTTATCAATCATGTCCAGTTTCGGATGACATCATGGCAAAACATCCTGACTCCGAAACACTAAAAACAGATTTTTCGGAAAGGATTGATTCAGTACTATTTCAAGCTAAAGAAAATAAGCCTGAGCTGACCAAGGTTCTGAATCATTACGCCGATCAGAATGATTGTCTTAAATACAAAGCTGCTGAATTTCTGATTGGCAATATGAAAACTCATTGCTATGCACGAATATTCAATGTGGACAGCCTTGGCAATAAGGTTCCATATAATTCGCTTACGTATGAAGATTTTGATAAGGCACTGGAGGCCTGGGATGCATTGGAGGCCAAATATCCGAATATGAAACGGGAAGTTGAGAAAGTTTGGGACGCAGAGGCAATCACATCCCAATACCTGATTCATAATATTGACCTGGCATTTTCAGTATGGAAATCCAGATCATGGGCAAGCGATGTTTCGTTCGATACTTTTTGTAATTACCTTCTGCCCTACCGTGGAAGTAATGAGCCTATTAATCCATGGCGTCAGAAATGTATCGATGGTGCAAAGCCGAGCTTAGATACCGTACAGGATTTAACTAATATAATGGCTATAAAGAAAGCACTTGCAAAGACCAAAAATAGCTGGGTGAAATTCAAATCAAAGGTTTATCTGCACCCTACAGATCAAGGTTTTGAGGAGATGATTGAGAGTAAGGTTGGTCGTTGTGAGGACATATCCAACATGCTTATTTTTATTAACCGGGCTAATGGACTGCCAACAACCAGCGACTACACACCTGCCTGGGCAAAGGGAAACAACAACCACGCCTGGGAGGTGATTCTGGATGGAAATGGGAAATTAATTAATACCCGTAATTATAAAGCTGCCAAAATTTACCGGAAAATGTATGCAGAACAGCATGATCTTCCATACTTCAACAAGAAAAAGGATGAGGTTTTGCCCGGCTATTTAAACAAGGCCACCTATCTTGACGTAACCGATGAGTACATCAAAAACACAACCACTGTTACTATTCCAATTACGGAGGAAATACCAAGCACCTGTTCATGGGCGTACCTAAGTGTTTTCAATAGTGGACGATGGGTACCAATTGTTGCCGGACGCATTGACAGTACTGCAAAGCAAGTTACTTTCCCAAGTGTAGGTGGCGATATTATGTACCGACCAGTTTTTTGTGTTCCTGACGAGGAGAAAAGGATGAAGCAAATTACTGCTGCACCAATTATTATTGTAGAAAAAGACCAGACAATCCGCACATTGAATAAGAAGGTTGAAGAAAATGGATCAACAATTCCGGTTACAATTATACAAACCAGAGATGTGCAAATTAATGCTGATACCGGCAAACCAGAAAAAACGCTTCAGATTGAGCCAGATAAAGAGTATGAGCTGTTCTATTTTGAAAAAGACTGGGTGAGCCTTGGCAAAAAGACCAGTACACACGCATCACTAACATACGACAATCTGCCACCAGAGCGACTATATCGTTTAAAATATCCTCAAGGTCGCGGTTATGAACGCCCTTTTACTGTTGAGAATGGAAAGTCTGTACTTTGGTAAATAACATTGATACATCTCAAATTATTGAGTACTTATATAATAGCACAAAAGCCATCCTTCGGGGTGGCTTTTTAGTTTTGTAATATCACATCATCCCGAACTTGTTTCGGGATCTCATGATAAGAGAGGCTGAGTAATCAGCACGGTTAACCTTAGTAGAAAACAACAATCCCTGCAAACCTACCTCATTACCTTATTTTGTAATATTCAGTTATATCTACCACTGCTTTAATAAGGGAATAAGGTTGTATTGTAACCATATAATCTATGGCTACTAAGGTTTTTGATCTCAACACATATGATTCTGATAATAATGTGACCAGAGAATTCAATATTTGCGAAAAGAACCTTTAAGTCTAATCTCGCTATTTAACCTTAATAGAAAACAACAATCCCTGCGAACCTACCTCATTACCTTATTTTGTAATACTCAGTTATATCTACTGCTGCTTTAATAAGGGAATAAGGTTGTAATAAAAACACAGAATCCATAGCTACTAAGGTTCTTGATCACTACCACACTGCTCTCCCTCGCTAGTAATGAAGGCTTTATGGTTATGAGTTTTTAACTCAATATCTATTTGACTGAATTTGAATGATCGTAAAAATGACTGTTAGTTTTTTCTATGGCTATTGACAATTGCGTCACAGACGCAAAACAGTTGACCCCTCGTTCGGAAACGAGGCAGTTGGAGTACTTATATATTAATCCTCTCACCATGCCATCATCCAGTAACTTACCATGTTAAGTTCTTTGGAAATGGCAATTCCGCTTGAGTATCCATTCTTCCATAGCTCCAAAGTTTCTGGTCGCTCTTGAGCAATTTCTATTTTCCAGAAATTACCATAACCAGCCTTTAAAACAAAGACTTCTAAATCTTCAGGTACATTATAATTATCTAATACCATAAGAACTCCAGAATTCCTTAAATCAAATCTTACGGAATCCAATCCAAAATTATAATGTTCAAAAAAAGGTATTGGATAAGCATCGGGTCTGGCAATATTTAAAACCTTCAGTGTGTCGTAGTATTGGTAATAACTAAATGAACCATCTACAATAAAATTTGAATCTGAATAATTGGTTTTATATATAAATGTATCAGGATAAAACTTTTTAAAATCTTCCCCCATACCTAACAATAGACATCCATCTAAAAAATAACTACTATTGGGATCAAAGATTTTGGTTGGAAAACAAAAAAGCGAATAAACAACGGACTTGTTTGGAATTGATTTTGGAAAGTGATTAAACAACCCTTTAACTTGATAACATTCATCAAAATCTCTCTGTGAATGTTTAATTATCTTCACATATCTTTCTCCTAGTATTTTATCAATACAGGAACTTAAAGTGAAAACTAAGATTCCGAGAATAACTAATTTTAATTTCATCTTTTATTAAATGAGAATTTTACCGCAAACGGTTTGATCCATAATTGGAGAGCCGCAGTTGCCAACCGTACCAACCCCGCTATGCAATATGCACTTTGTGCGCTGGTTTTATTTCATTTTTTTTATTAATCCTTTTACGTAACTATTTTCAGGGTCATATATTAGAGTATTCTGAGCATATTTTTTAGAAATTTCCAACTCATTTAAGTAGAAAGTACATTCAGTCATGTAATCCAATACTTGTGTATATACAGGCATACCAATAAAGTCAGTAATGCTTAATTGGAACTTTATTAATAGGTCTATTGCTGACTCATAATTTTGAATATCTAAATATAGCGTAGCTAATTTCCAATATGCCTCTCTGTGCCACATGTCAATTTTCAGTTCATTTGATTGTTCATTATGTTGTGAATTTAGTTGATTAACCAACTTCTTATAAACTTCGAAAGATTGTGCTTTAGTGCTGTCAACATTATACAATGCTCTTGCGTAGTTTTCTGCAATGAACAGATTTGTTGGTTCATTTTTATAAGCAATTTTTAATTTATTTGCAGCTTTTATGAATTCCCCTTGTTCATATAAAGCTTGAGATTCCAATACTTGGTTTTGATAAACCTTTGAGTAAAATTCTGGGAATTTTTGAATTGAGCCAATTGTTTCTCCTACTTCAATTTCTGCTTTTGTAACAGAAGAGGTTACATGTAAAAAATCAATTGCTGTTGTTTTCTTATTTATAATACAATAATCATTTAAGAATACATATTCTTGTGCAATTGTACTTATTGAAAAAAGTGAAAATATTAAAAGGAATATTCTATTCATATGTTTAGTTTATGCGCGATGCGGAAATTACCCACAACGTACTTGTATATTCACTAAAAGTGCATCCCCCAATAATGGATGTATTGTACACTTTTCATGGTTTTATTCATTTTTTCAACGAAGCACAAGTTAACAAAACAAACCCTAGCAAATACAATAATGTTTTAGCAAGTTTTCAACATTTGTTTGGTAAAAACAAATAACTAATCTAATAATCAGCAATTATTTCTTATCAATTTCACTTTTCCTATTGACTTTCTAATAATTATTCTTTAGTTTTATTAATCGTAATATTAAATAAAGATAAGTACAATTATTCATCCCTAAAATAAAACAACATTGCTTACCCCTACATACACACCCAAATACGATAACACCAACCGATGTAGCCCTACGAATGGGAGAAATTGGTTCCGTTCTGGCATGTGTAGCCCTACGAAAGGTTCAGCCAAACCAAAAAGGAACGTTCGTAGTGTGGCGAATGCTCCAACCAGCGTAAAAAGAAGCTTTTGTAGGCCTACGACTGGCTCCCCGAGGGTAAAAACATGCATTCGTAGGGCAGCGATAGCTCGCCAGCCTCAATTCTCTTGTTATCGTAGGCCTGCAACTACTCAAACCAGTAAACAAACATGCAGTAGTACAAACTATCTGCTCTATTTATTAATCAAAAATCATAATTGTCATGAAAATCAAATCGATTAGATTAAGCCGTTTAAGAAATGCTGAACATTACCAGTATCAATCCGAATTTAACGACCTTGTTATTAAAGCAACTTCGTTAGCATTAGGTATTGAAAGTTTATTCCCTTCTTTTCAGGCTCGTTTTATGGATGAAGGTATTGCTATGAATGTAATCTTGAAAAGTATGATTACCGACGAGCTTGTAGATTCTGATAATATTAGAGACAACACCTTCAGGGGGCTTTTTGACTTAGTAAAATCAGGTACTAATCACTTTGATGCGGATACTAAGCAAGCAGCAGAGCGTGTAATGTTGGTTATTGACGAACCAGGCAACATTGCAACCAAACCTTACAACGAAGAAACAGCAATTATTACTACCGTAATTGACAAACTACGGACTGACCATGCTGACGACCTGACTACATTAAGTGCAACTGCATGGGTGGATGAACTGGAAGCCAAGAACAATGCTTTTGAAGAGTTGGCAAAAAGTCGCTACACCCATGAAGCCGGGAAAACCACCCTGCGCATGAAAGAAGTAAGGCTTGATGTAGATGCTGTATATCGCAAAATAATTCAGCTTATTAATGCACTTATACTTGTAAATGGTGAAGCTGCTTATTCCGATTTTGTGAATGAGCTGAACGAACGTATTGATAAATTTAACCTTACCCTCGCCCAGCGCGAAGGCCGAAATGTTGCTGTTTAGTACTCTTAAAAGTGGAAAAGAAGCCATCCCTCGGGGTGGCTTTTTGTGTTTTGTGGTAGTACGTCATCCCGAACTCGTTTCGGTCAGCATAAGAGAGGCTGAGCAAACAGCACGGATTACATTCCGAGACTCCGGAACGCGCTAACAGATAAGAACTATTGAGTCCAATCTCTATATTAAACCTTAGTAGAAAACAACAAATCCATGAAACAGACCTTATTACCTTATTTATAATACTCAATTTATATCTGCTGCTGCTTAAATAAGGGAATAAGGTTGCAATGAAACCACATAACCTATGGCTACTAAGGTTTTTGATATTAAATAAGGTTGATTGATTATTTTCAATCGTTGGTATCGAATAGTATTTTACAAAACAAAACCATATCTTTAATAAACCTTAGTAACCAAACACTAAGGAAATTATCCACCTTATAATCTGGCATATCATGAAAGTTGAATTTAATAACCTGTATACACATTTTGTATTTACAACATTCCACAGATTACCTCTAATCAAGGAAAAGAACCGGCAGCGGATTGAAAAATACATCACAGGAATTGTCAATAATAACGATTGCCAACTTTATGCAATCTATGCTAATCCTGATCATGTCCATTTTTTAGTATCCCGTTCAGCAAATAGGTCGGAAGAGACACTTGCTAAGATTATTTCAAAAAGCTCAGAACATTTCATTACTGAAAACAAACTTTGTTTGGGAAAATTTGAATGGCAAAGAAGTTGCTCAGCATTTTCTGTATCGAAGGCCGATGTCAATAAAGTGTGTAAATACATTTTTGATCAACCAATACATCACAAAAAGACTTCATTTCAGGAGGAATACAATACATTCTTAAAGTTCTACCAGTAAACAATTGATCCTAAATAAAGATTAAATTACAGGTTCAAGATTGTAAAAGATATCCGATAAAGATCCCGGCCTCCGCCGGGATGAGCTTTGGAAATTGGATTTTATACGCATGGATTACATTCCGAGACTCCGGAACGCGCTAGCGAGGATTTAGGGTGTGTAAAATATCTTTTGGAGCTTTGAAGAAATAACTGGCATAAATATGTTTTACTGATGTACACCCCCAAAGTGCAAGTCCAAACTCAACACCAGCATTACTTGCACACTGAAAATCATAAATACTGTCACCAATATATAATACATCACTTGCGTTTGCACCTGTTCGTTTCAAATATTCTAACATCGGATCTGGAGCAGGCTTGGGAAGTGCTGAATCTTCAACACAAATAACTGTTTCAAAATAATCTGTAAGTTGAAATCGAAGAAAATCATCGGTATATTCAGTTCTGCTTCTCGATGTTATTATTCCAAGTTTACACCCTTGTTTTTGCAACTCTTGCAGCACGAATTCTATTCCCTTAAAAACAGTAATAGTATGGGCGTGTTGTTTGAAATTATTAGCCCATATTTTATTAACCTCATACGCTTCTTCAATTCCTAATCGTTTTAATGCTACTTCTCCGGGAATGCCAAAGGCAAAAGTTAAATTATCTATCTCTATTTTCTTATTGATTACCGATAAAATGGTCTCTTGAAGTGAAGTTAAATCGGCTGTAATTGAATCAATAAGCGTACCGTCAATATCAAATACAATATGCTTACTATTCATATTTACTATTTATTTTGAAGTTTCAACATGTCGTATAAACGCTTACCTTCCATGTATAGTACATAGATATAGTATGCTTTTTGTATGTTTTCATTATTTGTTTAATTGTGGTGATAAATAAAACACCGGACTCTCTCCAAAGATTTGCGAAAAGAACCACTAAGTATAATCGCGCTGTTTAACCTTAGTAGAAAACAACAAATCCATAAAACAGACCTTATTACCTTATTTTAGAATACTCGGCTATATCTGCTGCTGCTTAAATAAGGGAATAAGGTTGTAATGAAACCACATAACCTATGGCTACTAAGGTTTTTGATATCAAATAAAGTTAATTGATTATTTTCAACCGTTGGTATCGAATAGTATTTTATAAAACAAAACCATATCTTTAATAAACCTTAGTAACCAAACACTAAGGGAATTATCCACCTTATTAAGTAGTATATCATGAAAGTTGAATTTAATAACCTGTATACACATTTTGTATTTACAACATTCCACAGATTACCTCTAATCAAGGAAAAGAACCGGCAGCGGATTGAAAAATACATCACAGGAATTGTCAATAATAACGATTGCCAACTTTATGCAATCTATGCTAATCCTGATCATGTCCATTTTTTAGTATCCCGTTCAGCAAATAGGTCGGAAGAGACACTTGCTAAGATTATTTCAAAAAGCTCAGAACATTTCATTACTGAAAACAAACTTTGTTTGGGAAAATTTGAATGGCAAAGAAGTTGCTCAGCATTTTCTGTATCGAAGGCCGATGTCAATAAAGTGTGTAAATACATTTTTGATCAACCAATACATCACAAAAAGACTTCATTTCAGGAGGAATACAATACATTCTTAAAGTTCTACCAGAAAACAATTGATCCTAAATAAAGATTAAATTACAGGTTCAAGATTGAATAAGATATCCGATGGAGATCCCAGCCTTCGCTGGGATGGGTTTGGAAAACACTAAGCATGGATTAAAATCAGTGCGGCAGTGTTGGAAAATAGTAGGGCTTCGAAATTTGGCACTACTCTTACAATTAGCGGTAATACTGATCCCTTCATTCAGTAATGTAAAACTTATTGTTGCTAATTTTTTTGTAAATTTAGAACTATCGTTACTAAATGAAGATTAAATGAAAACAAATTGTTGGGAATTTAAGAAGTGCGGTAGAGAACCAAATGGATTCAAATCTTTGGAACTTGGAGTTTGTCCTGTATCAACTAAAGTTAGGACAGATGGAATTAATAGTGGGAAAAATGGAGGTAGATGTTGTTGGGTAATTACAGGATCATTATGTGGAGGTAAAGTTCAAGGTTCTTTTCTAACAAAGTTGAATGGTTGTATGAATTGCGAATTCTATCAGAGAGTTTTTCAAGAAGAAACTAGAAATAATAGTTGGGTTAAAGTATCGGAAGTGATAAAGATTCTTAATTCAGAAGAATAAGCCATAGTACAATCGGATAGCAGCGCTGGAATGGTTCAGCAACCCGACACAGATCCCGGACTTCCACTCCGTTTCATCCGGGATGAATTTATATGATGAGGGATGACTCTTTGAGTTGGGGGCAAGTATCCAGTGACCAGTATCAAGTATCCAAAAAGAAAGCCATCCCCAAATGAATGAAGACGGCTTTCTAATTATAGTATGTTCGTTTGTTTAAACTTCAAGAACGGTTTCCAGTTTTTCGTAACCAGCCTGTACTGCTTTCAGGTTTAGTGGAATTAGCTTGTGGTGACGCTCTGGTAAAGATTTCTCCAAACCTTTTTCAATGCTGTCCATGCTAACAATTGGTTTTGCTTTTAGATAAGCACCTAGCACAACCATATTAAAGGTTTTTACATTACCCAGATCGGCAGCAATAATGGTTCCCTTAATTTTATAAATATTGATGTCAGTACGCTCAGGATGGCGTGAGATTCCGTTTGGATCATACAATAAGGTTCCGCCTGGCTTTATCATTTTCTCAAACTTATCCATTGATTGCTGGTTCAAGATGATGGCTGTATCGTATTCGTTCACTACCGGTGAGCTAATACGTTTGTCGCTAACAATAACCGTTACGTTGGCAGTACCACCACGCATTTCTGGCCCATATGATGGAAACCAAGTCACTTCCTGATCGGCCATAACGCCGGAATATGCTAAAATTTTACCCATTGAAAGGACACCTTGTCCTCCAAATCCGGCAATAATCATTTCTTCAGTCATAACTACAATTTTTAGTTCTGTTTAAAACTTTCAGGTTGACCTTTTTCTCCATCTTTTAAATCGCCCAATGGGTAGAATGGGATCATGTTCTCTTCCATCCATTCATTGGCTTTTACAGGAGTCATTTTCCAACCCATGTTGCAGGTTGAAACGATTTCAACAAAAGCAGTTCCTTTTTTAGCCATCGCAGCTTCATAAGCTTTGGTAATTGCCTTACGAGCTTTACGAATAGCAGCAGGTGTATTTGCTGTTTGGCGGGTTACATATGACGTTCCCGGCAGCTGAGCAATTAGTTCAGTAATTTTTAGTGGATAGCCATTGCGTTCAACATCACGTCCGAAAGGAGTAGTTGCTGTAACTTGTCCGGGAAGTGTAGTTGGTGCCATTTGTCCACCTGTCATACCATAAATGGCATTGTTAATGAAAATTACGACCATGTTTTCACCCCGGTTACAGGCATGCATAATTTCAGCAGTACCAATTGATGCCAAATCACCATCACCCTGATAGCACATAACCACTTTGTCGGGGTTTGTGCGGGCAATACCGGTTGCAACAGCAGGTGCACGTCCATGAGCAGCTTCCTGCCAATCAACATGAATATATTTATAAGCAAATACTGAGCATCCAACAGGAGCTACAGCAATTGTTTTCTCCTGAATTCCTAAGTTCTCAATAACCTCAGCTACTAAACGATGAATAACGCCATGTGTACAGCCGGGGCAGTAGTGCATGGTGGTATCGGTAAGTACATCCGTTTTTTTATAAACCAGGTTTTCTGCTTTAATGATATCTTTTATATCCATGATTTACCCTCCAATTAATTTTTGTTCCAAAGCCTCAACAACTTCAGTCGGTGAAGGGATAATACCTCCCATACGACCAAAATAAGTAACAGGAACTGCTGATCCAGCACATCCAACAGAAAGCTGAACATCTTCAACCATTTGTCCTGCATTCATTTCAACAGTCATAAAACCTTTAACACGTTGTGCCATTTCACCAATTACTTTTTTAGGGAATGGGAATAGTGTAATTGGTCTAAGCAATCCAACTTTTATTCCTTTAGCTCTTGCTAGTTCAATTGATTTTTGACAAACCCTTGCAGAAGAACCAAAAGCAACTAGAATATAGTCAGCATCATCACACTGGAAAGTTTCAAAACGAACTTCCTCAGCTTCCATCATTGCATATTTATCTTGCAAACGCTGGTTGTTAATTTCCATTTTGTCAGACTCCATTTCAAGAGAAGTAACAATATTGCGTTCGCGGTTGGCCTTTTTACCATTGGTTGCCCATGAGCCATATTTCTCATCAATTTCTTCAGCAGTCAATCTAGGTTTGAAATCAGCCAATTCTACTTTCTCCATCATCTGGCCAATAGCACCATCAGTAAGGATTAGGGCAGGATTACGATATTTAAATGCCAATTCAAATCCGAGCTCTACAAAATCATTCATTTCCTGAACAGAAGAAGGCGCCAAAACGATTAGTTTATAATCACCATGACCGCCACCTTTTACCGATTGGAAATAGTCGGCTTGAGAAGGTTGAATAGTTCCCAAACCAGGACCGCCACGTTGAACATTTACAATAACACAAGGTAGCTCCGAACCAGCGATGTACGAAATTCCTTCAGCCATCAGGCTAATACCCGGACTTGAAGAAGAAGTCAATACTTTTTTGCCAGTACCTGCAGCACCATATAACATATTAATGGAGGCCACTTCACTTTCAGCCTGAAGTACAACCATGCCTGTTTCATTCCATGGTTCCCTTAACATCAGGGTTTCCATTACCTCAGATTGAGGAGTAATTGGGTAGCCGAAGTATCCATCACAGCCACAGCGTATAGCTGCTTCTGCAATTACTTCATTACCCTTCATTAATCTTAATTCTCCCATTATAGATTCTTTAATACATTAACGAAAATTATAACTTAACCCTGTAAACGGTGATGCAGGTGTCCGGGCAAACAACAGCACAATTTGTACATCCGATACAATTCTCGGGATTTTCCATAAAGGAAAAATGATAGCCCCTGCTATTTACCTGCTTGTTTTGAGCCAAAACATCGTAAGGACAAGCAACAACGCACAGGCCGCAGCCTTTACATTCTTCATTGTCAACAACAACGGCTCCTCTAACTTTTGCCATGATACTCTGTTTTATTGATTAATCAGGTTTTAACCTGTTTAGTTTTTTTTATTTTTTTGTCAACCCATGCAAATCTAAAACATCGGGCATTTTATGTTTGCAACAAATGTTGCGAAATTATATTTTGTTTAAGATCCTTGTGAAAATATTTCGGTGAATTCCGAGGTACGAAGCGATATGTTGTCTTTGTACTCTGTTCACCAAATTACTATGTTCTTCCATAAAACGTGTTACACGTTGTGATGCTGTAAGCGATTGCAACATATGCACCCGTTTCATGGCCATTACATAACTTTCTTCTGCCATTAATCTCACCAGGTGTTGAAGCTCCGCGCTTTGTTTTAGTAAATCATCAAATTCCTTTTTTTCAACGAATATGATTTTTGAATCTTCATAAGCCCGAATGCATTCATCCGATTTTTCGCCGGATAAAAATGAGTCATGACTACTAAGGATACTGTTCTTTGGAGGATAGAAAAAACGTGAAATCCACTCTTGTCCACTTTCCGAAACATAAGTAGCATACATTAAACCCTCCATCAAAATTCCCAGCTTACGATTGGGTTCTCCATAGTTTAGAAAAGCTTCACCCTTCTTTAATTCAACAGAAACCTGATTTGAAAAGAAATCTTTCAGTTGGACTAATGTTTGGTGGTTATTATCTTGTAGCTTCTCTGCCTCCATCTTCTATTTATTAGTTCGGAAAGTCAATTGAAAATTGTTCCAAACGTTTCTTTAAATCATCAAATTGTGCTCTGGCAACATGAGATACACATGCTCTCAATCCTTCTTTATCACTTCCGGTTTCTTTTAGTGAAATTGCACTAACACCATAATAAAGTAGCTTGCCTAGTAATTCTTCTCCGGTCATGCCCGGATAGCAAATTGTGAAATAGAACCCATCAGCAATCGGTTCATCTCCATCTTTTTCATAAACAATCCCAAAGCCATTGTCAGTGAAAAGCTGCTTCATGATCTTCGCTTTTTCACCGTATTCTTTTACTTCATCAACAAAATTGAATTCACCATCACTAGCGGCTTTAAACATGGCAGCAAGTGCATATTGTGCGGAATGACAAGTCCCCGATGAAAGTGAATAAAGAATTCTTAAGGTAATAGTGTGTCCAAAGGTGTTTGATTGGAAACGCTTAGCCAGATTTTCATATTCACGATTGAATAAGGTGTCTGAAATAACCATTACACCGCATCGCTGTCCGGCATAGGAGAATATTTTTGAGCTTGAAATAAATAATACAAAATTGTCGGTATAATTAGCAACCGTTGGTTGGTAAGGAGCTTCACCTGGTGTAAATAAGTCTTTACGGAAGTCCATTGCGAAATAAGCCAAATCTTCCATCACGATTACATCGTACTTTTTAGAAAGTTCGCCAATAACCTGTAGCTCTTCTTCTGTGAAGCAAATCCAGCTTGGGTTATTTGGATTTGAATAAATCATGGAATTGATATGACCTTTGGAAAGAATACTCTCCAGTTTTGGCCTTAATTTTTCTCCACGGTATTCAAATACATCGAAGGTTTCGAATTTATGCCCCATCACCATCATTTGCTGTTTTTGTACCGGAAAGCCCGGATCGATGAACAGCGCAGTGTCTTTTTCAGAATTTGTGTTGCTTGCTGCAAATAGAGCAGCATATGTTCCTTGCATGGAACCTACCGTTGGAATACATCCTGCAGGAGCAACGTCAACATTCATAAATGATTTTACAAAACGGCTGGCTTCGTATTTTAGGGGTTTAATACCATCCATCATCGGATACTTGGAAGCAACTCCAGATTTTAAGGCTTCAATTTCAGCCTGAGTCCCAACTTCTGCTGGTGGAAGACCAGGTACTCCCATTTCCATCCGTATGTACTTGTCACCAGTTTCTTCTTCAACCAGATTTACCAGTGCAACGATTTCCCGGATAGAGGCTTTACCGACTTCTTTAATTCTTAGCTTGGCTATATTGTTATCAACCGATTGTTGATTTATAGGTGTTTTGCTCATCAGTTTTAACGAAAATATCCTTAAAAGAAGTAAAGTATTCCCGATTTATCAAATGTGCCTGATGTATTTCTTAGCAGGTTTTATAAATCGAAAATTCTAACAATCTGTAAGGAGTGAATTAATATTTTTATTGTTCTGAAAATGAGAAATTAAAAGAAATTCAAGCCATTTTCATGACCTGAATTTTATCATGTGATTTTGTCAGTTTTTACAACTTAAAAACCAAATTCTGGTTTAATCGACTCCAACCATTCAGAAATACGCTTATCAGTTAGTTCTGGTTCGAAATCTTCATCAATTGGCAAGCCGACAAATTTGCCATCAATAATCGCTTCTGAATCTTCAAATTCGTATTCCGAAGTATCCACTTGTCCAACGATATTTGCATTTACTTTTGCAATTTCTTTTGCTAATCTTCCCATTGCATTCACAAAGTGATCTGGATAAGTAATGTGATCACCCAAGCCAAAAAGTGCAACAGCTTTACCGGCGTAATCTGTTTTATTAACTTCAGGGAAAAATTTTGCCCAGTCAGTATTTGAATAATCTGAATCCCAGGTTTCTTTTCCAACAGTAGAAATCCCAAAAATGATTTTATCGTATTTCTCCAAGTCAGCGACGCTTGCATCATTAACCGATACCAATTCAATTTTATCTTCACCAATTGCAGCTTTAATCTTTTCGGCTACTCGGTGTACAGATCCTTTTTCCGGACCAAAAAACAATCCTATTTTACTCATGATCAAATATTTTATTGATTATGTATTGCTACTTCACCTCGTTTGTATTCACCCAAAATTGATAAACTAGAAACATTTTTCAAAATTAAATGAATGGCATGCTCATAATTTCCAATTTTATCCCATTCAATATCAACATGAAAAGAATACTCATTCGGACGACCAACGATAGGAACCGACTGAATTTTTGTGAGGTTGATTTCATTCTCGGCGAATGTATTCAGAACTCTGGCCAGAGCTCCGTAATAATGCCCAACCTCAAAACACAACGATGCTTTGTTGTTATTTTTATCCGTATTTCCATGCTTATCAAGTATTAAAAAACGGGTATAATTCTTTTTATTTGTTTCGATTCCGGTCTCTAAAACATTTAAGCCGTACAATTCGGCTGAACGAATATTGCCAATTGCAACTGCATTTTTCATTTCATTTTCTTTAATGAATTTTGCAGATGCGGCAGTGTCCATCTTTTCAAAGATTTCAGCATTTGGAAAGTTTTGCTCAATGTATTCAGCACATTGTTTAATGGCGATTGGATGAGAGTATATTTGATTTATATCTTTCATCTTTACCCCATCATTGGCAATTAAATTCATCTGAATATGGATGTAAATCTCACCAAATACCTTAAGATGATATTCACGAATCAATGCATAATTATTCAACAAACTTCCTGCAATTGAATTTTCGATGGCCATAACGGCAACATCCACTTTGTCCTGATCAATTAAATCACAAACACTTTTGAAGGATTTGCACTCAACAATTTCAATTTCTTCGTTGAAGTAGTTTCGTGCTGCATCTTCATGAAAGGAACCAGCGATTCCCTGTATAGCAACTTTCTTCATATAACTCTCAATATTTAAAAGAAAAACCCGGGAGGTTAACCCGGGACAATTTACGCAAAAAAAGACCGAAATCTTTACTGCCGTTGTCAATGCGAAATAAAATTAACAAAAAATGAATCTAAAAGATCATTCTGCAGTTGTTTCGCTTGGATGATATTTGTTGTATGTTGTTTTAAGCCTTTCTGAAAAACTTCTCCAATTGAATGAAATAGCAAGAATAAGAACGATAATAAAACCGATCAGAAATTTTTCGTTTGTGCTTAATTTTCTCTTCTTTTTCATTCAACAATTAGAGTTTATACAAATCACTGGCACTAACCAATTCCAGTTTATGATCCTGCAACACCCGAATACACTTTTCGATGTTACCAGGTTTTAGAACAATATTGGCTGATTTATTATCCATCGAAAATGCATACAGGTATTCAATGAATACTTCTTCTGAAGCAAGAATATCTAATGCTTTTCCTAAGGCGCCCGGAACATTTGGACTATTCAGGCAAACAACATCTGTTAAGCGCACAGAGAAATCTGCTTTTTTCAGAAGCTCCAAAGCCTTTTTTGGCTCTGAAACAATCATTCGTAAAATTCCAAATTCTGAAGTGTCGGCAACGCTAAATGCTGACATGTTGATTCCTGCTTCGCCTAAAAGATTTGAAACTTCATTTAAGCGTCCGGTTTTGTTCTCCAGGAAAATGGATAGTTGTTTTATGATCATATCTTGATTCTCCTATAAATTTCGATTATCAATTACACGTTTGGCTTTTCCTGCCGTACGTTCAATGGTTTTTGGTTCAACCAGTTTTACATGTACTGAAATTCCTAGCGTACTCTGAATATTATGGGTGATTTTTTTGCGAAGCATTTCCAATTGTTTAATCTCATCTGAGAAGAATTGCTCCTGCACTTCAACCATTAATTTCAGGGTATCTAAGTTACCCTCTCTTTCAATAATAAGCAAGTAATGAGGTTCGGTTTCACTCATCTCAAGCAATACGCTTTCAATTTGTGATGGGAACACATTTACTCCGCGAATAATTAGCATATCGTCGCTACGGCCTTTGCATTTTTCCATACGAACGAGTGTTCTTCCACACTCACATTTATCGTAAATCAAACGGGTAAGGTCGCGTGTGCGATAGCGAATAATTGGAATACCTTCTTTTGTAATCGTAGAGAAAACAAGCTCCCCAACTTCTCCAGGTGGTAGTGGCTCTAATGTCTCAGGATGAATGATTTCCGGAACAAAATGATCTTCGTTGATGTGCATACCACATTGGTGTTCGCATTCGCAGGAAACACCAGGCCCAATCACTTCACTCAATCCGTAAATGTCGATGGCCTTTAGTCCAAGTTTATTCTCAATTTCCTTACGCATTTCTTCAGTCCATGGTTCAGCACCAAAAATGCCAACACGCAAATTCAAATCTTCTTTTTTGATTCCACCTTCCTCAATGGCTTCAGCCAAATAAAGTGAGTATGAAGGCGTACAAGCAATGACAGTTGTGCCAAAGTCTTGCATCAATTGAAGCTGCTTTTGGGTATTTCCTCCTGAAATTGGAATAACTGTAGCACCAAGATTTTCACAACCATAGTGCATTCCTAATCCACCGGTAAATAGTCCATAACCGTAGGCAATCTGCACCATGTCATTTCGGTGGACACCAGCCATGCATAATGTACGTGATACAACTTCAGACCAAGTATTTAGATCTTTGCGAGTGTATCCAACAACTGTTGGTTTTCCAGTTGTTCCAGACGATGCATGTACCCTCACGATTTCGCTCATAGGAACGGTAAACATTCCAAACGGGTAATTATCTCGTAGGTCTTGCTTGGTTGTAAATGGTAATTTTGTCAAGTCATCAATCGACTTGATATCTCCAGGAACCAGTCCTGCCTCCTGCATTTTATTTCGATAGCTTGGGATATTGTGATAAATCCGCTGTACCGTTTCAATCAGCCTTTCAGATTGAATGACCTTCATTTCCTCACGACTGGCACATTCAATTGTTTCATTCCAAATCATATATCTGTTCTCTTTATTTTACACCTGACATACAAGCATCCAGATGTTTTGAATCAATCTTTTTTGTTGTTAAACTAACAATAATTAAAACAACAACTGCAAGTGGCATTGCAATTACAATTGGGTCAATGATCATCCACGGGAATTGGTCAAACAAAAAGTCTTTTCCGAAAATTGTTTTGCAAAATCCTAATGGTGCAGATTCTTTTGCATGCATAAAAGCAAGCATAAATGCACTGGCCAATAGTCCTGTGAGCATGCTCCATTTGGCACCTGCACGTGTTGCGCCCTTCCAATATAATCCAGCAAAATAAGTTGGTAAAAAGGTTGCAGCACAAATGCCAAAAAAGATGGCTGTACCACGGGCAATAATTCCTGCCGGAAGTTCATAGCCTATAATTATACTGATGATGATTGCTACTATAATTCCTATGCGTGTAACAAACATGCTGTTCATATTTTTACTTGGGAAAAGATTTTCAAATAGGTCACGGCCAATTGCAGTACCCATAGTGTGGAATTGCGAACTCAATGTTGACATACCAGCAGATAATAGTGCAAGCATAAACAGGTAAACAAACCATTCTGGCATAGCTGCATTCAGAAATTCAGGAATGATGAGATCAACATTTCCTTTTGCAACAGCGATTGCAAGCTGTCCCGATTCATTATAAAAAAACAAGTTTGAAAGAGAACCAACGGTGAAAATGAAGCCAGTAGCTACAAAGATGAAAATACCGCCAATTAAAACAGCTCGGTTCAATTCACGGTCACTTTTTACAGTCATAAAACGAACGACCAATTGAGGTTGTGCCAAAACACCAATTCCTACACCCAGTATGATGTTTGTAGTAAGTACCCACCACCAGGCAGAACCAAATACGGGGAAGGCTGTCCACCCCTGATGGCCTTTAGCCTGTAAACTTTCAGGAACAAGATTAACCATATTGGTAAGTGCTTCGTGAGCTGCAGTTACCCCACCAAGTTCGATGTAAGTCATTACAAGTAGAAACACTAAACTAAAAAACATGATTCCACCTTGCAAAGCATCTGTATACATTACACCTTTCAAGCCTCCAGCAATTACATATGCTGCAATTATTAGTGAGAAGAATGTTAATGATATTGCAAAGTCAATTTCAAATATACTTTCGATAAAGCGAGCTCCACCGATTAGAACAACTGCTGCATAAAGAGGCATGGCAATAAAAATAATTCCACCACTCATCATCTGAATGCCTTTCGATTGAAACCGAGCGCCCAGAAACTCAGGAAATGTGTGTGCATCCAGATTGTGCCCGATCTTTCGGGTTCGTCTTCCAAAGAAAACGAAGGCAATAAGTACCCCAACGAGAATATTCAGAACGGTTAGCCAAATAAGACCCATTCCATAAACGCCAGATATACCACCAAAGCCAATAATTGCAGAGGTTGAAATAAAGGTTGCTCCATAGGAAACAGCCATTACAAATGGATGAATATCACGACCACCTAGTAGATAGTCTTTTGCGGTTTTGGTTTTTTTAAACCCAACATAGCCTAAGTAGGCAATTACCAGCAAATAAATTACGACAACAAGTCCTAGTGTAAAAGTATTCATAGTTCAGGATTTAAAGTTGTTCTTTGATTTGTTCATCTTTTTCTTCCCATTCAACGTCTTTATTGAATTGGTTCTCATCGGTTTCAATGCCTTTGTTCCAGTTTGCGATACCGTACCAAATGCATGCGACCAAGCTTAAGATGGCCAGCAAATAACCGAGGTAAATAGAAGGGTCTTGAATTCCTAACATAGTGGTTGATTTTAAAGGTTTTTAGCCAACTAATTTAGCAGGGCGGTTTACTAAACTGACTACAATTAATACAATGATCGAAAGGGGCAGGGCAATCATAATTGGATCGATAATCATCCATGGGAATGTATCAATCAAAAAATCTTTTTTGAAGAGAGCTTTGCAAATACCTAAAGGCACAGCTTCTTTCTGATGAAGAAATGCCAAAGCAAATGCGCTTGAGAGCAAACCAGTAATCATGCTCCAGAGGACTGCCTTTTTTGTTGCATTTTTCCAGTAAAGAGCAGCAAAATATGCAGGCAAGAAAGTAGCAGCACAAATCCCAAAGAAAATAGCTGTACCACGGGCAATTATACTTCCAGGTAACTTATATCCAATGATTACACTAACAAGGATGGCAATAACAATCCCAACTCGTGTAATTAAGGTTGTATTCATTTGTTTTTTAGGGAAGAGATTTTCAAAAACATCATGACCAATTGAGCTTCCCATTGTATGAAATTGTGAACTCAGAGTTGACATTCCTGCGGATAATAGTGCCAACATGAAAATATAGACAAACCATTCGGGCATCGCCAGTTGAATGAACTCAGGAATAATTAAATCGATATTTCCTGAAGCAGCCTGAATGGACAGCTTGCCTTGTTCCGTATAAAAACAAAGGTTTGAGAGAGAACCCGCCGTGTAAATAAATCCAGTGGTTACAAAAATGAAAAGTGCACCTACTAAAACGGCACGGTTCAGCTCGCGGTTACTTTTAACTGTCATGAAACGAACCACCAATTGTGGTTGCGCCAGTACGCCAATTCCAACGCCTAATAAAATGTTTGTTGTTAGCACCCACCACCAGGCTGATCCCATCTTTGGGAAAGAAGTCCATCCTTGGTGTCCTTTAGCTTGCAGGCTATCTGGAACCAGATTAGCCATGTTGGTTAATGCTTCATTTGCTCCACTGATACCACCCAATTTTGAGTAAGTCATCCAAAGTAGAAAGAAAATACTGACAAACATGATTCCTCCCTGAAGGGCATCAGTATACATTACACCTTTCAATCCTCCAGCAATTACATATGCCGCAATTATGACTGCGAAAAATGTGAGCGCAATGTTGAAATCAATTTCAAAAATACTTTCAATAAAACGGGCACCACCAATTAATACAACGGCTGCATATAGCGGCATTGCAATAAATATGATAGAACCACTCAACATCTGTATGGATTTGGATTTAAATCGTTTTCCTAAAAATTCAGGAAATGTATGAGCATCCAGTTGAAGTCCGATTGTTCTTGTTCTTTTTCCAAAAAATACAAAAGCGATAAGAACACCGATCAGAATATTAAGAAAAGTTAACCAGATTAAGCCCATTCCATAAACAGCAGAAATACCTCCAAAACCAATAATTGCAGAGGTTGAAATAAATGTTGCTCCATATGATATAGCCATTACAAAAGGATGAATTTCTCTTCCTCCAAGCAGATAATCTTTGCTGTTTTTGGTTCCCTTGAATCCACGAAATCCCAGGTATGCAATTGACAGAAGGTAAGCTAATACGATTAATCCTAATGTAAAGGTATTCATGTTATTTGGTCATTTTATGAGTTATACTCCATATACAATATTGTCGTCAAGAGGTCTAAGTCCAATTTCGATCAACTTCTTTTCGGCATCATCAATTTCTTCGGCATCAATAATTAGTAAAGCTTCCTTGTTGTCATTAATCACACGTCCGTATGCATTTAAAAAGTTGACACCTGCCTTAGCCAGTTTTACCAGAATTTCATCTAATCCTCCAGGGTGATCCTCCATCCCGAAAGCAAGGACTTTGCGTAAAGCGGCTGAAACTCCGTTTTCAGAAAGTGTTTTGCAGGCATTCTCAGGTTGATCTACCAACAGGTTTAAAATACCCCATCCACTAACGGTATGCGTTAGTGTCATTGAGCGGATATTGATATTTCCTTCCCTCAAGATATTCGTCACACGTTCAAAATGACCGGTTTTGTTTTCAAGGAATATGGATACTTGATAAGCCATAGTTAAAATATTATGCGTTTTCAGTTACCATTTTTCGTTTATCATTTACTCGTACTGCTTTACCTTCTGACTTTGGAATTGAGCCAGGCTCAACCAATTTAACGACCGGTTTAGCAAGTACTTCATCTCGTATCTGGTGAGTGATTTGTTTGGCCAATCGATCAAGACGATTTATATCACCTCTAAACCAGTCAGTTTTTACTTCTACTTCCACAATCATTTCATCAGCACCATTAATGTGATCCAGTGTAATGAGATAATCAGAACCAACTTCTGGTATTTTTAGTAGAACACCTTCAATTTGCATAGGGAAAACATTACAGCCTTTAATGATAAACATGTCATCACTACGACCGGCAATTCGGTCTAAGCGGGCATGGGTTCTTCCACAAGCACATTTCCCGGGGAGAATTCGAGTTAAATCACGAGTTCTGTAGCGAATAAGAGGCATCGCTTGCCGGTCCAGTGTGGTCATTACCAATTCGCCAATTTCACCATCCTCAGCAGGCTCTAGTGTATCCGGGTTAAGAATTTCAACAAGGAATGCATCTTCCCAAATGTGCAGGCCTGATTGTTCTGTACATTCAAAAGCAACTCCAGGGCCATTCATTTCTGACAGGCCAAAAGAGTTGTAAGCTTTTACGCCGAACATATCTTCAATTCGTTGCCGGTGTTCTTCGGTGTGTGGTTCAGCACCAATTACCAATGTGTGCAGCTTGGTGTCTTTTCTAGGATCGAGCCCTTCAGCCTGAAAAACCTCATAAAGCCTTCCCAAATAGCTGGGGATAGCATGAGCTACCGTTGTTCCATAATCCTGCATCAGCTTAATTTGGCGCAAACTATTACCAGCGCCAGCAGGAATACTTAAACAGCCAAGGCGTTCAATTCCATACTGAAAGCCCAGACCACCAGTAAAGAGGCCATAGCCACATATATTCTGAAATACATCTTCATCCCTTACACCAGCGCAGAACAACGAACGAGCCATCAGATTTGCCCAGCTGGCAATATCATGACGGTTATGAAAAATTACAGTAGGATTTCCGGTTGTTCCACTTGAACTATGCAGGCGGATGATATCCTTCTTTGGTAATCCAAGAAAACCATAAGGAAAATGATCCCTTAAATCCTGTTTGGTTGTAAAAGGAAGTTTACGAACATCTTCTACATTTTTAACAGAATCTGCTGAAATTCCTTTTCGATTGAATAATTCCTTGTAGAAAGGAGATTGACCGGCAAAATCCAGCGTTTTCTTTAGCCTTTCTGTTTGTAATTTTTCTAGCGTTATTCTGGGTAGTGTTTCAAATTCTTCCCAATACATTTATAATACTCCTATTTTATTAAAAGAAATACATCATCATTAATTCGATGCGATTATTTGTTGTTTTATGTTTGTCGGCGTATAGGCCATCTGAAAAATCAAATGCTCCGGTTCCGTAATTGGCGGTTGTAATTTCGTATTCAGCAACTAGTCTGAATTTTGAAACATTTAACGCAACATGTGGAGCTACACGATACATATCTTGCACATTTGGAAGAATACCTGCAGTAACTGCTTTGCCTGTTGCTGGATTTTGGTAGAGGGCATCTGTTGTTCCAAGGTTGCCACCATAACCAAGCATTAGGCCTGCTTGCCATTTTTTACCATAAACCATGTTTAACAAGGTTGTATAGTTATTGTAGTTCGTGTAAGTTTCTTTGCCATTTGTTACATTTCTTGATGCTACACCATAGCCACCCAAAAATGTAAGGTGAGTCATGTTTTGTCCGTAGTATCCTTTTGCTGTAACAGAAAACATTTTGCTTTTATGTCTGATGTAAGCCATGAAACCACTACTTGTTAGGAACTCATCTGCTTTATATGTACCACCAGTTCCGGTAACTGTCATGCGAGGCTTGGTTCGCTTAACTTCTGCACCAGCACCAATTGTTAAACCTTTGTTTTTAAATTCTGCTGAAAGAACCAATTCTGGCATAACACCATTTCGTTGAGCTTGGTTAGGTGATGAATATACACCTGAATCCATTGCTTTTGATGTGTATTGATTTTCATAAACTGCAGTTCCTGAAATCGTAAGACCACCACCAGCGTTAATGTCATAACGAACTTGTGGAGAACGGTTAAATGCCTGGAAAGGAGCACCTGTATTTAGAGCTGCAACAGATGGAAAAACGCCACCACCCCAGAATGGATGCCAGGTTTGTCCAACTAATAGTTTCGATTTTTCCCATGCAAAGCTTACGTTCGCATGCCTGATTCGAAATAGTGTCGGTTCTGATTTCACAATCCCCCCAAAGTCAAATTCAATAACACCTGTGGTTTTTGCACCAAATATTTCAGGTCCATCAATTTTAACACCAATACGACTTGCCAGTGCGTTTAAGTTTGCATTGGATTGTTTATTAATGTCTTCACCATTGGCATCTTGTCCAACGTAAAGTGGAACCAGATAAAATACCTCGTAAGCTGCATCAAGACCTTTGTAAGTGTCTACAAAAGCTTCATTACGAACAAATCCATAAAAGTCAAGATTGATATCTTTTCCTTTTTCCTGAGCAAATGCACCGGATATTGTACCGGCCAAACATAAAATTGCTAATAAATTTTTCAACATAGGATATTTGATTTTTTTAGAAGATTTTGGATATGATGATCGTGGCTTCTTGTTTTACATTAAATAGCAAAAGAAGTGATCGAATAGAAAATAGTATAAAACGAAAATCTGTCTCATTTTTATTGTGTAGAGGCAAATGTAGTGGATTTGCCAGTTCTCACAAGTATTTCAGAGCGACAGATGATTGCATGTTTGTTGGTTCAGTAACAAATAGACAATGAAAAACCCCTAAAAACAAGCAATTGAAAAAATACAGGCCTTAAAACAACCAAATTAAAAGCCTTCTAATTTATATTCAGTTTTAATAAATAGGATCCAAAAAGGTGATAAAATACACCCAACAAAAAGTGCATAAATAAATTGTGTATATTGTAACATCGGTTACAATTTGGGAGTATGCTAGATTGTATTTTCACTCAACAAAAAAATGCCAAACTTATGCTTAAACTTTTAAGACCACCCTCACATTGGAAATTCCCGGTTTTATTGGCTGCGGGAATTTTTTTTGGATTGGGTGCTTTCCTGTTACACATCTCAAATGCCTCGTCGTATTTATCGGACAAACCTGAGACTTGTGTAAACTGTCATATTATGGCGCCACAATATGCAACCTGGAAACATAGTTCACACCGGGAAGTTGCTCATTGCAACGATTGTCATGTGCCGCATAATAATGTTTTCAATAAGTATTATTTTAAAGCGAAAGATGGCTTGCGACATGCAACCATTTTTACCCTTCGTAAAGAACCTCAGGTAATTTTCATCAAAGAAGAAGGTGCAGAAGTCGTTCATCAGAACTGTGTGCGTTGCCACGAGAAGCAGTTAATGGATGCAAAGCAATCTGCCTGCATTTCGAATTACAAAGAAAATCGCACTGCACGACCTTGTTGGGAATGCCATCGTGAAGTTCCTCATGGAAGGGTAAACAGTTTGTCGAGTACACCAAATGCTCGTGTGCCACTGCCAGAAAGCCCAGTACCAGATTGGATTAAAAATATGAATCAGTAACAATTAAAACCAAACAAGATATGAAACCGTTAAACTCATTAATTGAAAAAAAACCACTTTTTGGATGGTTCTTATTTCTACTAACTATAGTAGTTGTATTTCTTTTAGGACTACTTGCTTCTTCTATTTTAGAAAGAAGAGCTGAAGCCAGTTTTGTAAATGTTCCAAAAGTTGAACTTTCTGATTTTGAACCCCGAAATGAAGTGTGGGGCGAGAACTATCCTCGCGAATTTCAATCTTACTATCAAACTGCAGATACTTCTTTTAAAAGTAAGTACAATGGTGGGACTATGATTGACATGCTTGAAGTTGATCCTCGATTGGTTGTTCTTTGGGCAGGTTATGGTTTTGCTAAAGATTACAATCAGGGACGCGGTCACTCTTATGCTGTAGGTGATTTGGTTAATTCCCTGCGTACTGGTGCTCCAACTAACGACAATGATGGTCCAATGCCATCAACTTGCTGGACTTGTAAAAGCCCGGATGTGCCACGCTTAATGGAAAGAGACGGCGTTGATAATTTCTATAAAGGGAAATGGTCTCGTTTAGGACATGAGGTTGTAAATAATATAGGTTGTGCTGATTGCCACGATCCAAAAACCATGAATTTGAGAATAACTCGTCCAGCATTGGTTGAGGCGTTTGAAAGTATGGGTAAAGACATTAGTAAAGCAAGTCATCAGGAAATGCGTAGTTTGGTATGTGCTCAGTGCCACGTTGAATACTATTTCGATAAGAAAAAAGTTGATGGCGCGAATTACCTAACCTTCCCATGGAAGAATGGTTTAACTGTTGAAGGTGCTGAGAAGTATTACGATGATATTGACTTTAAAGACTGGACGCATAAATTAAGTAAGGCACCAATGCTAAAAGCTCAGCATCCCGGATATGAAATGTACTTACAGGGAATACATGCACAGCGTGGTGTTTCATGTGCTGATTGCCACATGCCTTATAAATCTGAAGGCGGACAAAAATTCACCGATCACAAAATACAATCACCTTTAAATAATGTAGCTAACTCATGTCAGGTTTGCCACCGTGAAGAAACAATGACCCTAGTTCAGAATGTTTACGAACGTCAGGATAAGATTATTGAGAACCGTGATAAACTGGAAGAGCTGATTGTACGTGCTCACGTTGAAGCGAAAACAGCCTGGGATCTTGGAGCTACAGAGGATGAGATGAAAGATATATTAATGGGAATTCGTCATTCTCAATGGCGTTGGGATTATGCCGCTGCCAGTCATGGTGGTTCATTCCATGCTCCAATTGAAACCGGAAGAATCATTTCAACAGGTATAACGATTGCTCAGGAAACCCGTATTAAGCTTGCACGCTTACTTGCTGCAAAAGGAATGAATGAGGAAATTCCTTATCCGGATATTGCAACCAAAGCAAAAGCTCAGAAGTTTATTGGGCTTGATGCAGAAAAAATGAAGGCTGACAAGGCTGATTTCAAAAAGAATCTGGTTCCTGTTTGGATGCAAAAAGCAAAAGAACGTGAAGATTCATGGGCAGTAGTAACCAAATAAATAATCAATCATGAAGAAAAGTTTAGTTGTCATATTAACGGCTGTTTTAACACTGGCCGGGATAAATGTTTTTGCTCAGTTTGAATTAAGTGGTGAGTTTAGGCCGCGCACTGAAGTCAGCCACGGCTATGGAAGTCTGGCCATGGAAGATCAGGATGCATCGGCTTTTACGGCACAGCGAACGCGTTTGAATGCCTTCTTCAAAAATGAAAAGGTAAAAGTTGGTTTGGTATTGCAAGACGTTCGTACATGGGGAAGCCAGCGCCAGCTGATGACCAATGAAGATTATGCAACTTCTGTTCATCAGGGTTGGGCCGAGGTTTTCTTTACTCCTGAGTTTTCATTGAAAGCCGGACGTCAGGAATTAATTTACGATGACCATCGTATTTTTGGTAGCGTGGGCTGGGCACATCAGGCTCGCTCGCATGATATTGCCATCTTTAAATATGAGAAGGATTTTAAATTGCATGTTGGTTTGGCACATCATGAAAATACAAACCGTACCAACAATGTTTATGATGGAGCTGATGCTTACAAGAATATGCAATACATCTGGTACAACCGTGCAATGGGTAAGGTTAATTTCAGCTTGTTATTCCTGAATAATGGAGTGCCTGACATTAAAGAAGTAGGGCAAAAAACTCGCTACAGCCAAACAATAGGTACGCATACGAAAGTGAAAGCTGGCGATTGGAAATTTGCTGGTAACCTGTATTTGCAAACCGGAAAAACGAAGGCGAATGCTGATGTTAGTGCCTATAATTTCATGATTGAAGCTGTTTGTCCGCGTGGCAATGTATTTGGATACGAGCGCTTGTCGGGTACTGCTTACAATGATTCTAAAAACAAATCGTTCACTCCTTTTTATGGTACCAACCACAAGTTTAATGGTTTTATGGACTATTTCTATGTGGGTAACCATGGCGGCAGTGTTGGCTTAGATGATTTCTATTTCAAGTACAATTACAAAAAAGACATGTTCAGCTTTAGCGGACATTTGCATTATTTTGCATCGGCAGCTGAATTAGGGTCTGATGTGAAAAAGTATTTGGGTACTGAACTTGACTTGACTGCAGGATGGAAGATTAGCCCGGAAGCAAGCATTAGTGCTGGCTGGTCTTTTATGTTTGCAAGCGAAAGTATGGAGTTATTAAAAGGCGGCAGTAAAGACATAGGTAATTACTGGGGTTGGCTAATGCTAAGCGTAACTCCAAAATTCATTAACTAAATAGTCTCATAGTTTTTTTGGTATATATAAGTTAAATTTTTGATGCTGAATTCTGGCAGGATAGTTATCTTTCCTGTCAGAATTTTTTGAAATGAACTACCCCGGGGCAGAGCCCACGAGGTATCAAAAAAGAGTCAGTTGA
>CBDVCE010000066.1:0-26759 GCA_965372405.1 uncultured Sunxiuqinia sp.
GTTTTGCCATACGGCAAAATTAGTTAATCGCGACCTAAGCGCCTATACCAGTAAAGATAATACCACTAAGTATCGCTTTCTTGGTTTAAATAATGAGATTGATTATACCTACCCATATGCTTATTTGTATGCTGGAAAGCCATGGTGCACTCAACAGTTAGTTCGAACAATTTTAGAATACCGATTTTCAAACACAAAAGGAGGTTTGCCCGGAAATGATGATTCTGGCTCACTGTCTTCCTGGTATGTTTGGAATAGTATGGGATTGTTTCCGGTTATAGGACAAGATCTATACTTGATTGGGTCACCAAAGTTCAAAAAAGTTAGTTTTTCTGTAGGGGTAAAGCCATTTAATATTGTTACAGCTAATAACAATGTGAACAATATTTACATACAATCGGCAACCTTAAACGGGCAAGAATACAATAAGCCATTTTTGTTGTATGAGGATCTGGAAAAAGGAGGCGATCTAAAATTAATAATGGGAGATACACCTTCCCGATGGGGAGCTGATATCAAACCTCCATCATATTCGATAAAAAATAAAACAAACTAAACCTAGTTTATGCGACAAAGAAATATTGCACTATTCATATTCGCTTTTTTATTATCAGGATTAAATTCCTTTAGTCAAAAACCAAACGTACTATTTATTGCGATTGATGACCTGAACGATTATGTAGGCTGCATGAATGGCTCAGTTAAAGCTTTAACTCCCAATATTGATAAACTTGCTCAGCAAGGAGTGTTGTTTACCAATGCCCATTGTCAGGCTCCAATATGCGGCCCTTCCAGAGCATGTATTATGACTGGCATATATCCTTCAAAGACAGGTAACTATCTGCAGGTACAGGATGAGGACATCATGAAAGCGAACACGATTATGAAGGATGCCATTTTTATGCCTGATTACTTTGAGAAGTTTGGGTACAAAACGATGGGGGTTAGTAAAATTTACCATAAAGGTGATGGTGCAAAAACTTTTGAAGAATATGGAGGAAGGTTCTCAGGAATGGGACCAAAACCTGAAGTTCGATTTAATTATGATCCCGCAAAACTAGATCATAAAATTGGAAACACACAAACTGATTGGGCTGCCTATCCGGAGCACGATAGCCTAATGACCGACTATCAGGCAGCAAAATGGGCAGTTGATAAGCTTGGACAGAAGCATGAAAAGCCATTCTTTCTTGCTGTAGGATTTGTTCGTCCTCATGTACCTTGGTATGCTCCGCAAAAGTGGTTCGATATGTTCCCATTGGAATCAATTCAAACACCTCCATATAATCCAAATGACTTTGATGATATACCGGAGATGGGTAAGCGAGTGGCCAATGCCCCAATGATGCCAACCACAGATGAGCTTATTAAATCAGGAGAATGGAAAGATGTTGTAAGGGCTTATCTGGCATGTGTAGCATTTGTTGATGCCCAGGTTGGAAAAGTGCTTGATGCTTTGGAGAAATCGGAGCATGCTGACAATACAATTGTGGTTCTTTGGTCAGATCATGGTTATGATATTGGTGAAAAAAACAGATTTGCCAAACAGGCACTATGGGAAAGAGATACAAGAACAATTCTGACTATAAAATCACCAGAAGCTAAAAGTGGGGAAAACTGTCCTGCACCAGTTCAGCTGGTAGATATTTATCCAACTTTACTAGATTTATGTGGGCTTCCAGCATATACAATGGCTGATGGGAATTCTTTGACATCATTCCTTAAAAAACCAAAATTAAAATCAAAAACTCCTGCGCTGTCTTTTTATGGAGTAGGGAATGTAGTTGTACGGAACGAACGCTATCGTTTAATCCAGTATGAAGATGGTTCGCAAGAGCTTTATGATATGAAGAATGATCCAAACGAATGGATAAATCTGGCTGGCAATTCTAAAATGAAAGGCATCACTAAGAAATTACAATCTTCTATTCCTGAAAAGTGGGCCCCTCTTTCTGATTACTCGTCTTATGAGTTTAACGAATATTTTAAAGCAAAGTAGAATTGTTTTTCACAGAACTAGATTTATGAATAGATTGGAATTTATCAGAAACAGTGGATTAGCAGTATTGGGGACATCATTTTTAGCTAAGAATAGAGTATTGGCTGCAAATATCGGATCCTTTAATTCTGAAGAGGAAAAAGCATGGTATAGCTTATTGGAAGATAAACACAAAAATAATTTATCATTTAAATACGTAAAGAATAATCCGGAGCTAAAGAATGTTTTTATTTATGGTGATTCCATATCAATTGATTATACACCATATGTGCGTAAAGAACTTTCTTCTATAGCTAATGTATATAGATTACTCTGCAATGGAAATGATAGCAAGTCTTTTATTCCAAATATGGACAAGTTGATGGAAGCTATGAAGCCATATTGGAATTTTAAATTTGATGCAATCCACTTCAATGTTGGACTACATGACTTGAAATATCTTTACAATGGGAAATACGATGTTGTTAATGGGACTGTTAATAATGACATTCCTGAATATATAAATGAGTTAAAATCAATTATTGCCTGGCTAAAAAGAAATCAACCTCAGGCAAAAATCATTTTTGCAACCACAACTCCCGTTCCTGATAATTCAAGGGGAAGAATAAAAGGGCATTCTGTGAAATACAATAATGCAGCTTTATCTGTTCTTAATGAATATTCTGAAGTGACTATAAATGATCTTTATACCTATGTATTGCCAAACCATGAAACATGGATGTTAAGAAGCGGGAATGTACATTATAACGAAGTAGGGAAAAAACACCAGGCAGTAAAAGTTGCTGCAGAAATTCTAAAGAGTTTAGTCGCAGTTTAATTGATATATTTTCCATGAAGAAGCTTATCGTAAGATTATGAAATTACATCTTTATATAGCGTTATTATTAGTTCTATTTTCTTGTAAGAATGGAAATGAAAGTAATGTAGAATCTACCCCTAATATTGTATTTATTTTGGCTGATGATTTAGGGTATGCACAAGTCGGATGTTATGGAAGTAGTTACTATCAAACGCCAAACATTGATAAGCTTGCCCAGGAAGGAATGCGTTTCACGAATGCTTATGCCGCTGCGGCAATTTGTTCTCCAACACGGGCAAGTATAATGACAGGGAAATATCCCGCCCGCTTGAATATTACCGACTTTATTCCGGGAAATAAGAATATTGATTACCCTCTTTCTCAACCTAATTGGCAAAAGTTTTTGCCACTGGAAGAGGTTGTTGTTGCTGAACTGTTGAAAGAAAAAGCCTATCAAACTGCTTTGTTTGGCAAATGGCATATAAGCCGGGAGAAATTGCCACCAGTAAGTTTAACTCATAATCCTGACAAGCAAGGTTTTGATGAAATATTTGTAACCCATAAGCCACAAGGCAAACACCTGGAAGCGTGGCAAAAGGCTGAAATAGATGCACACAATGTAGATACTATTACCAATTTATCGCTTGATTTTATTGAAAGAAACAGGTCTAATCCGTTTTTCCTTTTTGTTTCGCACAATACCATTCATGATCCATTGATGGAAAAAGCTGAAACTATTCAGAAGTATAAAAAGAACCCGTCAACTGCCGAACCGGAGAATCATCCAGTAATTGCAGCAATGATTGAACGCCTCGATAACAGTTGCGGGAAAATCTTCGACAAAATTACTGAGCTGGGATTGGATGAAAATACGCTTGTGATCTTTTTTAGCGATAATGGGGGAAAGCATAAGCATGCCAAACAAACTCCACTAAGGGCAGGAAAAGGTTGGTTGTATGAAGGTGGAATAAGAGAGCCGCTTATTGTGAAATGGAAAGATAATATTGAGGCTGGCTCGGTATCCGAATCAATGATCAGTTCCATCGATTTTTTACCAACTTTTGTAGAGCTTTCTGGTGGTATGGAGTTGCCTGAAAATGTAGATGGGAAAAGTTTCCTTCCTGTTTTATTTAAGCCGGAAAAAGAAATTCATAGTGATTTGTTCTGGCATTATCCACATTACCATAAAGGTTCAGGGATGAAACCAGCAAGCGCAGTTCGTTCAGGAGACTATAAATTGATTGAGTGGTACGAGCCAGAATTGTTGAAAGAAGGACAAGCTTTTGAACTTTATAATCTGAAGAGTGACATTGGCGAAAAACTTGATTTAAGTACGCAACTTCCTGAAAAGACTGCCGAATTAAAAGAACTATTGAATAATTGGAAAGCTAAGGTTAAGGCTCAAATTCCTACGGTCAAAACCAACTAAGAAAAATAAAATTTAAAATGATAAGACAAATCAAATTCCCTGAATTAAAAAGAAATAGTAAGAAGCTTGCACAAGTTTCTCTTTTCTTGAGATGCTTTATTGCAATATTCTTGTTGGTTAATAGTTCTGCTTTTGCCAGCAAACCATATGAAAAGAAACCCAACATTCTCTATATATTCACTGATGATCAATCCATCAGAACGGTAAGTTGTTATCCTGAGGCTCAGCCTTGGGTTAACACTCCTAATATCGATAAGCTGGCCAAAAAAGGAGTACGATTTAGAACCTGCTATACGGGTGCCAAATGCGTTCCGTCAAGGGGAAATGCATTAACCGGGATGTTGCAGCATAATTTTGATAAATCAACAAGCTACTGGCCTGTTGAATTCAGGAAGCAGGGCTACTATACAGGTATGATTGGGAAATGGCACTGGAATATCCCGCGCCATGATGAAACCTGGGATTGGTCGGCTGTATATGAGCATCACTTACCGGGTAATGGTAAAAACTATTACTGGGATCAAAGCTTAAGAATGCATGGTGATACATTACTGAAGTTGGAGAAGTACAGTACCGATGCCTACACCGATATGACCATCGATTTTCTTAAGGAACGTGCAAAAGACAAAGACCAGCCCTGGTATTTTTGGGTATGCTACGGTGGTGTTCATGGCCCTTACACCCCGGCCGACCGACATATTGGTTCATATCAAAATGCTCCGGAAATTGATTATCCAAAAGATGTTTATGCGCCTCGCCCCGATAAGCCAGAGCATGGAATCAATCTGGAAATGTATTCAAAAGACCCAAATACTGGAAAACCAACAAACAACAAGAGTAAAATAACGCTCGATGCCTATGTAAAGAAATATAATGAAGCGGTTCGTTCAATCGACGAAGGTGTAGGCCGGATTATGGAAGCTCTGGAAGAAACCGGACAGCTTGAAAATACGGTAGTCGTGTTTACTTCCGATCAGGGTTATGCCTGGGGACAGCATGGTTACAGCCTTAAAATTGCACCTTACGATTCTCATTTACTTGCTCCGTTAATTTTTGTAAAACCTAAGGAATTTCCTCAGAATAAGGTTTGCGATGTTCCGGTAAATGGAACAGATATTATCGCAACTTTTCATTCGATGGCTAATGTTAAACCGACCAATAAGCTGGACGGTCGTGATTTGACTGAATTAATTACCAATCCTGAAACTGATAATTGGAAAGAAGATCCAATGATCCAGATTTATACTGGTAGTTATTGCTATGGAAATGATACCATTAAAATGGAACTGGAAAAAGCTTATAAAACCGGGGACTGGTCAAGGTTTATTGCTCATAAATTTACCGGAACTAAAGCTTGGATGATGTTGCAGACAGGTAAATACAAGTATGTACGATACATCTATAAAGATTACATCGAAGAATTGTATGATCTGGAGAATGATCCGGAAGAATTAAAGAATCTGGCTGTAAAAGCGGAGTATAAAACTTTGTTAAGAAAATATAGAGGGCAGTTGCTTCATGAATTTGAAAAGAAGAACTGTCAGTTTATTGATTTGTTGCCAGAACCAATTGAGAAAAATATGTAGTACAGAATTAGCAGCAATCTTATTCTGAATTCAACAAGATCAGATAATAACGATCACAATACACTAAAAATGAAAAACCCAACAACTTATCTTTTAATAACATTTCTTTTAAGTATAGCTATACTTTCTAAAGCTCAGGAGCGTGACCTGGTAAATCTGGTGAATCCATTAATGGGCACCGATTCATCATTCGAAATTTCAAACGGAAATACTTATCCCGCTATTGCTTGTCCTTTTGGAATGAATTTCTGGTCTCCTTACACCGGAGAAATGGGAAATGGCTGGATGTATTCTTACGGCAAGCACAAGCTGAATGGCATCAAGCAAACTCACCAACCCAGTCCATGGATTAATGACTATGCTGCCTTTTCTTTTATGCCTGTTACAGGTGAGTTAAAATGGAAAGAAAAAGATCGTGCCTCCTGGTTTTCGCATAAGGCTGAAGTTTCAAAACCTCATTATTACAGTGTGTACCTTTCAGATTATGATGTGACTGTTGAAGTAACGCCAACCGAGCGTGCAGCTATGTTCAGGTACACTTTCCCCGAAAAAGATAACTCGTATATTATTCTGGATGCTTTCCATGAAGGATCGATGGTGAAGATCATTCCGGAAGAGCGCAAAATCATTGGTTATTGCCAGAACTACAATCACAAGAAATCAAAATTGCCCGATAGTTTCCATAATTACTTTGTGGCTACTTTCGATAAAGATTTTGAAATCACTAAAACCTGGAGTGGCGAGAAACTAATTGGTGATACTTTATTTGCAGTTGGTGAGCACACGGGGGCAATTGTAGGTTTTAAAACTCATAAAGATGAAACTGTTCATGTAAAGGTGGCTTCTTCGTTTATTAGCCCGGAACAGGCTGAGCTAAACCTGAAAAGAGAGATTGGCAAAAAAGATTTTGAAACAGTAAAAAAGGAAGCTCAGAAAAGCTGGAACAAAGAGCTAAACCGAATTCAGATTGAAGGCGGCGATTTTGATCAGCAACGTACTTTCTATTCCTGTCTATACCGAATGCTGCTTTTCCCACGTAAGTTTTATGAGTATGATAAGGATAATCAGATCGTTCATTATAGTCCGTACAATGGTGAAGTCCTTCCCGGCTACATGTTTACCGACAATGGTTTTTGGGACACCTTTAGAGGCATCTTTCCATTTTTCACCTTGATGTACCCAACTATGAACTCCCAGATTATGCGGGGGCTGGTGAACACCTATAAAGAAGGTGGCTGGTTACCGGAGTGGGCAAGTCCGGGTTATGCTAAAAGTATGATTGGTTCAAACTCTGCCGCTATTATTGCCGATTCCTATATGAAAGGCATTCGCGGCTATGATATTGAAACACTTTATGAGGCAATCATTAAGAACACAAAGGGGCATGGCCCAATTGTAAATGTTGGTCGTTGGGGTGCCGAGTATTACAACGAGCTGGGTTATGTGCCTTACGATGTAAATATCATTCAAAATGCCTCCAGAACTCTGGAATATGCTTACGATGATTTTTGTATCTGGCAGCTGGCACAAGAACTTGGCAAATCGAAAAAGGAAGTGAATTTGTTTGCCAAACGTTCACAGAACTTTAATAATTTATTCCATCCAGAACATAAATTAATGTGTGCTAAGAATGTAGATGGTAGTTTCAAAAAAGACTTCGATCCATTTCTTTGGCAAGATGAGTTTACCGAAGGTTGTAGCTGGCATTATACCTGGAGTGTTTTTCAGGACATTGAGCGTTTAAAGAATCTAATGGGTGGAAGAGAAGCTTTTGTCTCAAAACTCGATTCCATTTTTTCAATGCCTCCAATTGGTTATCATGTGATTCGGGATTTTGAGATGCACGAAATTGTAGAAATGAAGATAGCCAACTTCGGTAATTATGCACATGGCAACCAGCCAATTCAGCACATGATTTATTTATACAATTATGCCGGTGAACCGTGGAAAGCCCAAAAATGGAACAGGGAAATTTTAACCAAACTGTACAATTACACGCCCGATGGCTATTGTGGTGATGAAGACAATGGACAAACCTCTGCCTGGTATGTATTAAGCTCACTTGGATTCTACTCTGTTTGCCCGGGTACCGATGAGTATGTTTTTAGTGCTCCATTGTTTAAAAAAGCTACAATGACCTTTGAGGATGGTAAAAAGCTAACAATCAATGCCCCTGAAAACAATGTGGAGAATATCTATATCCAAAAGATGGAACTGAATGGGAAAGTATGGGATAAAAACTACATCACCCATAGTACACTACAAAATGGAGGTACAATCGATATTAAAATGAGCAATAAACCAAATTATAAACGTGGAACCAGTAAAGAGGCTGAACCCTATTCCATGTCGAAGGATAAGCGCTACACAAAATAGAAATTCATATACAGTTCTAATTTCGTTACAACATCAACTAAATACAATAATTGAAATTTAAAGGATAATGAAGAAAATACAAATATTGATAGTAATGCTCTTTTTTACAGTTACATTGACGAGAGCTATAGAAACCAAATGTAATTATTATCCTGGCTGATGACCTTGGAATAGGAGATGTTTCGTGCTACGGAGCAACAATGATAAACACACCAAATATCGATAAATTAGCAACTGAAGGAATTCGTTTTAATCGGTATTACACGACTGGAGCAACTTGTAATCCCACCCGGTATTCAATGCTTACCGGAAGGTATCCGTACAGGTGCAGTGCATTTAGAAAAAAGAATGAGGGAGACCAACTTATTATCGAAACTGAACGTTTAACCCTGGCATCATTGTTTAAGAAAAATGGCTATAAAACTGCAGCCATTGGTAAGTGGCATTTAGGATATGGCACAGAAAGTACAACCGATTGGAATAAAAAATTAATTCCAGGCCCAAATCAATTAGGCTTCGATTACCACTGGGGAGTGCCAAGTAACCACAACGATAACGTGCGGGGATATGTTGAAAATGACGCACTTTTTGGCCTTGATCCGAATGGAACGTATAAGTTAGCGAACCGTGATGAAGAGCGTGTACAGGGATTATTACACGAAAGAGAAGATGATATGGTAAATGCAGTACTTACAGAAAGGGTGCTAAATTTTATCAAAACCAACAAGGACAATCCATTCTTTGTATATTTTGCGCCGACCATTGCACATACTCATATTACCCCTTATTCTAAATTTAGAGGAACAAGTAAAGCGGGTCAGTACGGTGATTTCGTTCAAGAGCTTGATTATTATGTAGGCAATGTTATGAACCTATTGAAGGAGTCTGGGCTTGATGAAAACACAATTGTCATATTTACCAGCGATAATGGTGGGCAGTTAAAGGATCATCACACTGCAGGTGAAGGTTTGAATTTGGTTGATGAAAGCATGGATGTAGGTATAAAGTCAAAAACTGCTAAAACAGATGCGAGGGCAATGGGGCATAAAACTAACCTCGACTTGCGTAAAGGGAAGGCTAGTCCGTATCAGGGCGGTTTTAACGTGCCTTGCATTCTTCGATGGAAAGGAAAGATACAGGAAGGAATTACCACTGATAAGCTCGTATGTTCAGCAGATTACCTTGCTACTTTTGCAGATTTCTTTAATAAGAAAATATCCGAAGGTTCAGGCGAAGATTCGGATAGCTGGATAGATATTTTAACTGGCGAAAAAGTGAAAAAATCGCGCACTGATGCGGTTTTACGCTCCAAAAAAGCTCTGTCGTTTGTTGATGGTTATTGGAAATTGATAGATTATAGCTATGGTATTAAACCTCAAAAAGTAGTTGAGCTTTATAACCTGAAAAATGATCCATCGGAATTAAATGATTTGTCGAAACGCAAGCCTGATAAACTAAAGGATCTCAGGAGTAAGTTGGCTCAGATAATTGGCGAATAGTAACTTCTGGATATGGGAAGAAACAGGAATAAGTTGAAATCTTAACAGATATGAAAATTAATAAACTACTCTTCTTTTTTGTAGTCTTTGTACTATCTACTGCATGCAAAAGGGAGGCAGAATCAATACAACCCACCAAAAAACTCATTGAGCAATCGATAAGGTCGGCAGATGTTATAAGAACATCATTTCCTGATACTGCTGTAATCAATTTATATCAGGGAAATGGTGTTTTTGGAAGCTCTTACGAACCATTAGGATTACATATAAATCCATCGGATAAGGGAGGCTTGAACAAATATGGGAAAACAGAATATCTCCATATAAATTATTTTACCAGAGGAAAACATGCGGCCGACTATTTAATTCCATTTGGGCAGTTTTTTTGGGAAAACAAACCGGAAAAAATTATCAGGTATGGTCAGCATCAATCGTTCTACAATGGAAACATAAAAACACATTTTGAAAGTGCAAACAGCAATGTAACTGTGTTGACATGGTTCGATCCGGTTAAAAAAAACACAACAGGAATTAATATTAATGTGGAGGGAACAAGCTCCGATGTTATTTTCAAACCATCTGATATAATTAAGTTTCACTATGGGCAAGAACTTACTCAAACAACACTTATTTCTGAAAAAGATGGTGAGTGGAAAGTGGAACTATTCTGTAAGGAAGCTAAGTTAGTTGTTTATATTAAAACAAATACCGATGTTACAAATCAAGGTTCTGGTTTGCGTTTTAAATTACATTCAGGAGAGAATAATATTCTGCTTTCATTGAATGAACCAGTAAATACCACCTCTGAAAAATCCTTGGCTGAAAGTACTGAATGGTGGCAAAAAAAATGGCAGGATATGGGCACTATAATTATTCCCGATCTAAATGCACAGAAGGTTTGGGTTCGGTCAATGGCCATGTTTTTATATTCATACAATGAAGATAAGTTAGGTCTTGCTCCACCAATGGGATTTGCTGCAAACCATTGGCCTTTTGGCTTTCCTCAAGACGTTTCTTTTGTTCATCCTGTTTTGCTTGCCACTGGGAACTTAAATATCGCAAAATCTATGATTGAATATTTTGCGGATGGGCTAACAGGAATGCAGGAATATACCAAACGTTTACTAAATGTTGATGGTATAATGTGTCCATGGGTTTTTCCTTATGGTGATTTCTCGGGTTATCATACGCCTAACACACCAAACATATACTACTATGAAATTCATAACTCAGGTTATTTGGCCCGTATGGCTTATGAAACGGCAAATTTTGTTAACGATGAAAATTGGAGACAAAAGTATGCAGTACCTCTTATTCGTGAGACTGCCAGATTTTACAAAAGTGTTAGCCACCAGAGGGAGGATGGTTTATGGCATATTTCTATTAAACCATCGGTAGGCCAGGATGAAAAAGGAGGTGTTAATCAGGATAATTATCTATGCGCTCTTTTTAGTGCAAAATATTGTTTCCAAAAGGCGTTGGAGTATAAGCTGGATGAGCATGGGATTTATTCTCAAATTCTGAAAGATGGATTGGCTTTCCCCACATTAAAATCCCAAAGGGGGTATTATTTTTCAAGCAAAGGAAGTGGAGAGGACGATTTTGGGAAACAGAAACACCCAGTACAATTAAATGATCTTGCATTTTTACCGGTGGGCAATGAAGTTACCGATGCTTCCAAAGTTGCTTATAATCTTCGGTATAATATTACCATGGATGCCCAAAAACCTCATTTCTATGGCTGGACTCTAGGTGAGTTTCTTTTAGCTGGTTCACGAATAGGCAATACTGAGGAATGGAAAAAGGATTGGGGGAATATGCGAAAAGCGAACTATGTTGATCCTGATTGGATACAGATATACGAAACCAGTGCGGCCATTAAGAAAACATACTACAACATAACCAATGGACTGGTTACCCAATCATTGCTGAATAATTTAGTGTGTGATTGGTATGGAAAACTTGAGATAGCAAAATGTAATCCCTGGAAAGAGAAAGTTCATCTGAATAATATCTATTCGCAATTAGGAGTAAAGATTAGCGGTGAAATTGTTGGTAACTCAGCTGTATTGCAATTTACCGCTTGGAAAGATTGTGAATTTGAAATGCATGGAGAACAAATTAAATTGAAGGAGGGAGAAACGATTAAGAAAAGCTTGCGATTTTAAGTATGCACTCGAAATAAGAGAACACAAACTAAAAAATATTGTGCCAACCCAAATTATAAACGAGAAACAAGTTAAGGATCCACCGGACTTTCAAGCTGATCCATGAATATCCAATAACTTGTCCCTTCCTGCTCGATGAAATCGAGATAGCTGAGGTGTCCGGCACTCGACCGGACGGGGTGGTTCAAGTAAAACATGTTGCTTAGCTATATTTTGGCACTGCCGAACGCCTTTTTGTCCCCTCCGAGAGCGTTTCATCATAGCTAATCGCGATTTTGGTTCAACCGATAGCGTTTTGCACACAGCTTTTCACGATTATGTTATCTCTATATGCAATTTTGTCGTCGCCGAATTCGATTTTCGATTTACCAATTCTGTTTTTATCATCACAAAGCCCAATTTTGTTGCAGCTACAAGCGATTTCAGTCAATCTCAGCTCTTCACTTTTTGTCGAATTTCAGGGTATTACACCCCATTCGAACGTTGATGGATTAAATAAAATTCTTAAAGTCAACTATCCCCGCAGCAAGCCAAGGGGTATTATTTGATTAAAAATTCAGGAATAGACTTACAATTGCAATGGTAAGATAGTCTTTTAGTTCTGTGCGGTATTTAGAAAGTGCCCTACTCATTTGCGTCTCAACCGTTTTTACAGAAATATTCAGTCGCTCTGCAATTTCTTTGTATTTCAATCCTTCATTCCGGCTAAGTAAAAAGATTTTTTTGCACTCAGGAGCCAGAGATTCGGTAACTTCTTCAACTTTCTTCTGAAGTTCGGTTCCCAGTAATTTTTCGTAGGCATCAATATCTGAAGTACCTCCGCTTTTATAAACAAACTCAATAACAGAATAATACTTATCGACAACCTTTTTGTGTTCCAAAAAATTCAGGCAGTAATTCTGAACAGATTTAAAAAGGTAAGGCTTTATTTCGCCAGATTTTAGGTGCTCTCTCCTCTCCCAGACTTTTAAAAATACTTCCTGAACAATTTCTTCAGCTTCTTCTGAACTGGATGTATATTTTCGTGCAAATCCGCATAAACGAACATAGTAACTTTTGAAAAGTATTTCAAAAGCACGCTCATCACCTTCTTGTATTTTTTTAATTATTGCTGGATCCACATTCAAGACATTTGTGCCGAACAAATATAGTATTTAATAGCAACTACAAAATAGTATCCGGTTTTCTTTAATGTATTTTCAAGGTATATAAAAAGAAAAAGGAGCATACTTTAAAAGTACACTCCCATAAACTATATTTTTTTCAATAAACTCTACAATTCAAGTTCCCATCCTTTTCTAGGTTCTCGTTTTATAAGGCTTTGAGCATACTCTAATGCATTAAGCTCAATCATTTCACTATTGTATTTAGGCTTACTACCACTAAGATCCAGTGAAACATTCTTACGAATTTTAAGTTTTTTATCCGCATCAATATTGGTAAACTTCATATTGGGACCATCCCATTTTAAAATCCGGTTCAAACCTGCTAAACGAGTCGCAACAGTTCCCATCACAACCATCTCATTGAATGGTCCTGCATATTCAAAATGCGACTTAGTTTTAACACGCTCATCTGCCTTTTCCTTACAAGCCCTGATCCAGTCTTTTTCATGTCCTCCAATACCTCCAGGAATCATTCTTTCACTAATCTTAGGTTGATATCCAACAAATTTCTCTGCCGGTAGAATCTTTGGACTTTTTGCATAACAGCCTGTAATAATTTTCCCTTTAGTACCGATAAACATGATACCTCCATTTCTATCTCCCATTGGTTCATCATCTCCCAACTCCTGAGGTCTGTCGGGCTTTAAAGCACCATCATACCATGTGATTTTCACCTCTGGCATATTAACCTTTTTATAAGCCTCTCTTGCTGGGAAATAATAGGTAACTTTTTCGGACTCCGGAGGTGATTCAACTGTCCACTTTGTGGTATTAGCCTGAATTCCTGTTGGGTATTGCAATCTTAACGAACGCATTGCTACATCTAAAATATGACAAGCCATATCTCCTAATGCACCAGTTCCAAAATCCCACCAACCACGCCAGTGAAATGGATGATAAAATGAATGATAAGGACGTTTGGGTGCTGGCCCAAGCCATAAGTCCCAGTCAAGTTCTGAAGGGGCACGCTGAGCTTCTCCAGGACGATTTAAACATTGTGCCCATATTGGTCTGTTGGTCCATGCATGAACCTCTGTAACTTCACCGATATCTCCATTCCAGATACTTTCACAAACCCAGGCTGTAGAACCTGAAGAAGCACCTTGGTTACCCATTTGAGTGGCAACATTATATTTTTTAGCTGCTTCAGTAAGAATTCTGGATTCGTACACTGAGTGGGTTAATGGTTTCTGACAATATACATGCTTGCCTAATTTCATAGCATCAAGAGCAATTCTAGCATGAGAATGATCTGGAGTTGCTACAATAACAGCATCAATTTGATCGCCAATTTCATCAAACATCTTCCTGTAATCTTTGTAGATGTATGGTTCAATTTTCTCTGGAAATTTCTCTTTAAAATTTTCCATACGAATTTTAATGCGTCTATCATCTACATCACAAAGAGCTACAATATTCTCTCCTACACAATTTTGCAAATTGGCATATCCCATTCCTACTCCAATAACAGCAATGTTTAATTTGCCTTCTGTCCAATTCTTCTTCTCCACAGAGGAGCAACTGGCATTAAGCAGTGTCGGAACAGCTACAGCAGTAGATATAATCGCGGTATTTTTAATAAAATCACGCCTTGGCAATTTATTTTCAATTGACATACTGAAACGATTTAAGTGGTTTAATTGGTTTATTCATCAATATTTGAAGAAATCGTATTCTTTTCAAATATTAGCCTTCAAATTTAATCAAATATCTAGTTTGAAGAATTTTCACATTAATAATTCTAGAATTCTTAACAAAAACGACACCAATAAAGTTAATCCAGCTTTAACAAAAGTTACAATAATCAAACAAGTTCTGGATTCAGAAAAAAACTCAAAAAAAAGCGATCTGTCATTCGACAGACCGCTTCTATAGACAAAATTGAAATGATTTACTATCTGAATTATAGATGAAAATCCACTGTTATACATTAAGCTTTAAAGCCAAATGGTTATTGAAATTTCTTATTCAATTTTAAGATTATTATTCTGAAATCCAATAAAAGTATTGTTCTCGATTTTGACATCTTTACAATTTTTCATTTTGAATTCTGGCTGAGATGGAGTTAGATTACTATTCTCAATTGGCAAGTAGTTTATTCTATTATTTCGTATAATCAAATTATCCACAGATCTTGCAATCAGAATTTTCTCACTGTTACAAGAGAAATCGTTATCTAAAATACGAATATTGGAATGTACATATTTACCTTTTTTAAAAGTTTCCACCTCTGGCTTAATTGCAATTACATATCCATCATTACCTTGATTGTATGCACACTGAATAAATTTATTTCCTTGGATTGTAACATCTCGAACAGGGCCAGATTCATACCAGGAATTACAATCATTCGCAATTAAAATACCATGCATTCCCGTTCTTAAAAAAGTATTGTTCTCGATTAAAACTTTCCGTCTGGTTGTAACTAAAATACCACGCGTACTTACTCGTTCAAAATGACAATTTCGAACAATAACTTCTGGAGTCCATGTGATATTTTCCAGACAATCACCAACTCCAATCTCTTTCGGCAAATCTCGATCAAGCTCAAGAACCATCTTTGTAAGTGACACCAGTTTCGCTTTCTTTACTACAGCATTACCATATTCTAAAAGGCATTCAGATTTTACAAATGAAACGGAATCTCCGACATTAAAAGCATTGAACCCAAAGGTTTGATTATGCTTAAAATCTACAGTAATTTGATTACCGTTAACAATCTTTGATATCTCAAGGTGCGTCCCGTGTACATTCATCGGATCATCGTGCGAACCGGAAGTACGGCAACCATCCAATTCAATTAGTCCTTTACATCCTGAGAAATGAAAACAATCTGCAAAGGCCGCAACCATCCTGCCTGATTTTTTTCGAGGAACAACAGAAACTTTATTGAATTTAATATTCTCAGTAAATTGGGAAATAATCCCCATGCCATGCATAAAATGCATATTGACATTATTTAGTTCAATATTTTTACTCCTATTAATAAAACCACCACAATTATCGCGATAGGTATCGCGCATTGTAAAAACATCTCCTACTTTAAGATCCAACTTCCTGAAATCTCCCTCATAATCTATTTCATTTAAACCAGCATGTTTAGCAATACCATCCTTAAATGGATTCCAAGAGCTATAACTCATTGTATTTTCGTCTGGTCTTACCAGGTTATTATGATGATGTTTACTTTTCCATCCTTCACCATAAAAAGTTACTTTACCATCTTTGATAATATATTTTGAATCTGGGTGAACACGAAGTTTCACCTTATCATCTGAAGCCTTTAACACAGTCAATTCAGACATTGTTGGACGTTCATAATCAAAACTAATTCCCTCAATTCTGATATCAGTACTATTCTTTATCAGAAAAGAAATCATTTTGCCATGGAGAACGATCAGCGTATTATTTCCTTTAAGTGTGATCCCATGCAGATCTTCGAGACACAAACCAATATTTCTAATTTTTGAAATTGAATCCTGCTCGGTTGAATTTGAAATATAAAGCTCTTTCTTAACAGCTCCTTCAGGCCACAAATCAATACGACCTTCCGGGAAATTAATAACGACTTCCTTTTCTCCTTTTGACTCTTCAATTGCCTCCACAATTTTTGGGCTGGCATTTTCAAAAGACCACGGATTAACCCCATAATCCGATAAATAAATGTCCTTAGATGAAGCTTTCAGACATAAAACAAAAACTAATAAAATTATCAGATTAATAGACTTAATCATTGTGGTCTTTTTTTTATATGAACAAAACTGAATCTTAAAAATATAATGTTCTGGAAACTAATTCAACACTTTCTTAAGTTCTGGCAAAAGAATTTTTTTATACCCATTTGTTTTTGGATGAATACCATCATTAACTAATTTTATGTATTCCGCTCGTCCCTTTTCTTTCAGATACTTGTTCCAATTTTTGTAGTGATCTATAATTTGCAATTGATACTTATTTGCAACATCTTGATAAATCTTCATAAAAGAAGAAAGTTCTGATCTTTTAGTTGATTCAGTCATATTCAATTCTGGCATATCCAACACCACATTCATATTCTGCAATATTATTTCCACTTTCGGATTCGAGAATTTTAACTTATGAATTATTATTTCAAGATTTTTTCGACTCTCCTCAACCGATATATTATATGGTTTGAAGGCATCATTTACTGCAAACTCAATAAAAACAACATCGGGTTTAAAAACAAGCATTTCGTATACTTTGGACAACCCGCAATTCCCAGGAGGATAAGAAGATGCAGATGCCGAAACCCCTGCATTTAAATAAGCAATTTGTTTTGGATATGATTCATTAAGCCATTCTGCCATAACGTCAAACCAATTATTCGTACCAGCAGTTAGGCTAGTACCAAGAGCACCAATTTTAATTGTCTCTCCTTTATCTAGTTTTGATACAAATCCAGATTTAGTTTTTCCAAAGATTGAAGCATTTACAATTACACCCAGTGAGACAAAAGCAACTAATAAAATTATTTTCTTGATATATTCTTTCATCGAATACTTATAAAAGGCCTTCACCATATTTCCAACCGTCTCGCATTGGTTCTTTTACATGCGCATTAATCTCTGCACGATTTGTTATTTTCATATTCTTAGAGTCAAAATCAATTTTGCCTCCAAAACGATGAGCCAAAGCACCAACCAACGCCATTTCTGTTAAATCTGCAGCATAATCAAAATTAGACCCTGGCAAAGTATTATTTCTAATTGCATCCGTCCACTCTTCTACAGGTCTTTCTTCTTTAACTCTTGGAATCGTTTTATCAGGAGCATTCTTTAAGAATTCGGCATACTCTTCTTCAGGCATTAATAGTCTTGCATCATTAGGTCTACCTCCAGTAATTAAGGTATTCTTATCACCAATCATTATCATTCCAGACCATGGTAATTCTTCAATCCCCCATTCTGGTCTTACAGCTAGTTTAGGATAATCTTCAGCCCATGTCATAGTAACAGGAGCTTTATTTCCACGAGCTCCAAATTCAAATGTTACTTTGGTAGCTTCAGATACAAAATTATTATCGTATCGCTCACCTCTTTTCTCGCCAACAACAGTGTGTGGCGATCCTAAATCCAGTGCCCAAAATGGAGCATCCAATGTATGGCAAGCCCAATCTCCTAACTGTCCGTTTCCAAAATCATACCAGGCTCGCCATGCTGCAGGAGCATAAGCCCTGTTAAATGGACGATCAGCTGCTGGTCCTAACCAACAATCCCAGTCAAAATAACTAGGAATTTTATGCTTTTGTGGCGGGTAACTATCTGGCAATCTCCAAAATGCCCCGGGTTTGAATTCCGTTTTCCCCTGCCATGCATGTACTTCTTTTACTTCTCCAAGAACACCCGCTTCATACCATTCTTTTACCAAACGAATTCCATTTGTTGTATGCCCCTGGTTTCCCATTTGAGATACAACGCCATAATGTTTGGCAGCTTTTTTCAACGTTCGTACCTGCCATATGTTATGAGCCAAAGGTTTCTCCACATAAATGTGTTTGCCCAATTGCATGGCAACCATCGCCGCCGGGAAATGGTTATGATCTGGCGTAGAAACCAGAACTGCATCAAATTCATTTGACATTTCATCATACAACTTCCTATAATCGCTGTATACTTTTGCATTCGGAAATTTTGCTCCATGAGCTTCAATCTCTTTTTCATTAACATCGCAAATTGCAACTACATCTTCCTTTGGAATCTGGTTCCAGTTTGCTCCTCCTCTACCACCAATTCCAATTACAGCAAATTTCAATTTATTGTTTGGAGAACAGCTTATCATACTTGGAATAAAAATAGCACCTGCAGTTGCTGCAGAAGCTGACTTCAAGAATGTTCTACGTGATAAATTTTTCATTGGTATTTCGTTTAATTGGTATTTATTAAAATCGATATGACTTGATTCATTTACAATTTCAAATCCGGATAATAAGAAGCTATCAAAGCTTGTTCTTCTGGTTTAAGATCGGATAATAAAACCGGTTTGTCCTGAGGACGCAAACCTTTTTGATTAATTCTATTCATTAAGCTCCAATCTTTAATAGGGTTTTGTGGATTGGGATCTGCGGGTTCAGATGCTGGCAAATCATAGCGTGTAAAATCGACTACCATCTCTGGTGTATTTTTGTGCCAGTTATGTTGCAATGCCAAACGAAACTCTTTATTCATAAACCAGCGGATTTCCTCATTACCAAAAGAGCTCCCTATTCCTAGGCCTTTTTCTTCAAAACGGTAATTCCAGCTTTCATTGTTTTTATGATGTTGACGCCAAATTTCACCAAACTCACCAAAGGTTACAAATTGAACATCCGGCCAACGTTTTTTAGTACCGCCTACCCATTTTTCCATGATATCCAGAATGAATTGCTCTCCTGAGTATCTTCTTTCCGGAATTTTCATTAAAGCTGCTTCCCATATATTTGGTATCCAACCAAAACCATTTAATTCAAATCCTCTATCAAAATGCAAAGATTGTGTGTGCATTACTGAATGGTGTCCAATTTCCTTTCCTAACTCACAATAGCTTTCAATTGGCCCCACACCACGACGACTGGAAGCCCCATTAAATAAGGACGAAGATGGACTAATTCCACCACTTTGCCTTGCGTTCAAAAAGTCAACGCTCCAGCCATCCAGGTTAACACAATCAATAAAATCTTTTTTACCCTGTGCCGGTTTACAGAAATGTTCTTTAGATGGATAGTAAGGATAAGACGGGGAACCATCAGCACCACCACCATCCACAGCATGCTGACTCCAGATACAACCATGTGCTACATGAATATTCTCTTCTTCAGCCAAATACCTCATATTTTCAGCAGACAGAAAACCTCCCATAATACCTTGTGGTCTGTATCCTCCTCCAACAAAATCTGAAATAATCTGTATGGCCTCACTCATTTCACGGTTGACCCTTTCACGTGGCAAATACATTGCAGGAAAATAACAGGGAAGTAAGAAATTTCATCACCATACTTTTGATAACACTCAACCACATAATTTCGGATATCCTGATAATTCTTTCTTTTATCCTCCAATGCATTAAGAGTAAACCCCCAGGTTAAGCGCCCATCAGGATTATTCTTGGCAAACGCCTCGCGAAGAGCTCTTACTACTTTTAAAGTATGAGCATCGTGTTCATCTCTAGGATGAAGCTTCACATCTCTTGAAACTTCCCATGGAGATGTCCGAATCATGATACACTCAGTCACAAATCGTTTCCCGGTTAGAGGATCGGTAAATGAATTATTTGCAGCATTAATAATATGAGGTGCAGCAATTGTTCCTACACCAGCAAGTGCGGTATTTTTAAGAAAGATTCTTCTATCCATAGTTAGTTGGTTTTAGGTTTAAAAAGTGTTATTAATTTTCAAATATAATCACTATTTGTTCATATGTATGAACATTTCATATCTTTTTCACTCATCACCTTCTAATCTTACTATATATCTCATGCTAAACAAACTCCCAAAAAGTCCCTAACTGAAGTTTATCAGATTCCAATCTATTTCCTTTTGACAAATTTACATTTCAACAGTCCCCTGTACCTCCGACAACTGTTAGTTTGGTTTTTTGGTCTTTAAGTAGAATCTTACCTTTTTTACCATCCAACCAACTAATTGCCTCAACTGATTTTATATTCGAACCAAAAGTTAATTCAATTTCATCTGTTGTTTCTTTCGATGACTTATCCTTTCCATGCAAGCCGTTTACAAGCATAGCATATTTTTGACCTTTTTTATCATGAAAGAAACCTATTAATGCATTCTGTGCCTCAATATCTGAAATCCAATATCGATCCTTTATAAATTGTTTTTGTCCTTCCGGTGCATGAGTATGAACAACGTTCTCACTTGTCAATCCAAGCAAAATGTCACCAACATCAAGTACTGCTTCATTAATTGCTTTTACTACATCATAAAGATCGGTTGGCTCGCCAGTTGATGAATTAACAATTGATCTTGGTTCCCAATCACGATCTTGCCAATCCGGTGGTCCCCAGTAACAAAAATACCATAAGCCTTTTGCTCCATAGGCCAAGTTCGTATACTGTTTCCACCTTACATCACTCTCGCTCGGACGGCGGAAATACCAGTGTTTAGTAGTTAATGCAAATGCCCAGAACGGAACATTATATTTAAGCGATAATGCACGTACTCTGGATACATTTTTAAAATGTTTGTCAATCGGATCATTTCCATCCTTAACCTCAATGTAGTTGTCGTAACTAAGTACAGGCATTCCGTTTCGAATAGCGGCTTCTGCAATTTCTTCCGTATTCGGACTATTCTGATTATCAGGAGGAAAGAAATTAAAAAGCGTCCATTTTTTCGGATTCTTTTGCATTTGCTCATTAACAGCAGTAATTGCCTCAGTAACTCTTTTGTAGCCTCCTGGCTCATCATGAGTAATCCAGCCAACAATATTCCGATCATTCTCAGGAAATATAATCGGGCTCTCCGGCTTAGGAAGATTAAATCCTTGCATTGTACGCCAGGGCATAACAGGCAAACCAGCTCTTCTGGCCAACTTCAAAGCACTCTCAAAACCGCTATCAGGATTAGCAGGATAGATATTAAAACCAGCATCTCTATACCTTTTAAAGTCATTTAGGGTATTTTCTCCTGAAGGCCCCCACCATGCCATTATTGGAAATTTCTTAAAACACCATTCTTCTTTTTCTACAGAGGGCAAATTTAAATCTCCAAGACTCTCTTTCTCCTGAGCAGATATTGATCCAATAGCATTTAAAAGAAAAAGTGCCAAAAGAGCAATTATGGCTTTAATCTTAAACCTCCTTGCTCTTTCTATTTTTTTTATTGAACCCATAACAAACACCTACCAGATCTTGCTATTTATTTGGACTATAAGACAGACGAATAGACTTCTCTGCTGTTGGCCAAACTTCAGGCAAAGCTTGTTTCACTTTTCCTGTAGCTGCCCATTCTGAACCACGTTGAAGTGTTGCAACAAAGCCTGCACATTGTGCTGCTATCCACTGGTTTCCGCCAACATGTCCCAATACGGTATGAAAAATCCTACCCTTACCATACTTAATCGTGAATAATACAGGCTCTTCTTTTCCTGATCCATTATCCTTTTTATCAGAAAAAGAAGTAGCTAGAATTTCCATATTCACAGCTGGACCGCGCATAGAACAATACAATTCATCCTGTGTATGTAGCCAACTTTGTGGGATTCCTTTCATTATTGGATGCTTTGGAGCTCTTGTATTCACAAGGTATTCAACCTGTTTTCCATGACTACCACCACTTCCCGGTGAATAATCGCGAAATGCTTTTCCATCTTTCCAATAAACATATGGACCGGAGTTTTCATTTCGTCCTCCCCAGCCACCGAGACCAATCATTTTATTAAATTCTTCCCATTTAGGAAAAGCATTATCAGCAGCATGTATAATTACAACTCCACCTCCATTACTAACATACTTCTCAAAGCTTCTTTTTGTGTTTTCATTCCATGAATCACCAGTATAATCCATAACAACAACATCATAATTCGAAAATACCGGATTAAAAGAACTCATATCACCGTCCTTTTTAGGACTTGTTGCTACATCTACTGTGAAAATTGCATCTTCCAGCATTTGCTTAAACATTGGAGTAGAGTTTTCCCACGCATGGTTGTTTTGCCCTGTTACAATTAAGGCTGAGAGTTTTTCACTTTGTTTTTGTGCCGTTTTTAAACTGCTACAACTTGATAAAATAGCCACAAAGAGAATAAGGGCTATAAGTTTAAAGTTTTTCATTTTCTAATTTTATCGATTTGCTATTTAACTGTTTTATTTTTCATTCAAATACTATAATTTTTTAACCAATGCCAATGATTATATCTTAGGTAATTTCCAGTTATTTGAATACGGTTTCATTAACAATCCATTTGCTGTTGCACTATTTGTGAAACGCTCAGTTTTAGGATTCCACTTAAGTTTCTCACCAGTTGTCATGGCAATCTCCCCAAGCAATGCAACACTAATTGAACGTTGCCCTATTTCAACAGGTGCCACTGGCTCCTGACGAGATTTTATACAGTTAATAAAATCAAGATAGTGCCCAGGGCTCTTGTATAATTTCACATCACCAGAACCTATTTCAAAATCAAGAATCTCTGGTTTTTCTGCCCACAAACCACCACGATTTACATGTATCCAACCCTCGTCACCATACCAAACGGCGCCCATACCTAATTGCCCATTATCATTGCGATCCCAGCCTTTTTTTCCTTTACGCATTTTAACAAACTTGTCAATATTAGCGATATTCATTTCAATGCCATTCGAATATTTATATTGAATATCAAACGAATGAGGAATATTAAAAATATCACCATCATTGTACCATCCTGTACCTTCAACTTCAACAGGACCAGTCCTTTCAAAACCAAGTCCCCACTGAGCAATATCGATATGATGACCAGCCCAGTCAGTCAACTGACCTCCTGAATAATCAAGGATCCATCTCCAATCCCAATGTAAAATTCCGCGATATGGAACTTTTGGTGCAGGCCCTAACCACATATTCCAGTCAAGACCCTCAGGAACAGGCTGCACTGCAGGTTGCCCTCTCTTTGCATCAAAATTTGGTAAACCAACTTCAACACGGCTCACTTTCCCAATTTTACCATTTCTGACCAATTCGCACGCTTTCAAAAAATGAGCATCAGAACGTTGCTGACTTCCCGTTTGCCAAACGATTTTATTCTTTTCAACGGCATTCACGATCGCCCGTCCTTCCCCTATTGATCTTGCCAATGGCTTCTGTCCATATATATCAAGTCCCTTATTTGCAGCTGCAATTGATGGAATTGCATGCCAATGGTCTGGAACGGCAATATGTACAGCATCAAGTTTTTCTTTCTCTAAAAATTCCCGAAAATCATTATACTCTCGGGCATCATTATTACTATATCTTTTTGTAACAAATTCCAATGCTTTTGCTCTCTGTGACTTATCTACATCACACACCGCAACATACTGTACATCTGGATTTTTCAGGAACTGAGTCATATCATGTCTTCCCATTCCCCCAATACCAATTCCACCCATAACAATGCGATCACTTGGAGCAGTTTTCCCATCTTTACCCCGGCATCCGGCAGGTATAATAAATGGCATTGCTAAGGCTCCTGATGCAATTGCAGTTCTTTTTAAAAAATCTCTTCTTTTCATTGTTTTATCATTTTTAATTAAACCACATATTTCTTATACAATGAAGCCCAAGGTTCACGCATGGGTCTTGCTATCATCCCATTAGCTTTATCATTATTTATAAACCTTTCTTTCACAGGATCCCAATCGAGATCTTGTCCTAATCTTAATGCAATATTTCCTAAATGAGCAACTGAAGCAGAGCGATGGCCAATTTCTGCAGGTGCAGCATTTGGTTCTCTTGAAATTACACTATCGATAAAGTTTCTATAATTGCTGTCTTTGCCATCATATAATTGAATCTCATTAGGCCCAATCACTGTATCCATTATATTTTCAGGATCATTCCCATACGAACCAACACTGCCCTCCGTTCCTTCAAAGCGAAATCCATGTTTCAAATCACTTGAAGCAATTATTTTTACGCCATTTGCATAAATAGCTTCAAAGTAATACTCAACAGCAGTATTATAGATTATATGGTCCGACCATCTGGCTTTTGCTTTCTGAATTTTAACAGGTCCTGTATCATCTGTTCCCATTCCCAGTTGAGCTACATCAAAAAAGTGGCCTCCCCAATCGGTAACCTGACCTCCTGCATAATCCAATACCCAACGGAAATTGACATGTGTACGCGCGGGACAATAAGGTGTATCAGGTGCTTGTCCTAACCAAGTATTATAATCAAATCCTTTAGGGACAGGCATTGTATCCGTAAGATGAGCTGTTTTTCCAAAATCAGGTGTCCCTTTACCCAATCCAATATGAACAGTATGCAAATCACCAATTCTTCCATTTCTTACGATCTCACAAATTTTCTTGACACCTCTCTCTGAACGCCGCTGGCTACCTGTCTGGAAGATTACATTATTCTTTTTAACAGCATTAGCAATATCTCTCCCCTCCTGAATAGTTAATGCCAATGGTTTCTGACAGTATATATCTTTACCAGCATCGGCAGCCATTAATGATGGAATTGCATGCCAATGGTCTGGTGTTGCAACAGATATGACATCAATGTCTTTATTTTGTAAAACCTCTATGAAATCTTCATACCCTCTACATCCTTTATAGTCCTTACCATATTTTTCAGAATAAGCTTTATCAACATAGCGCATCATATAATCACGCCCTCTAACTGTCCCTGCCCAATAACCCGGACTTTCAGTATTAATATCACAAATACTGGTTATTTGAACGCGATCATCTCCCAGAAAACCATTGGTGTCATTATATCCCTGGTTTCCAGCCCCAATCAATGCCAGGTTTATCTTGTCAGAAGGAGCTACGCTTCCATTCTTTTTTCCCCTTACACAAGCTGGTATAATCGATGGAACAACAACACTAGCCCCAACAATAACCCCAGCATTCTTTAGAAAAGACCTTCTGTTCAAATTTTTCATTATTTGTGGTTTAAAGGTTCTTACAAATACTTAATTAAATTTCTCTAATCCAGATGTTTCTATAATTGACTTTATTGGAGTGATCTTGTAACATGAGTGGCAATTTGGCATCGGTAATTGGAAATTGCCCATTGCATGCTGCAGTTTCACCAAGTATTTTTGAGTGATTTTGTACCAGTACACCATTGTGAAATACGGTTAGGTAACCTGCTTCTTTTTCAGTCCCATCAACATTGTATTTAGGAGCTTTAAAAATGATATCATACACTTGCCATTTACCCGGTTTTCTTGATGCATTTACCATTGGAGGATATTGTCCATAAAGTGCAGCTGCCTGCCCCATTGATCCTGTTTTGTTTATATATGAATTCAATACCTGAATTTCATATTTACCCATAACATAGATTCCTGAATTGCCACATCCTTGTCCTTCGTATCCTTTTCTAACATTTATTTTAGGAACTCTCCACTCAATATGTAACTGACAATCTGAGAATCGCTGTTTGGTTTGAATATTTCCAGTTTTTGGTTCAACTGTAAATTTCTTTCCAGATACTTTCCATTTTGCAGGTTCACCAGTATCTACACATTCAAAATTTTCAAGAGAACCTTTATCAAAAAGGACTATAGCATCAGATGGTGCTTTCCCATTTTTTATTGCACTTACTACTCTGGGTTCCGATTCTGAATTGGATTTTTTAGAAGAGAAAGCTAAAACATGAAAATTGCTAACTAAAATGAAAGTAATAGCAATGCATTTTACGAATGATTTAAAATTCATAATTTACTAGTTAATTGGTTTAAGCATAATTCACAAAACAATCTGGTACGTTCTGTTCTGGTCGACTAAGGTAGAAAAAATAATTATAAGTTCAAACATGCACTCATCAAATCTGATCTTCTATCATTTTTATTATTCCAAATCTATTATTGTTTTAGTTATACACATGAATGATTCATACCCCCTACTCAGAAGGATTAAATCTTACTGCAAGATTTAACTACCTGATAAAAAAATGATCAGTTTAGTAATACACCTGAATGCTTGTACAATTTTTTATCGAAAAGCGCATAATAATGCCAACCCACAATTACAATTAAGACCGTTGCAAGGTAAAAACATTACGAAACTACGATAATAATACGCTAT
>CBDVCE010000067.1:0-26684 GCA_965372405.1 uncultured Sunxiuqinia sp.
CAAACTTTCCTCTATACCCCGAGGCAGAGCCTCGAGGAATTCTCTTGATTAAAATTACGAGAATTAAGGATGGCATCTTTTCAAAAGATGCCATCCTTATCTACTTGGACATTTACGAAACAATATCACAGATTTCCGGTTATCTTTGAGGCATGCTTTCAGATAAAACTAAAGGATACTTTTTTGCTGGCTTAGCAACCATCGCTTTTTCCAATATTTACATTTTCAGCAAGGCTGCCCTTAACATGGTTAGTCTGGCTCAATTTGGAGTTTACTGGTTTTTTATTGCCGTTGTTTTAAACGTATTCTGGATTCTCAAATCCGGCAAATATAAAGCCATCTCAAAACTAAGCAAAAAGCAATGGAAAATATTAGGTATGCTTGGTATCCTGGAAATCATAACCACTTCCACTTTCTTCTGGTCTATCAAAATCATACCTGACCCGGCAGTAACTTCATTTATTGGCAATATGTACCCAGTGATTCTAACCATTATGGGTATTCTTTTTCTGAGCGAACGTTTTAACTGGATAGAATCAATTGGAGGACTACTTGCACTTGCAGGGGCTTTTATCATCAGTTTTCAGGGAGGAACAACGCTAACCGAACTGTTTATTCCAGGAACTGGAATTGTTTTCATCAATGCTACATTTGCTGCAATAGCCTCACTGGTGGTCAAAATGAACATCAAACATATGAGCCCCGAGTTAATGAATACCAATCGTGCATTGTGGCTTTTTACCAGCTCGTTAATTTTCATGCTGTTTATGGGTCATTCATTCATCATTCCTACTAAGGCTTTGACCAATATTGCTATTGGAGCGACCCTTGGACCATTTGTCGCATTGCTGGGTATTTATTATTCTTTTAAATTTATCGAAGTATCCAAATCATCCATTGTCCAAAGCATGAAAGGTGTATTCGTTTTTATAGGTAGCTTCTTTTATTTTCACACCCTGCCCTTACAGCATCAAATTATTGGCGGAGCAATAACCGTTTTAGGAGTTTTGGTAATGTCGCTAAGTAAGGCAGGCTTATTAATATTAAAAAGGAAATCAATTTAATAACAATAAAACAAACTGTGGTTTTTTATTTTGAAAATAGTACTTTCGAGAAGAATAAACCTCTAACTATCTTTCATCCTGAAATTGCACTACTTGTATTATCATTAAAAATAAGCTAAATGAACTATTTGGCACATCTATATTTGTCGGGAGAAAATGAATTACTAAAAGTTGGGAATTTCATTGGCGATTACGTCAAAGGGAAACAGCATGAAAAATATGAACCAACTATTCAGCGAGGTATTCTTTTACACCGCCAGATTGATTCATTTACCGATACTCATTCAACAATAAAAGAAGCGGTACAATTCTTTCGTCCAGAGTATCGTAAATATTCAGGTATTATTATCGATATCGTTTTTGATCATTTCCTTGCTTCAGGTTGGAACAATTATTCAGAACTCAGCTTAAGGAATTTCTCAAAACATTCTTATGCCGTTTTATTATCCAATTTTTCGGTATTGCCTAAAAGAGTAAAGTTATTCCTACCCTTTTTAATTCAACATAAACGACTTGAATCTTATGCTAGCTTTAAAGGGCTTCGCGAATCACTTGAGATCATGTCCAGAAGAACTAGTCTTCCTGACAAAACAGACTTTGCCATGCAGGTTTTACAAGATAACTATTCTGACTTGGAAGAATTATTCAAATCCTTTTTCCCAGAGTTATTACTTTTTGTGGAAGAGAATTTTGAAGTGGAAATAAAAAAACCCGCAAATTACGGGTTCTGATTTTATACAATATGTAGTTTAAGATTGCTACTTTCAAAGAAGAATTCCTCTTCGCCAAACGCTGGCTCAAGGTCATCAAGCCAAATGGCATTCGGGTTATACCTGGCAAAAAATGGTCTTCCAACCCAATCCGGGTTTCTACCCTGAAGAAAATTCAATACAAATACTTTTTCTCCATGCACCTTCTGAACTCCAAGAATTTGAACTTTTCCTGGTTCACATGACATAGAAGGGCCACGAACAGTACGACAAACTCCGCTGACTTTCTGAATGGCTTTCTGGTATGTTTTCCAAGCTTCATCAAGTGTTACAGCGAAATAATCCTGAGCACCAGTATTTCGTGCAATAAACATGTAATAAGGGATAATCCCCATGTTAACTTGCTTACGCCACATGGTAGACCATATCTCATGATCATCATTAATATTTTTCAGAAGTGGTGATTGCGAACGAATTTGCACACCCACATTCTGGAGATTCTGAATGGCTTCTTTCACAGCATCTGTTTCCATTGCTTTATAGTGATTGAAGTGTGCCATTACTGAAATACTGATTCCTCTATCAATAACCTTCCTGAACAATTTCAACAAGTCACCGGCATCCTGATCAGTCGTAAATCGGTAAGGCCAATACGACAAAGCTTTTGTCCCAATTCGGATGGTCTGTATATGATCCAAATCTGCATCCAGAATAGCATTAAAATAATGCTCGAAATACTTTGTAGGCATTACGGCTGGATCACCACCTGTAAACAAAACATCAGTAATTTCCGGATGTTGCTTCAGATATTTAATCATCAAATTAGCCTCCTTCATTGCAAACTTGAAACTATTCATTGCAAACTGAGGCCAACGGAAACAGAATGTGCAATACGCATGACATGTTTGCCCCTGAGATGGGAAAAACAACATCGTTTCACGGTATTTATGCTGAATTCCATTAAGTCTTTCCCCATCCAAACTAGGAACGTTACTTTCCTGACCTGCAGGGTTTGGATTCAATTGCATACGGATATTATCAACAGCTTTCTTAATTGTCACCTTATCAGTGCCATCTTTCAAAAGCTGAGCAACCTTATTATAATGATCTTCTGAAAGCATTCCTTTTTGTGGAAAGTTCAAAATATAAAAAGGATCCTTCTCAAAATTATTCCAGTCAATTAATTCGTCTACAATATAACTGCTAACCTTGAAAGGTAGAACAGTACCCACAACTTCAATGACAAATTTCTGCTCCTCGCTTAATCTTTCAATCTGCGAAATTTGTCTGAAATTACTGAGCGTAAATGCGCGGTACTTCATAGTTAATAAGTTTTATTTTAAAAAACCTCAGTAAGAAATCATTCGAAATTCAGAAGCAATCCTCCCAACACCCACAAAAACATGACATCACTCAGGTTTTATACCCAATCTCATAAAAGCCTTGCGAACATAGCTAAAATTAACGAGATATAAAAGAGTTATTAACAATTGGAAACCTGCTTAATAGCTCAATTTCTCTGCCCTACTAGCGTCTAACCGAAGAAATATGAACAATAGAATTGTGAACGACCAAAGTGATGATCCGCCATAGCTAAAGAAGGGTAATGGGATACCAATTACTGGTGCTAATCCAATTGTCATTCCAATATTAATTGCCATGTGAAAAAACAATATACACGTAACGCTATACCCATAAACGCGGCTAAAAACAGAACGCTGTCGTTCGGCAAGAAAGATTAAGCGAAGCAACAAAGAAAGAAAGAGCAATATAATGATAGTGGTTCCAATAAAGCCCCACTCTTCGCCTACTGTACAGAATATAAAATCCGTACTCTGTTCAGGAACAAAATCAAATTTTGTTTGCGTTCCATTTAAAAAACCCTTCCCACTAAAACCACCAGAACCAATCGCAATTTTTGATTGATTAACGTGATAACCATAACCTAACGGGTTTGATTCAATCCCGAGTAATTCATTAATACGCGCCTGCTGATGCGCCCCCATAACTTGATTAAAAACATAATCAACAGAAAAGGTAAATGTGACTAGAAAAAGAAAAGCACCAAGTACCCAAGACTGATTGTAAAACCGATTCTTAAATATGTATCCCGCAAATACAACAATCGAAAACAATGTTGAATAAATTGTCAGTTCAAGCAATGAACGTTCATATTTTAAAAGAAAATTAGCCAGCCAGAATAAACTAAAAGATAGGATGTAAATTGAAAGTGCTTTAAGTGTTTCGGCAAGCTGCTGCCGTAAAAAATAATGAGCAACTAAGCTAATAATTGCTATAAAAACAATCGTTACTACAGGTGTATAAACAAGAGTTATAATAAAAACTAAAGCCAATAAGAATCCAACAAAAAGAACCATCCCAGATAAACCTTCACGATAAAGCACAAGCACAAAGACTGAAAAAACCAAAGCTGATCCCGTATCGTTTTGAAGAAAAATAAAAGCAACAGGAATTCCCAAAATTAATCCAATCGCCAATAATGATTTTAACTTATGGATTTTAAAATTGTAGGAGCTTACATATTTCGAGAGAGCCAATGCCGTTGTAAACTTTACAAATTCAGCGGGTTGGATTGCAAAACTTCCAATCTGAAACCACGATTTTGCCCCATTTACTTCAACTCCTAAAAAGAGAACTCCAAAAAGAAGAACTACGGTAACTGCGTACAATATATATGCAAAGGAGACATAAAAACTAGTATCGAGGATTAGCAATACAAATGCCAATGTCAATGCAGCCATTATCCACAATAGCTGTTTCCCATAACGCTGGCTCATATCGAAAATACTGCTAAACTCTTCATTATAAACGGCAGCATATATATTTACCCAGCCAAGTATCATTAGCAATAAATAAATAAATGCAGTTACCCAATCAAGATTAGCCCATATGTTATTTCGTCTTGCCACTACTTAGGTTGATTTGGATTTAACAAATTGGCATTAACCATCTTATCTTCGACAACAGTCTTTCGCCTACCTTTGACATCACCATTAAGATACTTCTCAATGATTAAACTGGCAATAGGCGCAGCGTACCTCGACCCCCAAACTCCATGCTCAACATACACAGAAACGGAAATTTGAGGGTTCTCTTTGGGGGCAAAAGCAATAAATACCGAATGATCTGATCCATGCGGATTCTGAACTGTTCCAGTTTTTCCACATATTACTATTGAATCAACCTTGGTGTGGTAACGCAAATTTGTTTCTTCAACTACAGCTTGCATCCCATCAATGAGCAATTCAAAATATGTTGAATCAATTCCAGACTCATGTTTTTCATAACTCAAGGGAACTTGCTCCTCTCCTTGTGTCCACACTGACCGAACAAAATGTGGGCTAATATATAAACCACGATTTGCAAACAAGGCTGCGACATTTGCCAATTGGAAAGGAGTTAATAACAATTCTCCCTGACCAATTGCTAAAGAGCGAATAGTCATTGAAGTCCACCCCCCCTTCCCATAATAATGGCTATAATAGGAATCCTTGGGAATATTCCCAGCTTTCTCATCAGCCAACTCAGTCAAAAGTTTTTGACCTAATCCAAAATTCAAGAGATGTTGTCTCCATACATTAAAACCTTCTGCAGAAGTTGGGTATTTTCGTATAATTGAATTGAAGGTATTCCAGAAAAACGGATTACACGATTCACGCACTGCGTCTCGAAGTCCAATAGGGGTTATATGGTCATGTGTACAACGTATTGGTCGGGATGACTTTCCACTACATGAATACTTTGTATGATCAGTTAGGGTTCCTTCATGCAATGCAATTAATCCATTAAGCAACTTAAATGTAGAACCTGGCGGGTAGGCAGCACGGATAGCACGATTAAAGATCGGCTCTAAGGTATCATTTCGTAATTTCTGAAAATTTGCACCTCTAGCTCTACCAACCAATAACGATGGGTCATATGTAGGAGCGCTAACAAATGTCAGCACTTCACCAGTTGCCGGTTCAATTACAACAATACTTCCCTTCTTATTCTGCATCAAATATTCGGCATAGCTCTGCAATTCGGCATCAATTGTTGTTGTTATATTCTTCCCAATAACTGCAGTGGTGTCTTCCCTACCTTCCCGATAAGATCCTTTAATTCGGTTATGTACATCTACCAAAAAGAAGTTAATTCCTTTTCTCCCCCTCAATTCTTTTTCATAGGCCTTCTCTAAACCCAATATCCCCATGTAATCACCTTGAAAATAATATGGATCGCGTTTAATTGCAGCACGACTTACCTCTCCAACATAACCTAAAGCATGAGCTGCGGTGTTAAAAGGGTACTCCCGTAAAGTACGAGTCTGCACAAAAAAACCAGGATATTTATAAAGTTTCTCCTGCAATACTGCATAAATTTCCTGTGATAGTTGCTTAACGATCACCGAAGGTTTATAGCGAGAATATCGTTTTGCTTTTCGAATTCCTTTGCTTAACTCTTCCTTTTCAATTTCAAGGATTATGCAAAGCGAAGTAGTGTCAAATGCTTCAAGCTCACGTGGCGTGACAAGCAAATCGTAGGCAGCTTTATTATAAACCAACAATTCACCATTACGGTCATACATTAAACCACGTGCAGGATAAGTAACTACACGCCTCAATACATTTCTGGTTGCATATTGTTTGTATGAAGAATCAATAACCTGAATGCGAAATAATTTCACGATAAAGATTAATGCTATCAATACAAAAATGGCTCCTAATAAATATTTTCGTTTTGCAAACGTGTCCACGATGAGCTACTCCTTAAAAATCAAATATTGACTAATCAGTATTAAAACAATAGTAAAAACAGTACTGAGTATACTACGGAACAAGGTATGAATAAAGCCTTGAAAAGAAAAAACTTCAATAAAGAATAAAAATAGATGATGTGATGCTACAAGGATAAGTGTATACCTAAAAAACCACCCCAGACCCATATGCTTTATTCGCGGCAGCTCGTCAATATCGATGTTTTCTCGTGAAGTAATGGACCGAATAACAACCGGACGTAAAAAACACATAAAAGTACCTGCCGATGCGTGAATACCTGGAGTGCCTCCAAAAATATCAATAACAAGTCCTAGTAAAAACCCCAGTATTAAAAGCCAAAATTGTGGTGTTTGAAATGGAAGCAGAAGAATGAAAAGTACGTATAGAAATGGATTAACATAGCCACTAATCTGAATATTATTCAGCAACAATACCTGTATTAAAACAAGTACTACAAACATGACAAAATATCGGATAATCTCTCTAATCATTTCTTTTTAGCTCTTCTAGTTGTATTTGTTCTTCACGATGTAAATTGTATACGACTTCAACATACGAAAGTGATTTAAAATTACTTGAAAGCTCAACCGTAATATCATAAAAACTAGTACCACTTTCATGTATAAAATCTTTCACAGTTCCAATCTTAATTCCCTCTGGAAATATCGAGGAATAACTTGAAGTCAATACTCTATCTCCAACCGACAATTTAACGTGAAATGGAATTTCATTTAGTTTGGCATATCTATAATCAAGACCATCCCAGACCAGTGACCCGAAATAATTATTAATTTTTGATGAAACACCCCAACGCTTATTCAAAATACTTTGACCGGTACTGAAATGTTCTGACACATTGGTAATCACACCAACAGCTCCGCCTGATCCAACAATTCCCATATCCGGTTTAATGCCGTCTTTGCTACCTTTATTAAGCGTAATATAATTATGTTGCTTGTTTACAGAGTTATTGATAACCCTGGCAGGAATAAATTGATAATTCTGCCCTTCATTAAATATCTTTGTTGAACTAAGCTGAATTTCAGAAAGCAACTCATCCTGCAATCTCTTACGGAGTGTAGCATTATCGTGAGAAAGTTGTTCGTTTATTTTATTTAACTGAAAATAATTATAAACAGAACTATATGAATTGTATATATTTCCTGAGATACGATTACTGGCATTCAGAAATTTCACCTTTTGGTAATTGTTATAATTGACAATCAAAACCAAAGAAATAGCTTCGAGTGCAAAAAAAAGAATGAAAAAAATATTTTTAACCAGAAAGCGTAACAAACTTCTCATGAAACAGGAAGGTTTTGTCCTTCCTCTCAGGTTTTATTACCTGATCAGGAAGGAGAATTTGTCAACATTTTTAAGTGCAATACCAGTTCCGCGAGCAACAGCTCTTAACGGATCTTCTGCAATATGAAATGGGATGTTTATCTTTTCTGATAAACGTTTATCCAAGCCACGGAGCAATGCTCCACCTCCAGCAAGATATATACCTTTTGAAACAATATCAGAATACAATTCAGGAGGTGTTTGTTCCAAAGCACTCAAAATAGCTGTTTCAATTTTTGAGATTGATTTCTCAAGACAGTGTGATATTTCCTGATAAGATACCGGCACCTCAATTGGCAAGGCAGTCATTTGATTTGGACCCTGAACGATATAGTCATTGGGTGGTTCTTCCAGTTGCGAAAGAGCTGAACCAACATTTACTTTAATGTTTTCTGCAGTTCGTTCACCAATTTTTATGTTGTGCTGATGACGCATGTACTCCATAATATCAGCTGTCAGGTCATCACCTGCTATTCGAATTGATTTGTTAGTAACAATACCACCAAGTGAAATAACGGCAATCTCAGTTGTTCCGCCACCTATATCAACAACCATATTCCCTTCAGGTGCCTCAACATCTAAACCAATACCAATCGCTGCAGCCATTGGTTCATAAATCATATACACGTCACGGCCTCCAGCATGTTCAGAAGAATCACGAACCGCCCGAAGCTCAACTTCAGTTGAACCTGATGGAATACAGATGACAATTCTCAATGCTGGCGAGAAAAACTTCGATTTGGGATTGATCATTTTTATCATGCCACGGATCATTTGTTCCGCAGCATTAAAGTCTGCAATTACACCATCGCGAAGCGGCCTGATAGTTTTCAGATTTGCATGCGTTTTCCCTTGCATTTGTCGGGCTTTCTCCCCAATAGCAACTAATTTCTCCGACTTTAAATCAATCGTTACAATTGATGGTTCATCAACTACAATTTTATCATTCTGAATGATAATGGTGTTTGCAGTTCCCAGGTCAATTGCTATTTCCTGGGTTAAAAATGAAAACAATCCCATGTGCTTTTATATAATGTATTATCAATAATCCCTAACGGGTTTCGAGTCTTAATGTTTAAAATGTCTTCGTCCGGTAAATAACATACCAATACCAAACTCATTGCAAGCTTCAATTACTTCTTCATCACGAATACTTCCTCCTGGCTCAACAATGTATTTTACACCATATTCATTTGCTGCTTCAATACTGTCGCGGAAAGGGAAAAACGCATCAGAAATCAATACTGATTCCTCAATCTGAATTCCTTCTTTCATATTGAAACGAGGAATAGTTAGCTGGCGCAAGCTATCCAAACGGTTAGGCTGCCCCATTCCAGCTCCAGTTAGCCAAAATGAACCATCAGCATTTTCAGTAACCAATGCAATTGCATTACTTTTCAAATGCTTACACGCTGTAATACCAAACTTCGCAAGGTTCAATTTATTTTGATCAAATTCAATTTTAGTAACGTTTTTGAATTCCGCATCCATTCCTTCATCTTCATCCTGAACCAGCATTCCGCCACTTATCGAACGGTATAGTTTCTCTCCAGTTGTTTCAGCCTTTATAGGTGTTACCAGCAAACGAAGGTTTTTCTTCTTTCTAAAAAATTCCAATGCCTCAGGAGTAAATGCAGGTGCAATAACAATCTCAACAAATTTCTTTCCTAGCCATTCCGCAATTTCAGCAGTCACCGTATCGGTAAAAGTGATAATACTTCCGAATGCACTAATAGGATCTCCAGCCCAAGCCAGCTCTAATGATTTCAAAATGTCATCAGTAACAGCCAAACCACAAGGATTTAAATGTTTAACAACGGAAACAGCAACTTTATTCTCCAGGTGCGTTACAGCGTGATAAGCATCACTAGTAGATTTCCATGAAGCATCGGCATCTAATAAGTTGTTATATGAAAGAGCTTTCCCCTGAAGAACCTCTGCATTTGCCAAAGTAATATCAGATTCAGCATTATCAAACTTATAAAATGTAGCTGATTGATGAGGGTTTTCACCATAACGAAGCACATGTCCTTCATTCAGGCTAACTCTGTTTTTATCGGTAATACCATCATTAAAATAGTTAAAAATAGCTGAGTCATAGTGTGAAGAAGTTGCAAAAGCTTTTCTTGCAAATGCTTTTCTGTCATCAAAGCTACTTTCACCATTCTTCTCGTTCAACAAGTCAATTAAATCAACATACTGATCACGATCAGAAACGATGATTACATCTTTAAAGTTTTTTGCAGCAGCACGAATCAATGCAATACCGCCAATATCTATTTTTTCAATAATATCTTGTTCAGACACACCCGAAGCAACTGTTTCCTCAAAAGGATACAAGTCAACAATCACTAAGTCAATCTCTGGGATTTCGTATTCCGTAATTTGTTTTTGGTCACCTTCATTATCACGGCGATTCAAAATTCCACCAAAAACTTTAGGGTGAAGTGTTTTTACCCGGCCTCCTAAAATAGAAGGATATGTAGTTAAATCCTCAACTGCTGTAACTTCAATACTTTGCTCTTCAATAAAAGATTTTGTTCCACCGGTAGAATATAATTTTACACCTAATTCATTTAGCTTTTTCACAATCTCATCAAGCCTGTCTTTGTGATAGACTGAAACCAGCGCAGATTTAATCTTTTTTAAATCGTTCATTTATAGATATTTAAAATTGATGCACAAAGATAATAAAATCGACTGATTTATCTTCTGAAAACCCTTTCCTTTTCTGGTTTTTCATGATAGAAATTTAACGAAAATAAATTACTATTTTATTGCATTTAAAAATCAACTTTTAATCGATTGTTTAATTTTTGGAATGCTTCCTGATTCTTTTCGTACGGAATTATTTTATCTTTACTTACAAATCGAACAAATGCTTTTAGCCCGGTTAATATATGAAAGCTTCTCTTTTGCCAGCGGTTCGCTTCGGGCAAATAAGTTGCGCACCTTTCTTTCATTGCTTGGAATCACCATAGGAATTTTTGCAATTATATCTGTTTTTACGGTAATTGATTCTCTGGAAGGTTATATCCGCAGCAGCCTAAATTCACTGGGGAATAATATGGTTTACGTTCAAAAATGGCCGTGGACTCCCCCTGAAGGTGAAAGCGAGTATCCTTGGTGGAGATATCTAAATCGTCCTGTTCCAACTATAGAAGAAGCTGAAGAGCTTTTAGAACGATCAAGAACCGCAGAAGATGCCGTTTTTTTATTTGGGTTTAATGCCACAATTCAACACGAGAATTCAACAGCTGAAAACACGGAGGTGATGGCAACTACTTATCCGTTATTTAGCAACTGGAATCTAGAAATCGAACATGGCCGATATTTTACAGAAGATGAAAGTAGAGTTGGAGCACCATTGGCGATTATTGGCAGTCAATTAGTAAGCAGACTTTTTAAAAACCACAATCCGGTTGGAAAGGAAATTAAAATTAAGGGGCATCGCTTTTTAATTATTGGCACTTACACAAAAAAAGGAGCCGACATCTCCAATACCGCAATGGATAAGCGGGTGCATATTCCTGCAAGTTATGCAGCCTATATGGTTGATTTTAAAAATCGCGACCGAGGACAAACCATTAATGTAAAAGCAAAGTCGAATGTTGGGCAGGAAGAGTTTATTGCTGAAATTGAAGGAATTATGCGCACCATTAGAAGGCTTAAACCTATGGAAGAAAATGATTTTGCAATCAATGAAATCAGTTCCGTTTCTGATCAGTTCGATGCATTTTTCAAAGTATTTAATCTTGCCGGCTGGATTATTGGTGGATTTAGCATTTTAGTTGGTGGCTTTGGCATTGCCAATATCATGTTTGTTTCGGTTAAAGAACGAACCAAGATAATAGGAATTCAAAAATCGCTAGGCGCAAAGAAATACTTTATCCTGTTACAATTTATTTTTGAATCGATCATTCTTTCACTTATGGGGGGTGCAGCCGGATTACTACTAATCTTTTTAGGGACATCAATCGTGAGTGCGTCAACAGAAATGTCCATTCATTTAAATGTAGCAAATGTTATTCTTGGACTAATGATTTCAGGAGTAATTGGAGTTTTATCTGGATTTATGCCAGCTCTTTCAGCTTCAAGATTAGATCCCGTAACAGCGATTAATTCAGTCTGATTCTCCTAAAATATACTATAGCACCAATTGGCGATAACCATATACATGATTAGACCAAGGATGTCATTCATGGTTGTAATAAATGGCCCTGTTGCCAATGCCGGGTCAATCTTATAGCGATTCAACAATAATGGAATAACAGTTCCAAACATCGATGCAAAAACAATTACAACGAACAAAGATATACTCACGGCCATAGTTAGAGCTTGCGCAGCATCAAACATGAAGTTGTATACGAATATTAATGTTGCAAATACGAATGCTGTAATCAATGAAACCGATAACTCTTTCAATAATTTTCGTCCAAACGAATCAAAATCACGAGCACCACTAGCAATAGTTTGCACGACAATTGATGAAGACTGAACCCCGACATTTCCGGCCATCGCCGCAATAAGAGGGATAAACAATGCAACTGCAGCGTTTTCTCTCAATGAACCTTCATAAACACCTAAAACCCGTGCGCCTAAAATACCGCCAAGCAAACCAATTAGAAGCCATGGCAAACGTGCTCTAGTTAAATGCCAAACCTTATCACCAGACTCAACATCTCCCGAGATACCAGAAACCATTTGATAATCTTTCTCAGCCTCTTCACGAATAACATCTACCACATCATCAATGGTGATTCGTCCTTTCAATCGTCCAATTGAGTCAATTACAGGTAGTGCGACCAAGTCATACTTTTCCATCATCTGGGCAACTTCCTCCTGCGTGGCATCTGTTTTAGCTGCATAAACTTCCTCCACAAGCAGACTCTTCACTTTTGTCTGAGTGGGCTTTAAAATCAACTTTTGCAGTGAAAGAATACCTTTAAGAACATTGTCATCATCAACAACATATACGTAGTAAATCTCATCAATCTCTTCAGACTGAATGGATATTTCTTTCAAACAGGTCTGAACCGTCCAGTTTTCATTAACAGCAACCAGCTCTTTGGCCATCAAACCACCGGCGGAATCTTCATCATATTCTAAAAGATCAGCAATATCTCCTGCTTGTTCTTTATCTTCTATTTGTTGAAGTACTGCTTCCTGCTTTTCTTCTTCAAGATCTCCAACAATATCAGCCGCATCATCCGACTCCATAAACTCAATGAACTGATGCGCAATCACCTCAGGAGGAAGCACTTTCAAAAAACGCCTTCTTTCATTCTCAGGAATCTCAACCAATACATCAGATGCTACATCTCCATCCAATTGCAAATACAGGAATTTCGCTTCATCGGTATTCAGCTCATCCATAACCTCAGCAATATCCGTCGGATGTAAATCATCCAACATCCCAAGCACCAGTTTTGGTTGGTTCTCTTCAATAAGTTGTTTCAACTTATCGATAAACTCCCTGTTTAATTCGAATTGCATAACCTTAGTTTTTGGGCTGATTTTCGATTAGCCGGGTTAGACGTACAAAATCTGAAACACTCAATTGTTCCGGTCGTTTTGAGAAAATCTCATCTTCCTTTAACGCTGGATCTCGCAAAAAAACTTTCACCGAATTACGAAGTGTTTTTCGCCGTTGATTAAAAGCCACCTTTACCACCTTGAAAAATAAAGCTTCATCGCATTCCAGCCTTTTGGTTTCATTTCGAACCAAACGAATGACTGCCGATTTAACTCTTGGAGGTGGTACAAATACATTTTCGTTTACTGTGAATAAATATTCAACAGTATAAAATGCCTGCAACAATACACTTAAAATTCCATACGTTTTTGATCCAGGTCCTGTACTTAATCGTTCAGCAACCTCTTTCTGAATCATACCTACAACTTCAGGAACCTGATCCCGGTATTCTAACACCTTGAAAAATATCTGCGATGAAATGTTGTACGGGAAATTTCCAATTACAGCAAAAGGTTCTTTCGAAAATAAAGAAAGATTCATTTTCAAGAAATCTTCCGACAAAATCCGGTCTTTTAAATCCGGATAATGTACTTTCAAGTATTCGACTGATTCACGATCAATCTCAACAACTGTTGTTTCGTAATTATTTTTCTGAAGTAAAAATTGAGTGAGAACTCCCATTCCCGGACCAATTTCCAACACCTTCTTAACATTGGTAGCTTGCAGGTTGTCAACAATTTTAAGGGCAATATTCTTGTCCTTCAAAAAGTGCTGACCTAGATTCTTTTTTGCCCTTACATTGGTCATAACTATCGCTATCGTTCATCTTTGAATCCATATATGTTGTTAAAAACCGAGGTGGTTTAAAACAAATATTTATTTTTGTCTCCGAAATCTGCCTTGAAAAGGCGTGCAAATTTAAAAAAGTACTTAATAAAACTGCTTAAAATGCGATTAAAATTAGCTTATTTTAAGCAAAAAACAAGTTTGTTTTGAAAGAGAAAATAATTAAGGTCCTTAAATTTATTGCCTTTTTAGTCCTTGGAATCCTGCTATTTTGGTTGGTTTATCGTGATCAGGATATTGACCGCATTAAATCAATTTTAAAAAACGATGTAAATTATTTATGGATATGGGCTTCATTGTTTTTAGGCCTACTTAGCCATATTAGCCGTACATTACGTTGGAACCTAATGATTGAGCCATTGGGTAAAAAACCTCGAACGTTAAATACATTTCTAGCCGTAATGGTTGGCTACCTGATGAATCTTGCATTTCCCCGAATGGGAGAAATTTCAAGATGCGGAGTCTTGGCGCGATACGAAAAAATATCGTTTACTAAACTAATTGGAACTGTAGTAACTGAGCGTATCATTGATGTGCTCATGTTGCTTTTATTATCATTCATTGTTATTGCGACTCAATTTGGCAAAATATTGCAATTCTTAAATAATAACCCTGAAATTAAATCCAAGATTAATTCAATTGCATTCACTCCATGGGCACTTATCGGAATCATTCTTTTTATTATTCTGTTCTATTTGTTCAGAAGAAGAATAAAAAATTCTGCTGCTTTTTCGAAAGTCAATGACATTCTTTCCAAATTTGGAGAAGGATTGAGGACGATTAAAAACATGAAGAATAAATGGGCATTCATTTTGCATTCTTTCTTCATTTGGGGAATGTATTACCTAATGCTTTATGTTGTGTTCTTTTCTTTTGATTTTACATCAGGACTTCCTGCAATTGCAGGATTAACCACATTTGTACTTGCAAGTTTTGGAATGGTTGCTCCAGTGCAAGGAGGAATTGGAACCTGGCACTTCATGGCTGTTCAATCACTAATCGTTTATGGAGTCGATAAATCAGATGGGTTGATTTTTGCCTTTCTGGCTCATTCTTCAATGACTTTCATGATGATTATAATTGGGTTGCTATCATTACTCATACTTCCATTTATCAATCGCAGAATCAATTAAAGTTTGTAGTTTTACGCTAGAAACAAATGTTGCAATTTTGAATACCGAACTTTTTATAGCCAAACGTTTATTTTCTTCTAAAGATGAGGATCAACGACTTTCAAGAAGGGTCGTTCGGCTTGCAGTTGCCGGAATAAGTTTGGGAATGGTGGTTATGATTTTAGCAGTTGCGATTGTGACTGGGTTTCAAAATGAAGTAGAATCGAAAGTAAACGGCTTCGCAGCCCATTTTCAAATTGCCAATTATGACAGCAACCAATCTTATCAAACATCTCCAATCAGCAATAAGCAGGCTTTTCTCGAAGATTTATCTGAGATGGATGGTATCCGGCACATTCAAACTTTTGCCACTAAGCCTGGAATGATTAATACCAATGAAGAAATTCAGGGAGTAGTTTTAAAAGGAATTGCACCTGATTTTGATTGGAGTTTTTTCGAAAAAAGTAAAATTGAAGGTGAGATTATTCAGTTAGATTCAGCTCGGACTAACAAAGTTTGGATTTCAAAGCAAATATCCTCCATGCTGAAATTGAATCTTGGAGACAGTTTCAGAATGTATTTTCTGAATGAGAATGAAAATCTACCCCGCGTTCGTAAGTTTGAAGTTGGAGCAATTTATCAAACAGGACTAGAGGAATTTGACCACATGTTTGTATTAATCGACATCCGACATGTAAAACGCCTTAACTCCTGGGAAGATGATCAAATTAGCGGATTTGATATTTACCTGGATGACATTAATCAAATTGAAGAAAAAGAATACGTTCTCAGAAATCTTGTATTATCCCATGTGGAAGAGAATGCACCCCTACTTCGTGTAATAAATATAAAACGCAAATTCCCTCATATTTTTGACTGGCTCAATCTGCTGGACATGAATGTCTGGATTATTCTGGGCTTAATGATACTTGTTGCAGGGTTTAATATGATTTCTGGTCTATTGGTTATTATACTTGAAAGAACACAAATGATTGGCATTCTTAAATCAATGGGTGCTGCAAACCTCAACGTTCAAAAAGTATTTTTATATCTCTCTGTATTTTTAGTTGGGGAAGGAATGCTGTGGGGGAATGTGCTTGGGCTAACACTTGCCTTCCTTCAATATCAATTTGAAATAATTCATTTGGATCCAGTATCGTATTACGTCGACACCGTTCCGATAAACTTTTCAATCCTTCATTTGTTTTTTCTAAACATTGGAGCCCTTGTTGTTACTATACTTATGCTGATTGGACCTTCATTTTTCATCAGCCGCATAGATCCTGGCAAGACCATTCGTTTTGAATAAGAATTATTATCTTTAAAAGAAAAAGGTTCAGATGTTTTCACTAGACTATCCATCCTAATTATTTCATTATTCAAAGCATCGTTTTTGCTATGTGGGTTTTGGAAAATCGGTCTCATTTGTTTGATTTTCCACTTCATCAAACAAGAATATTTTATTTTAATTACAGAATATGAACAACATACAACGATTTTTCCTTGTGGGATTAATATTGCTGATTGCGCAATTCACGACAGCCCAACATTATATTGCAGGAACGATTAAAGACAGCAAAAATAATGAACCACTTATAGGTGCAAATATTTATTTAGAAGGTACCACTCTGGGAACAGCATCTGACAAAGAAGGAAAATACGAAATTACTGGAGTTCCAAGTGGGACTTACATACTTCGAGCCAGTTACCATGGCTACAAAACAGAGGAGCATCGACTTGAGATATACCAAAACAAGTCAAGTACACATTTTCGCATGACTGAAAACAGCATTGATTTAAATGCTATAGTTGTAACAGGTACGAGAACCGAAAAACAAATCAGCAAAAGTCCGGTTCTTACTCAGATAATTGACAAAAAAGCTATTCAAAGGCAAGGCATCACCTATCTTCCTCAAGCCTTAGCCAACAACAATGCATCCTTTGAAGGCTTGGTTGATATTGAAGTAAAATCATTTTCTTTTGATGGGCTGAATGCTCAATACACAATTGTTCTGGTTGATGGGGAACGACTTGCCGGAGAGACGAAAGGAGCAGCGGATCTTTCAAGAATCAATCCATCCAGCGTTGAGCGTATTGAAATTATCAAAGGAGCAGCATCAACACTTTATGGATCGAATGCAATTGGAGGTGTTGTAAATATTATTACCCGTGATATTTCACAACCACTCGAAGTAAAAGCTGGAGTACAAACCACGCTGTTTACAGATCCATCAACAAGCAAAAATCGTTCGGAGGAATATGCCTATGCGAATTTAAGCCTTTCAACAGGTAAACTGTCTTCATTTACTGATGCAAAAGTCAACAACTACGCACCTTACGATATCAATAATGGAGACGGCATTCAGGGATTCCTAACTCAGGAAGATGAGAAAAATTATAATGTTAGTCAAAAGCTGGTTTTTCGTTTAAATAATAGATGGTCTTTTAGTGGAAATGCGTCATATTATAACCTTGAAAGAAATTATCAACGACAAGATGATTATCCTGATAAAAAAAGCACCGATTTTACTTATGGTTTAAAAACTACATTTTACCCTTTTGAAAAAGGCAAACTAGAATTTTCATGGCACAGCGACCAGAACAAAATTTATGATATTCATAATCTCGGAACTGAGAAAAGTGATTCTCTCGACTACAATAACCTTTACCAGAATGCGAGACTCCTTGGCAGATTTGAAGTTGCTGATTTTAATGACATTACTTTAGGAATTGAATACATCCGGGAAAAACAATCTTCACTTCAAAATAATTTCGAAGATCAATCTCTAGAAAATTTTGTTGTTTATCTGCAGGATGAAATAAGCATTACTCGTGATTTCAAAATTATTGCAGGTGCACGAACTGAATTTCATTCCAATTATGATACTCAGTTCACTCCTCAACTCAGCGCAATGTTCTCTTCGGGCAAACTTACCTTTAGAGGAAGTTTTGGTCAAGGATTTCGCGCTCCTTCAATAAAAGAACTATACACAAAAGAATTTGACATCCCTGCTTTTGGCCTACCTTTTAGTCTTTATCTTGATGGGAATCCCGACTTAAAACCAGAGACTTCAAATTACTATTCTGCCTCCGTACAGTATTCAGATGAAAAACTTAATGTATCTGTAAACATTTCAAGAAATGAAGTAGACGAGTTGATTATAAACACTGATTCAGTCTCGCAAATAATGGATGAATCAATTCCTCCAAGGCTTGTTGGGCTAAACTATGTATACAAAAATGTTGAGGAGGCCGAGATCAACAGCTTGAATATTCTAGCAAGATATCAAGTATTTAATGGTCTTGCATTCAGTGCTTCATATTCTTATACCGATGCCAAAAACATCTCTCAAAACGATGTGTTGCCAAATGTACGTAAACACAATGCACGTGCTAATCTGGATTTCAGCCATTCATTTAAAAAATACACCGTTTCGACAAACCTCAATGCAAGCTATTTCGGAACAAAACAAGTAACAGATATTTATAGTCAGGAACAGAATCCAGCACTGGTTGGACTCTCAGATTTTATGCTTTTACGATTAATGACAACCCATACTTTCAAAAAGCATTATACCGTAAAACTTGGAGTCAATAATATACTAGATAAAACTGATGATCAGCCAGAATATTTAACCTAACAAGCCCTGGCAGAATGCTTATTATTGGTGCTTCAGTTAGTTTCTAAAGAAATCAATGCGCGGATAAACACTTCATCAAGGATTTGGTTTTATAATAAAAATAAATGCTAAATGAATTCAGATTTCACAAACCATATTGAGAAAATTTTAAAGCAAGAACTACCAGGAGCAAGATCGCATATAAAAATGATTCCGCCTGGACGGGAACTAATTATTAAGAAAAATGATGAAGGAAAGGTTCGATACAGTAGTGTCTTATTCTTGCTTTTCCCGCTTGATGGCGAAATTTACACATGCCTTACGAAAAGAAATCCGGCCATGAAAAATCATCCGGGACAAATTAGCTTTCCTGGTGGAAAAATTGAGAAAGGAGAGAGTCCTGAAGAAACTGCAATACGTGAGGCTGAAGAAGAGGTGGGAATCATCCCTGCTGATGTTAGGGTTTTGGGCAGACTTTCAGAATTATATATTCCGGTTAGTAAATTTTCAATTTCGCCTTTTGTAGCCTGGGTCGATCAAAAACCAGAGTTTATTTTAAATAAAGATGAGGCTGAAAAACTTATTCTTTTCCCAATTCAGAAATTTTCACAAAACCCAAAACTGGACCGTATTGAATTAGAAACTGTGACCGGCCTCTTAGAGGTGCCATATTATCCTTTTGACGGAGAAATTATTTGGGGAGCAACAGCTATGATTATTACTGAATTTTTTGATCTGCTAGCTGAAAACCGATTTACTCTTTAATAATATTAACGTAATGACTGTAGGTATTTAAAACCTTATTCACGTAATTATAAGGTTCAGCGCCACGACAATATCCCCATTTCACAACAGGGTCTTTATAATATTTTGCCGCAGATTTATTTAGCAAATAGAAATCAACATTATCCTCCCAAACAGTTCTACTTTTATCATATTTCTCAGCTAAACGTTGAGCATCTCTCACATGTCCTAACCCCACATTATAAGAAGCAAGAATAAATTTTATCCGTTCCGTAGAATCTGGAATTTCATCTTTGAAATTTTTATCAAGCCATTTTAGCAAGCGTACTCCAACCTTTATATTTTCGGCTGGTTCTTCAAAATCATTTATCCGAAACAGATCTGCGGATTCTGGCATAATTTGCATTAAACCATAAGCTCCGGCCCACGATTCAGCTTCAGGATTAAAATTGGATTCCTGATAAATAACTGCTGCAATCAGTCGCCAGTCATATTTAGCCCCATTACTTTCAGCCCGAATCATTTCATCAAAAGGAGATATTTTCCCTCCGCTAATAGAATGAAAATCACTCTGAACCATATTTTTGGATCGGGAATTCTCAAAATATTTCCTGTAAGTGATGTTGTATTTAGCTGTCTTTTTAATTTCTTTCATCCAATTATTCAGGTAATCTTTCCACTCATCAGAATCTTTACGAACAGCCCATGCAATATTTTGAGGAAAACTTATTGGGGTTTTTACGTCGATATTGGGATAGTAAGTTTGGTTTACCGATGCCACATTCTCATCACAAACGGTATAGTCGATTTCGCCCTTAGCAACCATTGCCACCAATTGCTCAACTCCATATATTGAATCTTCAACAATATTAATCTCAGCACCAATTTCATCCGAAAGGCTCATTAACCTTCTGTAATATGCAGTATTTTTTTGCACATATATTTCCTTATCAGCCAATTCCAATTGATTCCTTATAAGTGATTTTTCAATAACCCTTCGGCTCATTTGCTTCCACTTGTCTGGCTTCCTTTGAATGAGTACCTGTCTGGTTTGCTCAAGTGGCGAAGTGAAATCAATATATTTATTACGGGTTTTGGTAACGGTTAGGTTCTTAGCAACAAGATCATATTGTTTGCGCCACAAACCTTCGAAAGTTTCCTGTAGATTATTACTCACCGATAATTCCAGTTCAACCCCCATATCCTTCGCCAAATACTTTAGAAGATCATATTTAAAACCCATTGGTCTTCCACGATAAACAAAGTAGTTAGTTGAATTATAATCTACAACAACTCTTAGTTTACCAGATTTCATAATCTGATCCAGGTCTGTTTCTTTTTTGGATCGATCTCCTTTTTTTCCATCCAAATTACTTGTACTGCAACCAGCACACAGAATTATAAAAAGGAAAAGGATATTTCTCAAATGTATTTTTGCTTTATCCATGGTAAAAAGTTGTATGTCTAGTCGTAAAACGACCAGGCAATACCAAGCCGGAATGTCCGGCGATAATATGGGTGGGATGGTGCTCCCCAAAAATTGCCATCAAGCAATCCTCCAGCGGCATTCAACCACTGAAAAAACGCTCTTGTTCGCTTTAATTTCAGGTTCGCATGCAAATCCACCATTGGGAAGTTACCGATTTTTTCCTGATTTTGCCAATAATAACGACCTGTTGCAGGATCAAAAGAATCAGCATAAAACTCTGAATTATATCTAACATCAACACCTAAACGAGTTTTCATCACCTTAGATATTGTGGTTTTATAACTCAAGCTTCCGTATGCCATTAGGCTTGGTAAATGTAAATAATCTTCCTGGTTTCCTTTTTGCAAATTCACCTGTGCACGGATTATCCAGTGCTTGGTTTCAATATCCTTTTTTACATATGCTGAAATAATAAGCATCTCTGATCCTCCTTGTTGTGGCAGGGCAAATTCATTATTATAGATGTAGTTCCCTATTAAAGCATAGTCTAATCCAACAGTCATTTTATATCGTTGAGACGTTATCTTGGATCGAATAATCATCTCGTTAATATTGTCAAAACGATTATCCCATTTGTAGTGATTCGAGGTAAATTTCTGTTGAAAATAATCAGGTACAATTGTGTTAAACTCACCTTCAACCCGAAAGCTCATTGTATCTTTTCCAATACGCAATGGTTTGAAAAGATATGCACTCAATTCGGTCTGGCCAGATCTGTAACCTGTAAGATAGATTTTACCTTTACCACCCCATCTCCAAAACTTACCTTCTTCACGATAGATTCCACCACCTACAAATGTGTTGCTATAGTTTTCTTTAACCATAGTTGTATCATTAATCGGCATAGAAATGGCAATTCTGTCATGACCAATAAATGCTCTTTTCCCAAACGTGTATTTCCGATCAGGCGCTTCATAAAAGCGTATCTGGAAAATATTGGTTAACCGATTGTACTTAATGCTATCATTGGTTGCTAAAGTATCAAAAACGGCTACTGGATAGTAATCAGTATTCGCATCTTCATCATTATACATGCGCTGGTTACCGGAATATTCAACCTGATGTATGAAACCTGTTCGTGGAATCAATTCTTCAATGAAATTACCTTCTTCATCCTCTTCTTCAACGGTTTTTCCAATGCGGTATTCATTACTTAAAAGGAAACTTCTGTTTTTTATTTCGGATCGGGCATTTAATAAACGAACAAGGTAGGTTTCAGTTTCTGCATATGTATTCAGATCTACATTATCCTCAAACATCAATCCTCCATTCTCCTGATTTTCAACCTTATTGAAAATAAGATTCCCGTGAGTTATCCATTTATCAGAAGTGTAGCTAGAATATAGACCAATTGAACTATTCTGATTCTCCTGACGCCGATAATGTCCTATTGATCTTCCCTGATTATAAAAAAATGTAAAATTCAGATCTTCAGTTACATTTTGAGAATGAAATACATTAAACCTACTTTCTGTACGCGTATTTTTATTCTCACTCTGACTATAATCCATTAGAGTATATGGAGTAGTCGTGTTGAAATACATGATATTTTCAGGCAATGTTGCATAAGCATCGTACGATTTGTAAAAGTAAAAATCAGAATAAGTATTCCTGCTAAAAAAATCGTTTGACAAATATGCACCTCCAAAGTTACCTGTGAAAGTGTTGCTTATACTTCGTTTGTGAATGGGATTATAGACATGAAAAAAATTCAAAGTGGTATCTATATCAAATGAATCCAACTTCGCGCCATAGTCTTTAAGATTCCAATTTCGAATAATGGATGGGATACTCTTCTTTTTATAATCTTCATCATCAAGATCATCTTTATCATCATAACTACCACGTCCCTCGAACTCTTCACCCCTCAAACCACCTGGCGATGATCCAGGGGCGCCCCTTTGCCCAAATGCACAAAATGCAATTGATACAATAAATACTATAAGACTTATTTTCTGAATCATGAAGGGGCAAAGATAATTAAAAGTCAATCGAGCCATAAAATAAAGCCTTAAAAATCTTTAATTAAATACGAGTTAAACATGAATAGTTAACGTTCAGTATTCTAAAAATGATCAATCAGTTATTTTCAGCAAACTTTTTCTATTTTTGTGGCTTAATTCTGAAACAGTAAATTCAAGCATAAATAGCATGGAAATTCCCAGTAAATATAATCCAAGAGAAGTTGAAGATAAGTGGTATCAGTATTGGATGGATAAAGGTTTTTTTCACTCTGAACCTGATGAAAGAGAACCTTATACAATTGTAATTCCTCCTCCCAACGTTACCGGGATGTTGCACATGGGTCACATGCTAAACAATACCATTCAGGACATTTTGGTTCGACGTGCAAGAATGCTAGGAAAAAACGCTTGTTGGGTTCCAGGAACTGATCATGCCTCAATTGCTACCGAAGCTAAAGTTGTTGCTAAACTGAAAAGTGAAGGAATTGAAAAGTTTGATCTGGGAAGAGATGAATTTCTGAAACATGCATGGGAATGGACTGATAAACATGGTGGGATAATCCTTGAACAATTAAAAAAACTTGGAGCTTCCTGTGACTGGGAACGCACGTGTTTTACGATGGATGAAGAACGTTCAGATTCCGTAATCAAAGTATTTGTTGACCTATTCAATAAAGGCCTGATTTACCGAGGTGTTCGCATGGTTAACTGGGATCCGGAAGCTAAAACTGCAGTTTCAGATGAAGAGGTTATTCATAAAGAAGAGCAGTCAAAACTATATTACGTTCGTTACAAAATTGAAGGTGAAGAAGATTACGTAACCATTGCGACAACGCGTCCTGAAACCATATTGGGTGATACTGCTGTTTGTGTAAACCCAAATGACGAACGTTTCCAACACCTAAAAGGCAAGCGTGTTCTAGTGCCATTAGTTGAGCGTAGCGTACCAATCATTATGGATGAGTACGTTGACATGGAATTTGGTACAGGTTGTTTGAAAATTACTCCTGCACATGATGTGAATGACTATGAAATTGGCATGCGTCACAAACTGGAGACTATTGATACTTTTAATGATGATGGTACCTTAAGCCAGAAAGCTCAGTTATTGGTTGGAGTTGATCGATTTGAAGCACGGAAACAGATTATTCCAATGCTGAAAGAAGCAGGCAGCCTTATTAAAACTGAAGATTATACAAATAAAGTTGGCTACTCAGAACGTACCAATGTGGTTATTGAACCAAAGCTTTCAGCACAATGGTTTATCTCTATGGAAAAACTGGCAAAGCCAGCGTTGGATTCTGTTGAGTCTGATGATGTTGAATTTCACCCAAAGAAATTTAAGAACCTATACCGTCATTGGATGGGCAACATCAAGGACTGGTGTATTAGTCGCCAACTTTGGTGGGGACATCAAATTCCTGTTTATTACCTGGAAGATGGAAGTTTTGTTGTTGCTGAAACAGCAGATAAAGCCCTTGAACTTGCCAAAGAAAAAACGAGCAATCAAAGTTTAACAATTGCTGATTTAAAACAAGATGATGATGTTTTAGACACTTGGGCTTCATCGTGGTTATGGCCAATTTCTGTTTTTGGAGGCGTTACGAATCCTGACAATGAAGAGATTAAATACTATTACCCAACTAACGACTTGGTTACGGGACACGACATTATCTTTTTCTGGGTGGCTCGAATGATTATGGCCGGCTATTCAGAACGCGATATGATTCCATTCAAAAATGTGTATTTCACTGGAATGGTAAGAGACAAACAAGGTCGAAAAATGTCAAAATCGCTTGGCAACTCACCAGATCCAATCGAGTTGATGAATAAATATGGTGCTGATGGCATACGGGTTGGAATGTTACTTTGCTCACCTGCTGGAGGTGATTTACTTTTTGATGAAAACCTGCCTGAACAAGGACGAAACTTTACCGCTAAAGTCTGGAATGCTTTCCGTTTGATTAAAAACTGGGAAGTTTCTTCTGAGATTGAGCAGCCTGAATCTGCAAAGCTTGCTGTCGAATGGGTCAATCAAAAGCTCGCACAGGTAGTTGGCCAAATGAATGATCACTTTGATAAATTTCGAATCTCAGATGCCTTGATGGTTATATATACAACCATGCGTGATGAATTTTCATCGTGGTTACTAGAAATGATCAAACCAGCTTATCAGCAGCCAATTGACAAAAAAACCTATGAAGAAGTTGTAGGACTATTTGAAGAACTACTAAAACTACTTCATCCGTTTATGCCATTTATTAGTGAAGAAATATGGCACTACTTAGGCGAACGTAAAGATGACAATGCAATTATGATTGCTGAATGGCCAAAACAACAAAGCTTTAATCTAGAATTAATTGATCAATTTGAATCCGTAAAAGAGGCAGTAAGTGGAATCCGAAATCTTCGAAAGTCTAATAATATTCCAATGAAAGACACTCTTGAGTTATCTGTTCTTTCAGGTGAAAAGGGATATTCTCCACAGTATGATGCTGTTTTACTAAAAATGGGCAACTTGACTCAAATCGAAAAAGTTAGTGCAGAAGTTAAAGGAGCAGCTTCATTTAGGGTTTTCTCATCAACATTCTTTGTTAATCTTGGTGAACATGTTGATATTGAAGCTGAACTTAAAAAGCTGGAAGAAGAACTTAAATACACCAAAGGTTTTCTGAATTCTGTAACAAAGAAACTGAGCAATGAGCGTTTTATTAGTGGTGCTCCTGAAGCAGTGGTTGCAAAGGAAAAAGCAAAGCAGGCTGATGCTGAAGCTAAAATTAAAACATTGGAAGATCAGATTGCTAATTTGAAATAGATTATATTACCATATCGTATTACAGGGTGTAGAATGTTATTTCTGCACCCTTTCTTATTTTTGATCAATCGTTCATGTCATATAAATCATAAATAAAATAATCTTAAACCGGTGTTAATCAAACAATAACCACCTTCGTAATTTCCACACTAGTTGCAACAATACCATTATATCTGTTGTTTATTTTAGTATCTTTTGGGCAAATTATAATCTCTTCTAATAATGATGGTTTCCAAATTGTTGCGCCATCATTTGATGTGGTGTAGGTAGACTCAAAGATTTAATATCAAAAATCAATGAAATAATGACCATTCATAAATACTCAATATTATCCCTATTTATAATTGGATTCCTTTTTTTAAGTTCCATAAAGATATATTCCCAAGCACTTTCTATTGATGATGTATCTGCTACAGAAGGAGGTGATCTAACATTTACAGTCACTCTAAGTCCTGCTCACGCAACAGAAGTTGTAACTGTTAATCATTCAACTTCAGATGGGACAGCAACAGCCGGAAGCGACTATACTGCAATATCTTCTACTCAATTGTCCTTTGCCATTGGAGAAACAACCAAAACTATAACCGTATCAACTTCGGATGACTCAATCGACGAAGATAATGAAACAATGACCGTATCGCTTTCCGGGGTTTCTACTAATGCAACAATTGGAACTGGGACAGGTACTGGAACAATTAATGACAATGATGACTCTCCTTCTT
>CBDVCE010000068.1:0-25473 GCA_965372405.1 uncultured Sunxiuqinia sp.
CCACCAAAAGTTGTTGAGGTGTTGAATATTGTGGATGATGATGTTGAGATTGAAGATGAACTTGAGATTGAAGATACTGAGGCAGATGATGAAACTGTAATCGATGTTGCTCCAGTTATTCAAGAAGAAGAAGAAGAGGAAGAAGGACAAGTATTCTTTATTGTAGAAGAAATGCCTGAGTTTCCCGGAGGAGAATTAGCTCTTCGTAAGTTTATTGCCAATGCGATTAAGTATCCTGTAATTGCACAGGAAAACGGAATCCAGGGAAAAGTTTACGTGAACTTCGTTGTTGACAAAGACGGAAGTGTAACACAAGCACGTATTGCACGTGGTGTTGACAAGTCTTTAGATAATGAAGCACTTCGCGTTGTGAATAACCTTCCAAGATGGAAACCAGGAAAACAAAGGGGTAAATCGGTAAGAGTATCTTACACTGTGCCTATTAACTTTAAATTGCAATAAAAAGCATTTTAATATATATGATTCCTGGTTCCGTATCGTCGGGATCAGGTTTTTTTATGGTTTTAGTTGAATATTAATGATAGATAGCACACCAATTACGGAAGTAGCGATTTTAGTGGGATTGATCAATAAGGATCAGGATGAAAGGCAAGCTAAAGAGTATCTGGACGAACTAGAGTTCCTTGCAGATACTGCAGGTGCAACTGTAAAGAAGCAGTTTTTTCAACGGCTTAATTTCCCAAACCCTGCTACTTTTGTAGGTTCTGGTAAGTTGGACGAGATTCACAACTACATTAAAGTACACGATGTTGACACAGTTGTGTTTGATGATGAGTTAAGTCCTACTCAGATCCGAAATATTGAAAAAACGTTGGAATGTAAGGTGCTCGATCGTACCAATCTTATTCTTGATATTTTTGCAAAAAGAGCACAAACAGCTCATGCAAAAACTCAGGTTGAGCTGGCACAGTATCAATATATGCTTCCCCGTTTAACACGAATGTGGACTCACCTTGAACGTCAAAGAGGTGGTATCGGTATGCGTGGGCCTGGTGAAACTCAGATTGAAACTGACCGTAGGATTATTTTAGATAAAATTGCAAGGCTAAAAGAACAGCTTAAAAAAATAGATAAGCAAAAAGCAACCCAGCGAAAGAATCGTGGCAAATTGGTTCGTGTGGCTTTGGTGGGATATACCAATGTAGGTAAATCTACTATCATGAACTTGCTGAGTAAGTCTGAGGTGTTTGCTGAAAATAAGCTGTTTGCAACCTTGGATACAACTGTACGCAAAATGGTGATTGGCAACCTACCTTTCCTTTTAGCTGACACTGTTGGATTTATTCGTAAGCTACCTCATGGTTTGGTCGAGTCGTTTAAATCAACATTAGATGAGGTTCGTGAGGCCGATGTTTTGTTACACGTGGTTGATATTTCGCACCCAGGATTCGAAGAGCAAATTGACACCGTAAATAGTACCCTTTCTGAAATAAAAGCTGGAGATAAACCATCCATCTATGTATTCAATAAGATTGATGCATTTGACTATGTTCAAAAAGATGATGATGATTTGAGCCCAAAAACGAGAGAGAATAATTCGCTGGAAGACTGGAAAAATAGCTGGATGGGTAAGAAAAATACACCTTCACTTTTTATATCTGCAGTAAAGAAATCTAATATCAACGAATTTAAGCAAGTTCTATATGAGGAAGTAAAGAACATTCATGTTACTCGTTTTCCTTACAATGATTTTCTTTATGATCCAGCCTGGATAAATCCTGAAGGATAATACATTACATTCTTCCGATAAAGTTCGGGATGACTCGTTCTGGTTTGTGTTTCCATACTACAATTTTTTCGCTTTTTATTAACAGAAAATTTACAACTGTAATAACAACTAATCAATGCTTAATCAGGTGGTTAGTTCTGTCAGAGCATAAATGTTTTTAGAACCGTTTTAAATTAACTAAATTAGCAATTCATTTATTTGGTGAATGGGTGTATACGCCTACTTTTGTGGAGCTTTTGAGTAAATGATTTAATGTATAAATATTAATTGGTTATCCTATGAGTAATTTTCTGACTGCCTCAATCGGAAGAAAGTTTATCATGAGTATTTCAGGTTTATTCCTGATGATGTTCATATGCGTACACTTGGGCATTAATTTGTTGTTGATTTTTGACGACAGTGGTGATTTGTTCAATTTAGGCGCACACTTTATGACTACAAATCCGATGATTAAGGTAATGGAGCCTGTTTTAGGGCTTGGTTTTATGGTTCATATCATCTGGTCATTCATCTTGAGTCTCAAGAACATGAAAGCCAGACCTGTTTCTTATGACAAATCAAATCAATCTGATTCCAGTACTTGGGCTTCACGCAACATGTTGATTCTTGGAGCTTTGGTTTTAGTGTTTTTAGTAGCTCACGTTATGAACTTCTTCTTGAAGATCAAATTTACAGGTGATCCTTTGTTGACACATGTGTTGGTTGATGGAGTTGAAATGGAGAATGCCTATGCGCTTGTTGCAACGTTGTTTAAAGGCAGTATAGTTTACTGCATTGTCTATATCTTAGGTGGTATATTATTAGGTTTACACCTCGGACATGGATTCTGGTCAGCATTCCAAACTGTTGGATTTGCAAATAAAATCTGGTTGAAAAGATTACAAATTGTTGGTCAAATCTTCGCAGTTATCGTTGCACTTGGTTTTGCAATCATTCCATTGTATTTCCTGATTAAATTTTAATCGAAAAGAAACTGAATTATGAGCGTATTAAATTCTAAAATACCCGAAGGGCCATTAGCCCAGAAGTGGACGAACTATAAGAATAACCAAAAACTTGTAAACCCTGCAAATAAGCGTAAGCTTGATGTTATTATTGTAGGAACAGGTTTGGCAGGTGCTGCTGCTGCTGCCTCTCTTGGTGAAATGGGTTTTAATGTAAAGAACTTTACTATTCAGGATTCTCCTCGTCGTGCACACTCTATTGCTGCACAGGGTGGCATTAATGCTGCGAAAAACTATCCAAATGATGGAGATTCAATCTATCGTTTGTTTTATGATACAATTAAAGGTGGTGACTACCGTGCACGCGAAGCTAACGTTCATCGTTTGGCTGAAGTAAGTAACGACATCATCGACCAATGTGTGGCACAAGGTGTACCTTTTGCCCGCGAATATGGTGGCTTGCTTGACAACCGTTCTTTCGGTGGTGCTCAGGTTAGCCGTACTTTTTATGCCAGGGGACAAACTGGACAGCAGTTGTTGTTAGGTGCTTATCAGGCGTTGATGCGTCAGGTGAATGCCAAGACTGTTAAAATGTTTACACGTAATGAGTTAGTTGACATTGTTGTTGTTGATGGTAAAGCTCGTGGTATTATTACCCGCGACTTAATTACTGGAAAAACAGAACGTCATTTTGGACATGCTGTTGTTTTAGCAACCGGAGGTTATGGTAACACATTCTTCCTTTCAACCAATGCCATGGGATCAAATGGATCGGCTGCAATTAAAGCCTTCCATAAAGGCGCTATGTTTGCTAATCCATGTATGGCTCAAATTCACCCAACATGTATTCCTGTTCACGGTGAGTTCCAGAGTAAGCTGACTCTGATGTCAGAATCACTACGTAACGATGGACGCATCTGGGTTCCTATGAAGAAGGAAGATGCTGAAGCAATTCGTGCTGGTAAAAAGAAACCTACTGATTTATCAGAAGAAGAACGCGATTACTATTTGGAGCGTCGTTACCCTGCATTTGGGAACCTTGTTCCTCGTGATGTTGCATCTCGTGCAGCTAAAGAGCGTTGTGATGCTGGTTTTGGTGTTGGTACCGGACTAGCTGTTTATCTTGATTTTAAATCGTCAATCGAACGTTTGGGTAAAGATGTTATCGAAGCCCGTTATGGAAACTTATTCCAGATGTACGAAAAAATTGTTGACGACAATCCATATGAAACACCAATGATGATTTACCCTGCAATCCATTATACAATGGGTGGTATGTGGGTTGATTATGAATTGCAAACAAATATTCCTGGTTTATTTGCTGCTGGTGAAGCAAATTTCTCAGATCACGGTGCAAACCGTCTTGGTGCATCGGCACTAATGCAAGGTTTGGCTGATGGTTATTTCGTTCTTCCATATACTATTCAGAATTATCTGGCTGACGAGATTGCGACTCCTCGCATGACTACTGAAGAACCTGAATTTGTTGAAACTGAAAAAGCAGTTAATGATCGTTTTGAAAAACTGAAGAATATCAAAGGTGAGCGTTCAGTTGATAGTATCCACAAAGAACTTGGTTTAGTAATGTGGGATTTCGTTGGAATGGGACGTAATAAAGAAGGTCTTGAAAAAGCAATCAAACGCATTGCTGAAATCAAGAAAGAATTCTGGTCGAACGTTCGTATTCCTGGTAACGATGAAGGAATGAATGTTGAATTGGAAAAAGCCAGCCGTTTAGCTGATTTCATTGAAGTTGGTGAATTGATGGCTAGAGATGGACTGAACCGTGAAGAATCTTGCGGAGGTCACTTCCGTGAAGAATACCAAACTGAAGAAGGAGAAGCTCTTCGTCAGGATGATAAATTTGCATACGTTTCTTGCTGGGAATTCAAAGGTGATGGAACAGAGCCAGAACTTCATAAAGAAGAATTGGTTTATGAGAACGTAAAAATGGTTCAACGTAATTACAAGTAATGGCTTTTTAAAAGGAGATCAATCATGGAAAAAACAATAAATCTCACGCTTAAGGTTTGGCGTCAGAACGGTCCCAAAGAAAAAGGCCGTTTCGAAACCTTTAAGGTTAATAACATATCAGTCGATAGCTCGTTCCTGGAAATGATGGACATTTTGAATGAGCAATTGATTAACGAAAATAAAGAACCAATTGCATTTGATCACGATTGTCGTGAAGGTATCTGCGGAATGTGTTCATTGTATATCAATGGTCGTCCACACGGGCCAGATGATGATATAACAACTTGTCAGTTACACATGCGTAAGTTCAAAGATGGTGAAACTGTTACCATTGAGCCTTGGCGTGCATCTGCATTCCCAATCATTAAAGACCTGATTGTTGACCGTACAGCATTTGATACAATTATTGCTGCAGGTGGTTACGTCTCAGTAAGTACTGGTGGTATTCCTGATGCAAATTCAATTCCAATTGGAAAACCTGCGGCTGAAGAAGCAATGGATGCTGCGGCTTGTATTGGTTGTGGAGCTTGTGTTGCTGCTTGTAAAAACTCATCAGCAATGTTGTTCGTTTCAGCAAAAGTTAGCCAGTTGGCTTTATTGCCACAGGGTAAAGTTGAAGCAAAAAGTCGTGCTAAGGCAATGGTTGCAAAAATGGATGAGCTTGGATTTGGTGGTTGTACAAACACTGGAGCTTGCGAAGTTGAATGTCCTAAAAGCATTTCAATTTCACATATCTCTCGTTTAAACCGTCAATACCTTCTTTCAAGGTTCTCAGAATAGTAAATTACAATACTACATATGGAAGAGCTGTTCGTTTTCGGGCAGCTTTTTTTTTGGGTGCAGCGAATTCCATTCGCTGATTCAGTATGCAGATAAAATCCGCATCACCCAACATGTTATAAAAAAGCCCGAAGAAATTCTCCGGGACTGAAAGTATTATTTGATTTGTTCTATCTTTTCAGAAAATCATTTTCAATCAGGAAAAAGTCGATTCCAAGGGCAAATTTTAGCTTGACTGCATTTGCATCCTTATTTGGATTTTTCATGACAAATTGAATAGTGAAGGCATTATCTACCGGTTCATTCTCACCCAAATCAATGTAAGGGTTGGTTATTCCGCCATGATTTGAATAGAAGTCTTGAGAAGCTTTTAATTTCCCATTGACATAGATGTCGAAATTTCCACAATTTTTTCCAACAGCTGCGGCAAATTTGATTATTGATTTCTCAAATTGCTCGGTGAGTTTAATTTCTATTGAATCGCCTGGCTTTTCAAACCAAATCTCTTTCATTGCCCCATTACTCAGCTCACCCCACATTGGGATTTTAGAATGAGCCTCAGAAACCAGCTTGCTCTTATTTGAAACTGTTAGAATCTCTGCTTCCAATGCACCATCAACTATGTATTGTTCCTTCTTGGCTTCTTCAACTTTTTGCTGAAGCTCTTCTAAAGTAGGTAATTTCATTGAGGCCATTTCAGGCATAGGTTTCCTGTTGTAAATTACACCAGGTACGCCATACCAAAATGTAGTTTGTGAATATTGAAGGAAGTGCCACCGTTGTCGGGTTCCGCATGATGACTCTACGTCAAATTGAATTCGTTTTTGAAATGGGATTGCATCCAGCGAACGGGTACGTGTACAAACATTGTATCCCATTGAACGTGGATTGGCAACAATAATATTTCCTAGAAAAGGTTTTGAGAACTCATCAGCCAGAGTAGGAACTATCCCACCTGCCCAGCCATAATAATCTTCAGTTCCAGTTCCAAAATGAGATGGAAAGTTGGTTTCAAAATCATCATCAATATAAATTTTCTCATCGCCTTCGCCCCACCATCCTTCTCGTGGGTTCAATACGGTCCACTCATCTCCAACAATAACTCCTTTTCCTTCAGCAGATAGAAAGTTCCAATCGAAAAGAGGGAAAGTTGGAGTTGGGGGATCCATTCGCCATGAGGCATAAAAGTGCATGCTGTTTTCATCCCATTTGTAGTTATCGGTAACTACTTTCACACTTATTTTTACGGGTTCATCCCAAAGGTTCTTCAGGCTTATTTTCCCAGAAGATTGATAAGGCATCATCCAGCGGCAAACCATAGTTCCATCCTCTTTTACAGAACGCTCCCACATGTCAAAAGCTTGTTGTTTTCTAACATTGTTAAAGAAGTCACCCAATGGACACCAAAGGGTTTCATTACCATCAAACTCGCCAACAAGAACTGTTGATCGTAATGCCTGAGCGATGTCTGTAGCTTCCTTAATTTTTATTTCCAGATGTTGAATCGCACCATTTCCATTGGGAAGATCAAGTTGGATTGCTTCCCCTTTTTCAATTACTTTTTTAGAAGTTAGTGTTTCTCCTTTTGATGCTGGAAGTTCAGAGAGGGTAGCTGCTACTTTTGAACGGAGTTTCTCAGTTTTTTCGAACTCCTCCATAGTGAAGGTTTTAACAGGGGTTCCTTCTGGATATTTTCGGTAATTGATGATGTTATAGAAGGATTTATTATCCATTGTGATCTTACAACTCTTCGCATAAGGAATTGGAAAGTAAAGGTTTCCAGCTCGTGTAGATTCATCTGCAAAAGGTGCTTTTATAAAATCCTGTCCTTTAACCAAGGCAAAGAAGTTGGTGTTGATAACCGGTTCGGTTGCTCCATCCAAATAGAACTTAATGTTTGCTCCGGTGGTATCATTTAATCCATAGTAAAAACAAACAGCCCAGATTTTAGTGATTACTCCGGGGCCATCATCTTCCATAATCACCCATTCTTTTTGACCGTTGTTTTCTTCAATTCTGATATAACCAATTCCGTCACTATCGGCAAACCATCCGGGTTTATCAGGAGAAACAGATTCACGGTTATAGCTACTTGCCTGTAGGCACTGATAGCCACTTTCGGGGAAGCGGGTGATCTGTTCCCGATCAACCATTTCATTTAGAAGTGTACTCAGGTTTATTTCTTTTGACTCCCGACAAGAACTGAATAAACTTGCTGTAAGGATTATTCCGAATATATAGATTGAAATCTTCATGTCGATTTTAGTTATAGTTTTATTCAATTACGTACCAGTTATACCAGTTTGGAGCAACTTCAACTTCTATTTCAATCTCATATTCCCGATTAAGTTTGAATGATGCTGCCTTGTTTTCTTGTTCACGGATTAGGGCATTATCCTTCAATCCTGTGTAATAAAGAGGGACTGTTATTTTCTTTTTGATGACCTCATCCGTTGGATTGAAAACTAGCAGGAAGCCTTTTTCTTTGAGTTCAGGATTCGCATGCATCATGTAATCAATGTCACGACCATCAGCACGGCGGATATGGATGATATCACTTTCAAGAATATCACGATACTTTTTATACCAATCTACAACGCGCTTTACCATTGCTTTTGTCTTGTCAGTATCGTAAAGACGAGGGCCTCTGAGTGCTGACTGAATACCCAGGCCAATGTTACTAACCAACATCATTTCGTAATGATCCAGATGATCGTTTAAAGGTTCAATGGTTGCTGCTGGGCCGCCCCCATGATATTGAGCCAGTGGAATAAAGCTCCAACGCATGGATGGAGTGCTTTCCCAGGTTCCATCAAAAATATTCTGGCGCGTATGAATTAGTTGATGCCTGCGTGGCAAAGACCAGTTGTTTTCGCGGTAGCCCACCCCATTTTGATTTGATCCCGACAAATAATAGTAATCGGGTACGCGGAGGTAAACTCCCTGGCTTTTGCACCATTTGTAAAAATCGGTAATTCTTTTCCATTGTTTGTATTGCGAATCGCCTAAACCTTCATGTCCCGAATGCTCGGTTGAAGCACAAACATCACCCGGATAGCTACCATCGTGTGTGAAAGTCATAAAACCAGTTTCGGAGAACATGCGATACATTTTCCGAAAGTAATCCTGCCCCCACTCGCTTTCCAAACAGGGTGAGTTTCCAAACGTTGCAAAACCACCTGTCTTTCCAGTTTTTGGATTAATCACATCATGTTCATCGCTAATTCTTCGTGAAGCAAGCAGTGAATAAGTTCCTATTTTGATTCCTTTGCTGTCGGCATATTGGGCGTATTTCTTCATTTTATCGAAGTTCTCCTTGCTTTCATCTTCCGGATTAAAGCCACTTCCAAATGAAAAATTCACCATCTCGTAACCCACTTCTTCAGCCTGATCTATTCCTTCTGTATATTCATCCCATTTCGAACTCGTAATGTGAAACATCATCGGATTTTCAGTAATCCACGGAGCAACTGTACGGTACATTTTTCGCTGTGCCAGTCCGTTTCTTTCTTTGTCGTATGAGTCATAAGGAATCATAAACGAACGAATGGACTCAAAAGAATCGCCGGCAGCTATGTTTAAATGATAACCATTGTCAGGATAAATTCGCATAGTATTCGGGACATCCTGAATCCAGGAAATTTGGGTTACATAATCCTGATCGGTTCCCCAGTGAACAGTGTGCCTGCTTGACACTTTTGACGCCATTGCCGAAAATGCATAATCTGTTTCAAAATGAATGTTAGGCTTCACCTTTAAGTCTTCACGACCGCGATAACCACCGTAAGGATTGTGGTCTGCAATTCCCAAATATTCTGAAATTATCTGATCCACTTTTACGGGTTCACCTGAATTGTTGTGAACAGTTACCCATTTCGACATTGCAGGAATACCATCGTACAATTCGTAATTCACAGACACCACCAACTGTTGAAGGTCGCTTAATTTTGAATTTATTTTTTGAATTTCACTCTCGTTTAGTTTTCCATAAGCCGCAAAACTGTTCATTGTTAAACGAATCAATTCTCCCGGAAAATCATGGTCTTCACCAGAGGCATTTCGTCCAAGCTTTCCAATGCGAACTGAAGTTGGATCTGGTACTTCAGTTTCGAAATCGATGCTTTGGTAAGTTTTCCATTTCCCTTCTTTGGGCTTCGCTTCACAAAATACTTTTGTACCATCAATTCTAAGACGTAAAAACCAGGTTCCATCGAAATTAACATTGTCTTTTCCTCCAGCTCGTGTATTTTCCTTTTTTCCATCGAAAACAGTAAAACGCCAGGCTCCATTGTTTTTGGCACCTGATTCATTTCCCGGACGCATGTTGAATTTGATGGTACGATCTTTCCAAAGCAAGGCGATTCCGGGTCCCCACAAACCACTGAGATCTGTTCCGGCATCAATTGAAGTTTCTACCAAACCCGTTCCGGCAGGCAAATCGTATTCAGCATATACGGCTGTATTGTTTGGTGTATAAATTTCACCCGGTTTCCCTTCGTTAAAAAAAGAACTTCGTTCATGGCTGGCGCTGGTACGAATATTCCAAACATCTGCCATGGTCGCAAAATCGTCGTGATATATCTCCTGACGCCCAATGTTACTTGCCTGTGAAAGTGCAATCAAGTCTTCAGGCGACACATCGGTAAGTTGGTAATCCATTTGCAGTTTCACACCCTTTGGTGGCCACTCAGCATCGGGAGCACAATGACGTACTTGTTTCCAATCAAAGCGTTTTTCAGGAGTTCCAATTTTAAAACCAGTAAATTTGAATGAGAGCGGGTTCGCTTTTAAATCATCGAGCCAATCGGGGTATAAAAATGCCAGATTTGGTTGCCCCGTTAATCCACCCACATTTACTGTAAATCCGTTTACTGAGATAATAGCTTCGGGCTTAACAGCACGAATATGCTCTTCTTGCTTTCCCAACACCTTTAAACTTGTTGTAGCAGCATTGGGTGAAAGCCTGAATGAACGTGAGATTATTCCATTGGAAAGGATAAGTTCATTACCTTCCTCATTTCTGAATACTTTGGCCTTTTCTTCCGGTCTATTAATGAGCCAGTCATTCTGTACCCCATTTATATAGCTGTCTTTTGCAATTGGCAAGTCTAGAATCTGTCTGTTCTCATTTTGTGAAAAGCTCACAAAAGAAATCAAAAGGAGTACTATCAATAGTTTGATTTTTAATAAAGAAGTTCTCATGGTATTTGGTTTAGTTTGTTTTGTTGAATTCAAGTATTTTCACTTCTCCAGGCTCTATTGTTAATTCAATACGATTGCCTGATGCAAAAGTTTTTCCTGCTATTTCAGATGCATTTGGAAGAGGAGATGATAGCGTGTAAGTTCCTTTTGTAACAAGTCCAAAAGCTCTATTTAGCTCAAATGTATATGTTTGGGTTTTATCTGAAGGATTATGGAAAGATGCGTATCCACCATCTTTATTCCAGCCTGAATAGCCATAAACCTGGTTTTCGTTTGGATTACCGCCATGCATTCTTGAACGCTTAAAGTAGGGGAATACCTTTTTCACCCATTTGAGTCCGTCTGCCAATACATCCCAATCCGATTCGGAGAGATTCTGCGTAATAATATAAAGTTCAACAAAACCAGTCCCACGTGAAAGATTCATCCACAAGTATTCACTGAATTGTTTTACGCTTTCTCCTGTTTTAGTTTTCTTAGGTTCGTGGTTAAAAATTGAATTGATTGGGAATTGGGTTTTTTCTTTTACCCAAGTGTCATAATAAACACCATCTCGATAAACCAATTCTTGTGTTCTGTCACTACCCCCGGCAGCGTCTCCAGCATTAATCATCCATACAGCATCGGTGTACATTAACCACCAAGGGCTGAGGTATGCACCATTTGAGATGACGATATAAACATCAGGGTTCACTTTGTGTTGTTTTTCAAAAATCTCCATTAAGCGCTCAGTCCCAGCAACAAGGTAGTACGTTTTTAATTCATCATATTTTGAATCATTTAGTCGTTCATCGGCTAGGGCAAATCCTTTTGTATCTACTTGTGGCATGGTTGGAACACCATACTCTTTACCATTAAAATCAAACTCCCTACGATTTAAATGGCCAAATAATCCATCGAGCTTAAAATAGCTAACTCCCTGTGTGGTTAACTCCAACATTCTGTCTTCCAGAAGTTGCATGTATTTTGGACCGGCTAAAGACATATATTCATCAAGAGCTTCCAGTCCTTTCTCTCGCATGATTTTTACTGCAGGTCGGGCTCCAAAGTTACATCCCGGACTAAGCCATAAACCCAGATTTGATCCTGCTGCTTTTACATTTTTGAAACTTGTTGAGAAATCAGCATCAAACTTGTCGTTAACTTTCCAGGCTTTATCACTCCAATCGATATGTGAATTTTGCCAGCCATCATCAATCACATAGGCTTGCAAAGGATCTACATTTCTTTCTTTGTTTAGTTCCTGATGGATTTTATCAACACTTTTACTAAAACTGTCCTTATTTACTTTGCTCCAGAAATCAAACCAACTGTTGTACTGGATTTGTAATCTTAAAGGTCGAATTCGTTTTTGATCGATGTAATCAAAGAAAGTATCCTGAATATATTCTGGATCATCACCAACACCAAAAACAGATTTGTATGTAGTGTAAGTTTCATTTGCTTTAATTTCTTTTCCCCATAAGTATCCGCAATTGGCGGTTTTGCCATCTACGAAGTTGTAAGAAGCGGGAAACTCAAGTCCCCAAAAAGAAGCAGATTCTAAAGTAAACAGTGGTTGTCCCAAACCCGGACGCCATTTTGAAGGTCCCCATGCTGTAATCTGCTTCATTTGGTAGGGCTGGTAAATATCTTCCAGTGAAATACTTTCAATATCGATACGCTCCAGGGTAATTGGCTTTTCTGATCGAACTGATAGGTATTTGTTCATGTAGGAATTATTACTTTCCAATACATAATGAACTTCAACTTCAAGTCCTTGTGTTATATTTTCAAGGAGGAAAGCCAGTTCAGAACTTTCATCTTTCAGAACTTTCACAAAATCAAAATCATTTGAGTTCAATTCCACGTCAGAACCCACAATGTCTGTCCCTTCTGAGATGCGAAGCTTAAATTCAACATCATTTTGAGGAATGATTGTTTTTTCTGCGATCTTGTTGAACAAACTTACTGTGCGAAGTTTCCCATCCTCAATTCGAATAGTTCTTGATAAGGTATCGTTGGTAATGGTAAACTCTTCTTTTTGATTGCATGAGATACTTGTAGCAATCAGAAGGATGAATAATATTTTAAATGGGATTTTCATATGTTTTGTAGATACTAAAATGAGATCTACTAATAAGTTTCTTAGTTAAAATCATTTTTCTGATAGTATTAATTGATTTATTATTTGGACAAAAATCAGGAAGTTGAGCAATTGAATGTATTTGCCCGGATCACAACTTCACACTCCAATCGCCCCTGTATCGATAACTTTTCAACTTGTTCGCATCAGGATTGTCAAATGATTCATTTACAGGATCCCACTGAAGTGATTCGCCAACTTGTTCTGCAATAATGGCCATATTACAGATAGTGGACGAACGATGTCCTACTTCAGGATTGCAAATAGGTTGATTTCGACTCCTCATACAGTCAATCCAGTCTTTATAATGGTTCTTTGATTCATAAACAAAACCTTTTTTCTCTTCTAATTCCACGCCCTCCAGCTTATCACAAACGCGCATCCACCATCGTCCGGCAGCAACCCATCCTTCTGTACCTTCAAACATTACGGACATGCCTCCCATCCCAAAATCTTCTTTCTTCATAACTACGCCATTGTTATACTTAAAAGTGAGTGTCTCAGCTCCAAAGCCAGGAGGGATAACTTCAACAGGTCCCGCCCCATCCATATCTAGTCCCCACTGTGCGATATCATACATATGTGCGCCGAGGTCTGCTATCCCACCGCCACCCCATTCCAGGTATCTTCTCCATGCCGGAAAAGCATTGACAGAGACATCCGGACATAATTTAGGGTTATAATCAACATATTTCGATGGGCCCATCCACATGTCCCAATCCATATGTCTTGGAGGCTTCACTGTTTCCAGATCAAACTTAACAGGGAAACTGTCACCACTGCTCTCCTTGATAACTTTTAGCTCACCGATATAACCGTTTCGGACATAATTTACGGCTTTCCTAAAGGCATCATGAGACCGCTGTTGGCTTCCTACCTGAACTATTCGACCATATTTTGTCGCAGCATCGACCACAGCACGCCCTTCACTAATGGTATGTGTAACAGGTTTCTCGCAATAAACATCTTTTCCTTCTTTAATCGCCATCACAGTCATAATGGCATGCCAGTGATCCGGAGTTGCTATGATAACACCGTCGATGTCATCACGTGCTATCAATTCCCTAAAATCTTTATAGCTGTCACATGTTTTTTCCGTTGGCCCATAATGGTTATTAATCATGGAAGTTGCTTTCTCTATCCTCATGTCGTCAATATCAGAAACAGCCAAAATTTTAACTCCCGCAAGTTTAATGAACTCATGAATAAGTTGTCTGGCACGCATGCCCAGTCCTATAATCCCAAGGTTTATAGTATCATTTGGCCCCGGCACTCTCATCGTCTTGATTGGCTTGTTTTTAGGCTTACATGAATAGATCGTGATCCCTGCCAAACTTCCGGCTGTTAAAACCGTGGATTTTGTGATAAAGTCTCTTCTTTTCATAGTATTATCTATTAGGTTGATTTAGAAACTGTTTAAATTTTATCCTTTGGTATCTTTTTGCGCCTTAAGCCCTCATGCTTCGTTAATCCCGATAATTATCGGGACGCGTCAATTTTGCCTTGCCTGAGAACTTAATCCATTAAAAACCTATCTCAAAAACAAAACTTAAACAGTTTCTTAGATATCTAATTTAAAAAAATGATATTGAATATCGTTTGATTATAGCGTAAGTACTTATTTATTGTAATAGTCACTTAATAAGGATTGGTATTTGTCAAAGCTGTATTCTTCACGAGTTCCATTAATTTGATGCTCATTTATATACATTTTAGTTTGTATCGTGGTATAATTGGAGCCTAAAGATTAGATTCCAATTATGTATTCATAAAATTGATAAATGAAACTGAGAAAGATGTATTCAGGAGGTTATTTAATGTACTCTATAATTCATAACTCTGACATGCAGACCATTGCATCTATGATTTCCTATATGAAGTTGGGGTTGAGTTGAAGTGTTTTTTGAAACATTTATTAAAATATGCCCTGCTTTCGAATCCTGTTTCAAATGAGATTTCGGCAATTGGCTTATCTGTTTCTTTTAAAAGCTGGGCAGCTTTCAATAATCGTTGTTTCCGAATGTATTCTTTCGGTGATTTCCCGGTGATACTTTTTAGTTCATTGTAGAGTTTGGTCTTGCTCACATAAACTTCCTGTGCAAAGCGTTCTACTGAAAATTCAGAATCGGCAAGGTTCTTCTCAACAATAAGATTGACCTTCTCTAAAAAGGGATTCATCTTAGTAGATATGCCCATATTCCCCTTGGATGACAATCTCTTTTTTAGAAAAATAAGAATAATACTTCCAATAATTAATAGGAGAATAATTGCTACAAAAGTGATTTTTCTTGGTGATTGCTTGTCTTTTAAGATTGGCTTCCAGTATTCTTTATCCGTTGTATAAACATTTCCGATTTCCTCATCAGATAAAATTCTGTTCCAGATGATGATATCATCCATTTCCCCTTTGAAAAAATCATTCCAAAGGTTTGTTCCGATTTTGAGTTCTTTTACTGCATTTTGATAATCAACCTCCTCGAAAGACTTAACTTTCTTTCCATTTATGTAGAATGTTGTCCCTAACCCTTCTTTAAATTTTACTGCAATATGTTGCCATTGATTCAGGATTAGTTGTGCAGTATTATCAGAAATGTCAGCCATTTGAGGAATAGTAAACAGTAGTAGGCCACCAGTTGTTAATCGAAAAGCAAAAGCATGACCGAATGATGCAATGGCTCCATAGTCCCGATTAAAAACTTCAGGTTTAACCCATGCAGAAATGGTAACAGCATTATCGATAGGAAGCGTTCCAAAATCTAAATAACAATCGTTTCCTGTAAAATGGGCAACTTTTCCCCGTGTTGAATCAGATGGAAATGTTACATTTTGTGATTCCGAGAGATCCCCCTGACTGTAGAATTTGTTTTTATTGTCGAGTGGGTGATAAAAAACGATGCCATCAGTAAGAGGAATATTTGAGACCGTTTTTTGGTAAAGCTCTATGATCTGATTTTGAGAGGCTGCCTGCTTGTATATTGTGATGTTGTGCATGGAGCCATGAAAATATTCCTGCCAGTTATCTTTACCAATGAAAATGTTATTTCCCCATTTCTGGTTTTGACCTTGCCACTCAAATTGGTCAGATAGCTGTCCATTCAGATATATTTTGACATCAGAAAAATCAATTACTAAACTTACGAAAACCCAATTTTGGTTTGAAAGTAAAAGTCCATTGGTATTATTGTCGACAACACTTGGTTGAGTAAATTGTAGCTCTCGAGTAGTTGTTGTTCGAAACCAAAAAGCTCCAGGTATTCCTACAATGGCCATGTTTTTTTTAAGCAAATCTTCTGGTTTAATCCACGCACAAAAAGTTAGTTGACCAGAAATTAGATTCTTGCTTTTCAGTTCTATATTTGAATCAAACCCATTGAAATAACTTACATCGAAAAATGACTTTGACTTAATTTGGAGAATGTTAGTTTCTGTTTTCTCAGATTGATCGATAAGATTTTCAGGATGATTATTTGCATGGGCAATGCTACTCCAAAAGAAGAGTATAACTAGAAGTGATTTTATAAGGCTGATTCTACCAGGCATTTAAAACTGTTGTTTTCCAAAAATAATATAAAATTTGCCAGATAGTCTATACTTTCGAAGACTATAATACCTATGAAAGAAGAAGAGTTCTCAGAAAAAGGAGTCTATTTCTTTGTGTAAATATGGATGATTTGTCAAAAAAATGAAAGGTGCTGTTTGTAGAGAATACAGCACCTTCCTATTTTGTTATTTTTCGATTTTCAATGTATAGGCATAATCAGAAAGCTCCCAAGTCGGATCATAAGCAGGGATTTCAATCTCAATATTATTCCCTTTTTGTTTCCATGATAACTTCTGTTCTAACCCAAGTAAGTAAACCTTAGCTCCGGATTTTGGTTTCATGTCTTTCACAATGATATTTTTGCCAGGCCATTTAGGAACAATGGCAAAAATGGCTTCATCATTTTGAGTAAAGAATAGTTCTTTTACCGCTTTCCCTGGTTGTTGATCAACTGTTTGTTTTAGTATGTAATCTGCTGTTGTGTAACTATCACCATCTTTGCGAAGTTTAAAATTGCGGTCACCTTTGCTCCACTGCCATGAAGTTTCGTACTTTTTTGAACCGTAAATAGCTTCCCCATTTACATTAAGCCACGAACCTATTTCCATTAAGAGCTGTTGCTGGATTACTGGAATTTTGCCATCAGCCGAAGGGCCTACGTTAAGGCAAAGGTTTCCGCCCATGCTCACAATATCACAAAGCATAAGCACCAGTTGTTGTGGGGTTGCATAATCCTCTAAATCTTCATCGCGATTGTATCCAAAGGAAAGACCTAAACCACGAATCTCTTCCCATGCTTTAGGTAAATCCAACTGTTCGCGCATGTATTCTGTGGTGTAATAGCCTCCATGTTTGTGACGGCATCCATTAAACCAGCGATCGTTAATAACGACATAATCTTTACAAGGAGATTCATTGAAAAGCCATTGAATAAGTTCATTACTTTTCCAGTAATCATCCTCTTTTTCCCACTCGCCGTCGGCATAAATTAAGTCGGGTTTGTATTTATTCACTAAGTCCTTGAATTGAGGATGGTAATGATCATTCACAAATTTCTCACTGCCCATTTGATACCAGGGATGATACCATTCGTAAAGACTATAATATAAGCCAGCTTTTAAGCCAGCTTCCCTTATCGCTTTCATATAAGGTTCTATCAAATCTTGTTTTGCCCCAACTTCCTTTGCATTCCATTTAAAGAACCTGGCATCCTGAGCGTGTTCATTTGGCCAGAGGGTATATCCATCATGGTGTTTGGAAGTGAGAATTACATATTTAGCTCCTGCCTTCTTAAATAATTCAGCCCATTCCGAAGGATCATATAATTCAGCTTTAAACATTTTTCCAAAGTCATAATAACTAGATTCTTCGCCGTATAATTTTTTCTGAAGATTTGGGATAGCTTCTTTGTCTGGATTATTATTTCCAAAAATACTGTTGGAATACCACCAGTGTTGATACCATTCGGTATAGGTTCCGGCTGGCGACCATGCTGGAACAGAGTATGGTCCCCAATGGATAAATATCCCGAATTTTGAGTTGGCAAACCATTCAGGAGTTGGGCGGCTGTCCAGTGATTCCCAATTGGCTTCGTATTTTTCTTGTGCGGGAACAACGGTTGCTCCTAAAAACATGAATAGTGTAAGTAGTAGTAATGTGTTTCTCATTTGTAGTAGGTTATATTGATGTTGATAATTATTTTTCATTTAGCCATAGCCATTGAAAATCTATCGGTTCATTCTTGGCAGGATTAAGTTCCAACGTTATATCGTAATAGCCTGATTCCTTAAAGCTAATTTCACCGACGCGATGTGAGTTGAATGAGTGAATATGCCAATCAGAATTAGGTTCTCCTACTGTCAAACCTGTAGGTTGTACTTCTTGATTAATTAATATTCCTGCCGCTTTCACTGATAGATTTCCGGCTCCTTTTTCCCCTTTGAAATTATAGGAAACATCTACTTGAACCGTCTTGGCTTTTTCAATATAAACACGCCATTGGTAAGTACTCTTTTCTTTTACGATGATGTGAGCAGGAACCGAACCAAAGCGTTGAGGTTTTTCAATCTCAGTATCACCCTCCATTTTAGTTGTGTTTGATGGATTAAGTGAATAACCACTATATACAGATTGTGCAACAAGACCATCAACAATTTCCGGATAGGAGTCATATTCAAGCACAATAACAGAAACGTATGGGTCAGGTTGAATTTTTGGCAAATCTAATACCGTCAAAATTTCATGTTTTGAAAATGAAATCTCTTGTTTATTTGCCAGTAAATAGGCTTTTGTGGGAGTATCATTTATTCCGGTGATTGGAAGCTTCTTGTTTAGCGGCCAATTGAAAACATGGAGGTAAAGCTTTGTTTTTCCGGAAGGATCTGTTTTGCAAGTTATCTTTCCCCAGTCGTGCTGATCTTTTTTCAGATCAAAAGCATGACTCTCATAAATAGCTTCACCATTAACTGAAAGCCATTTGCCCATTTCAGTTAGTCTTTGCGATATTTCGTAAGGTACATCACCGTTAGCACGAGGTCCAATATTTAGCATGAAATTGCCATTCAAGCTTACATTGTTGATGAGAGAATGAACTAAGGTTGTGGTGGATTTCCATTGTTCTTCAAGGGCATGAAACCCCCATGAATGCGCTACTGTACCTGAAGTTTGCCACGGATGATCTTTCTTTTTGCTCCCAAGTTGATTATCTCCTAAGGTTTGGAAATCAATGTCATTGTCCTCTTCAACAGATAAGCCAAGTCTTGAATTCACCAGACAATTAGGCTGTAACTCGCGAATCAGGCTTTTTAATTGCAATAGCTGTTCTTTCGATACTACTGATTCTGAATGATGAATCCACATATCAAACCATATTAAGCCAATATCTCCGTAGTTTGTTAATAATTCCCGCATTTGAGGAATTACTTTTTCCTGCCAATACTCATCGTATTTTTCATCTGAGATACCATAAATTTCTTTAGAATGATCCCAGCCATTGGGGTGTTCCCAATCGACCCAGTGAGAATAGTAAAGTCCAATTTTCAGACCATGTTTTTTACAGGCTTCGGCAAGTTCTTTTATAATGTCCCGTTTTGGATTGGTAAATTCAGCGATATCATAATCGTTAACGTCACTGTTCCAAAGGGCAAATCCATCGTGATGCTTTGCCGTAATTGTGACATATTTCATTCCAGCTTCTTTCGCCAGCAGAACCCATTCTTCAGGATCAATCTCATCCCAGTCGAAACGCTCCAGCAAGGAAGTATATTCATCTCGATCTATCTGGTTTCTGTAAAAAATCCATTCCGCATAATCATTATCATAACGAAGTTTCTCACCTTTCCATATTCCCTCGGCTCCACTATAAACTCCCCAATGAATAAACATTCCAAATCTCGAATCCTTAAACCATTTTGCTCGTTCATTGGTGTTTACCTGTGCAAAACTTGAAATGCAGAATAATATTAGCAATGAAAAAATGAATGTGGAGTTTTTTGATTTTTGGAGGTTCATATACTTGGTATTTAGATTCAATTACAAGTTTAGCAAAATTCATTTTAATATCCTATGCTGTACTGTCACGACTTTAATTCTCATTCCAGCAAAAAATGAAGTTATTCCAATAAGGAGAGCTGTCATTCCAACTTTCGAAAGTATTTTTCCAATATAATGTGTCAATCATTCCTATCAAAAAGACAATCTTTCCAGCTCAGTAGGGCATCATTTCATTAAAAAATGGATTCTTTCCACTGGAAAGGTAGATGTATTTTATAGACTGTAGTTGCTTTGGGTGAAATGATTAAAACTGATTGAGGGATTAACTACTGTCAAGCCCTCAATAGATCAGTCTTTATTTTGTATACTGATATACTTTTTCCTGCATGTCTTTGGTTCGCTCTTCTTTTGACTGGATTGCTGGCAAGTTATTGCTTGGTTTGTTCAGATAGAAATAGGCGGTTGCCGAAACATCATCGCTTCTATAAAAGTTGGTTGAGAATCCATCAGGAAAATCGTCATCTTCCAATTTTGGAGGATTATCCATATCCTGGTAGCGCTTGCTGGCTTCCATTCCTTCACTTGAAACATATTGCCATACCACATCAAACTCAGCTCCGTTTTCTCTCATTTCTCTTAGCTTGTTTCGTTGTCCGTTACCAATTTGCTGGATAGTTACCTTGCAATCGTTATGAAAATAGACCGGATCAATTGTGTGATATCTGTAGAAGGTGTAAATATCGTGTTCTTTATTGGAGACCAATGAACCTTGAATTTGATGTGCATATTCACCCTGCCCCCAGCCAGTTCCAATATAATCTTCAGTTCCGGTTCCTACCAGAGAGGCGTGATCGGTATCACCATCAAGGTAAATTTTCACTTCCCCTTCACCAAACCATGTGCCTATATAAGCTGAATCTCCAACAACACCAATATTCGTTCCAAGGTAACGGCCTTCACCTTCTACTTTTGGTAGAATTTCAAAGTCAACTCCTCTGGTTGTTTTAATATCCCGATGCCAGTATGAGTGGAAATACAGCACATCATCAGCATGAGAAGGAACTTGTATAAAGTCTATTTTATAATAGAACATGATAATTTCATCCGACTCATTTACCACCTCTATTCGTGCAGCAGTACGATATGGCATAGGTATAAAGCAATTGTGCGACCGACCTTCTGGCGCTGAGAACAGCTCACATTCAAAAGGGCGCATCTGGCCTAAACCAATACCAAAAAATTCAGTAAATGGTACCGAAACTGCAGGTTTATCTGAGTCATCCCAATACATCTCAATCTTAACTTTTCTACGGTTTTCCGCATTCCAAACCAATGAATTTGCCGACCAGATCTTGGTAATCATCCCAGCACCTTCCTGATCAAAAATCACTTTACTTGTTCCCGGGGCAATCAGTGTGTAAGCATCGCCTTTGGCTCCTTTGTTGCTCATGCCGCCTTTGCCTTTTTCGGCATTTATATTCTCTGCACTTGCCCATCTGGTATGTACATTTTCAGGAGCAGCTTTGTAAAATTGGCTAATTTGATTTAATGAAAAATCATCCTGTTTTTTTTGCGTACATGATACTAGAACTAGTAAGGCGAAGATTCCCGTAAGTTTAATTAGATTGTTCATGTTTGTTATTTAAGCGATTAAGAAGATTCAAGAATAAAAAGATACCACAAAATTATTGGGTTCTCATTCTGAGTAGGATCACAAATCGAGCAGAAAAGTATAGAAATCAGGCTGCTGAGTGTGGTGCTGCTAGTCCTCAATTTGAATATAATTCCACAAGCCATGCTCCAATTTTCATATGTCTTTGCAATTAATCTTGTGTTTCTCCAATTACGTCTTCAACTTTCAAAGCTACCTTTTGTTTTACACCATCAATATCTGGAGTGCAATTCCACTTTGCATTAGGGAAAGCATACCAAAAGGTGGCCGGGCTGTAATTCATCTTCGATCTGTATGGATGCCAAATTTCCATATCAAACTTAAAATTGCTGTTGAATGGAATAGCATCAAGCAAACGATATCTGTTGTTACTGGTATGTCCCGGGGTTTTATTTCCTTCACCACAAGGCTGCGAAACATTGGGTGCAGAAAACACTTGTGGGCGACACCAAGCGTAAGAATAATAGTCTTCAGTTCCAGTACCAAAGTGTGATGGGAAATCTTCACAATCTACATAAATTTTCTCATCACCTTCACCCCACCAATTCTTGCCAGTTTCATCTGGGAAAGAGTTGAAAAGCGTCAGGTTATCACCCACAAAAACACCTTTCCCCTTAATGGAGATGTAGTTGTAATCAGAACGAAGTTCTGATTCGAGTTTTCGGGTTTCTTTCCATGTTGCATGAAAATACATGCTATGATCATCCCAATTATACATATCGTGTTCAAGCTCAAAAAAAGCTAAATTGACATCTTGATTTCCGAAGTTTTCAATAGTTACTACAGCTTCTTTTTTGAAAGGCATTATCCACTGTGAACTCATTAGACCCTGTTCGTCTGAAGCAATGTAAAATGTATGATGCTGACCTGTTTTATATCCAATACCGAAGAATTGACCAATTGGACACCAAACCGTTTGTTCACCATCAAATTGGATTGATAATACAGTTGAGCGCAGAGCTTGTTCAAAATTCTCAGCCTCTAATTGAATATTAAATTTTGTTATTGCTTGTTGTCCTTTTAATTTAATGGAGCTTTTCTTCCCAGCTTTTAGAATGATGTTATTTTGATCTTTTTTCTCAGTTGAACTTGCTACATCCTCTATTAGTTTTTTGCCAAAAACCTCAATGTCTTCTTTGTATTCCTGAATGGTTTCTTTGGTGAAACTTTCTACTTTGGTATTCGCTTCATAAGTACGATAGTTAATTTGATAATAATGTCCACGCCATCCTCCCAGATGCTCATACTTGTGTTCACCATCGTAGGTAACTTTACAGCTTTCCCCATAAGGAATTGGTAGAATTAGATTCCGTCCCCGCCATGTTGGGTTTTCCGCTTTTTCAGGAGCAAAAAATGAAAAAGGTTTACCTACAATCCCAGCTTCACCAACCAGATTTTTATTGTGCATTTCTATTACAGGAATTGGATTCCCATCAATATAAACTCTGTAAATACCACCATACTGATCTGGGATACCACCGTAAGTTGCCCAAAAACGAACGATAGCACCGGAGCCTTCAGCTTCAAACATCACATCTTCTTTTCTGCCATTATTCTCTTCGGTACGGATGTACTGACTGAAATCGTGATTCTCAAACCATCCTTTGCCCCAGTCTCGACCTTCTTCAGGTTTAAATTTGCCATCTTCCAGTGAGCTTGATTGGGTTTTGGAATCTCTGGAATAACTGGAAGCTTGTTTACAGGTATAAGCTGGTTCAGGAAACTGTGCCAGACTGCTCCGTTCAGTCATTTCTTCCAAGAGTGTTTTTAAGGTGATGGTCTGATTTTGAGCAAGTATATTTAAGCAAAAAATGCTCAGAAATATAGAAAAGATTAAATGTTTCATTTTAAAATTCTTGTATTGTTTTAATCAATTAATAATTCACTTGAAATACTTAGTCCTATAACATCAGTTGTGTAAAGGAATGCGAATTTGAAACCTTCCGAAGGATATTGAGATTCTATTCTGTCCTGAAATATTTCAGCAGGAATAGATTCCCAAATTCGTTTTTCATTGATGTTGATTGTATCATTTGAATAATAAAGCCTCGCATCTTTTAAAGTTAAACTGCTTTCATAACTAAATCTGATTATGGAATCTTGTTTCTCAATACCAGTTATTTTTGGTAAGGGAATGCCTTCTTTAAAGATTGAATTAAAAAATGAAGCAATCTCTTTTGGCTCCCATCCATCGGGATGCGAGTGTCCCATATTCGGAGTAATTTTTATGTGTCTGTTTGATTCTTGAATAAGTTTAGTTGTTTTATCAAAAGGAACAATGTCAAAACATCCATCTTTATTTCCAGTAATGAAAAGAGTAGGACATTTCGAGTAAACGATATAGTTTTTCGGGTCAATCTTATTCATCCAAAGAGATACTTGTTCATTTGTGAGGTCTGCAAACTCCCTCTTGAAAATTATTTTGTCATGAAATGCACAGCCATAAACTGGTGCAGCAGCTTTAAAACGGTTGTCAATTCCAGAAACAATACAGGTTTGAAATCCTCCCCAGCTAATACCAGTTACGGCTGTTTTATCTTTCTCAACCTCAGGGAAACTTAGTAATAGCGAATGTGCCTGTATAGCAATTGAAGCTGTTCGATACGCACGTACGGCATCTGGACCATGTGTAATTGAGTCATAAATGAGGGCTAGTGTTTCTTCAAGTGTCGATGGGGCTGGGCCTCTATTTTCAGCTAATTTGGTATTTCCATAGTCGCAGGTAATAGCAGCATAACCTTCATGCGCCCAACGTTCAACCCATTCCCGAATAGCAGGTTGGTTGCCTCCTGAAATTAGAACGACTCCAGGGAATTCATTGCCCTGATCAACCCCCGTTTTAAGAATATCGGGATTTGAGTAGTACGCAAAAACTTTGGTTGGTTTACCCAAGTAATCTGGACCTTTAAAAAGTATTTCTCTCACTTTGGATGTACTATCTAAAAACTCATACTTTGGTATCTTCTGTAGAGTTTCCAAATCCCAGATTAAACTATCAACTTTAATAATAGAGGTATCGATATTAGGAATATTTGACCTGTACTGGCTAGTGCAAGAGGATGCAATTATTGCCAAGGCAAATACTAAGTTGATTGAATTAGATAAATATTTCTTCACTTGTATTTTTTTGAAAGTCAATATTACCAAAGGTTCTAGTATATGTTGCACTCGATTGTTTTTGAAATGTACTCATTCAGTTTTTTGCGGGTTTTTACTTAAGGGGAACAAACACGGTATCGAATCGCTTAATTCTTAATTACAATTAAATACCCTTTTGAACCAGGAATTATCATTTCATTGAAAGACACATTCAATTGTTCTTCTTGAAATTCTTCTATTCCAGGAAGAGAAATAATTGCTTTTTTGGGATCTATACCCAATCCAATCCAATCAATATCTATTGAGGTTTTAATATCATCGTTGCTCCAATTGGCAACAGAAATAATTATCTCATCTTTTCCTTTGAAAACTGAAGCCCGAAGCATCGTATTATTGCATTTTACAGGACAATGACTATCCCAGTATCCGATCATTTCTTTATTTTCAATATTATGCTCATCGAAGAATTGCCATAAATATTCGGGTGACAAATGGGAATAACCACCTCGGTTGGTTATTCCATAAACCATTCCACGCCAGGGATTATCTCCATGAAGCATTTGTCCTGGAATCCCAAAGGGTATTCCAGATACTTCAATGAGCCAATGATCTGACATTCTGTTGTAGTCACGTCCTTCACCAATCCAAACCAAGTCAATATAAGGTAGCAGATCCATGTACAGGTTGAGGCAATTTGTATAACCAGCCCAGTCATTAAAATGGTTCCAGCTATGCAAATCAATTCTTCCGTTTGGTCGGTTATTGTCAATGATTTTTCGTGCACGTTGAAGAGTAAATCGATCCAATGCTGAATCATCAATATATATCCCATCGATTTTCATTTTCTGGATCATCCATTCTAATCCAGCGATGTAAAAATTATTCAATCGACTA
>CBDVCE010000069.1:0-25231 GCA_965372405.1 uncultured Sunxiuqinia sp.
GGTCAACTGACTCTTTTTTGATACCTCGTGGGCTCTGCCCCGGGGTAGTTCATTCTTGCTTGATAAAATACAATTCATGTAATTTCTATTTAGAAACAAAAAAGATTTCGGATTCAATAATTAGTCTGCAAATTGATACAACAGAAATACGGCAATACCGCGAGAATATTGAGAAGTTAGTCGAATTTTACACGTACCAGGAGAATCAAGACTCTATTCGTAATTCAAAAAAGCTTAAACTGGATATGAACTCAGAAGATGTTAAGGATGTGGGTAATGAGTTAATCAATGATAAGCTGAAAACTCAAATTTACGAGGAAATACAATCAACAAATAGATTAAAAGACGATACCGAACGAAATAAGATGAAGAAACAGACTTATGATCCCAGAGGAGATGAGTGGCGTATTCAATGGACCAGGAGAAAAAGAAAGTAGCATCTAACGAAATATATGAAAAGCACCCTAGCCCCAACGGGGCGCAATCACCAGCCCAGTGCAAAGTGAAACGCAGCGCTGGGAAAGCAAGAGGAAAGGGAATTAAGGCGAAATCGCATGGTCGATTAAAACACCAAACAATTCATTCGCCAAGTCGGAAAACGAATTTCATTTCCCCGAAAGATCAAACTCAATAGCTACAGTCAACGAACCATACCCAATTTCTCCGTTAGGAAATAGATAAAAACCTGATGAAATCTATATCTCCTACGGAGAATGAAACCTATTAAATGTACATCCCTCTTTGGAACTACATTCCCTCTGGGAAAGCCCCAAAGGGGCGCAATCATCAGCCCAGTGCAAAGTGAAACGCAGCGCTGGGAAAACAAAAGGAAAGGGAATTAAGGCGAAATCACATGGTAAATTAAAGCACCATACAATTCATTCGCCACACCGGAAAACGAATTTCATTTCCTCGTCAGGTGATCAATCTCAATAGCACCAGCCAACGAACCATATCCAATTTCTCCGTAGGAGATAAATAAACCACTATGGACTGAAAGTACCATAGTTTTCGTTGAGACTGAAAGTCTCTCGCTATTCAAGAATGAAATTTGAATCATCTTTGTCTGTTGGTTTTCTATGATGTTCGAGATACTCATTTACCATTTCATCTGTAATATTTCCAGTACTCCAACATCCAAAACCGATTGCCCAGAAATGCTGACCCCAGTATTTCTTCCCAAGTTCCTGGAATTCTTGCTGAAGCTTCCTTGAACTCCTTCCCTTGAGCCTCTTTACAAGTTGACTTAGAGACTGGGAGGGGCGATAGCTCAAATGCATGTGAACATGGTCGCTTGAAACAACTCCCTTTAAGATAACAACATCTTCGGCTTCACATATCTGGATCAGGATTGAGCGGCATCTCGTTTGAATATCACCATGCAAAACTGGATAGCGGTACTTTGTAGACCAAACCAGGTGCGCTGTCAAATTTGAAACGGTATGGCCATTTGATCTTTGATAAGTTGGCATATAACAAAGATAAGATTTTTAGAAGCTAAAGCGAGATGCACTAAAGTACATAGTTTTAACTATTATTGTGACCAATAAAACCAAATAGAATCTATATCTCCTACGGAGAATAAAACCGATTGAATGTAATTTCTCTATGGAACTACATTCCCTCTGGGAAAGCCCCAAAGGGGCGCAATCATCAGCCCAGTGCAAAGTGAAACGCAGCACTGGGAAATCAAAAGGAAAGGGAATTAAGGCGAAATCATATGATAAATTAAAGCACCATACAATCCATTCGCCACAAAGAAAAACATGTTTCATTTCCCCGTCAAGGGATCAATTTCAATAGCACCAGCCAACAAACTATACTCCCAATTTCTCCGTTAGTAGATAAATAAAACAAGATGAAATATATATCTCCTACGGAAAATAAACTCGATTGTATCTATATCTTTCTATGGAACTACATTCCCTCTGGGAAAGCCCCAAAGGGGCGCAATCATCAGCCCAGTGCGAAGAGAAACGCAGGGAAAGCAAAAGGAAAGGGAATTAAGGCGAAATCACATGGGGTATTAAAACACTAAACAATCCATTCGCCACACCGGAAAACCTAAATCATCCAGTAGCTAGTGTCCAGAAACTAGCATCAAGCCAACATAGCACTACGCGTATAATTGCTTACCGATTATGCTCCCTGAGCTTTTTATCCATAAACGTTCCAGAGAATAATAAACCACCAATAATACCCATGAAAATGTACAAAATTTGTTCACCCATATTTCCTGAAGCACTTGCTTCATTCAGGAAAACACTGCTAAGTCCAATAAATGCTTTACTTCCCGGAACCAGCATAATAATACCCGGCACCAGATAAACCAGACGAGGTGAGTTATTCAGTTTGCTAAATAATTTGCTGGCTGCAACAGTAACAATGGTTCCCAAAAATATACTGACCAGAATCCCTGTAAAGGCAAGTTGGGTAGTCGTATAAAAGCTTAAAAAGCCAACCACAACGCATAAGAATAAATCTTTGGGTCGAATTTTAAATGCAGGAGTTAAGGCTATTGCCAGTGCAATAATGGCGAAATAGTCAACCCAATTTGGAATGTCGTTTATAACAGGCTGCTGGTTTATTTCAACAAACAGTGGTAGAATAGCCAGTCCCATAACAACACCAAAGAACTGCTTAAATAAGGAAACCAGTGCATCAAATAATTTGGCTGTACCCGATACCAGGTTTCGGGCTGTTATTTCCTCCAATGCTGTGGTTATTGATAGCCCCGGAATAAACACGATGATTGAGGCCAGAATGGTCATTGATATATTAATCTGATCGAATTGCAATGAAAGTAGCCCAATGACAAAGGTTGCAACAAAGGCCACCAATGCCTCCAGGGTACTCCGTATATACACTGATCGTTTCGATAGTAAGGTAATCAGATAAACAATTCCGCCAACAAAGGAAGCAGCAATGGCTGATGTCCAACTGGTATCGAGGATGATGCAAAAGGCACCAGCCGATACAATGAATCCAAGCAGCTCAAGGAATCCGCCATGCGTTGGAGGTGATGTTTTAACCTTATCAATAGCAAGACGGGCTTCTTCAAAATTAATTTTGTCGGAAAGCAGGTTGTTCGCAATTTCTACGACTTTAGACAAGGCTCCCAGATTAAGTTCCCCGGGACGTACAGTCTCAACATGATTGTAGGTTTGCTCATCTTCTTCGTAAAACACATAGCTAATCCAGGTTGGTGAATCCATAAAACTGGCCTGAATCCCTTTTTTATCAGCTACTTCATTCAAATACATTTCTGATTTATATGAAGGAACACCGTAATAATGCAGTGCTTTTCCTAATTGCACAATAAACTTGTATTTATGAGGTACTTGCATAATAAGCTTTTGTTTGAATGTCAATCTATTGATTCCAGCTGCAAAATTGAGAAAATACTACAAGCAAAAACATGATTATGTCTCATGTTTTGTTTTTTGCAAACAGATAGTATTTGGGGGTTTTAATTTAAAATTTTCTTTGCAAAATCGATACAAGCCTTTTCAACTTCATATTGCGTTTTTGAGAACATTTCACTACCAATCACATGTGTTTCAGCATTAAACGCCTGTTTGTTTTTCATTTCTGATTGAGTCCCCAATTGCTCGTACATTTTAAGCATAGCATCAACCACTACCACGTCATCCTGGTGTTCTTCATCCTGATAGTAATAGGCTAAAAATACAGGTTGCTTAACCTGTTTAAACACATCGTCCTTCATTGTCGATTCAATCAATTGTTGCAGGTATACAGTTGCTTCAATGCGGTAAAAGCAGTTCCAGTATTTGCATTCTTCTGCTTCTAAATCTTCGTTAATGAAACGATAATGCCCTCCCAAAACTTTTCGGGCAATTTGTAATCCCCACGGCTTTGAGAGTATAAATGCTGCCGGATCATTGATTTTAATATTGGGAGATAACAAAAACAAGGAATGTACTTTATCCGGGAATTCTGCTGCTAGTTTTAAAGCCAATGTTCCGCCTGTTGAAGTTCCCATTAGAATAACTTTCTTCCCAAGCTTTTGAGCAATTATTAAAGCTTCTTTTGCCGATTCATAAAGGCGATCGGGAGTCATGTCAAGTAATGGTTCTGGGACAGACAGCCCGTGTGACGCCAACCGAGGAATGTATAAATTGGCATTGAGTGATTTGGCAAAGTTTTGGTGGGTTGGCAAGCCTTCATAGCGCGAAGCTGAGAAACCATGCAGGTATAACACACACACATCTGTTTGCTCTTTCAGACTATCATTCTCCCAGAAAATAATAGACTCATTATCAGGTTTGACAGGCAGTTCAGCTTCTTTTTTAATTAGAAAAGCATCTAGCTCATTCAATTCTGCTGATATGACAGGCAATTCATTAGATAAAACAGGTTTGTCTGGCTTAGGGCCTAAACGATAAATTAAAATTACAGCAAGTACTATAATCAGAAGAATGCGGCTTGTTCGTTTCACAACAACAGATTTTTTACATTAGGAATGTAAATATAATCCATCTGAGTGATTATAGTAACAAATGAAACCTGATGTTCTTGTGGTATCTTTATTTTATGCTGAGAATATCTCCACTTTTTGTAACCGTATACTTTCTTAAAGAAGAAGCTGCCGGGCCATTTATAACACCTCCGTTAATATTGAAACGTGATTGATGGCAAGGGCAAGGAAGTTCATTTGTTCCTGGATCATAGCCAACCGTACATTGCTCATGTGTGCAAACTTTTGATAATGCGGTAAACTGATTGGTACCTGTTGTAATGACTATTATATTCCCAACATACACAAAACCACCTACATTATTTAGATTTGAGTTCTTACTTTCCGTTAAGTCAAGCATTACATCTCCATTACCTCCTGGGTCTGGAGTCATATCCTCATCACTACTTCCCGAACCACAAGAACTAAAATATATGGGGGAAGCCAACAGTACACTCCCTCCAACTGCTACTTTCGATAAAAAATCTTTTCTTTTCATGGCTTTCTAGTTAATATTAAACACTCGTATTAAATTAAATCCAAAATAAATTTCGCCATCAGCCCAATTACCAGTATTTTCTGAAATAAAGCCTTTCTCAAACATCGCTTGAGTATTGGATATGATTAGCTGAAACAGGTGTCCGCCGGTTTCAACATCAACACCAAATGAAAGGGGAGAGCTGGCATTGGGAAAATCATTATTGATTTGATAATAATATTCAGCATTAAGGGAAACACGTTTGCTTATTTTAGCTGAAGCACCAGCTCCAAGCGCATAGTTTGTATGTGAATCACCCAGCGCTGGTATGTAGCCCGAGTTTAAAGCGGTGGGCATAAGCTGAATACTTAAATTTTTAACTTGGGTGGCAATTAGCAGTTGTCCCCATAAGGTTGAGCGGTCTTCAAGTCCATCGCTGCCTTGCGGAAAATAATTGCGCAAAGTGGAAGCAGAGTACCCTCCAATTGCTACGATATCAAACCGTTTTTGAGTGGTTGCTTGCACTAGTTTTAGCTTAGCATATAAATCATACGTTTTATGAATTGTACTTCTTCCCATTCCTATGTTGAAACGGTTTGAAATACCATAATCAAAACCAAAACGCATAGAAGCCTGATCCAAACCAAACAGTTCATAAAAGCCTCCATTTAGTTTTCCAAATCGATGTGATATAAACAGAATTAGTTCACCTTTATTTGTAAACTTGCTTGAATGTCCATTCACCAAACGATTGCCTCTAAATAGATCTGTTGCATCATTTTGAGTAACAACCAAGTCATCTTTGACAAGTTCTTCAAGACTTTGACTTTGAGCAGCAACAGACAAGAATATACCCAGGATAAAAAATGCGAATAGTTTCATGGTTTGACTTGTTTTAGATTTGCATTTATCTCAACCTCAATTTCTGTAGCAATATTTTTAATGAATATGCGAGGGATCTTTATTTTAAAGTCTTTTGTTATAAGTATAAATTTAGAATGGGCTATAATTTGATTGTTCTGAAGGGTAATACTAACAACGTCTTGCAATTCTCTGGACACCCCATGAATAGTCATTGTACCATTGAATTGGATAGCCTGTTTTTCTTTTGAGTTTACATTGATGGAAGAGGAAAATGAACCTTCAAATTTTGCTGTTGGATATTTGTCTGATTCAAGGTACTGTTCATTAAAATGTTTTCGCATGAGGTTCTTTTTAAACTCAAAGCTTTTAATGGGAATAACAAAAAGAATCTGACCCGTTTCAATATCAAGACCTCCACGCACTTGATTCGATGTTGCTTCTATATTTTCAAAAGGGGCTTCTGAGAAAAATTGAATATGCGCATCCTGCGTTGTATACCTGGTCTGAGCCGAAACAATGAGCACAAATGAACTAAGTAAGAATAGTAGAATTATGGTTTTCATGGCGCTTCTTTTCTGTTATCTTTAAATAGTTAACAAAAGAAACAATAAAAGAGTTGAGTATCTTTTATTATTTGAGCCAAATTTCATAAACATTAGGTTATCCCGTTTGTTTATGAATCAAAATATTTTGAATAGAAGATTAACCGAGCGTTAAACTATGGATAAATTTACACAGGTAGGAAATCAGGATATTGCTGTAATAGAGTCACTTTATCAGGAATACCTAAGTAATCCGGAAAGCGTAGATGAAAGCTGGCAAAACTTTTTTAAAGGATTTGAACTGGCAAGAACGAATTTTGAATCAAGTGGAAAAACCTTTGATGGTGGACAAATCGATAAGGAATTTGGCATTCTGAATCTAATTCATGGCTACAGACAACGTGGACACTTATTTACAAAAACAAACCCGGTTCGTACGCGCAGAACTTACACTCCAAGTTTAGATATTGAAAACTTTGGCTTAGAGAAAAGTGATCTCGAAACTGTTTTTCAGGCTGGTAACAAGATTGGTATTGGATCGGCTAAATTGAAAGATATTGTAGAGCATTTAGATGCAACTTATTGCAACTCAATAGGAGTGGAGTATGTGTTTATGCGTAATCCTGAAGTTGTAAAGTGGTTACAGCAAAGGATGGAAAAGGAGCGAAACTCGCAGGAATTTACTATTGAGAAGAAGAAACATATCTTTTATCATTTAAAGCAGGCTGTTGGTTTTGAGAATTACATCCACAAGAAATTTGTAGGTCAAAAACGGTTTTCGCTTGAAGGTGCTGAAAACTTAATTCCTGCACTTGATGCTGTTATTGAACGGGGAGCCGAATTTGGTATTGAAGAGTTTGTAATTGGGATGGCGCATCGTGGGCGATTAAATGTATTGGCCAACATTATGCAAAAACCTTATGAAGATATTTTTAAAGAATTTTACGGATCAGAATTCGAAGAAGACATAACGCTTGGTGATGTAAAATACCATTTGGGTTTTGAAAGCGAAGTAACTTTAGATACCGGGAAAACGGTGAAACTGAATTTAATGCCAAACCCTTCGCACTTGGAGGCTGTGGCTACTTTAGTGCAGGGGATGTCGCGTTCCCGGATTGATTCAATTTATGAAGGTAATTACAGCAAATTAGCTCCAATTGTCATTCATGGTGATGCGGCCATTGCTTCACAAGGGGTCGTGTATGAAGTTACTCAAATGTCGCAGCTTAATGGTTACAAAACCGGAGGTACTATTCATTTGGTCATCAATAATCAGGTTGGTTTTACTACCAATTATCTGGATGCAAGGTCAAGCACCTATTGTACTGATGTTGCAAAAGTAACGCGTTCTCCTGTTTTTCATGTGAATGGTGATGATGTGGAGTCTATGATATATACGATTAAGTTGGCAATGGAGTTCAGGCAAAAGTTTCATTCCGATGTTTTTATTGATATTCTATGCTATCGAAAATATGGGCATAATGAAGGTGATGAACCTCGGTTCACCCAGCCATTACTCTATAAAGCGATATCGGCTCATAAAAATCCTCGTGATATTTATGTCGAGAAATTAGTGGCTAAAGGTATTTTTGATCAGACAGAAACCCGAAATGAAATAAAAGCCTTTGATGAGTTTCTGGAATCAAAATACAAAGAATCTGAAAAGATTGAACGTTTAAAGATCCGCAAGTTCCTGCTTGATGATTATGAAGCATTTGATTTAGCTGCTAAGTCAGATTTTAGCAAGTCGGTAAATACAGGAGTTTCAAAAGAGAAGCTAATTGAGATTGGAGGAAAGATCAACTCGCTGCCTGAAGGAAAAAACTTTTTCAAAAAAGTGAATCGGATTATTTCTGATCGCCGAATGATGTTACTGGATAATAAGCTGGATTGGGCAATGGCTGAGCTTTTGGCTTATGGTACTTTACTGGATGAAGGACATCCGGTACGGATTAGTGGACAGGATAGTGAGAGGGGAACTTTTGCACACCGACACGCATCATTTGTTCTAGAGGAAGCTGATGAGAAATATTTCCCATTAAAACATATTTCTAAAAATCAGGGGCCTTTTCATGTATATAACTCACCACTCTCTGAATATGGCGTAATGGGTTTTGAATATGGATATTCCCTTGCTCAACCCAATGCATTAACCGTTTGGGAAGCCCAGTTTGGTGATTTTAGTAATGTTGCTCAGGTAATTATTGATCAGTTTATTACTTCCGCAGATGAAAAGTGGGGATTAATGAACAACCTGGTGCTTTTCTTGCCTCATGGTTATGAGGGACAGGGGCCAGAACATTCCAGTGCACGGATTGAACGTTTTCTGACATTAGCAGCGAATAACAACATGCAAATTGTAGTTCCTACTACTCCTGACAATATGTTCCATCTTTTGAGAAGGCATCTTAAATGGAATGTACGGTTGCCATTGGTGGTCTTTACACCTAAAAGCTTATTACGCCATCCAAAGGTGAGTTGTACAATTGAGGAACTGGCAAATGGACATTTCAAGGAGGTTATAGATGATAATCGGGTAAAACCATCAGCAGCTAAACAGGTGGTATTTACAAACGGAAAATTGTATTATGACTTAATTAAAAAGAGGGTTGATGTTGGTGATTCATCGACTGCCATTATACGTGTTGAGCAGTTGTATCCACTTCCTGAGAAACAAATTAATGCAGTTTTGAAGAAATATAAAAAGGCGACTCGAATTATTTGGACTCAGGATGAACCAGAGAATATGGGGGCATGGCCTTATATTTCAAGAAAAATGAAACACATTCCGTTTGAAGTGATTGCTCGCCCGGAAAGTGGTAGTCCTGCTGGTGGATTAATGAAGAAACACAACATCAGGTTAGACCGCATATTAAATTCAATTTTTAAAGAAAAAGTCTTAGCTTAAACGAAAAAACCAAATATGATCATCGAGATTAAAATACCGACCCCAGGAGAATCAATTACAGAAGTTGAGCTTGGAAAATGGTTAGTCGAAAACAATAGCATTGTCGAAAGAGGTCAGGAGATTGCTGAAATTGAATCAGACAAAGCCACACTTACCCTAATTGCAGACGATGGAGGTTTAGTCAATTTCAAAGTTGAAGAAGGGGATACGGTTGAAGTTGGTATAATTGCTTGCACGATTGATACGGATAAGAAACCTGTGGAGACTGAGCAAAAACCTGAAGTTGAAAATATGGTGGAAGTACCTGCGAAGAGTGCATCAGAAGTGGTAGTTGAAAAAATAGCAAAAGTATCTTCCGATGACTTTGACAAGGTAAAAGTTACTGCTGTTGCTCAAAAAATAATGGAAGAAAATAATCTTTCAATTGATGATGTAATTAATGGTTTGAAACGAATTTCGAAGAAAGATGTGCAGTCGGTAATTGAAGCACCAGCTAGCTCCGCAGATATTTCGACTCCTACAAATGCAACTATCTCCAGAGATGTAAAACGGGAGAAAATGAGCATGCTTCGCCGGAAGTTAAGTAAAAGGTTGGTTGCTGTTAAAAATGAAACGGCTATGCTTACCACTTTCAATGAGATTGACATGAGTAGGGTAATGGAAATTCGCAAAAAACACCAGCCTCAATTTATCGAAAAGCATGGCTTTAAGCTTGGTTTTATGTCGTTCTTTACCAAAGCTGTTGCTGCAGCAATGAATGCTCATCCTTCAATTAATTCAATGCTTGACGGTGAAGAAATTATTCAACCTGAATTTGTTGATGTTGGAATTGCTGTGCAAACTCCAAAAGGATTGATGGTTCCGATTATCCGAAATGCAGAAAGTAAATCTATTCCTGTAATTGAAGCTGAAATTAAAAAACTGGCAGAAAAGGCAAGAAACAAAAAGATATCTGTTGAAGAGTTAACGGGAGGTACCTTTACCATTACTAATGGTGGTACATTCGGATCATTACTTTCCACACCTATTATCAACCCTCCACAGTCGGCCATATTGGGCATGCATAATATTGTTGATCGTCCTGTTGCAGTGAATGGAAAAGTTGAAATCAGACCAATGATGTATGTTGCTTTATCCTACGATCATCGAATTATCGATGGCAAAGACTCCGTAGGTTTTTTAGTGAAAGTGAAAGAGTTTATTGAAAATCCTGAAAATTTGATATTGAACGGGATTAACCCAGAACAGTTTCTTTTAGATATTTGATCAAAATATTTTTAACAATATTTAAAGCCATCTCATTGCGAGATGGCTTTTTTGTTATGTATTCATCCAATAAATAATAAACATCCTTAAAAAAATCTAAAACGATTTGAAACGAAGCCAAAAACGCCAACTTTTACGTTGTCAATCAGAAACTAAATCAGAATAGTAGTTTGTATTTCGTAAAAACTTATGGTTAAAAGCTCATACTTTGGCAATCTTAAAATTGCCTTACATTTTCTACTTTTCGTGCTTTTTGCACTATTGCTGCCATTAATGATAAATTATCTGAATAGATATTCAGATTTAAGACACATGGTAATGATGTCAGTCACCCTGGTGGGTATTTTTTATCTTAATTACTACGTTTTAATTCCAAAGTTTCTTTCCCAAAGAAAATTTAGAAAATATGCAGGATCAATAATAATCATTCTGGTTGTCGTTTTTGCAACCTTCTATTTTGTCAGACCTGAAAGACCGGAATTCTCCAGAGAAATAATTGAAAGACGCATGGCTGAAAGGTTAGAGCAAGGCGGCAGAGGAAGGCCATCAAAAGTATTCGTTTTTAGTTTTGGAATCATCATATTAAGTACTATCTCACTGGCTTTAAGTACAAGTATACGGGGAACAAGGGAATGGCTGACCAATGAAAAGAGATTGAAAGAGATTGAAAACCAAAAGTTAACAGCCGAATTGTCTTACTTGAAAGCACAGATAAACCCACATTTTTTCTTTAATACGCTTAATGGAATTTATGCATTGGCCAGGCAAAAATCTGATCAAACACCAGAGGTAATTCTAAAGCTTTCCAGTTTAATGCGATATATTATTTATGACGCTAATGAGTCCACAGTCCTTTTAGATAAGGAGCTGGAGCACATCGAAAATTATATTGATCTTCAAAAAATAAGGTTAAACAAAAAGATAAAAGTAAATCTGGAAATCAATGGGAATCCAGATGGTTTACAAATAGCTCCTTTGCTATTTTCAGTTTTTCTGGAGAATGCTTTTAAACATGGGCTGGATTATAGTAAAAAAAACACAATCGACATTAAACTTTTGATAGAGAATAGTAGTCTATTCTTTGAGTTGAAAAACCCGATACCCGACACCGCACCTAAAGAGTTGAATACAAATCAATCAGGACTTGGATTAAAGAATATAAAGAAAAGATTAAAATTGATTTATCCAGAACAGCATCGATTAAGTATTTATAAGGCAGACAAGCATCACATCGTAGAACTATTTTTAAAATTGAATAATGAAGTGCATAATAATTGATGACGAGCCATTGGCTCAGCAGATCGTTGAAGACTATATCAAAATGATCCCTTTTCTCAAATTGGAGAAAAAGTGTGATTCTGTTTTTGATGCAATTAATGTTCTTCAAAGCACTAAGATCGATTTAATCTTTCTTGATATTCATTTGCCTAATATTTCGGGTATTGAGTTTATTCGAGGACTGGAGAACAGACCTATGTTTATATTTACAACAGCTTATTCGGAGCATGCATTGGAAGCTTTTGATTTGAGTGCGATAGATTACCTTTTGAAACCAATCTCGTTTCCACGCTTCTTTAAAGCAGCAAATAAAGCATATAACCTGTACTTGTCGAGTCCAAAATCTCAAAAAGAGGAAATTGTAGAAGAGGCTGAAAATGATCAGGAATACATTTTGGTTAAAGCAGATTATAAGTCGGTTAAAATAAAGCTCAATCAAGTTCTTTATATTGAAGGACTTAAAGATTACGTAAAGATTTACGTCCAAAATGAAGATAAACCTGTAATTACATTGAATTCATTGAAGCGTATGTGTGAAAACTTACCTTCAACGCGTTTCTTACGAGTTCATAAATCATTTATTATTAATACAAATCGCATAAAGTCGGTGACTAAAAATCGTATTATCATTCACGATCGCTGGATTCCAATAGGAGAGAGCTATAAAAGTGATTTCCAGAATTCTGTAATTAATAAGTTTGCACTTTAAAGTGTATTCATTAATCGAATTTTCTTCGCATAAACCAGGTGTCTTTAAGCGAGAAGCCCAAACGGAAACGGAAATACTTCTCTTCTATTAAGCTATTACTGGTTGTTCCCATTTTGCCAAGTTCAAAGCTAAGGTCAACTCTTGATTTGTTTTTCTTAATCGGAAGTCCAACACCAAAAGTAAATGCCATTTCATCTAACTGATTTCCCCTCATATTTAAGTAGGAACGCTCATATTTAAAGCCAGCCCTGTAATTAATTCGCTTGTAGTATTTGGTAAATACACCTTCCTTGGGGAGCAAATCAATTCCAACATTGAAATAGGGATTATTTTTAAGTTCAACTCCTGAGATTTTATAGGATTCGTTTGACCACATTTGAACACCAGCATCCATGGCAAGCAAAAACTTCTTATCTTTTTTATAGGAAAAGCCTACTCCAAACTCTTCAGGAATAACAAAATCACCCTCCGATTCCAGTTCACTCTGTAAAACTGATCCTGCAGAATCAAAAGTCGAGTTTTCCCTTGAAGTAACAAGTTGCTGACGCGGATTATAAATAGCTCCCAAAACAATTGAATTATTGTTTCTTAAATTGAATTGATATTGTGCTCCAAATTCCCAATAGAAGTTGTGAAAAAAGTCTGTCGTAGCGTTATAGATTGAATTGCTCCCAAGGCCACTTAAATTATGATCTTGGGTTTGAGTTAATGATCCAAACAAAAATGAACTTTTTATACCTAATGATAAATTTTTGATTGGCGACAACCCAAATGCTAAATATGCTCTGCTAATATCTCCCGAACCTACAATATCCAGCGGATACTCTTGTTGAATTCCTTCAATTAAACTTGAGGTATTAATTTCATAACCTACAGAACTGTATGGATTAAGGCCAAAACTTGAACTTAGCCATGGTGTAATCCTCCAACCCAATGCCAGGTAACTAAAATTAAAGTCATTGGATGAAGCTGTTTTTGTATTGGTTTTATACGATGTGTAATTCCCATCGGTGCCAATTTCCAGAATAAATGTCATGCTATCAATTCCAGTGAGTGAAGCTGGATTTAGCGTATTTATAAAATTGTCCGAGACCATTCCAATTCCTGTATTCCCCATTGCTGAGTTGTGCGGATTGCTTTGTGATTTCAAGTCACCTAATCCATACATGGAATAAGGCGAACTGGTATTGTTTTGTGACAAAGCTGGTAGTGTGCAAAATACAATGAAAATTGCGGAGATAAATTGTATGCTGATTGATTTGATAATCTTATTCATAAGTCAAAAAATATAGATTCAAACTTGGTTTATAATTGCTGGCGTTTTCACCATACAGGATTACATGATCTACTGTTGAAAGAAGATTTGTTTGCAAGAGAGACAGAAGCAGACCATTATCTGTGTCATAAAAATTACCTGCCAATTGAGTAGATATAAATGAAGTTATATCGGCTGAGTATTGCGTGTTCTCGTTGTATAACTTGTCTTCGTAAAGTGTTGCCGAAACGTATTGAGTTTCGCTATCAATTTCATAACTAACCTGATCCCCAAATTGATTAATGCGATCGGTGTTATAAAAATACAGGCTTTTGGGCAAGCCCACATCCGTATAATTGATTAGAGGATGCAATACAAGTTCTGCTTTCAACATAACCATATCCTCAAGTTTAAATAGATCATTAAGCGTAGGGAAATCAATCCTGATAACTGTTCCGCTTCCTCCTTGCAAGTAGCTCATGTCTTCAGAATCAGTAGAGTTTAGTTCTTCACGTTGAGTGAGAAGGTTTTCAAAATATGTTCCAGAGCGATCTGAAATAACCTGGTTGTATTGGGTGTTATTATTAGTAAGCCTAAATTGATATATTTTTTCTTCGCTTTCAAGTTTAACAACATGGGTGTGAAGATTAAGAAGTATAGAATCAGCGTAAAAACCATTGACTGCATTGCCAGATGTACTGGAAGGCTTTATTACAAAACCTTTCAAATACTCATTAAATTTAAGGTTTGATGAAAACTCATCTGCATCATCATTAACCATTTGGAGTAATTCTAATCCCAAAACATCATCAAGCCTTATTTCAAACGTTTCTTTGTAGGGGTGAGGGTAGAAGCTTTTTGTTCCAAGCGGATTCTCTTCATGTGAGAATGAGCTTGTATTAAATAAATAGGTGTCTGAAAAATCATCTTCCTGAAGTTCAAGCTGATCTGTTAATCGATAAACTTCAATATTTTGAAATTCAGTTGAATCACCCACCCGATAGTCTGCATACTGAAGTGAAATAGTTATCGAGTCGAAAATAGTTTCTTCATCAATTGCATACAATTCACTATTCAAATCGAAATTGAAATATGTGTTGGATTGAACACTCCCGGTATAATCATTTTCATACTTGCCGATTAGCGCTAAACCAGAACCCGATGTCGGGATTGAGTCATATATTACTGTTGAAAGTTTAACGGTAAAACTATCAACCATGCTAATTTCTGTTTTAGATTCAACTAGATCCTCACCAATCTCAAAGCTGCTTTCTTCATTCTCACAGCCTGTTATCAGGAATAATAAAAAAATAAAAGCAAGCGGAATCTGGTGCATTTGTGTTCGCATTGAAAATTTGTCTATCATGACTTTCTCTGTCTGGTTTAACTGCAAAGCAATAGTTTACATGCACCCTAAAAAATACTTTTAGATTTAGACTGATAATTATGATCTGATCGGGCAATTATTATCGACCAACCAGTAATTATGCCTTATGGTCTGTTAACCAGTGTTAAGGAGCCTGAAATAATTTAACAAATCAGCATTTTTTGTCGTTGAATGAACTTCTTATAGAGAAATTTCCAGTATAGCTAGTCAAATAAAGGGGCTTGGTCTATCATTTTTTTTTGAGGATACTATTCGTCTTAAGTTTGCCTTGAAACTGAAAATAAATGATAATGTTTAAAAAAGAATTAGCAGAAATTAAAGGCATGAAACAAATCCTCAATTTTGGAATTATTCTATTTGCATCTTGCTTGTTTGTGGCTTGTAATAGTGATGATGATGATGACGACTTAGTAGGTAACTGGGTGGAGTTATCCGATTTTGAAGGAATACCGCGGGCAGACGCCGTTGGAGTTAGTACCGATAGCAAGGCGTACGTAATAGGAGGTTATGATGGGGAAGATCGCTTAAATGATATTTGGGAGTTTTCTCCCAGTCAAGATTACTGGAAGCAAAAGGCTAGTTTTCCTGGTGTTGCCCGAAATGGAGCAGTTGGTTTTAGTGTAAGTAATAAGGTTTATGTTGGAACTGGTTATGATGGAACAAACAAGCTCAATGACTTTTATGAATTTGACCCGGAAACAAATGTCTGGACACAGAAAGCAGATTTTGGAGGTTCGGAAAGATATGGCGCAATTGCAATGTCGATTGGAGACAAAGGATACATTGGAACTGGCTATGATAGTAATTATTTGAAAGATTTTTGGGAATATGATCCTGCTACAGATGTGTGGACACAAAAGGTTAGTGTTGGAGGTTCTAAACGACGTGATGCTATGGCATTTGTAATTAATGGTACTGGTTATGTTTGTGGCGGAGTTGATAATGGCATGTATGAACCGGATTTTTGGAAATATGACCCTTCTGCTGATGACTGGACTGAACTGCGTGATATTTCGGATGCAACAGATGAAGATTATGACGATGACTATTCAATTACCCGTACGAATGGAGTTTGTTTTGTAATGAACAACAAAGCATATATTGCAACAGGTGGCCGAAATACAACGGGAGGTGATGTTTGGGAATATGATCCAAATGCTGATTTATGGGAAGAAAGAATGGATATGGAAGGATCTGACCGTATTGAGGCTGTAGGTTTTACAATAAACGGAGTTGGTTATATTACCACAGGCCGTAATAGTAGTTATTATTTCGATGATGTTTGGCGTTTTGAGCCAGAGGCTGAATACGATGAATATGATTGATCGATTTCGGATTGTAATGCCCCTGATTATTCTGGGGGCTTTACTTTTTTCCTGCCAAAAAGTAAACAGAGCTTCTGTTGAAACCTTTCAAACTGATTCCGGCTGGGGTTATTGTGTCAAACACAACGGTCAGACCTTTATAAAACAGGCAAATATTCCTGCTGTTACAGGCAATTATTCATTTGTGCGTGAAGTGGATGCCCGGAATACGGGTAGATTGATATTGCAAAAATTAAAGAACAAGCAAAGCCCTGCAATAACTGTTCAGGAACTGGATAGTTTAAAAATTGAAATCCCTCCCCGGAGTAATATTCGATAAAAATCCTCTTTTTACATTATCTTGGCAGAAATATAATTCAATAAGAAAATGAAGATTGTTGTATTAGACGGATATACGATGAACCCTGGTGATTTGAGCTGGGATTCAATTAATGAGCTTGGTGATTGTGAAATATATGAGCGTACAAAAAGAGAAGATACCATTAAACGGATTGGTGATGCTGAGATAGTCTTCACGAATAAAGTTATCATTGATCAGGAGGTGGTAGCCGCTTGTACAAACCTGAAATACATTGGAGTACTTGCTACTGGTTATAATGTTGTTGACCTGAAAGCTACAAGTCAGGCCGGTATTGTGGTAACCAATATTCCTGCATATAGTACCGACTCTGTTGCCCAGATGGTTTTTGCGCATATTCTAAACATTAACCATCAGATAAGTTTGCATGCCAATAAAGTATCTGATGGAGATTGGGCTTCAAGTGCTGATTTTAGCTTTTGTTTAAGCCCGCAAATTGAATTAACTGGGAAGACGCTCGGCATTATTGGATTGGGCAAAATAGGAGGTCGTGTCGCAGAACTAGCACATGCTTTTGGTATGAATATCATCTTTCAGAATCGTTCAGTTAAAAAGGATATCCCTGAATCTTATCAGCAATGTTCTTTGGAGGAAGTTCTTGAAAATTCAGATGTGATAAGCATAAACTGCCCGTTAACAGCCGAAAATCAGGGGTTCATAAATGAGCAAAGCTTATCGGTTATGAAGCCAACTGCAATTTTGATTAACACCGGGCGTGGACCATTGATTAATGAGCAGGACTTGGCAGATGCCTTGAATAGCGGACAGATTGCAGCTGCCGGGCTTGATGTATTGTCTGCTGAACCTCCACAGGCCAATAACCCATTGTTTAAAGTAAGAAACTGTTTTATCACACCTCATATTGCCTGGGCAACAAAGGAGGCTCGCACCCGTTTAATGCAGATTGCAGCTTCCAACTTAAAAGCTTTTATGAATGGGAAGCCAGTGAATGTGGTAAATGCTTAGTTCTTATTTCGCTTGAAATTTGAATTGTATTTGAATTGAAACAAGATGAAAGCTTGCTTGTTATTTTAAGTGAACTAATTGATAATATTATGGCATTTACACTTGAGATAGGGCAGAAAGCAATTGACTTTAACCTTCCTGCTACCGACGGTAAAACTTACCAACTGAGCAGTTTTATTGAATCAAAATATCTGGTTGTTTTTTTTACCTGCAACCATTGTCCTTATGTTACTGGAAGTGATGAAATAACAAGGCAATCTGCCGAAAGATATAGAGATGCAGATGTACGCTTTGTGGGAATAAACTCCAATAGTAAACACACCTATCAGGAAGATGATTTTGACCACATGCTTGCCCGAATGAATGAGCATCAATTTCCGTGGGTTTACTTATATGACGAAAGCCAGGAAGTAGCAAAGGCCTATGGAGCCTTGCGAACTCCACACTTTTATGTGTTTGATGAAGAGCGAAAATTGGTGTATGTTGGTAGGGGAGTGGATAACCCCCGCGATGCTTCAAAAGTAACTATAAACGATCTTGATCGTACCCTTGAAGAGCTCACATTGGGTAAGGAGATTTCAAGTCCGGTTACTAATCCAATTGGCTGTAATGTGAAGTGGGAAGGAAAAGACAAGCATTGGATGCCTCCTGAAGCTTGTGATTTGGTATTGTAATCGTTGAACAGTTATTTGTGGCATCCATTTTGTCGGTGATTAATTTAGTTTACATTATTTAAAATAATTTATTTACTTTGAATTCGTTATACTAAACAACCAATACCACAAGTCATGAAAAAAATCGTATTATTCTTATTCCTATCATTTTTTGTAACTGCAGTATTTGCAGAATCGCCAATAAAATTGGGTCTTAAGGCTGGTTACAACAGTTCAAAGATTTCTGTTGATTCAAATCAGTTTAAAGAAGGGGGAAGTGTTAATAGTTATTTAGCAGGTGCGTTTTTGCGTTTGAATATGAAAAAGTTTTATTTACAACCTGAAGCCTATTTTAACTCTAAGGGTGGTGTTTTAAGTGATATTAATGCCGGCATTGGAGCTAAAAATGATTTTGATCTTAAAACCATTGATGTGCCGGTTTTATTAGGCTATAAAATTTATGAAAAAGGTACATTCAATTTCCGTGCTAATGCTGGGCCGCTTATGTCGTTTATAATTGATAAAGACATTGAAGGCAGTGAATTTGACATTGATAATTTGGAGGATAACTTCTTTGGATGGCAATATGGCCTTGGAATTGATTTCCTTATGTTTTCACTGGACGCACGCCTTGAAAGTAGTAGTGGTGACATCTATAAAGGTTCAAACCTGGATGGCTCAAAAAGTAAAATGTTTATTGTTAGTTTAGGAATAGATTTATTGTAATGAAGTTGAAGTCGATAATTAGCTGTTGTTTATTTGTGTTTGTTATATCCTTTGCCAATGCGCAGAGCGATTCAATAAAGCTGTCAACTGTTCAGCCTGAATATGATTTTATGTACAAAGAGTTGTTCAACTTTGCTCCGAATTCAATATTTGGTGAGTTAAAGTTTGAAAGCCCGATGAACAAATATGCCAATCAGTTTAGTTTGAATCAGCCACTGGTTATCGACTTCAATTCTTTTCAGTCTTTTAATACGGTAAGCATATCAAATAGCTTTCCTGTGTTTAGTCCCTTTATCAATTCATTTTCAATTACCAATCAGGCTCATTACAAGCTTTCGAATAAGCTAACTCTTGGAGGGAACAGCTTTTCTGCAAACGATATATTAAACCCCTTACCATTAAACTCTTCCATTAAAGACATGAGTATTCGTGGTGCTTCCATGTTTCTTGAATACAAAATAAACGACAAGTTTAAGGTAGGTGGAAGCTTTAGCATTAGCAATCAACGAGGGCCTTTTATTCCGTAATAATCTTAATCGATTATACTTCGTCAGTCTTGGTTTATGGCTGAAACTTCATTAATTTCGGCGAAAACCAGAATTAAATGACTGCTTCACGGATAGACGATATTTCTCCATTTATAGTAATGGAAGTTTTGGAAAGAGCTGCTGAAATCGAAAAGTCAGGAAAGAAAGTAATCCATCTGGAAGTTGGAGAGCCTGATTTTGATGTTCCAAAATGTATTCACGAAGCAACCTTGCAAGCGCTTAACGAAGGGCGTACCCATTACACCCATAGTCTTGGAGACCCGGAATTACGGGCACAGATTGCCAATAAATACTTAAAAGAATACAATGTAACAGTTGATCCCGATCAGGTTATTGTAACATCGGGTAGTTCTCCGGCCATACTGCTTGCTCTTTCAGTACTTTGCTCTGCCAATGATGAAGTTATTATTTCTGATCCGGCCTATGCCTGTTATCCAAATTTCATTCGATATATCGGTGCAAAAATAGTAAGGGTGCCGGTTTCAGAGAAGGATGGTTTCCAGATTCATCCGGAATCTATTCTGAAAAACATTTCGGAGAAAACCAAAGCGCTGATCATTAACAGTCCCATGAATCCCAGTGGGAACCTGCTAACCAAAGAAACCATGGAGCAGTTGGCAAAACTTCCGGTTCAAATTATTTCTGACGAAATATACCACGGATTGGTTTATGAAGATAAAGCCCACAGTATTCTTGAATTTAATGAAGATGCTTTTGTTTTAAATGGCTTTTCAAAGCTTTATGCTATGACTGGTTTAAGGTTGGGTTATGTAATTGCTCCAAAGCAGTATGTACGGCCTATGCAAAAGCTTCAGCAGAATTTATTTATCTGTGCCAGCTCCTTGGCACAACGAGCAGGAATTGCTGCTTTAAACGAGGCTGGTGACGATGTTGAGTCTATGCGACAGGTATATAATGAGCGTCGGGTGTACATGGTTAATCGTTTAAAAGAAATCGGTTTTAAAATTCACAAAGAACCTTCTGGGGCATTTTATGTATTTGTAAATGCCTCTCATTTATCGACCGATTCTTATAAGCTGGCTTTTGATATTCTTGAAAAGGTACATGTAGGAGTTACCCCCGGTATTGATTTTGGACCCGGTGGTGAAGGGTTTCTTCGTTTCTCCTATGTCAATTCGGTAGAAAATATTGAAGAAGGCCTAGATCGACTGGAGAGCTACATCAAGCAGCATCATTCATAAATTGTTATTTCATTTCTTTATAAAACTTTGATTTACGAAGGTCCTTTTTGGGGCTTTACTCATTCATTGTGCTTATTCTTAAAGAACACCCTGTTAATATTACATCCAACCGATAGAATTCACCAATAATTGCTCTTGTAACATAAAAGCTTCAAAAAAAATACACTTTTTTGTTGACTAATTTCAAGCGTTTACCCTCCGAAAATCGTCGTTTGTCTACTTGTTGAAGAATTTAAGACCTAAAGGTGTAATATACTTAAAAACCTGTCGTCTATTAGGTAAAACAAGGTTCTTTACAGAAACAATAATCAGGAAGAATTCCAAAGTGTTACAGAAAACAATTGAAGAAACAGAAACAAGTAAACTATTAAAAATTAAAGTCATGAAAAATCAAATTATTAAAGGAATCGCAGTTGTTGCTCTAGCAGTTGTTACTATTACATCCAGCGCTATCTCAGATGACCGTACTTTTGAAGAATACGACATCAGTCCACTCGCAGAAGTGAACAATGTTGATGCAAAAGCCGATAAGGCTTGGGTACTTTCATATGCCGAAGAATCACCAATTGTAATTACAATGCAAGAAGGCAAAAACTGCAAAACTTACATTGTACGTGCCGATCATTTTGAAGTAGCCTATCAGTGTGGTAAAAAAGGTTTTGGAGCCCGTAACGTAAGTTTCAAAAACAGTACTGTGCCTTATGAGTTAACAAGCAGTGTGATTAACAGTAAAGAATTAGCAAAACAAAAAATTATTAGTCCTAATAAAATGGATGATGAAACAGCACTGGGGTTGATAGCAGCTTATCTTCCTGATTTGGTAAACCCCAGCTATAAGCATCTGCTTAATTAGTAGTTTTAATAATAAACAGCAATCAATCGAAAAGCCGTTTCCCCCCAGAAACGGCTTTTTCTATGCCTTATAATTAATTTAAGTCTACACCAAATAAATTGGGTATTTGTATAAGCATCCTGAAATAAAGATTGGTGACAAAAAAATAAGCGGGAGACTTAAAAAAGTCTAACCCGCTCACTTTCAAAACACGGAAGTCCACTCCTAGCGCAACCGTTTCTTAATTATTGCTGTGGCCATGGCGTATGGCTAGTGAATTTCTATAATAATCGATCTTTTCGTTTAGCTGAGACACAAAGGTCTCCGCTTCGGCACTGGCTATTTCCAAAACAAAAGCAGCATTTATGCGTGATACAATGGTATCATAAGCCTCATCTGTTTTTATACGTGCTTCGCGCGAATCGCCATCTTCACGATCAGCAAGTTCGGCATTACGCTCATTAAAAAGATTGATGAAATCATCGTTTGTACTTTTAAGTACATCAATCCAGCTGATCAGGCTCAAGCTTTCAACTTCGGCCAATTGAGGCTCTTTTTTAAGCTCTGCTATCAGGTTGGTAATTGATGCACTTTCTTCGTTGTAAGACTGACGACGAATATTACCATACAAATCAAAAATCCTTGTTAGTTTGCGAGAACTCTCAACCTCTGCAGGGAAAGGACTAAAACTATAGGCTTTTAGCATGGCTTGCAAGGCCGTCCATGTGGTGTCTCGACGTGTGTCCAGCTCATTCAAATTTAAGGACTTACTACTGCCTTTCTCAATCCGGAGGCATACATCTTCTATGCCCAGAGCAAATTCAAATACTGAATAAACAGATTCGAGCCCAAGAGCTGTAGGGGTTAGCTGAACGATCTGTTGTTTCATATCGCTCATAAACTGGTAATGTTCACTGTTACGTAACTGTGATTGGGGTAATGATTTAATTTGAATCATTGGGGTTGAAATTTTAAATGAATTAATAATAATATTATGCAAATTAGGACATTGATTGTTAAATGTCAAGTATTAAGTGAAATTATTTTATCAACACCCAATTTTAATAGCTTGAAAACTGAGTGCAACACAAAAAAACATTAAAAAATTATGCTGCCATACAGCAGGAAGCAATAAAAGACCTTGGATTATATGCTGCTAACCAACAGGAAGGCATACAAGCCCTTTGAAAGCTCGCTGCTCACCAACAGCATAAAATTTAAAGCCTTGGATGACCCCATGTTGACCAGCAGGGCACTATTTAAAGCATTGGATGACCCAAGTTTGCCAGCAGCACCATATTTAAAGCATTGGATAAGCTGCTGCTCATTTGTAAGGCCACATTTTACCTGAATTATGGAACATTACATAAAAAATACTAACTTGTGCTAGCTAAATACAAAACGAACAAATGCCCCCTAGTAAAGAGATAACACGAATAAATGATGGAATTGATAAACCAACATATTGAAGAAATTAAGAACCCAATTGATGAATTCTTTAAACTAAACATAAAATGTGTGCAATACATGCCGATATGGGTGTATAACAACACCTTTTTGATTGCTATAGAAGAAATAACAACAATAAATGATTCTAATTAGTTACCATGCATTAAAAAATGACTACCGAATATGAAACATATCTATCCAATTCTCATTCTAATATTGTCACTTTCATCCTGCAACCTTCAAAAAAATAAATCGAAGATTAGCCAAACAGGAAAGTTCTATCCGGAAGTTGAACAACGTTCAGTTTTAATTGGTCAAATTACAAATATTAATGATTTTCCTAATGCTCCTAAAAAAATTGAATTAAGCGTTAATGATATAACTATTTTTAATCAACACTCTTTTGAAACTGAAATCAACGACAGTGGTAAATTTGTTTTTGATGTTCCATTGTATCATTCAATTAATACTTATCTTAATTATGGAGACAATCGAATTACTCCTTATCTTTTCCCCAATGACACCATTTATTTAAGTTGTCAAATTGGAAAAAATGGATTTAAAATCGGCATGGAAGAAGTGGTGTTTGACAAGAAGCATGATAAATTTCAAAATGATTTTAAGAAATGCCACCGATGGTTGCATTATGGTAAATTAAACAAATTCCATAAAACTCTCAATAAAGAATTAACACCTCAAGAGTTAAAAAACAAATACTTAGGTTTTGAAAAGAAGTTATTAGAAGAAATAGAGATTGGTTTAAAAGAAGACCCACTTGATGATATTTTGGCTGATTACCTACGTTTTAGTGCAAAATATTCCATTTACAGACAAATTATCAGGATTGGTAAAAAAATTGAAGATAAGGTCGAAAGACAGGATTTCATTGATTTTTTGACGGATTCAATCATATTCGATAAAAATGCAATGGTTACAAGTGATTATAACTACTTTCTAAATGCATACAGGTTTACTGATAAAATAAAAGATGTTGGGAAAGTTTCAGCAAGAAACAAAGAGGAATTAGTAACTAAAATGATTCAGAAATCTCTTTCAAGAACCGATGGTTTTTGGACTGAATATCTGGGTGCATCAACATTACGAAGTTTAGTCTTGAAAAAACCAGAAGAACTATCTCAATCCCAAATCAATGCTTATTCGAATTTCATAGGGAATTCATTTGAAGACAAATACATTCGGCAACTCCTATTAGCGATGTGTAATCAAACAAGTAAAAAGATTGAAATAATAAGTAACCGAACTATTCCAAATGATGCAAACCTCAATAAATATGAGTCAATAACTGGCAAAAAATTATTTAAGGAAATAATAGATGAAAATGTTGGGAAAGTAATTTATATAGACATCTGGGCGACTTGGTGTTCACCATGCAAAAAACAAATCGCACATTCCCAGAGAATGCATGAAATGCTAAAAGACAAGAATGTTTCATTTGTTTATTTATGTTGCCGTTCAGAAGAAGAAACTTGGAAAAATATAATACGACAATTTCAAATAAAAGGAAGTCATGTGTTACTCAATAATGAGCAATATAATTATTTAAAATCACGTTTTTTAATTAGTGGAATACCTCGATATATTCTGATTGATAATTCAGGAAAAATAATTAATGCCGATGCTCCTCTACCAGATTCGGAAGAAATAATAATAGAGATAAACAAATTGCTTCGTGAATAATAACGCATGGTAATAAATAGTACTATGAGCGGTCAGCAAAGCCAGTCCCGACAATTTCGGGAACCTAGCGATGAGTAAATAGCCGCCAGTGCACCCAGCGTACGGGTCTTGTGCTGGGCGGTTCGCTATGTCATAACAAAGGAATATACCACCGCGTTTTTAAATGTTCAACATTAATTGTACCTAGAATGAGAAAATTGATTGAATAATGAAATTAGTTGGAATGATTTATTTCTTAGCAGCTTTAATCGTATTTAATTCAAGACCGTTGCAATACATCCGCATTTAAATATAACTTCCTCCACTTAAT
>CBDVCE010000070.1:0-25031 GCA_965372405.1 uncultured Sunxiuqinia sp.
CCATACGGCAAAATTAGTTAATCGCGACCTAAGCGCCTATACCAGTAATTTAATTCTTAAACATTATGAAAAATCAAATTAACATTATGAAAAGTAAGTTTTTTATCAATTCCGTTTTTACAGCTGTATTTTTTTCACTTATGGTTGTATTTGTTGGATGTGGAAGTGATGATGATGAAGTTGTAATACTTCCTGCATCTATTACTTCATTAAGTATTACGGAAGGTACTGCAGGTACTGCGATTACAATTACAGGAAATAATTTTAGTGCAATTACATCAGAAAATAAAGTATTTTTCAACGATGTTGAGGCTGAGGTTACTGGAGGAACAACAACATCTATAATTACTACTGTGCCTTTAGGAACTTCTACAGGTCCAGTATCAGTACAAGTAGGTATTGCAGCCAAAGTTACAGGTCCGGTTTTTACGATCAAAGAAAATTTATTGACAATTCATCTAAAGAATGTTAATGATGATGCTGAAGAAGCGGAAGTAGAATATAACAGTACTCCTGCTGGTTTTATGGAATTGACAAGTAGTGATTTGGAATTAGTTGATATTGATTCTGATTTTGGATATCAGTTTATTGGAACCAGGTTTAGAGCAGTTGATATTCCCAAAGGTGCGATTGTTACTAAAGCCTATATTCAATTTACCGCTGATGATACTGGAGATGATCCATGCAAAATGCGTATCCACGGTGAAGAAAAAGATACAGGAGAGTTTGCTTCAACGGCTGGTAATATTAGTAGTAGAACAAAAACTAGTGCAAGTGTACTTTGGGATATTCCTGCCTGGACTGCAAAAGACGAGCGTGGCGAAGCACAACAAACAGCAGATTTGACAGAAGTTGTGCAAGAAATTATTGACCATGCAGATTGGGCTGGAGGTAATAATATGACCTTTATTCTATCTATTGAAGAAGGCAAAGGTGGTGATGGACGTGAAGCTGAAACTTGGTCAGCAGAAGGTGATGAAGCAGGTGATGATATTAATGCAGGAGAAGAGTCTGCTTCATTGATAATTGAATTCAAATAGGTTTGTTTTATTAAACGGGCGCAGGTAGTTTTTAGAAGGGTTGGCAATGTTGCCAACCTTTCTTATATACTTCATTTACGATCTCAGTTTTAAATTCTTATAAATGTTCAAAATGAGAAAAAAGATTACGTACGTTATATTTATAATTTTTTTATGCTTTCTCTGTTTAGATTTTAGCCTTTTTGCTCAAGATGTCGTTTTCCCAGGTGCTGATGAAAAAACTCCATCACGTGCCCAGTATTTTTCCTGGATAAACAATACCAATGAAGGGTCAACTGAAGAGCATACCATGACCAACCTGGCATTCTTTGAGTGGCTGAAAAGTGAGTATGGTATGCAGTTGGATATTTATGCTTTTGATGCTGGAGCGATTGATGGTGCTAAGTTTTATGGTAGTACCAGAAGTGACCGATTTAAAAACCAGTTTCCCAATGGATTCGATCCTATTTATGAGAAGGCGAAAGAACTAGGAATTAAATTAGGTGTTTGGGGAGGTCCTGATGGATTTGGAAATACGACTGCTGAAGAGAATCAGAGAATTGAAGAAATGGTTGAATTGTGCCAAAAATATGAGTTTGAATTGTTCAAATTCGATAAAGTTTGTGGCCCATTGCCAACTGAAAACGAGGATGCATTTATAAGAATGATGCAGGAATGTAGAAAGTACAGTCCCAACCTTATTTTATTAAACCACCGGGTAGGATTAACAAAAGGACTGCCGTATGCAACTACCTTTTTGTGGGAAGGTGTAGAGACTTATACGGATTGTCATATCTGGAATGAAACAACTGCGCCACATCACCGGGCAGGTGCATTAATGCGTGGATTTCCTCCTGGGTTTAGCCGATTGACTGAAGACCATGGAGTTTGTATCTCCTCTTGTCTTGATGCATGGGACGATGAGTTGATCTTGCAGGCATTTAATCGGAATCTGATTCTTGCTCCTGAAATTTATGGAAATCCGTGGTTATTGAATGATGCTGAATTTGGGAAGTTGGCTCGAATCTTTAACCTGCATCGTAAGTACAGGGAAATAATGGTTGAGGGAAAAATTCTGCCTGAGGAAGGATATGGACCATATGCAGTTTCACGAGGCAACGAAAAAACAAGGTTGATTACCCTCAGAAATAATAGTTGGGAATCTAAAAGATATAAAATCGAATTAGATACAACAATTGGCATTAATCTCAAACAGAAATCATATAAGGTTTTCCAACATCATCCTACTGAAGCATTTGTTGGAGAATATAAGTTTGGGCAAATTGTTGAAATTGAGGTGTTACCATTTAAGACTTGCCTGGTTCGGGTATCATGCGAAAAAGAATCTGAGCCATTTGTTAAAGGAGCAGAATATCAGCTAGTTAAGAATATAGAAGGAGAGCCAACTGTTATTAAGTTATTGGGGAAACCTGGAGAAATAAAACACATCTCATTAGAAGGTGTAAAAAAGAAATATCAATCATTAACGATTGATGGAGAAGATAAAAACGAATTGCTAAAGGGTAAGAATGTTGAAATTAAATTTGATGGAAAACAATTGCAACAAGCTTCACACCGAAAATTAGCTGATGCGAAATTGTGTGCTGTTCCTGAAGATGCCGTAGCATTGTATGAGGCAACTTGCTTTTCAGCAGACAATAATGCACTGGAGGTTCGTTCTTTAATGAGATCGGGCGAAACGAACATCCCCGAAGTTGAAGCTGCAAGAAATGCCTTTTTTGAGCAAAGTACTTTTGTAGAACGTGGAATCTGGGATAAATATCTTTTTGATGGTGATGAAAAAACAAGCTTTTATGTTTCTCGTCGCAGATACAAAGATTTTAAAGTAAACGGTGGGTGTTTACGAATCGATTTTTCAAAGCCAACAGAGCTATCAAGCTTAGTGATTAAATACCCTGATGTTTATGCCTTACAACCATTAGAAATAGAGGAGGGTATTCATGTTTATGCATCTAATAATTTGAAAGATTGGGATCTTATAACGGGTTTTATTGGAAAGGATATTGAGATTGAAATCCCAGAAAACAAGAGCTATCGTTACATTAAGATTCCTGAATTTCCTGATCAAATTACTGAGATTATTGGAGTAAAAAAAGATGGTTCTGTAGCGAATAGGGAAAATTGGAAAGCTTCAAATTTGTTTGCAGATTATTCTAAAATACAGACTCAATCAGCCTGGGAGACCTCTTTTAAGTTGAAGGAATTGGCTCCAAATTCTTATCTATGTGTGGCTATAAATGGAGAACATGGCGAAGAGGGAGCTTATGCAGCTCTGAAGGTTGGTGAGAAATATGTTGGAGCTTTTGACCGAAGTATCTCATACCCATCGAATACTTACGAAGCTGGAGTTTGTCATAAGGGTACTGCTAGCAAAAATTACACTTACTACATTCCTGTAGAAGAGTGGATGATCGGTAAAGAAATGCAAGCTTTTGTTTTAGTAAATTCAGAAGCAAAAGATTTGAACCCTGAAATATGGATCACAACTTTGTCAGATAAATTATCTAAAGAAATAGTTATAAAGTAATAGTGTTCTTTCAGAATCTTGGAACTCTATCTTTTCAAGACAAAAAAAATCCGCAAATTAATGATCAGGCATTTAAAATGATGTGAAAGGTGATTGCGGATTTTTTTATCTCTGGAGAGTTTGAATCTAAATCCAAATCCTTGCGAGAATCTCATTGGTATTATTTTCAAACTTTACACATTGAAGATATCATAGCCATTTTAAATTATATCTTAAAGTTTGATTTAAAAATCAATAGCTAATTCAATATTATTAATTGAGAGAATTTTTCTTTTATTTTGTGTTCAATATATTTTGATGTATAATCACTCATTTTATTTTTTTGTGTGATGATAAGTGTAAGATATATAGTGAGTTAAAGTAGCTAATACGTTTTAGTAGAGTTATGAAGAAAATTGGAATAGTAGGTATAGCCAAAAAATTAGGCGTTTCAACAACGCTTGTATCGTTGGTGCTAAACGGTAAAGCCAAGGAAAATCGAATTAGTGATGAAGTTGCTGAACGCGTAATTCGACTAGCAAAAGAATTAAACTATAAACCCAATTATTTTGCTCGTAATCTGCGGCGAGGAACAACATATACAGTTGGACTTATTGTGAGTGATATCTCCAACCCTTTTTTTTCCAGAATAGCTCGTTGTGTTGAGGATGAGTTGGATAAGAGTGGTTATCAATTAATTATTGGAAGTTCTGATGAGAGTGCTGACCGGACTGAAGTGCTGGTGAATTATTTTACAGATAAAGAGGTTGATGGCTTAATTGTCGCACCAAATTCTCAAAGTTCCACAATTTTCTCAAGCTTGAAAAAGCAGAATGTGCCTTTTGTTTTTATAGATCGTTTGGTGCCAAAATTGAAAGCTAACTATGTGGGTATTGATAATCATGCTAGTATGAGTTTGGCGGTGGAGCATTTCATAGAAAAAGGATATGAAAAGATTGCAATGCTTACCTATGAAGTTGGATCCAGTAATATAAAGGAACGAACTGACGGATTTAAATCAACACTAAAACAAAATGGACTAAAAGTTCATCGAAGTTTTATACAGCAAGTTTCTTATAAAAATACAGAGCAAGATGTTTATAAGGCTATAGACACTCTAATTGAAATAGAAAATACTCCCAGAGCAATAGTGTTTGCAACTAACAGACTCGGTTTGTTTGGGTTAAAGCGATTAATTACGAGAGGAGTGAGAATTCCGCAGGATATATCAATTGTTAGTTTTGATGATGATATTGCATTTCAGGTTTCATATCCTCCAATTACAGTAATTAAACAACCTTATGAAGAAATGGCTGTTGAGGCTGCAAAGTTATTGATAAAGAACATTGCTTCTAAAGAACAATTAGAAGTTGAACAGATAATTAAAAAAGCAGATATCATTGTAAGAGGATCTTGATCAGATGAATTAGAAAAAATGAAGAGGAATAGATACTAGCCAAAGCATTAAAAATACAGCAAGAAATTTATCAGCTTAATCGACCAAAGAGATTATACTACCAACTATATAAAATTAATTAGATGAACAAACTACTAATTTTCCTTATTGTCCTGGCTGCAATGGCCTTTGGGGCTTGCTCTCAAAATGAAGCCATTGAATTAAGTCAGATTAATATCATCCCAAAACCAGTTGAGGTAATTCCAGGTTCTGGATATTTCAATTTAAATGAAAATACCACCATCGTATTTGGTGAATTTGACGAATTGCAAAACCGTTTTATTGAAGAAATAAAGGTGGAAACTGGTATTGAACTTAAAATGATAGACAAGCCAGATGGAAATTCCATTGAAATTCAGTCGGTCGTGAACCTTGAGGCGGAAGAATACCGATTGTTGGTTTCAAAAAATGGAATTACTATCAAATCAAGTACATCTGCTGGTGCTTATTATGCTCTTCAATCTGTAAAACAGCTTATTTCTGCTGATTCAAAAGGGAAAAATGAATATTTAATTCCTTCAGTAGAAATCTCCGATAAACCTGAATTTGCATGGCGGGGTTATATGCTCGATGTTTCACGCCACTTCTATGGGAAAGAGAAGATTAAAGAAGTGCTCGATTTTATGGCTGAGCTAAAACTTAATCGTTTTCACTGGCATTTAACTGATGATCAGGGCTGGCGAATTGAAATAATAAAATTCCCAAAACTTACCGAAGTTGGAGCATGGCGGGTTGACCGCAATATTACAGATGAGAACATTAGTAATTGGTGGGGGCGTTCGGTTCAAAAGGCTGGCGAAAAGGCTACATACGGTGGCTTTTATACGCAGGAAGATATTAGAGAGATTGTAGCATATGCGAAAGAACGTCACATCGAAATTCTGCCTGAAGTTGATGTCCCAGGCCATTCACAGGAAATTTTGGCTTCATATCCTGAATTGTCGTGTGATAATAAAAGGAACTATTATGTAGCAACGGGCGGTGTTTATAAAGACAATGCGTTGTGTCCTTCAAATCCATACACTTATGAGTTTTTAGAAGATATGTTGGATGAAGTTATGGACTTATTTCCTTTGAACTATATACATATTGGAGGCGATGAGTGTAACAAGGAAGGCTGGCATAATCACAAGCAGTGCCAAGATTTTATAAAGGATAAGGGCTTGAAAGATGAACATGAATTACAAAGCTATTTCATAAAGCAAGTTGAAAAGATCGTTAATGCCAAAGGGAAAAATTTAATTGGTTGGGATGAAATATTAGAAGGTGGATTAGCTCCGAATGCAACTGTTATGTCATGGCGTGGTGAAAAGGGAGGTATTGCAGCTGCAAAAGCCGGGCACAATGTAATTATGACTCCTAACTATGCCAATTATCTGGATCTAAAACAAGGACAGTCTGACCATGAACCTAATCTGGGTTATTCAGAAGCTTTGCTTTCAGCCTGTTATAATTATTCTGTGATTCCTAAAGACTTTACAAAAGAGGAAGCTTCTAAAATAATGGGAATACAAGGGAATCTTTGGACAGAATCAATCTCTGATTGGGGTAAGCTGACCTATATGACTTTTCCTCGTCTTTTTGCTGTAGCAGAAAATGGATGGACAGCTGAGAGCACTCAAAACTTTGATGATTTTATTGATCGGCTTCATCCACAATTGAAGAGATTGGATTCAAAAGGTATTCGTTATGCTAAAAGTGTTTTTAATCCATGGATTCATCAAAAAGGAATTGGTAAAACTATTGAGATCACATTGGACTCAGAGCTCTCATCTCCTGAAATCAGATTCACTTTGGATGGCTCTGAACCAACAGATCGTAGTCCAGTTTATACAACTCCTTTTATATTGACTGAGACAAAAACTATTAAAGCGGCTATTTTCAAAAATAGCGAGCGTTTGGGCGATGTAATTGAGACTACTTTCCCAATTCATATAGCAGCAGGTGCTAAAGTGGTTTATAATCATCCGTTTTCGGAAAAAGATGTCGCAGCAAAAGGGTTGTCACTTACTGATTTAAACTATGGACAGCTAGATGTTCAGGGAGATAAAAACTGGCAGGGATTTATTGATAATTTCGATGTGATTATTGAGTTGGATAAACCAACTGATATTAAACAGGTTCAAATTACTTCATTACGAAAAACCATTGGCGGAGTTTACCCGGTAAAACAGATTCAAATTTTTGGAGCTACTGTTGATGGTGAGTTCTCCAAAATTGGAGATTCAGGTTTTCAGGAAACTTGTTTGATTCAAGGTCGAAATAAAATAAAAACGAAGATTGACTGTCCGGCAAAAGCAATCACGAAAATTAGGGTGAAAGCTGAATTGTTAAACCCAATTCCGAAAGAACATCATAAAGCCGGTAGTCAGTCATATTTACAAATTGATGAAATTGTAGTATTGTAAAAAACGATTAAGAATGAAGAATCTTATAATTATTTTCGCTTTCCTTTTTCTAGGAATAACCCAAAATATAGATGCACAAACAAAATACGAAGCTAATTGGGAATCAATTGATAGTCGGCAGGTGCCAGATTGGTTTCAGGATGCCAAATTAGGAATATTCATACACTGGGGGCCGTATTCTGTGCCAGCATGGAGTCCAAAAGGAACCTATTCTGAATGGTATCAATACTGGTTTCAGAGTAAATCACTTTTCGGAAATGGTAAATTTAGTGGTACTGAGGTTTACGATCATCATGTAAAAACCTATGGCCAACATTTTAGCTACTACAATTTTGGTGAGATGTTTACGGCTCGGGATTTTGATGCTAACGAATGGGCTCAGCTTTTTGAGGATGCTGGTGCAAGATATATGATGATTACTTCAAAGCATCATGACGGTTTTTGTTTGTGGCCAAGTGAAACGGCTAATAAAACATGGGGATTTCCTTGGAATGCAAAAGACGTAGGTGCAAAACGTGACTTGTTGAAAGAACTGGAGCTTGCCGTTAAAAAGACAGATGTAAAGTTTGGAACCTATTATTCACTTTACGAATGGTATAATCCACTATGGCAAAAAGACAAAGAAAAATTTGCCTTAGAGCATATGCATCCTCAGTTTAAAGATTTAGTTGAAAATTATAAGCCTGAACTGATCTGGTCGGATGGCGATTGGGATTTGGAGCCTGAAAAATGGCACAGTCCTGAATTACTTGCATGGTTGTTTAATGAGTCTTCAATAGGGAAAGATGTGGTTATAAATGACCGTTGGGGGAAAGACTGCCGGTTTAAACATGGCGGATATTTTTCTACTGAATACCAATCAGGGCTAGATGGTTCGCATCCGTGGGAAGAGTGCCGTGGTATTGGTTTCTCTTTCGGATATAATGTAAATGAAGATGTAACAGATTATGCCTCCCGAAGGACTCTAGTTTATCTGCTGTTAAATGTTGTTAGTAATGGTGGTAACCTTTTGTTGGATATTGGGCCTGATCATCTTGGTAATATCCCACCAATTATGCAAGACCGTTTATTGGCACTTGGAAAATGGTTGAAAGTAAATGGAGAAGCAATCTACGGAAGTAGAAAATGGAAAAGAGCTTGTCAGTGGTCAGAAAAGGGAGAGAAGGATTGGAAGCCGAAAGACACTCACTATTTGCCAGCTGATTTTATTCTAAAACAAACCATTGATCCGGAGCCAGGTTATGCTGTTCGTGAAATTTTCTTCACCAAAAAAGGAAATGATGTGTTTGCGATTGTTCCAGAATGGCCCAAAGAAAAATTGCTTATTCGGGATTTGAAAGTGGCTAAAAACACACAAATATCTTTGGTGGGAACTGAACATGAAATCAATTTCATACAAAAAGGGAAAGATCTAATTTTAGAGGTGCCATATCTTACACCAGATGAATTGCCTTGTGAGTTTGCATATACGTTTAAAATATCTCAATAATGAAAACCAGCATATTCTTTTTTCTAATAGTTACTGTAACTATTTTTTCAGGATGTAAGGTAGAGCAATCGGTGCAGTTTGAAGCTGTTGATCCATTGCAGAAGGTTTTTCCTGAGAGTAATTATTTTGCACCACATGAAGCTCATGCTGACGTGGCTCGTGGAGAACATGCTTCATTTCAATTTGTAGTTCGTGCGGGCGCAGATATTAAGAATTTAAAAGTAAAAGTTGACTCTCCCCAATTGGATGATTCAGTCCTTTCGGAGATTAAAACAGGTTTTGTCGGATTTGTAAAGGTTGGGAGAGCAAATCCAGAACCTTCCAAAGATTCATATAAACTGATGTCAGGATATTTCCCGGATCCAATTATTTATGAAGATGAGAGAGATGTCCCTTTTGGATCAACTCAACCTATTTGGATTACTGTTGAGATTCCGACTGATTGCATGACAGGTATTTATAATGGAACTGTTGAAGTTACAGGTGAACTGAATGGAACCGACTTTTCGAGAGTCAAGCCTTTCGAAATTGAGGTTTTCAAACCAGTAATTGAAAAAACATCACTTTGGGTTACCAATTGGTTTTTCCTCGATCGTCTTCATTATTTAAATAACAATGAGCCCGTTGATAAACACAGTGAGTTGTATTGGGAGTTGTCACGTGAGATGGCTAAAACACTTGCCGAGTATCGTCAAAATGTTGCTATGATTTCACCTTTTGATCACACCGAATTTTCGTTTGAAAATAACAAGTGGGAATTTGATTTTTCCAATTTCAATAAGATGGTGAATCTTTTTATTGAAGAAGGAGTAATTGGACGTTTGGAAGGTGGGCACTTTGGAAGTCGTATTGATGGTAATTGGTCTGGTCCGTTTGGATTGCATGTCCCTGTATTTGAAAATGACAGTATCGACAAAGAGTTGCTGCCGCTTAAGGATCAAAAAACCAGAGCATTTTATAATGCCTTTTTACCGGCATTTGTAGAGAATATTAAATCAAATGGATGGGGAGATCAATATGTTCAACATATAGCTGATGAGCCGATTGATTCAAATGTTGAATCGTATATTGAGATTTCAAAATTTTTAAAAGGACTCGTTCCTGAGCTAAAAGTTATTGAGGCTTGTCATACCCATCAGTTGGAGGATATGGTAGATATTTGGGTTCCACAAATGAACTTTCTGAAAAGTGGAATGGATTTTTATACTGATCGACAAACTAAAGGAGATGAAGCATGGTATTACACCTGTTTGTCCCCAAAAGGAGAGTGGGCTAATCGCTTTGTTGAGCAGCCATTAATTAAAACACGTTTGTTGCATTGGGTAAATTTCAAATACAACATTCCTGGCTATCTGCACTGGGGCTTTAATTTCTGGGGATCAAACTCTGGAATTGTCACAGCTGATAATCCATATGATGATGTTTCTGGGATGATTGTATCGTCAGGAAACATACTTCCTGGTGGCGATTGTTGGATTAGCTATCCGGGTTATAAAACCATATATCCTTCCATTCGTTTGGAAGCAATGCGTGATGGAATTGTTGACTATGAACTCCTGAAAATGTTCAATGAGAAATTTCCTGAGAAATCAAAAGAGATTGTCGGGACAACTGTTTATGGATTTGAGCATTATGACATCAATATTGGTGATTTTAGAAAGAAACGGCGTGAGATTTTAAGCATGTTGAGTAAATAAAAAGCTTAAATTCTGATGCAAATAACTTACAATTATTTGCTAAAACATTTTAGCATTGTTAGATTTGTGAAAAATATACTACAATGAGACTAAGCTATTCAGTATTAATTATTCTTATTTTGCTGCTTCAAGGATCAAGAGTTGAAGCACAACCAAAAGAGGGATCACGTCAGGTTCACCTCGATTTTCATACCACAGAGCATTTTAGAGATATTGGGAAAAACTGGAAAAAAGGGGAATGGCAGGACAAGTTAAAAGCTGGACATGTCAATTCAATTAACATTTTTGCAAAAGGTCACCATGGATGGTGCTATTACAATACTAAAGTTGGTCAACGTCACCCAAACCTTGAGTTTGATTTATTTGAAGCTCAACTTGATGCTTGTCATGAAATTGGAGTTACAGCTCAGGCTTACGTAACAGTTGGATGGAATGTGCTCGATGCCAGAAATCATCCAGATTGGGTATCAACAGGCAAGGATGGTAAAAACCAATTTGCAGAACTTGAAGCTTCAAAAAAACCAGGCGAGCCTTTTCCTTGGGGATGGCCAACACTTTCGCCTGAGGGTGACTATCTGGATCATTTGTTAAAGCATACCGAAGAACTGTGTAAGAATTATGACCTGGATGGTTTTTGGTTTGATATTGTACCCATTGCCAATATCAATTATAATGAGTGGAGCAAAAAAGACATGGAGGCCAATGGTGTTAATTGGGAAAATGAAACTGAAGCCTGGAACCACCATTGCAAGAAAATGCATCAGTTTTTCCAGAATATAAACTCGACTATCAAAAAATATAAACCCAATGCAACTATTTTCTACAACTGGACAACGCATTTAAACGAAGAGCGTGTTTTTAAAGAAAAATTCTTCCAATACAATACAAAACAGGATTTAGAAGATTTACCTACCACCTGGGCTGGTTACGATATTTTGCCAATGCGTGCAAAATATTTTGCAAATACGGGAAAACCGATGGTTGCGATGAGTGGAAAATTTCATTCAGCATGGGGTGAATTTGGTGGTTTTAAGCATAAGGATGCCATATGGTATGAAGCAGCAAATATGCTGTCGTTTGGTGCAATGGCTAATTTTGGTGATCAATTGCATCCATCTGGAAAGCTGGAGAAAGCGACATACGATAATATCGGTCATGCTTATTCTTATATTGAAAAAATAGAGGATTATTGTGTGGATGCAAAACAGTTGGCAAAAACGGCAGTTTGGTTAAGCTTTACTGGAAAGGATAAAAGTCTAACATCTATGCTTTTGGAGCATCAGGTAAACTTTGTAGTTGCAAATAATTTGAAGGATTGGAATCTGGTCGACGTTTTAATCTTGAACAGTGATGTGAAATTGAATGAAAATGAAACGGCAATAATCCAGACTTATATTGATCGAGGTGGGAAGTTATTCATTATTGGCAAAGGGGCTTTTGAGAATGGGAAATGGAAATTTGATATTGGTGCTGAATATCTTGGAGAAGCCAATTATGAAAATGATTATACACTCGTGGCAGATAACCTTTCCAATAATTTGGTTCAATCTCCTTTTTTGAACAGGATGGCTGCGATGCGAGTAAAACCAGAACCAGGTACTAAAGTACTGGCACAAGTTTACGAGCCCTATTTTGACCGCACAGTCGAGCATTGGACTTCACATGATAATACTCCATACAAGCTTGATCCCGCAGCACATCCGGCTGTTATCCGTAAAGGTAATGTTGTTTGGTGTGCGCATGAGCTAGAGTCGATTTATGCAAAAGAAGGCTCTCAGGTTCACCGTCAACTTTTATATAATGTATTAAAGCAATTATTGATCAATCCAATGGTGGCCGTTGAAATGCCAAGTTGTGGAAGAATGAATTTACTGCATCAGCCTCAGCAGAACCGCTTTGTGGTTCACCTTACTTATGGAACACCTCATAAACGAGGTAGGGCTCAGGTCATTGAAGATTTGGTGCCTCTTCATAATGTTCCGGTAACTGTTGACTTAGACAAAGAAGTGAAAAAAGTTTACCTGATTCCTGAGGGGGAAGTTTTAAAAGCAGAGAAAAAAGATGGGAAATATTCGGTAGTTGTTCCTTCATTTAAGTGTCATACCGGAGTTGTTTTTGAGTATTAAATAAATCAATAAGTCAAAGAAAAAAATAGTAGATTATGAGAATATATGTTTTAAGTCTGGTTTTATTTTTTGTTGCTTTTGGCTGCCAGGTATCTGATCAGGAGCAACAATCCAATCAAATTTTTCAGTTTCAGGAAGGCGTTAAAAGTAAGTGGGTGAGTTTTGAAAATCCAACAGGAGAAAAAGGTGAAGGCGGAAAACGTAATGCTGGCGCCAAGGGTGCGGCAATGGAAGTCTTGGAATCTGGAGAAGCTCGTACGTTTTTTGATGTTGAAGGTATTGGGATTATAAACCGTATGTGGATGACCGGTTCATTCGTTCATAATCCAGCAGACAGAAGAAATATTATTTTGGAAATTTACTGGGATGGAGATACTAAACCCGCAGTTTCCGTTCCGATACACGACTTTTTTGGAATGGGATTACCCATGAAAAAAGCTTTTGAATCGGAGCTGTTTTCTCAGCCTGAAGGTAGAAGCTACTGCAGTTTTGTACAGATGCCATTTCATAAATCAGCAAAAATGATTATTCGAAATGAAACAGACGCAAAGCACATGTTTTATTTTGACGTGAATTATTCGTTAATGGAAAAACTTCCACAAAACAGTCTTTATTTTCATGCTTTCTGGAATCGATCTACCAAGACCAAATTAAAAGAGGATTTCGAAATCTTACCTGAAGTTCAAGGTAAAGGACGGTTTTTGGGGACAAATATTGGAGTGGTCTGTGATACCGCATATCACGACACTTGGTTTGGTGAAGGAGAGGTGAAAATCTATTTAGATGGTGATGAAGAATTTCCAACGCTGTGTGGAACAGGTACCGAAGATTACATTGGAACTGGATGGTCTCAATTCCCATTTTCAAACCAAAAACAAGGCTCACCTATTGCCGATCCTGATAAAGGCCTTTATGCTTTTTATAGGTACCACACAATTGATCCAATATTTTTCAATAGCGATTGTAGAGTAAGCATTCAGCAAATGGGAAATGCATTTTATGATCGTATTGTTGAGATGATAAATAATAAGGTTGAATTGGAACTAGTCTCAGTATGGGATGCCGATCAATCTAAACTATATCGGATAAATGAAGGGGATTGTACGGCAGATATAAATTCTCCGGATTTCCCTAAAGGCTGGACTAATTTTTGGCGTAGTGATGATGTTTGTGCTACAGCCTATTTTTATCTGGATAAATCATCAACCAGCTTACCCGGAATTCAGGATAAAGATGTGAGAGTTTATAACATTGAACGAATAAAATAATATATACAAAACAAATATCTACTATGAAAAAAGCATTCATCTTAGCAATAGCATTGGTCTCGTTTATAGCACTTAATGCTCAGGAAAAATTTAATGGATTGAATAATAATCTGAGCAATTTATATCAATTGTCAGATGCCAAAACACGTTCAATTAGTCCTGAAAACTTTACCGGAGAAAAAGGTAAAGGCGGAATGGCAACTCTTGAAGAAGGAACAGCTGCACACGCCGCTCGTGATTTGGGGCAAGGCTGGAAAGTAAATCCGTTTATTAATATTGAAGCTGGTCAGATTTTCACATTGGCTGAAATTAATGAGTCAGGTTGTATTCAACACATTTGGATGACGCCAACTGGAACATGGAGAAATTCAATTCTGCGAATATACTGGGACGATGAAAAAGAACCTTCAGTTGAATGTCCGGTTGGTGACTTTTTTGGAATGGGTTGGGGTGAATATACACACCTTAATTCATTGGCAGTTTGTGTAAATCCGGGGAGTGCGTTTAATTGTTACTGGCAAATGCCATTTCGGAAAAAGTGCAGAATCACCATGGAGAATATTGATGAAAAAGCAATGCGTTTGTACTATCAGATTGATTACTGTCTAACAAATGTTCCTGAAGATGCAGCCTATTTTCATGCACAGTTTCGTCGGGTGAATCCAAATCCATATAAAACACCAATTACTATTATTGATGGTATAAAAGGTAAAGGGCAGTATGTAGGAACCTATTTAGCTCAGCAAGTAAATAATAATGGCTGGTGGGGCGAAGGTGAAATTAAGTTTTTCATGGACGGTGATAAAGAATTTCCGACCATCTGTGGTACCGGATTGGAGGATTACTTTTGTGGCTCATACAACTTCGACAGAGGTGGTCAATACAAAGAGTTCTCTACAGCCTATGCTGGTTTGCATCAGGTAATACGACCAGATGGAACCTATAAGTCAAATCAACGATTTGGGATGTACCGTTGGCATATTACTGATCCCATTCGTTTCGAGAAGGATTTGAAAGTAACAATTCAGGACTTGGGATGGAGAAGTGAAGGACGCTATTTGCCACAAAAGAGTGATGTTTCATCAGTTGCTTTTTGGTATCAGGCCGAGCCACACCAAAAGTTTCCTGATCTGCCTTCTAAAGATCAATTAGAAGTAAATTAGTAGCATGCAGAGAATTTTGTATTGTATAATCATTTCCCTCTTAAAATAAATTGATTTATATGTCAATTTTTAGCCTCTAGAATACGGGACAGTACATGATTGATTATCGGTTTGTTTTTTTCAATTTTGAAAGATAAAACTATAAACCATGAAACGAACAGGAACTTATTTGAACATAAATTGAACAAACATGTATGATTAAAAAAGTTTATGTGAGAGCGGAGCGCTTACATCCGTTCTCAAATTTCAAGGTAAATTTTTCAAACTTGTAAATTTTTAACGGATGAATAAAAGAATCTTTTTCATTTTCATTGCAATATGTTTTGCTAGTCTTGTAAATGCTCAAGAAGTTGAGCCTTTCAAGTATTACTATGTTTCGCCAAATGGTACCGATTCAAATTTGGGAACACTTGAAAATCCGGTTGCCAGTTTTGAGGGAGCTCAATATCTTGTTCGTAAGTTTAAAAAACAAAATCCGAATGTGCCGGTAACAGTATATTTTAAAGGCGGAAAATATTACAGAACTCAATCGGCTACTTTTACCCCTGCCGATGGAGGAACAGAAATGGGGCCAGTTAGTTATGAAGCCTATCCTGAAGAGAAGCCTTTAGTTTTAGGAGGGAAACAGTTGAAGCTAAATTGGAAGCCATTTAAACGTGGAATATATAAAGCGGAAGTACCAAAAGGACTGATTTTCGAATCGTTGTATATCAATGATGAAGAGCAGGTATTAGCTCGCTATCCCAATTATGATCCTGACATCCGCATTTTTAACGGTACGGCTGAAGATTGTATCTCGAAAGAAAAGGTAAAAGAATGGAAAGATCCTGCTGACGGTTATTTTCATGTTATTCATAAAGCCATGTGGGGTGGTTTTCATTTCAAGATTACAGGTAAAAAAAGTAAGGATGAATTAGAAATGGAGGGTGGTTTTCAAAACAATCGTCCGGAAAATGGTTTGCATCCAAAATTACGCTATGTAGAAAATATATTTGAGGAACTGGATGCTGAGAAAGAATGGTATTTAGATCGAACAAAAAGTATACTCTATTTTAAACCGGCTAGTGATGTTGATTTGCAAAATGCAAATGTTGAAGTTGCCTATCTTGAGAATTTTATAAAAGTTATTGGAACAGAAGAAACACCAGTTGAATACCTTTCATTTAAAGGATTTCATTTTAATCGTTCCATCCGTACTTTCATGAAAACTTCAGATAAACTATTGCGTAGCGATTGGGCTATATATCGTGGTGGTGCAGTTTATTTTGAGGGAACTGAAAATTGCAGTGTTCAGAATTGTGAATTCAGCCAGATTGGTAGTAATGCAGTATTTATGAATGCATTTAACCGTTTCTCAAAGGTTGAAGGCTGTCATATGTACGATGTTGGAGCCAGTGCCATTTGTTTTGTTGGAGATACTTCAGCTGTCCGAAATCCAAAATTTATTCCATATGGAACGCCGGTTTCTAATGAGGAACTGGATATGACACCAGGGCCAAAAAACAATAAATATCCTGCCTATTGTAGTGCTCATAACAATCTGCTTCATGATTTTGGGAAAGTTGAAAAGCAGGTTGCTGGCGTACAAATAAGTATGGCAGCATTTATTACGGTTAGCCATAATAGTATTTACGACTGTCCGCGTGCCGGAATTAATGTTAGTGAGGGAGCGTGGGGAGGCCATGTAATTGAGTTCAACGATGTGTTTAATACTGTTTTGGAAACTTCGGATCATGGTAGTTTTAACAGTTGGGGACGCGACCGTTTTTGGATGGTTGGAAACAGCCAGACAGAAGGAAGGGTTGAAGCCGACCGCTCCATAATTTTTCTAGATTTTCTTGCACCCACTGTAATCAGAAATAACCGTATACGTTGTGATCATGGTTGGGATATTGACCTGGATGATGGCTCTTCTTATTATTATATCTACAATAATCTATGCCTTAAAAATGGAATAAAATTGCGTGAAGGATACCATCGTCGGGTAGAAAATAACATTTGTATAAATAATGCCATGCATCCACATGTTTGGCTTAAAAATAACAGTGATATTATTCGTGGAAATATCTTTGGAACTCGGTTCTTCCCAATACGAGTTGATCATTGGGGAACTGAAGTTGACTATAACTGGTTTATGTCGAGTGAAGCTTTGGAAGAGAACCAGAAGATAGGAATAGACAAACATAGTATGGCTGGAGACCCATTATTCGCTGATGCCCCGCGTGGTGACTTTACTGTTTTACCAGAAAGCAAGACGTTTACTTTGGGATGGAATAATTTCCCTATGGACAAGTTTGGTGTGCAAAGACCTGAGTTGAAGAACTTAGCCAAACAGCCTGAGATTCCTAAAATAGTGAACGTGTTGAAAAGTGGAAATGGAACTTTTGATTTTTACGGCGGACAAATAAAAAGTATTGAAACTGACGGAGAGGTTTCTGCGGCCGGGATATATGATAAAATTGGCGCATTGGTGGTCGAAGTTCCGATATTTGGTAAAGCGCCAGATTTCGGTTTTAGAAAGGGTGATGTAATTCTCAAAGTAAATGATACAACTATAAAAGATGTGAACTTCTTTTTGAAAGAAAATACAAACCCATTTGAAAACGGAACTAAGATCAACACAATTACTATTTGGAGAAATCAGAGAGAGATCATCTTGAATCATTAAGTGTAAAATTGACTAAGAGTGAATAGATAGATTCATCTGAATAAAACAATAAAACAAAAATATGAGGAAGAGAATAACATTAATCATTGGTGCAATAGTTCTATTGTCATCATTTGTACAGGGTCAAAACACAATTAAGCTTGAATCGGATGACTCGAAAGAGCAGATAATTGAAAAGGCTGCAAATATTCTACCTACCAGGAATCAATTTGAATACAAAAAACTAGAATATACATGTTTTGTTCATTTTGGTGTTAACACATTTACACGCAAAGAATGGGGTGATGGTTTTGAAGATCCAAAGATTTTCAACCTGAAAAATCTGAATACCGACCAGTGGTGCCAAACGGCAAAGGAAGCAGGGATGAAGCTGGTTATGTTTACAGCAAAGCATCATGATGGTTTTTGCTTGTGGCAGACGCGCTATACCAAACATGGTATCATGTCCTCACCATTTAGAGGTGGAAAAGGTGATGTACTAAAGGATTTGTCTGAATCCTGTAAAAAGTACGGACTTAAATTAGGAGTATATTTGTCACCAGCCGATCTGTATCAGATTGAGAACAAAGCCGGACTATATGGCAACCTGAGTAAATATACAGATCGCGTGATTCCAAGACCAGTTAAAGGAAGACCATTTACGAATAAAACAACATTTAAGTATTTGGTTGACGATTATAACGAATACTTCCTGAATCAGTTATTTGAACTATTAACGGAGTATGGACCAATTGATGAAGTTTGGTTTGATGGTGCCCATCCAAAACGTAAAGGTGGACAAACCTATAATTACCTTGCATGGAAAGAGTTGATTTATACATTGGCACCCAAAGCTGTTATTTTTGGGAAAGGTGATGTTCGTTGGTGTGGTAACGAATCAGGGGGTACTCGCGAATCGGAGTGGGACGTGGTAACATTTGAAGAAGATCCGGAGCAAATGATTATGTTCCCCGATATGCATGGAGACCTCGGAAGTCGGGAGAAATTGTATGAAGGAAAATATCTCCATTATCTTCCGGCAGAAACCAATACTTCAATTCGTGAAGGATGGTTTTATCGTGATGAAGATAAACAACGCGTACGTAGTGCTGATGATATTTTTGACATGTATGAGCGTTCTGTAGGAGGAAATTCTACATTCTTATTAAATATTCCACCAAACCGTGAAGGTCGTTTTTCAAATGAAGATGTGACCGTATTAAAAGAGGTAGGTAAACGAATTAGGGAAACGTATGAAGTTGATTTATTAAAGAGTGCAAAAGGGAATAAGGCAATTCTCGATTCGGATGAAAATACATTTGCTTTAGCTAAAGAAGGAAAAACAAGTTATAAGTTCTACCTCAATAATCCGATTACATTTAACCGTTTTGTATTGCAAGAAGCAATTCAAATAAAAGGACAGCGTATTGAGAAACATGCGTTGGATGCCTGGATTAATAATAAATGGGAGCAAATTGCTGAAGGAACAGTTGTTGGCTATAAGAAGATATTGAGATTTCCGGATGTCACTACGAACAAATTTCGGGTAAGAATTCTTGAATCAAGAAGCAATCCAACAATTTCAAAAGTCTCAGCTCATTATTATTCCCCTCGTCCTCCGCAGTTGGTAATTTCCAGAAGCCCGGTAGGGATGGTAACAATTAAGCAAAAGAAAGATGATTTTGGGTGGAAAAAACACGGAGTAGATTTTCAGAAGAATTTGAGTAGTAATGCTGTAATCTGCTACACAACTGATGGCTCTGAACCGAATAAGAAATCACTTCAATATGAGAACTCTTTCAAACTTAAATCAGGAGAAGTAAAAGCAAGGGCTTTTGTTAAAGAAATGAGTGGAAGTTTGGCAATTGCAGAGTTCGGTATTATAAAAAAGAAATGGGCCGTTAAAGCTGGCTCATCCGATAGAAATCATGTTGCCCTATACGCCATTGATGGTGATATTAATACCTATTGGAATTCAGGTAATGAAGTGCCAAGCCTTATTATTGACATGAAAGAAGTCGTGAATATGAAGGGCTTTATTTATACACCACCTTTAAGTTATAAAGAAGGATTAATTGAGAAAGGTATTCTGAAAGTTAGCAATGATGGAAAATCATGGAGAGAAATTAAAACTTTTGATATCGGAAATCTGATCAACGATCCTACACCAAGAGCAGTACGTTTGGATAATGCTGTTCAAACCAGATATATTCAAATTCAATTAATCAATGGTGCTGGAGGAAGTACTTCTGCAACAATAGCCGAAATTGATATTCTGGATTAATAAATAATATTTTAAGAATAATAAAACCAAAAGATAATGAGTACGAAGTATACTATAGGTCTGGATTACGGATCTGATTCAGTTCGATCTTTAATTGTTAATGTTGAAACAGGAGATGAAATTGCCAGTGCCGTGTATGCATATCCTCGTTGGAAAGAAAGGAAATACTGTGATGCAAACAAAAACCAGTTTAGGCAACATCCGAAAGATTACCTGGAAGGTTTGGAGTATACGATTACTGAAGCGGTAAAACAAGCTCCGGATGGAGTTGCTGAAAATATAGTTGGAATCACAGTTGATACAACTGGCTCTACTCCTGTGGCTGTAAATGAGCAAGGTGTTCCGCTTTCACTTACCAAAGGATTTGAGGAAAACCCAAATGCCATGTTCGTATTGTGGAAAGATCATACGGCGGTTAAAGAGGCTGATGAAATCAATGAGCTTGCAAGAAAGTGGGATGTCGATTTTACAAAGTATGAAGGTGGTATTTATTCATCGGAGTGGTTCTGGGCCAAGTTACTACATGTTATTCGTGAAGATGCAGGAGTTTATCGTGCTGCTTATTCATGGGTAGAACATTGTGATTGGATTCCTGCATTATTAACTGGTAAAACCCGCCCAAAAACACTTAAAAGAAGTCGATGTGCAGCAGGGCATAAAGCCATGTGGCATGAAGCTTTTGGAGGACTTCCTTCTGAAGAATTCCTTACTACACTCGACCCATTGTTGTCGGGCTTAAGAGATCGCCTTTTTAAGGAAACATTTACTTGTGATGTTCAGGTAGGAAAACTATCAAAAGAATGGGCAACAAAGCTCGGCCTTTCAGCAGATGTAGTAGTAGGTGTTGGTGCTTTTGATGCTCACCTTGGTGCTGTTGGTGCTGAAATTGAGCCTTATTATCTCTCAAAGGTAATGGGAACGTCAACTTGTGATATGCTTATTGCTCCTTTAGATGTGATTGGTGATAAGGTTGTTCCTGGTATTTGTGGTCAGGTTGATGGTTCTATCGTTCCCGGTATGTACGGACTAGAAGCTGGTCAGTCGGCATTTGGTGATATTTATGCATGGTTTAAGCAGGTTATAGAATGGCCTTTAAAGAATATTCTTGTTGATTCTGAATTGATTGATAACGACACGAAAGAAAAACTAATAGAAGAAACCTCAGATAAAATAATTGCTAAACTGAGTAGTGAGGCCGCAAAGTTGCCGATTGATGAGAACGATATTATTGCTACAGACTGGATGAATGGCAGGAGAACGCCCGATGCTAATCAGGCATTAAAAGGAGCCATTTCTGGTCTTACTTTAGGTTCTGATGCGCCTCGAATTTTTAAAGCTTTAGTTGAGGCAACAGCTTTTGGGTCAAAAGCCATTATCGACCGATTTATTTCAGAGGGTGTTAGAATTGATGGAGTAATTGCTCTTGGAGGAGTGGCAAAGAAATCATCTTTTGTTATGCAAATTGTTGCTGACGTTTTGAATATGCCTATAAAAGTTGCTCGTTCAGAACAGGCTTGTGCTTTAGGTTCGGCAATGGCTGCTGCAGTTTGTGCAGGTATTTATCCTAGTATTGCTGATGCACAAAAGAAAATGGGTGGTGGTTTTGAAAAGGAGTATCATCCAGATCCTCAAAGGGCAGAGGCTTATCAAGTGCTCTATGAGAAATACCTTAAGCTGGGGAAATTTAATGAAGATGAACTAATTTAATTCTGATAGCAGTTTTGTTGTTTATAAGGGGATTTCTTTTTTTATATTTGGTTCTTCATCAGTCTAAACTATAAAAAAAGAAATCCTATGCACTTTAAATCTATTTACATCCTTATTTTTTTAATTGGTCTCTTAAGCCTTAATTCTTGTAACAGCGTAGAGAAAAAAGAACCTGTAAAGAAGCCTAATATTGTGGTCATTTACCTTGATGATTTGGGTTATGGCGACTTAAGTTCTTATGGCGCAACTGAACTTAGCACTCCAAATATTGATGCGTTAGCTGAAGGCGGTGTTCGTTTTACAAATGGATATGCTACTTCAGCAACTTGTACTCCTAGTCGTTATGGTATGCTTACAGGTGTTTATCCATGGAGAGAAAAGAATGCCAGAATTCTTCCGGGTACTGCTCCTTTATTAATCACTACGGAACAAATTACAATTCCTAAAATGTTGAAAACAGCAGGTTATTATACCGGAATTGTTGGAAAGTGGCATCTTGGATTGGGCAATGGACAGGTGGATTGGAACGCAAAAATATCTCCATCTCCAAATGAAGTTGGGTTTGATTATTCTTACATAATGGCAGCAACTCAAGACCGTGTTCCAACTGTCTATATTGAAGATGGTATGGTTGTCGGATTAGATGCCAATGACCCAATTCAAATTAATTACAAGAAAAACTTTGAGGGAGAACCTACAGGAAAAGAAAATCCTGAATTGCTAAAAATGAGGTGGGAACATGGTCACTTCAATAGTATTGTAAATGGCATTCCTCGTATTGGTTTTATGAAAGGTGGAGAAACAGCGAAATGGATTGATGAAGACATGGCCGATCATTTTTTGGATAAGGCAAAGGAGTATGTAAAATCACATAAAGCAGAACCATTTTTCCTTTACTATGCGCTACAGCAGCCACATGTGCCAAGAACTCCTCATCCTCGTTTTGTTGGCAAATCTGGAATGGGACCTCGTGGAGATGTAATCCTGGAAGCTGACTGGTGTGTTGGTGAATTTATAAATACCTTGGAAGAAGAAGGGTTACTTGAGAATACACTTATTGTTTTCTCAAGTGATAACGGACCTGTTTTGAATGATGGTTATTATGACGATGCTGTTGAAAAACTTGGAGATCATACGCCAGCAGGGGCGCTACGAGGTGGAAAATACAGTTTGTTCGAAGCGGGCACGCGTGTTCCGTTTATGACCTACTGGAAAGGAAAAATTACACCTCAGGTTTCAGATGCAATGGTTTGTCAAATGGATTTATTGGCTTCATTAGCCGAATTAGTGGGTGCAGAACAGCCAGAAACAGATAGCCAGGAGCTTATGAATGTTTTGATGGGGGAGAGCAAAGAGGGTCGCGAAAATCTTATTATACAGGCAACATCTAGAACAGCATTTCGTAAGGGAGATTGGCTCATGATTCCACCTTATAAAGGAGCAGCAATATTTGGTCATGTTGAAATCGAATCTGGAAATTCGTCTAAATACCAGTTATACAATTTGAGTGAGGATATTGGTCAGCAAAATAATCTGGCTACTTCAAACAAAGAAAAACTGAATGAAATGATTTCTGAATTTGTACAGATTAGAGGAGCAGATTATGGACAAATTAAAGAGCTTGTTTTAGAGTAGTTCCATTTCGTATTCATATGAATATCTATATTGACCCTTCGTCGTTTTCGATGAGGGGTTTCTTTTTGTGGGTAACTGATTTTCGACATCTTAGCCTGTATAATCACTCCCAAAATAGTTCAAATTAGGCTGAAGTAATAAAAGTTTCGGGTTTTTGATGAACATAAAACGGGCGAAAATGAACGTTCATCGTAAAATAAGGGTAGTTCCTATTCAAATATGGGGGTGTTCATATAATTTACCAGATATTGTTTTTATGTCAAGTTTAGGCTTTGTAAATTGGTACTACCCTAATTCAAGAATATATATGGAAATCAATCAGTAATACAATACCAACCAATTTAGTTCTCAAATCGGAAAATAATATGTTTCCATTGGATAATAAGGGTTGGAAACCGAAAGTTAGGAGGAACTACGTTTTGTAGATCTTCCTTCTTTCATCCGGGAGTCATCTACATTTTGTAGATGCTTCAACTGAAGAGCTGGGAACCAACTACAAATTGTAGATGTTTCAGCAGAAGAATAGGGAATGATCTACGAATTGTAGAAGCTTCATGGAGGCACATTTGTGAAATCTACAAAATGTAGAATCAACATTAGAAGAATATTTAAATGTTACCAAATAAATAATATCAAACTAAAAACAATTATTATGGAAACAACCCAATTCGTTATTCTGCATTTAAACAATCTAACAATTGATGATTTATTTTCACTTAACAAGTCAACTATTGAATGTGCCACCCCGGTAAAGGAAAGCCTGGGTGAGTTGCCTAAAGCTATTTTGGCTCAACTGGAAACGAATAACAATGCCATGGGCAACCAGATGAACAAAGCTTCAAAGAGTGCACTAACTGCTCAGCTTGCAGGAATTGACACAGATCGTGATGATCGTTTTGCAGAGATTAAACGCAATGTAACTACTGCAATCCGAGGTCGTGATGCAGTAAAGAAAGAAGCCGCTCAACAATTCGAGATTTTTTTATCCCCTTATTGGAATACTGCCTCAAAAGCCATGAACACAGAGACAGGTGTATTTTCTGAATTGTTTGAGAAGTTTAATGCAAACGAAGGCCTAAACGCAAATGCAGCAACTATTGGTATTACGGATATGATGACCGGACTGGAAACATCCAATACGGAATTTAATACCGTATACCAAACCCGAAATGCACAAGAAGCAGCTACCGACGGTCCTTCTGCTAGTAGTCTTAAATCTGATGCATTAAAAAGCTACGATCAGTTTTGCATGGCTGTTGAACAGGCTGCGAACTTTACTCCATCCGATATTTTAACAAGCTTATTTAATCAAATGGATGAGTTTCGTAAGAAATATGCGGTACTGGTGAATTGAGGATAAGGAAGAAGCAGTTGTAGGCAAATAGTAATAAATTGGGTGCGGAAGTTTCTAACTTCCGATTAATCAGCGGTTAAAAACCGCTGCACCCGATTAATATTTCCTCAGTATCAACAATGAGTTTGCCATTCTTTGTTATCAATGTTCCACGGACTACGTAAGTTCCTGGTGCAAAATTACCATTCATCCAAAGATCTTTCTCCATTCCTTGATTTGCTCCGAAGTATTCTTGTTTTACTAATTGTCCG
>CBDVCE010000071.1:0-23929 GCA_965372405.1 uncultured Sunxiuqinia sp.
GTCAACTGACTCTTTTTTGATACCTCGTGGGCTCTGCCCCGGGGTAGTTCATTCGCTTTTGCGTAAGCTTTCTTTTCTTCTACTTCCTTTGTTTTTTGGGCTAATATCTTTTCTTCTGTTGCTTTCGGATCTTCTGCCTCTTCTGCTGTGTTGCCTGCCCCTCCATTAGCTCTATTCACCCAGTCAGATAATTGTTTGTCGAAATCTTTCGCTACTTCTCCCATCACTTCACTCATATCAATATTTTCTAAAGCATTATAAAGACTTTGTGATTCAAGTGTTGAAATTTCCCATGGACCGTCTTCCAATTCAAATTCTTCATCATTAGTATAAACAATAACTCCATTTTCATTAACAGTAAATGATTTAACTAATAAAGGATCGTCATCACCGGGTGTATCTTCGGGGTCGTAAATTTCTACTTTGTTGGGTTCTCCAGCCAAAACATAGCCAATAACAGTAAACGAAGTTTTAATGAATCCATCTTTATTTAGCCTCCCTGTCCACTGTTTTTTATCTGCTTCTTTGCTAAGAGGTCTAATGGCCACAATATGTTTTGCATATTCTGGTTCTTCTCCCTCATCAAGATCTTCGGTAATGGTCATTGGAATTTTTGCATTCATTATTTTTTGTATCTCACTGCACTCTTTTTCAAGCTCTTCTCTCATCCTATTTATCCGATAATTATTTAAAGATTCAAAAACCGGATAAAGTCTATCAATTAACTGCTGCTTCCCTTCTTGCTGAATTTTTAAAACATCATCAGGATTTGGCCATGCAACACTTTTAACACCTGCTTCTCCGGCAAGAGCATTAAATTCCATCGTGTTCTCATTATCTGTTCCAAGCCCAACAAATTGAATAAATTCACGAGAATAAGCATCAATTTCTTCCATAATTAACTTACTGGCTTTCGTTGGATTTTTTTCAGCCTTCTTCTCTGTGTCGATAAAAAATTCACGCCATTCTTTATTAGTGCGTCGATGAGAATTTTTTGTTTTATTATAGTATTTGTAAACTGTAAATAGCTCTTCATACCGTGAAGCCATGGCGGCGTTCCCAAATGTTGTAAGCGAATAATCGATAATATAAACACCCACAAAAGCCAAATTTAGAGATTTGCTTCCTATTTCTGCAACCGTTTGGCTTATAAGATTTTTAGTGAGATTTATAGCTGCACTTTTCTGATCGCCACGCCATAAATCGTAACCCAGTTGTACCGTACTGAAAATATAACCTGCATTCTTAAACCTATCATTAAGCTTATCGATAAACTTTGTTGAAAATGTTCCTCCTAAAGTAACTGTATTAATTGCCGCACCGGTGTGTCCGGCAAATGGCCCCCAAAAGTTAAGTCCCATACTTAGTGCTTCTTCGCCTAAGCTCTTTCCGCCAGAATAGTATTTTTCGATAACATCCAGGTGTAATTCGCTCTCGTCGGAAGAAAAATACCTTTCGGGGATATAGAATTTACTTACATAAGCATGCCTTTTTGTTTCATTTTTTATTGTAAAAACACCATACTTACTAAGATGATCAGTTTCAATATGAACGACATTATTTTTAGTATCAATTTCGAATAATACAGGTTCCCACTCGTCTGTTTTTTCGTTTAAATATTGGGCTACAACGCAATTTTCTACCTTTCCCTTTTTAATAAAACTTTTGTCGAAAGGTAAAGTAATGGTCATATAATCGTTTAACTGCGTTGTTCTTCCCAATGAAATATCATAGGTTACTATTTTACATTCGCCATCAATAATAATGTCGGGGAATTGTTGAAGTGAAACTTCCCTCGTTTTGTCAATATTAAAATCTCCAAAATCGAGCTTTACCTTTTCAAATACAGCAACCGGATTCTCTGCACTAATTGTTGCTGTTTGTTTTGATAAAGGTTTTTGCTTAAATGCTTTAATCTTTCTTGAATTTTGCTGAATAGTAGTTTCTTCATTTGCATTATTCTCAACTAATGGAGTGTTATCCACATCATCTTCTGGTAAGTTCCATATTATAATAACACCAATAATTAGGAGAACTAAAACTATGAGAATACTCTTCCCAAGGTAACCCATACATCCTTTTTTTTTCTTTTTGGATTGAATGCCAGCGGATGAAATAGGTGGAGCTTGCTGTTGGGTATCTGGTTTTGGCCCACCGGTAATTATTTTTCTTCCCTCTTTGGTGAATTTTTCCTTTTTAGGTGAGGATTCCTGTGGTGCTTCCTTTTGAGATCGAGATTCGGGTGCTTTCCCGATTTGAGTTCCGCATCCCAGGCAGAATTTTTCATTTTCCTCTAAAACTTTCCCACAACTCCTACATGAGTTCGGAGTATTATTTTGGTCACTTCCACAAGAGCCACAAAACAGTACACCTTCAGAAATTTCTTTCCCACAACTTGTACAAAAAAGCATAATAAATCTTTGGTTTTTTATGAATTAATCATCATCGCCGCCATCATCATCGTCATCATCATACTGGTCATCATCACGATCATCATCGCTCCTGTTGCCTCTGCGAAAACTCCCTCCTCTGCGCCTTCCTTTTCCCTTTTTTGCTTTTCGGTAAATAAAAAAAGCAAATACTGCCATTAGTCCTAATCCGACCAATATATTGGTTAGTTTTTTCCCTGCATCAGGATCAACTTGGAACCACACGATAAGAGCAATAACAATGGCTAGAATAAATCCGATGATGCTATTTTTTAACCTTTTCCAAAATTTTGATTTGCTTTTAATCATTGTTCCGGAATAAGCTCCTGCTGAACTAATGGTTTTTGGTCCTTGAGGGTCTGTTTGTGATGTGAGTTTTTGATCTTTAATAGAGATACCACAGCCAGGACAAAAATTTTCATCTGGAGAAATAAGTGTATTACACGAGTTGCACTTCATATTTTGATTTTTTATTAAAGATATCTCAATACACACTTATGAGGATTCACAAAACGTACAAAGCATTTCCATATCGTAAAAAATACCTATCTTCCATTCACTAATAGAAGCATTGCATTACATAAATTTTACGGAAATGATTCTGGATATTATTATCTATACTCCCATGTATGTGACTGCTTTTTGGGCAATTCTACTACTTAGCTCAAGAAGACCTTCAAAAAATAAAGCCAAGTCGTTCTTAGGTATATTTATGATTTTTGCATTATTCATTTACATCTCTCATGCTCTATTCTTTCAAAATCAATACTTAAGTTTCACCTATTTTGATCCGATATACACACTGAGCTCCCTCTCTGTTTATCCCTTATATTATTGCTATATAAAACTGCTTACAGTTGAAAATCGCTTTCAATCAAAAAACCTGATCTTTTTTCTTCCAGCATTAATTTTTGCTCTTGGATCTGCAATAAACTATGCACTGATGGGCATAGAAGAAGCTGAAATCTTTGTTCGGAAATTCTATTACAATCAAGATGGAGCAATTTCTAGAATAGGAAATATTCAGATGATATTTTACTATGGATCTCGTATTACCTTCGCCATTCAAGTTATATTCTTTCTGATTAAGGGAAGCAAACTGGTAACAAAGTATAATAAACGAGTAGCTAACTTCTACTCAAATCTTGAAGGACGGAATATCGCATGGGTAAAACTGTTATTGACTTCTTTTGTAATCACTTCAATAATGAGTATTGTTTTCAATATTCTTGGAAAGTCATCCTTTATCAATTCGGGCTTTTTATTGTTACTTCCTTCTATCATTTTTAGCACCCTAATCTATTTCATTGGTTTTCAGGGATACTTGCAGAACTACACTGTTGCTGACTTAATTAGCGATGAAAACACATTAAGTAAAACTTCCTATAAAGAACTCACTAGAAGTAGACTAAAGACCGATTTACTTAAGCTATTTGAGCAAGAAGAAATTTTCATCAATTCTGATCTAAAAATCATTCAGGTAGCTGAGCAGCTCAATACAAACAGGACCTATTTATCGAACCTGATTAATGAAGAATTTAAATGCACTTTTTCCGACTTTGTGGGAAATTTCAGAATTCAGAAAGCGAAACAGACTTTCAGTGATGACTATGAGCAAAAATATTCCATTGAATACATCTCAGAACAAGTAGGATTTGGATCAATAGGCTCATTCATACGTGTTTTTAAAAAAAATGAAGGTATTACCCCAAGTCATTTTAGAAATCAACTTGTTGCTCCAATTCATCAAATGAATACTTCAAAAGAATAACTACACTTGTAAAATTTGTATATTTTTAAATTCTCATCGGCATATCGTTTGAAAGGTCTAAAATAAATTTTTGCATCTCGCATAATCGAGCTATTTTTGCAACTCATTAATTTTAGAAGGATCGACCAATGAATAAAGCGACAGTTGTTAGTGGCATTAGGCCAACAGGATATTTACATTTAGGAAATTACTTTGGAGCAATTCAAAACTTTTTGCGCATGCAGGAAGATTACAATTGCTATTTCTTTATTGCTGATATTCACTCTTTAACCACTCACCCTACTCCTGAGAACCTTCAGTCTGGTGTGAAACAGGTATTGGCAGAGTATTTGGCTTGTGGAATTGATCCTGAGAAATCAACCATCTTTATTCAAAGTGATGTTCCTGAGATTTCGGAGCTTTATACCCTGATGAACATGAACGCTTACCTAGGTGAGTTGGAAAGAACAACTTCATTTAAGGATAAGGCACGTCAAAGCCCGGAGAATGTAAATGCCGGTTTGTTGACCTACCCAGTATTGATGGCATCTGATATTATCATTCATAAAGCCCATTTTGTACCAGTAGGTAAGGATCAGGAACAAAACCTGGAAATGGCTCGTAAGTTTGCCAAGCGTTTCAACCACATGTATAAGTCAGATGTATTTCCAATCCCTAAACCGTTTACATTTGAAGGAGCTGATTTAATTAAAGTTCCCGGTCTTGACGGAAGTGGTAAGATGGGTAAATCTGAAGGCAATGCAATTAACCTGTATGATGATCCTAAAGTGATTCGTAAAAAGGTTATGCGTGCTGTTACTGATGCTGGTCCAACTGAAATGAATTCGGAGAAACCGGAACCTGTTCAAAACCTGTTTAATCTGATGAAGATCGTTTCCGATCCTGCAATTGTGCAGCAATTTGATGAGGCTTACGGCAAATGTGAAATTCGTTACGGTGATATGAAAAAGCAGCTTGCAGAAGATATTGTTTCATTCACTGCTCCAATTCGTGAACGAATTGTTGATATTCTTGCGGATGATGCATATTTGGCAAAAGTTGCAAAAATGGGAGCTGAGAAAGCTCGGGAGTCAGCAGCTGCAACTTTAAAAGAAGTAAAAGATTTAATAGGTTTTCGAAAGATGTTCTAAATACAACATGTATTAACTTATATTTCAAGCCGGGCTTTCGTCCGGCTTTTTTGTTGGTTTTTAGTTTGTTAAAGAAATAAAATACATGAACATCTTTTTTTCATTAGCTGTTGGTTAAGTTGTTATCTAGTTTATTCATTAATCAGAAAATCAGCCTATGAAAACAATTTTTACTTTTAGAGGATTAAGCATTCTGGGTTCTGTATTTCTTTTACTTTTTTCAATATACGCTTCGGCTCAAACATCGCATAATGTTGCCGTAACCAGTAATGTTTTCACCCCTTCTACGCTAACGATCAATGCCGGCGACACAGTCATCTGGACAAATACTCAGGGAAGTCACAATGTGAATGGAACAACTGGAGATTACCCAAACAATCCCGTTTCATTTGGAAATAATGTGGGAACTGGTTGGACATATGAATTTGTGTTTAATACATCAGGTTCTTATGAATATCATTGTGATCCTCACCTTAGTTTTGGAATGACTGGCACAATTACTGTAAATGAAGTCATGCAGGAAAATACTCTAACTGCTAATTTTACCGGGATGATACCTCATGTTGGGCAAGACCTTTGGCTTTCGGTAACCAATACTCAATCTGGAATGGAAATCGCTCGTACTAAGAAAACTGTTGAGGAAAGCTTTTCTATTGAAGTAGAGGGAATTGAAAATGGTGAATCTTACAATGTCGATTTTTATTCGGATCACAATGGGAATAATGTGTACGATGCTCCACCTGCAGATCATGCCTGGAGAATTGAGTTGATGGATGTTGATGGAAATGAAACAGTTGATTTTGTGCACAATACAACCTTTGTTGATATTATGTGGATGAATAAACTTACGGTTGAATTTACTGGGATGACACCACATGTTGGGCAGAATTTATGGTTATCAGTTACTGATGCTGAAAGCGGAATGGAACTTAAGCGAGTAATGAAAACCGTTGTTGAAGATTTCTCAATTGATGTTATGGGAATAGAAGTCGGAGCCTCTTACTACGTTGATTTTTATGCTGATCTTAACATGAATGGTTCTTACGATGCACCGCCATCAGATCATGCATGGAGAATGGAGCTCATGGATGTAATGGGTGATACAACACTCATGTTTGCTCACAATACTACTTTTACTGACATCATGTGGATGAATAAACTTACGGTTGAATTCACAGGCATGACACCTCATGTTGGTCAGGATTTATGGTTATCAGTTACTGATGCTGAAAGTGGGATGGAACTTAAGCGAGTAATGAAAACCGTTGTTGAAAATTTCTCAATTGATGTTATGGGAATCGAAGTCGGAGCCTCTTACTACGTTGATTTTTATGCTGATCTCAACATGAATGGTTCTTACGATGCTCCACCAACAGATCATGCATGGAGAATGGAACTCATGGATGTGATGGGTGATACAACTCTTATGTTTGTTCACAATACGACCTTTGTTGATATTATGTGGATGAATAAACTAACTGTTGATTTTACTGGGATGACACCACATGTTGGGCAGAATTTATGGCTCTCAGTAACCAACACACAAAGTGGAATGGAACTAAAAAGAGTTCATAAGGTAGTTGAAGAAAATTTCTCTCTTCATGTAATGGGAGTAGTTCCCGGTGAATCTTACAATGTTGACTTTTTTGCGGATCACAGTGGGAATGGGGCTTATGATGCTCCACCAACTGATCATGCTTGGAGACTGGAACTTATGGATGTGCAAGGGGACACAACATTAATGTTTGCACACAATACCACTTTCACTGATATCATGTGGAAAAATAAGCTAACAGTGAATTTTACAGATATGACGCCACATATTGGTCAGAACTTTGAATTTACATTGGTGAATCAAGCAGATGGAACAGAGCTTGCAAGTTCTTCACTAACGGCAACAGAATCATTTAGTATTTATGTTTTAGGAATTGTTATTGGAGAATCCTATGATGTAGATTTTTATGCCGACCTCAGTGGAAATGGAACTTACGATGCACCTCCAACTGATCACGCCTGGAGAATTCAGCTAATGGAAGTACAAGGAGATACAACCTTAAACTTCATACATAGTTCTGATTTTACAGATATTAGTATTGCTACGGGGCTTGATGATTTAAATCAACTTGCAGGCTTTAATATTTATCCTAATCCAACAAATGATTTTATAAATGTTTCTTTGGGAGAATTCGATGGTGAAAATACCATTGTTAAAATCTTCAATATTACAGGAGCAGTAATAAAACAAGATGTTGTAAACTCTAAAGACAGATTATTAAGATATCCGGTGTATCCTTATCAGAATGGCCTTTATTTTATCTCTGTTGAAAATGAAAAGGATAGATTTGTTTCTAAATTTATTAAAAATTGATACCAAGTATTCTTTTAGTATAAAGGCCGGGCAATTGTCCGGCCTTTATAATTTAGTATCGTCAATTATTTGGATATCATTCATTTTTTGTAGATTTTTGCATACCTACCAGTACCTACTGGTAGTGTCACTAATAAACCTACTACAAATGAGAAGATTAAGTACAAATTTACTACTTGTATTTCTTGTATTTGCACTATCGTGTACAAGTAAATACGAAAATGTGGTGTTTGAGGAACCTAACCCAAAACCATGGGAAGACCCTGAAATTGTTCAGATAAATAAAGAGCAGCCAAGAGCACACTTTATTTCGTATGCAACAGCTAAACAAGCAGAAAATGATGAAATTTGGGATTCTCCCAATGTCGTGTCTTTGAATGGCATTTGGAAATTCAATCTTTCTAAAAAACTATCTGAGCGTCCATATTACTTTTTTAAGGATGATTATGATACCGGAGATTGGGCAGAAATTGCTGTGCCGTCTAACTGGGAGACAGAAGGATTTGATTATGCGATTTATACCAATGTGAAGTATCCGCACGAAAAAACTCCTCCATTAATTCAGGAGCATTACAATCCAGTTGGATCCTTTAAACGTGTTTTTGAAATTCCTTCAGAATTAAGTGGAGATGAAATTATTCTTCATTTTGGAGCTGCCAGTTCAATGTTAAATGTATGGGTGAACGAGCAATTTGTTGGATACAGTGAGGATAGTAAAACACCTGCTGAGTTCAATATCACAAAATACTTGAAAAAAGGAAAAAACACATTGGCTGTTGAAATCTTCAGGTGGAGTGATGCCAGTTATATGGAGGATCAGGACTTCTGGAGATTGAGTGGAATGACGCGTGATGTATTTCTGATGGCTAGAAATAATCAAAACATTCGTGATTTTAAAGTAACAGCGAACCTTGATGAAGACTACCAAAATGGTGGTTTTGCCTTAGATGTTGAGCTTTTGAATTATGAAAGTGAAGAAAAGACTGTTTCTGTTGAAGCGGTATTGTTAGATGGCGAAAGATTGATTAAAGACTTTTCTGAGAAAGTGTCTGTTCCACATGGGAAAGCAGTTGTTTCTTTTGATGCGGTTTTCCCTAATGTGAAAAAATGGTCAGCCGAAACACCAAATCTTTATTTACTGCTCATTACTTTGAAAGATCAGGCTGGCGAGATCATCGAAGTTATTCGTCAGGATGTTGGTTTCAGAACTGTTGAGGTAAAAGATGGACAGTTGATGGTTAATGGGAAGTCAATTTATATGAAAGGTGTTAATCTTCATGAGCACCATGATGTAAAAGGACATGTTGTAGACAGGGAAACCATGTTGAAAGATATTGAAGTGATGAAATCACATAACATCAATACCGTTCGTACATCACATTATCCACAACCTGAATTATGGTACAAGCTCTGTAACAAGTATGGCCTTTATTTAATTAATGAAGCAAATGTTGAGTCGCACGGAATGGGTTATGGCAATGAATCTCTAGCTAAAGATCCGGTATGGGGCAAAACTCATATGTACCGTACGGAGAATATGTATGAACGTGATAAGAACCAACCATCAGTTGTTATTTGGTCACTTGGTAACGAGGCAGGAAACGGCGTAAACTTTGAAGAAACATACAAGTACCTTAAAGGTATTGATGCAACAAGGCCTGTACAATATGAAAGAGCTGGGCATGAATTCAATACCGATATTTATTGCCCAATGTATGCACGTATAGAATGGATGGAGAAATACGCTAAATCTAATCCTGACAGACCACTAATCCAATGTGAGTATGCTCATGCAATGGGAAATAGTGTCGGAAATCTTCAGGACTACTGGGATTTGATTGAAAGTTATGATGCGCTTCAAGGTGGTTGCATCTGGGATTGGGTTGACCAAGGAATTTTAACTACCAATGAAAACGGTGAGAAGTACTGGGCTTATGGTGGCGATTTTGGTCCGGATACTGTTCCTTCAGATGGTAATTTCTGTAATAATGGATTGGTTGATCCCGACAGGGGAGTTAAACCACATTTGTTAGAAGTGAAGAAGGTTTATCAAAACCTTGGGTTTAAAGCTGTGAACCTTAAAAAAGGTCTTGTTGAAATTCAAAACAAGTATACTTTTATCAATCTAAATAACTTTGATATTAGCTGGAGTATTGTAGCTAATGGAGAAGTAATAAAAGAAGGAACTCTGGTTAATTTTGCTCTTGAAGCTGGTGTTAAAAAGCAAGTTAAAATTGAATATTCAATTGCACCTGACGCAGGCGCTGAATATTTTCTGAATTTTTCAGCAAAAACAAAAGATAAACAAGGTTTGGTGCCAGCAAATTATGAGTTGGCCAGCGAGCAAATGAAACTTCCATTATTTAAATCTGCTTCTAAAGCTGATGTGAAATCATTCCCAAAACTGGAAGCCAACGAAAGTGATTCTGAGATCAACGTTTCAGGAGAAGGTTTTAGTCTGAAGTTCGATAAAACTTCAGGTATTGTAAGTAGTTTCAAGTCTGGAGATGTTGAGCTATTATCCACAGGACCTGTTCCAAACTTTTGGCGTGCTCCAATTGATAATGATTATGGAAATGGTTTAGATAAGCGTTGCAAAGTATGGAGAAAAGCAGGACAAGACAGAAGAGTTGTTAGCTCTAAGCTGAATAAAATTGCTAAAAATAAAGTGTCAGTTCAGTTCGTATTTGAATTAGTTAATGAGAAGAACGACAAGATTGCTGATTATAAATCAACTTACACTGTATATGGAAGTGGAGATGTTCAGGTTGATAATAAGTTTAAAATGACTAGAGATGATCTTCCGGAAATTCCATTAATTGGAATGAACCTGGTCATGCCACGTCAGTTTGATCAAATGAGCTGGTTGGGTCGTGGACCTCACGAATCATATGCCGATAGAAAAGGAAGTGCCTATGTAGGTAAATATTCAGGATCGGTTGCTGATCAATATTGGGCTTATTTACGTCCGCAGGAAAATGGGAACAAAACCGATGTTCGCTGGATGAGCATTACTAATCAAGATGGAGTAGGTATGCTATTTGTTGGTGAACCACTACTTGAAGTTAGCGCACTTCATAATATCATGGAAGATTTTGAATCGGAAGGTCGCACCAATGGTGAGTTTGTTGATGGAGGAAGAGTAACAAATCGACACACTACTGATGTAAAACCTCGTGACCTGACTTCTGTAAATATTAATTACAAGCAAATGGGAGTTGGAGGAGATGATAGCTGGGGGGCAAGGACTCATAAAGAGTACAGACTAACTGACAAAGAATATCGTTATTCGTTTAGGATAAAAGCAATAACTAAAGATGACGATCCAATAAAGATTTCGGCACAAAAATTATAATCTAAAGTATATCTATTGAAGAGCCCTGGCCATTCGCCGGGGCTTTCTTTTTGGTAAAACTTATCTGAATGTAAATCGTAATTTATATTGAAGTGTTTAAAAGCAAGAAACAATTCGGACATTCATGTGTTTTTTAATTGGATTTCGTAATTTTGCGCCCATTATTCTGAAAAAGCAATTTGTGATGGACAAGACACAGATACAGGAGATGTTGGATGAGAAGGGGTATATTGATGAGAAGATCGATCCTCAACTAAAACTGGTTGAAGAAATCAACCGGCTGAAAAAGGAGAAAAATGCAGTCATCTTAAGCCATTATTACGTTGAGACTGAACTGCAGGATATTGCTGATTACGTTGGTGATAGCCTTGGATTAGCTCAGGAGGCTGAGAGAACCGAAGCAGATGTGATTGTATTTGTTGGTGTTCACTTTATGGCTGAAACGGCTAAAATTATTAATCCTTCGAAAAAAGTTATTCTTCCTGATTTAAAGGCGGGTTGCTCTTTGGCTGAATCTGCTCCTGCCGAAAAGTTTGCAGAGTTTAAAGCCAAATATCCCGATCATAAAGTTATTTCATACATCAACTGTACGGCTGATTTGAAAACGATGACCGATATCGTTTGTACTTCTTCCAATGCAAAAAAAATTGTTGATAGCTTTCCTGAAGATGAAAAATTGATTTTTGCTCCAGATAAAAATTTAGGTAATTATATAAACAGCATTACTGGTCGCAACATGGTTCTTTGGGATGGAGCTTGCATGGTTCATGAACAATATTCTGTAGAAAAGATAATTGATTTAATGGATCAACATACCGATGCTGAGTTTATTGCACATCCTGAATGTGAAAAACCAGTTCTTCTGGTTGCGAAACATATTGGTTCCACAAGCTCGTTGCTGAGTTATGTACAATCCAGCGCAGCACAAAAGTTTATTGTTGCTACAGAAAGTGGAATTCTTCACCAAATGAAGAAAGCTTGCCCGGATAAGTTATTTATTCCAGCTCCTTCTATTGATTCTACTTGTGGTTGTAATGACTGCTCATACATGAAGTTGAATAACCTCCAAAAGTTATACATCTGTATGAAATATGAACAGCCTGAGGTTCAACTTTCTGATGAAGTTATTGAAAAGGCAAAGGTTCCAATTATTCGCATGTTAGAAATTTCGAAATAACTCTCTCGTATATTATTAGTTATAGTTAATAAATTTCCATATCTTATTGATCAGTAGGATCATTAAGAGTATAAGGTGAATGAAAAGTGTGGTTTAGTTCAATTGTAAGTTGCTGGAATGTACTCTTTGATCAATCGGTAGTAAAATAAGTAAACAGTTCAAATAGAATTCTCTTTTATTAATCTTTAAGATAATCTACTATGAAAAAAATTACTTTACTCGGTCTTATCTGCTTTTTATTATTTCTTTCCTATTCGAAATCTGAAGCTCAGATGCACATAAACATAATCAATGGGTTTGGATATAATATCATTGATTTTGAAAAATTGTTGGGAGTTCCGTATTGGGATGCCAATAATAGTCCTTATGATACACAAATTACCAGTGATTCTCCTTTGGTGTATAAAGGCGGAGTACAGATTACATTTGATGTTTTGGAAAAACTTCGGATTGGTGGAGAAGTTGGTGTTAACAGACTCTATTATGTAGAAGAAAGGTATAGTGTTCTTATGGGGAATGATGATGAGTTCAGATGGCGCATGTATGATATTTGGACCTTAAATGTGGGTGGATTAGGACAGCTTTTTGTTACTGAAAATATCTACTTGCAATCTGGAGTTGGAATTCACAATTTCCTTGATGGATCTGGAGTTGCATTGGGTGCAATGGCAGGTATTGGTTATGAGGTTCCTATAAACGAAAAGTTTTCTGTTCCTGTTGAATTTCGAAATGATTGGGTTTTTGGCGATGTCTTATCTGGAGTTTTCTCGCTTGTAGTTGGATTTTCGATAAATTAAATAATTCAATTTTTCTATTTTAATAAACCTGTTCATATCTCATGGGCAGGTTTCTTTTTTTGAGGCGAATAGCCTGTTTTTATTGGGTTTTTAAACAATTGGTTGTTGATTAGTTTTAATGCGAAGAGTCTAATCGGGGAATGTGATTTTGTATCTTCGTATAAATCGAAAAGTTTACTACCTATGCCTTATAGAAGGTTGCCAAATACAGATCAGGCACGAATGCGTGCAATTGAATTAGCTTTAGAGAAAGGGAAACGTACTGCTATTTCTGAGCTGGCTTTTAGTCAGTTCAGTCTGGATAAACTACAGACGCTTTACCCTCATTTCTCAGGTGGCATGCGCAATCTTCAGGCATCAAAGCAAAATCAATTTGATCACTCTAACGAGTACGGAGTTATTTTCAAGAAAGCAAAACTTTATCTTTCTCATTTTATTCAGGTGCTGAACTTTGCTATTGTTCGCGAAGAAATGAAGCCTGAAGTTCGCGAATTTTATGGTCTGAACCCCGATTCGTTGAATGTACCTTCACTTAATCTTGAAAAGGATGTACTTGCCTGGGGAGAACGGATTATGGAGGGAGAGAAGAAACGTTGTATGCATGGTGGAAGTCCTATTTACAGTCCTTCAATTGCATTGGTAAAGGTTCATTTTGAATCATTTCAGGATGCTTATCGTTTCATGATTAATTTGGAGAACATCAATAAACGTGCTGCTATTAAAATGCAGGAAATGCGTGACAGAGCTGATGAGCTCATTCAGCAAATATGGAATGAAGTTGAAGATCGCTTTGGTGCTCTTGCGCCCGATGTTCGTAGAGAAAATGCTGAGGTGTATGGAGTAACCTATGTATTTAGGGCTTCGGAACAAAAAAAGATGGAAGCCGAAAAATTACAAACCAACCTGATATTTAACTAGTCGTAGTTTTTGATTCATTCTTCATAGCGATCAACAGAAGGATGGTCAGTGCCAAACTAAATAAGGCAACTCCCCAGTGTACAGGCATATTTTCAACAAACTCACCCATTTGTGAGGTACTTTCATTATCCAGGTTTTGTGCATGAAGAGCTAGTACGCCAATCAAATTATTGATGAAATGTCCAAGTACCGGAAGCCACATCGATCCACTCCAAACCAGCATATAGCCAAATAATGCCCCAAGAAGCATTCGGGGTATGAAACCTAAGAATTGCATGTGAAACGCACTGAAAATTGCAGCAGAGATCCATATTCCCCAGTGGTAGTTTTTGGTCATGTTAGTGAAAATCTTCTGAATAACACCACGAAACAAAAACTCTTCGCCAAGTGCAGGAATCACTGCAATCATAAATATATTGAAAAGTAAACCACCCAGGGTTTCAACTTTTATAAACTTTTCAATCATTATTGCGGCACTTTCTTCCATGCGTCGCATCCATTCTTCAATTCCAGACATGAACTCAGGTAATTCAATTTGGCTGTTCCATTCACCTACAAAACCGATAAAAGGCATAAGAACCATAATTGAAAGTATTGCCAATATCAAGGTCTTAAAATTAAATCCGTTATCAAGATTAAGGTATTTCGATACATTTCCTTCATATAAGTATGCGATAACAAAAGGAGGTACAACAAATAACCCAATAGCTTGGACAACCTGAAAATACTTCAATAATGCAATAGCTTCGGAGTTATCAAAAGTGCCGGTTGAAAGAATATCAATCAGATTTCCTGCACCTACCACCGGAATTGCAGTAACTAAACCAACAATTAAGAAAACAAGAAAAGAAACTATGATTACAAAAGCTGCAAATATTAATTGAGACCAGGAACCCATGCCCCGAAAAGCTGTTATTGCCATGAAGTTATGTTTTTAAAAAACCAAAGATAGATTTACCAATGCAGAAATTAAAATCAAAGTCCTTCTTATTTGTTGCTTTTATGTTTCATTTTGTATTTTTAGTAAGTATTATTTCAATGAATGATTAAATTAATTTAGCATGACTAAAAATTCCACTCCTCAACAAATTCTTGGCAAAAAGGGAGAAGAAATTGCCCAACAGCATTTGATTACTTTGGGGTATCAAATTTTAGAAACCAACTGGTATTTTCATCATTATGAGCTGGATATTGTAGCCCGTGATGGTGATGAGTTGGTTATTGTTGAGGTAAAAGCTCGAAGTCGTAGCAGTTATGAGCATCCATCGGAGGCAATAACAAAAAGAAAAATTGGCTTCCTGGTGAATGCTGCGGAAGCCTACATTCAGCAACACAACAGTGATTTGGATACCCGATTTGATGTTATCTCAATCATCTTTCTCGGAAATGATTTTAATCTTGAGCATATTAAAGATGCCTTTTATCCAACAGCTTGAGATTTGGAATTGACTGATTAATGAGCTTTTTCTCCAGAGAATAGACAATTAAAAGTTACAAAATGAAGACATCTGTAAAAACCACGTCTGCTTTTGATCGGAATCACGTGTGGTATCAGTTAAAACCACGTGTCATTTTGAAGGAAACCACGCGTGATATTGAGAAGAACCACCTGTGGTTTTGATTTGTATTGCAGTTCACCTCTTTTAAACTTCTTGCAAAAGATTATTATCACGTATGTTTTAGGCACGCATATTTACATTGCTGAATATTGACGGTTTAGTTATTTGAACTAAATTTGGTAAAAATGTATTGGAATGAATATTGAAGAATTTAGAACTTATTGTCTTTCAAAAAAGGGGACAAGTGAATGTTTGCCTTTTGATGATAATACTTTGGTCTTTAAAGTGATGGATAAGATGTTTTCTTTGGGAAATCTGGAAGGGCCATTGAGCGTGAATTTAAAATGTGATCCTGAAAAAGCAATTGAGCTAAGAGAACAGCATGAAGGAATTAAACCGGGCTACCACATGAGCAAGAAACATTGGAATACTGTGGAAATGGATGGCTCTGTTCCTCTCAATTTGGTGAAGGATTTGATTGACCATTCTTACGAGTTGGTGGTTTCAAAACTGACTAGAAAATTGAAAGAAGAGTTAGCAAACTTATAAGATTTTGGAATGATAGAATTTGAATTGAAGGCTGAATATATAGAACTTATTAAATTGTTGAAGGTATTGCAATTGGTTGAGTCTGGAGGACAGGCGAAGCTTTTTGTTGAAGATGGTCTGGTGAGTTTGAATGGCCAGGTAGAGTTCCGAAAAAGGGCGAAGGTTCGGAAAGGGGACAAGGTTGAGATTGACAATGAAGTAATCACAATCATATAAAATGAAAGAGGAAGCTTTTAACAAACTTCCTCTTTTGTATTTTAGGCCAGTGGCTTCTATTTATTACTTATTAGAACAAAATCTCGTTGTGATTTCATCAGGTTGATTGAATTCAAAGTTAAGTTTTTCGTTTCAGTAATGATATTAAAGAATAAGACTGCATTACGAGTGTTTACTTCCTTATTCTTAATTCGCTTAATCTGAGATTTCTCAACTTTAGTTAAGCAATCAATAAGGCTGTCTCTACGGTCAAACAATTCATCAAACTTTTCAAATTGGTCTTCTTTCACCATATGTAGTGCAAAGTTGAAAAATTCATCAATCGTAGTGGCAAGCTCATTTAGCTCATCTATCTGAACCGCAATAAATGGTTTGTGGTTATTTTCAACATGCACAAATAGCGGTTCAATAAGGAAATTCAGTGAATGCATAATTTCACGCTGATAATCAACAATCTGCACATAGCAGTGCCCACTATCCATCGATTCCTGCTGAAGCTTTTGGATAAAAGAGAAAACTTTTTCTTTTGCTTTCCGGGTCTTTTTATTGAAAGCTTTGTTCATCTCCATCGATTCTTTTAAGCTGGAACGACTTTCTTTAATGAAGCTTTCAATGCCAACTGAGTAAATCTGATTGGCTTTGAGAATGGTGTTAATCACTTGCTTTTTAGTTTTCTCAATTATTTTATCAGATGCATCCTGGATTTCATCATCGTCTTCTTCTTTCATGCTTTCTTTCTTTTTAAACATGATATAAGTGCGGGCAACTGTGAAAATGGCAACAGCAACGAATACGAATATCATGTATTTCCCACTGATTGAAATGATCCAGGCAATAAAAGCAGCAATACTAAAAGCAACGAGTGCTGTCATAAACCAACCACCGATAACTGTGAACACACCAGATACACGATAAACAGCACTCTCGCGATCCCAGGCTCTGTCGGCAAGTGAAGTACCCATAGCAACCATAAAGGTAACGTAGGTGGTTGAGAGAGGTAATTTCAGCGAAGTACCAATAGATATAAGAATACCTGCAACAATCAGGTTAACTGATGCACGAATTTTATCAAAAGCAGGTCGTTCATATTCAGGGATAGAATCAAATTCTTTACTTGGTTCAAAGCGTTTTTCAATACTGCTAACTAACTTATTTGGAAGAGCTTTACGAAAGTTTTTATTAATTGTAGTAACAGACCGAACAATTGTTCTTGAAAAAAGAGATGATCCAAATCTTTCAGCACCTTCTCCATCGCGTGAAAGATCCACTGTTGTTGCAACAACACTTCTGGCTTTCCGAGAAGTTATTAGTGTGATGATCATTATAAAACCAGCAATTAGCAGCATGTATGATGGTGTGGGGACTTTGCCTGCGAGCATTTCCATTCCAAATGAATCTGGTGAAGCACCTCCTGATGCTACCCATGCTTTAAATGATGAGAATCCAGCGAGTGGAACTCCAATAAAGTTTACAAGGTCATTCCCCGCAAAAGCCATTGCTAAGCCAAATGTACCTACCAAAACAATCATCTTTGGAATATCAATTTTGAAAATCCAATAGAGTAACTGGAGTAACAAAGACCAACCTAGGAAACTGTAAACTAAAATCATAACCATGTTTGATTTTATGTAGTCAACTGTTTCTTTTGTCATGATGGATGAGCCTTTTGCTCCTTTTATAATCATGAAATAGGTCATGGCAGCAATAGAAAGACCGCCAAAAATAGACCCATAATATTTTAAAGTTTTATGCTGTTTGAATGAGAATACAAGCCTGGATAAGTACTGCACAATGGCACCAACCAAAAAGGCTATAAACACTGACAGCAAAATTCCTGAGATAATTGCCAATGCTTTGCTGGAATTGATATAATTGGAAAGTTCTGCAACAGATTCTCCGGCATTGCTAATTTTAACCAGAGAAACAGCTACGGCTGCCCCCAGTAATTCAAATACTATAGATACAGTTGTTGAAGTAGGTAGTCCAAGCGTATTAAACGCATCGAGCAAGATCACATCGGTAATCATAACCGCAAGAAAGATGACCATGATTTCTGAGAAGAAAAACATGTCAGGGTGAAAGATCCCTTTCCGCGCAACTTCCATCATACCACTTGAAAAAGTTGCACCTACCAATACCCCAAGACTTGCAACGGTAAAGATTATCCACTTTGGTGCAGCTTTTGAACCAATTGCAGAGTTCAAAAAGTTTACTGCGTCATTACTCACTCCCACAACCAGATCAGATATTGCTAAAGCAAATAAAACGACTACCAAGATCAAATAGAATTGTTCCATCATTTACTAGTTAAGATTAACAGCTCGCAAAAATATATGCTAAGTAAATAACGATGTCATCTTAATGCATTACTAAAATGTTAATTAACTATCAATTTACTGTTAATGAGATAGAATCGTTTTTTTCCTATTTTTGTGCAAAAAAAAGATGAATACGTATTCTCCTACAAGACTTTCAGTATATATCGCATTGTTGTTGGCCATAATTAGTGTTGTTTTTCTACTCTTGTTTGAATATTTTGCCATACCTGTATATACATATATCGTACTTATTATTATTTATTTCGGAATCATCTATTTTATGATGATTAATATTCTGAGTAAATACATTGATGATAAGATTAAACCACTATATAAAATCGTTCGGGAGATACCAGTTAAAGAGAAAAGAAAGCAATCTTTAAGTAAGAAAAATAAAATAGCTGATGTACATGTAGAGGTTGAAAAATGGGCTAAGAATCAGATTCAGGAGATAGCTCGTTTGAAAGACTTAGAGCGGTACAGGAAGGAATTTGTAGGGAATGTTTCTCACGAGTTGAAGACCCCAATCTTTAATATTCAAGGTTATATCCTTACACTTTTAGAAGGAGGAATTGACGATTCTAACATCAATAAACTTTATTTACAACGAACAGAAAAGAGTATTGATAGAATGATCTCTATTGTTGAAGATCTTGAGTCGATCAATAAATTAGAATCAGGTGAAATGAAACTAAAGATTGAATCATTTGATTTGGTAAAGATGGTTGATGACGTGTTTGATATGGAGATGTTAATGGCGAATGAGAGAAAAATTCAACTTAAGTTTGAGAAACCTGAAAAGGTAGTTCGGATAAAAGCCGATAAAAAAAGAATACTGGAGATTCTTACAAATCTTGTTGTTAATGGGATAAAGTATGGCAGAAAGAAAGGATTTGTGAAAATCTCGTTTTACGATCTTCATGATAGCATTATGGTTGAGGTGGCTGATAATGGGATAGGTATTGAGAAAGAATACCTGCCTCGTATTTTTGAGCGCTTTTACCGGGTTGATAAGTCCAGATCTCGTGAACAAGGGGGGACAGGGCTCGGTTTATCAATTGTAAAACATATCATTGAAGCACACGAACAAACGATTAATGTTAAATCGGTGGTGGATGAAGGAACAACTTTTACATTCACACTTGAAAAAGCGAAATGAAATTGGTAATTTCCCAGATATTCACAATTAATAAATAGTTAACGTTTTATTCACGCATCAAACCTACTTTAGCACAGGTAAATAATTTATGACATGAGTGATAAAAAATACAAGATTCTTTTGGTAGATGATGAAGTTGATATTCTTGAGTTCATTAGTTATAATCTTGAGAAAGAAGATTATAAAGTATATACTGCCCAAAATGGTGTTGAAGCCATTAAAATAGCTGAAAAGGAAATACCTGATTTAATTATATTGGATGTAATGATGCCTGAAATGGATGGAATTGCTGCTTGCGAAGAAATTCGTAAAATTCCGGCATTACAAAATGTGATTATCGCTTTCTTAACAGCACGTGGTGAAGATTATTCTCAAATTGCTGGTTTTGAAGCTGGGGCTGATGATTATATTACCAAGCCAATTCGTCCAAAAGTACTTGTTAGCCGGGTGAAAGCATTACTTAAAAGAACAGGAAGTGCGGCAATTGGAACCATAGAAACATTAGATAATAGCAATACTGTATCTATTGGTGATTTGGTTATCGATAAAGAAAGGTATCACATTATAAAGGATGGACAGGAAATGGTTCTTCCACGAAAAGAATTTGAATTGTTATCTCTTTTGGTTTCAAAGCCTGGGAAGGTATTTACCCGTGAGGAAATTTATTATTCGGTTTGGGGAGATAATGTTGTTGTTGGCGATCGTACCATTGATGTTCATATTCGGAAACTTCGTGAGAAAATTGGTAACGACCAAATTAAAACACTAAAAGGTATCGGCTACAAGTTTGTTGAAAATGCATAATTTCTTTGTCTACTCCCTTCATATTTATATACATTTGTAATAAAATAGAACGGATATGAAGGCTAAATTTGTTGCTCTGTTACTGATAGTTGCTTTTGCTGCTTGTAAATCAAAAGATAAAGGTGAAACACTTTCCCTTGAGGTTTCCCCTCAGGATACTGTTCAGGTCGCTGAGGTTCAACCTGTACCTGAGCCTGTCGTGAAGATTATCGACGAAGGTGTAAATCTGGACGATACATATTTCTTGATTGTCAATTCATATACAATTGAAGAGCTTGCTCAGAGCTGGAACAAAGTTTATCAGGATAAAGGGTATAAGTCGGGCTTAGTTATGAAAGATGATGATGGCTACTTTCGTTTGGCACTAAAGTCTTTCGATGATCTTCAACTTGCAAAGGACGCCTTAAGAGAAATGCAGAAAAAAGAAGAGTTTGACGAACTCTGGATCATGCTTAAATAAAAATCATAACCAGATAATTTACTGTAAATCCCAAAAGGAAACCGGCATAAATTTGAAGCGATGTATGTTTCTTTAAGACTAGTCTTGATGTGCCGACTAATCCAGCGGCCACTATTAGCCCAATTAATAGCAAGGAACTGTTCATGCTTAATCGGAAAGATAGTGCCAATACTGCGCCGACGAGTCCACCTAGAGCAGCCATATGATTACTAATTTTCCACTTGATGGAAATCAACATCAGCAAAATAATAATCAGAATAGTGGAGATTAGAAAGATCCGATAGATTGGATAAATTGGAGCTTTTCCTAAAAAGTAGTACCCAATAAAAAAATAAACAGAGCTAAGGAGTAGTGGAAGTACACGGTCTGTGCTTTTTTCCATCTTTGCATCAAAACGGGGGTTCATTGCTAGCAATAACAAGCTAATAGAGGGCAACAAAAAAGTACTTAAAAGTATGATTAAGAGAATAAATTTCTTGATTTCAAAAGTAATAAAAGAAAAATAAAACCCGGAATTCATTAAAAGTAGAAATCCAAGAGTTGGGATAATAAGTGGATGGAAGACAATTGAAATACCTTTAGCAAGAATCTGCTTTTTAGTCATGATTTAGAGTTTATAGTTCTTTGCGGAGGCGAGCTACTGGCAAGCCAAGTTGTTCTCTATATTTTGCAATTGTTCGTCGTGCTATTGGGTAAGATTTTTCTTTTAAGATTTGTGCAAGTTTTTCATCGGTTAGCGGCTTGCGTTTATCTTCACCTTCTATGCAGTCCTGTAATATTTTTTTAATCTCACGTGTTGAAACTTCTTCACCAGTATCTTTTTGCATTCCTTCAGAAAAGAAAAACTTAAGGGGGTAAATTCCAAAATGAGTTTGTATGTATTTGCTGTTTGAAACTCTTGATATGGTAGAAATATCCAAGCCTGTCCGTTCAGCGATATCCTTGAGTATCATCGGTCTCATTTTTGTTTCGTCTCCTTCTTTAAAGTATTCTTTTTGAAGGTCAATAATCTCAGACATGGTAACTAAAAGTGTGTGATGGCGTTGTTTAATCGCATCAATAAACCACTTTGCAGAGTCAAGTTTTTGCTTCACAAAGACCATTGCATCTTTCTGATCACTTGAAATATTCTTTCGATTACCAGTATAGGCTTTTAGCATATCAAGATAAGTCCCGTTCATTTTTAGATCAGGAACATTACGTTGATTAAGTGATAATTGTAATTCACCTTCAATATTATCAAGGATAAAGTCTGGTATAATAATCTGATTTGCCCGGTTTATAGGATTGCTGTATGAGCTCCCCGGTTTTGGGTTTAGCTTAAGAATTTCATTAATTGCGCCTTTCAATAAATCCTCAGTGATATCATATCGGGCAATGATTTTGTCATAATGCTTTTTGGTGAACTGTTCAAAGTTGTGTTCAATTATTTTTAAAGCAAGGCAAGTTGATTCTTTTCCTTTTTTTCGTTGAATTTGAAGTAGTAAGCATTCTTGTAAGTCTCGTGCTCCAACACCAGGTGGGTCAAAATCCTGAATAGTTTCCAAAATCTCATGCAATTCTTTTTCGCTAACAATCATGTTCATTGAAAACGCCAGATCATCGCTAATTGAAAATAAGTCACGGCGTAAATAACCATCTTCATCAATGTTTCCAATGACATATTCAGCCAAGTTACGTTGGGTTTCATCTAATTTAGCAAGGCCTAATTGCTCATGTAAAAACTCATGAAAGCTAACCCCTGTAGAAAATGGAATATCAATTTGCTTATCGTCTTTTGAATAATTATTGGTAGCAAGTTTGTAATTTGGAGTATCATCGTCATCTATATAATCTTCCAAAGAAAACTCATCACTTTCATTCTCGCTTGAGTTATCCTGATCCCCATCTTCACTATCCGGGGAGTCGCTTGCCATTTCTAAAACCGGATTTTCTTCCAGTTCTTTTTTAATACGCTGTTCCAACTGGACAGTAGGAATCTCCAAAAGCTTAATCACCTGTATTTGCTGAGGCGATAGCTTCTGTAGTAGCTTTTGTTGTAAACTAAGTTTTTGCGAAGGCATACTGTCCGTTTTGCTCCAAAGTTAATTGTTTCTTTTCAAAAAAAGAGTTTGGTTTTGGTCAGTCATTAGCAATTCTTATGCCAAATATCGTAAGTGTCAATTATACAATTTGTTAAGATGCCATTGTTAACTTGTTATTTTTTCTTGTAGCCTTTAAACAGCAAACCATCACTTTCTGTCTTCCTTGTCTTTTTGTGTCTGTAGAAAGGGAGATGTTCAAAACGTTCATATTTCATTTTTGGTCTGAACAAATAGAAAACTGCACCAGCGGAAAAGCCTTGAAAATCAGAACTGTTCGAAACTACGAGTGGCATCAGGTTGTCAGTGCTGCAATATGCCTGACCCCCATTCCATTTGTAAAGAATTCCCAGCGGTATGTTTAAATAAGAATCTCCATGAATTGCCATTCCACTCACAGCCGTAAATCGTTTGTTTAGTTTATAATTGGCATTAATTGAAAGACTATTGTATGTCAATTTTTTATACTTAATGAAGCGATTAACCAACCCCACATTTAGTTGCTCATTCATTTTATAGTGAAGGCCAACATAGAAGCTGGTGGGAAGTGAACCTTCATAAACGACTTCGTTCGCATCTGAAATATCAAAAATTTCAGAAATCTCATCTACAAATGAAATTTCATCATCTGTTTTACTTATGATTCCAGTTAATTGATCAACATCAATATCTTCATTACGAAAATCATAAGAACCATTGAGGTTTAACGTATGAAGGTTGGTTTTCCAACTTATTTTTCCTAGGTTGATAATGCTTGCAGAAAGTTTGAGATCAGGTGAGATTGAATATTTAATCAAGAGAATTCCTCGAGGCTCTGCCTCGGGGTATAGAGGAAAGT
>CBDVCE010000072.1:0-23056 GCA_965372405.1 uncultured Sunxiuqinia sp.
ATATGATAAAAATCCATATTTAACAGTCGCGACTTAAACGCCTATACCTATAAAGATAATAACAATGCATTGGCTCAACTGGAAGTGTCGGGTACAAATACTGACCAAAATGAAAGCATAAACCTGAAGTTGGGTGGCGATTATAAAATAACTAAAGGTTTAGTCTTAAAAGGAGATTTGTCGTACAGAAGTATTGCGAACAGAAGTAAAGACTTTAAGGCGGAATATGATTTTTACGATCCGAATGATGAAACACTAATTCTTCAAAGATGGTATCCAAGTGAGCTGAATGATTCACGTTGGAGCTCAAGTGAAATTAATGCCAAGGCCTTATTGGTGTACGACAAAGTTGTAGGAGACCATACCTTTAGTGCTTTAGGCGGTGTTGATGTTACTGAGAATAAAGGCTATTACCTGGAAGGAAGCCGGAAGAATATTTACAGTAATGAATATGACGAACTGAACACTGGAGATGCTGATACTAAATCAAACGTAGGGTATAGTGAGGATTGGTCACTTTATTCTTTCCTGGGAAGGATTAACTACAATTACAAAGGGAAATATTTACTGGAGGCCAATGCACGTTATGATGGATCATCTCGGTTTGCTAAAGGAAATAAATGGGGCGTTTTCCCGTCTTTTTCTGCAGGTTGGAGAATGTCAGAAGAAGGATTTATGGGAACCGTTGATTTCCTTGATAATTTGAAACTAAGAGCTTCTTGGGGACAATTAGGAAACCAGAATATTGGTTTGTATAAATTCTCATCAACAGTTTATTCCACTTATGCCTATAATTTTAACGATAAAGAAGTAAGTGGTTATTCACAATACTATTTTGCTAATACTGATATCACTTGGGAAACAACTGAAATGCTGGATTTTGGTGTAGATGTGACTTTGTTTGGAGGAAAACTGGGACTAGTTGCAGATTACTTTGTAAAGGACACCAAAGATGTCCTGCTCATCCTTCCAAATTCATATTTAACAGGTTTGGCCGCATCTGAAATTAATGCAGGGAAAGTTAGAAATAAAGGGTATGAATTTACTTTGTCTCACAATAATAAAATCAATGATTTTAAATATACAGTAAGCTTACTCTTTTCTGACGTGAAAAATGAATTGGTTGATTTTTCAGGTAAAGAACCTGTGATTGATGGCTGGACCATAAAGAAAGAGGGAGAAGCACTTGACGCATTTTTTGGATATAAGTCTGACGGTTTATTCCAATCAACTTCAGAAATTGATAATCATGCTGTTCAGCCAAATCATTCTTCTTTGAAACCTGGTGATATCAAGTTGGTAGACCTTAATGGTGATCAAGTAATTGATGATGAAGACCGGACAGTTATTGGTTCAGCTTTTCCACGCTATAATACGAGCATGAGTCTTTATGCAAGTTATAAAGGGTTTGACATGAATGCTTTCTTTCAAGGAGTATTAAAGGCTGAAAACTATTTCTATGGTGCTCCAAATGAAGGACCTTCATATGAGATCTTCACTACAACACGTACATTGGATCGTTGGACACCGGAAAATACAGGTGGCTCTTATCCTCGTTTGGAAGCGGCTTCCAATAAAAACAACTATTTGTATAGTGACTTTTGGATTAGAGATGCCTCTTATGTTCGCCTGAAAAACCTCCAGATAGGATATAGTTTTGATGAACCAGTTTTAAATAAATTGAAAGTAGACAAACTTCGTCTTTATGTTGGTGGAACCAATCTCTTTACAATAACTGATGTTGAATCCGGGATTGACCCTGAAACGTTTGATGGAAGGCCAAGTTACTATCCACCGGTTTCTTTATACACATTTGGTATTCAATTAACATTTTAAACTTTAACAATCAATTACTATGAAAAAGTTTCATATTTATATAATATCAGTTATCCTGACAACAATGGCTGTTGGTTGTAGTGAGGATTATCTTGAAAGGACACCAAGCGATCAGGTGTCATCAGCAGGTTTCTTTACACAGGAGAAAGACCTGGAATATGCTGTGAACGCAGTGTACGATTTAATAGGCTTCAATTCATGGGGGCGAATATATGGAAGTGGTACCGATTTATTGCGTATTGAAGCGCTTACTGATAATTCTATGGATCACCATTCATGGAATGCAGGATACCGATTGGCCGATGGAACAGCATCTGCAAGTGATGGTTATTCATTTTACCGTTGGCAGGAACGTTATCGAGGTATTCAAAGAGCCAATCGAATTATTGAAGGTGCAGTGGGAATTGAAGACATGAGTCCAGACCTAAAAGCCAGGTATTTGGCAGAAACTTTATTTCTCAGAGCTTACTTTTATTTCGATCTGGTTTATTTATTTGGTGATGTACCGTTTATAACAAAATCAATTAGCCCTGAAGAGGCTAGTGATTATGCTCGTGATGATGTAAATATGATCATGGGTGAATTAATTAAGGATATTGATAAGGTGATACCTGATCTTCCCGATAGCTATGATAATGAGGGAATAGGTAGAGCAACTAAAGGAGCTGCTTACACTTTAAAAGCAAAAATTTTACTATATCAGGAAAAATGGGCTGAAGCTGCTGCTGCTGCAAAATCGGTAATCGATTTAAATGTTTACTCACTTTATCCTAACTATTATAAGTTATTCGATTATGAAGGCATTAACTCTGAAGAGGTGATCTTAGATATTCAGGTAGCAAAAGATATGGATGAAGGCGAATTCTTCGTGAAGAACTACGGTCCTAATTCAGTTGGTGGATGGAGTAGTGGATTTCCAATTCAATCATTGGTTGATGAGTATGAGTGTATCGATGGGAAAACGATTCAGGAATCTGATTTGTTTGATACGGATAATCCTTACGATAATAGAGATCCCCGATTATATCAATCAATACTATATCCTGATCATGAGTGGCAGGGAGGAGTATTTAATTCAATTCCCGGAGCTACTTATCCTGGTGAAACTATTGTTGCTGGTGATGACTTGACAGATGGCACTGGTGGACAATGGAATAAAACAGCCTCAGGCTATAATTGGTATAAATATATGTCACAGACCGATATTGATATTTCCAATTTCTGGGATCAGGGAGTTCACCTTATTTTATATCGATATGCAGATGTATTACTGATGTATGCAGAAGCAAAAATAGAAGCTGGTGACATAGATCAGTCAGTATATGATGCTATCAATGAAGTTAGAGCGAGGCCTACTGTTGAGATGCCAGCAATTGCATCTGGCAAAGGGCAGACTGAAATGCGTGAAATCGTAAGACGGGAACGAAGAGTTGAGCTGGCCTTTGAGGGACATCGACTAATGGACATTCGCAGATGGAGAATTGCACACCTGGTAATGCCAGGATCACCAGATGGATTAACTTACACAGATCCTGATACCGGTGAACAAAAGACATTGGCGTGGGGCGATCGTGTATTTGATGCCAATAAACATTATTTGTGGCCAATTCCACAACAAGAAATAGACATTACAGGATTAGAGCAAAACCCCGGCTGGTAATTCTTAGTTAGATTTAAGAAAAACATTCACCGCACCTGTATGGTGTTGGTGGATGTTTAAATCTTGACTTTTCTTTCAAAACCATTACCACTTGTTAACCAGTGAAGTTTATAAAATTCTTCTTAATGCATTTCATTGTATCTATAGGATTACTAGAGATGTTGGATAATTAACAAGTGGTTGAACAATAATGACATATAGATGTATTTGAAAATTTGGATTAGCACAATTCTTTTCTTTTTAAGCGTCTCATTGGTTATATCCTGCAGTGAGAATGAACCAGAAATTTCACAGAATAAACTATCAATAAGTGCACCGGAAGTAGGGGCTGGTATTTATCTTGATGGAAAATATACTGGTTTAAAAGTTCCAAATGAGATTGAATTATCTAAAGGACAGCATGTAATTGGAGTCGCTCAGGATAATTCTCGTACCTATCTTCGGAAAGAGATTGAGATTACTGGAGACATGACTGTCAAATTAACAGAAACAGATCAACCTGAACCCCAAAAATGGAAAGCTTTATGGATTGGGGTTCATGAAGCAACTTCCGGTGGATGCAGTACACACTTCAGTAAAGAGGAATTGGATGAAGCATACGACTATTTTATGTGGAGCATTGAAGATCATTTTGAAAAGCTTGCATATAATACCATAAAATGGGATGTAACAAGAAAAGATTTAACCAATCCTGTTACGCTTGATGTGTCGGAGAGTGGTTCGTACGTTATTGAACCCTCAACAATGGCGGGGATTGTTCCAGAAATAAAGCCAGGAGTTTATGATGCCGTATTTGTTTTCTGGAGAGAGAAAGAAGGTGATTGCAGTTTTGAAAGCCCTTATTTTGGATTAGCCTGGCTAGATCCGTTAGGGTTGGATATTAAGACCGGTTATGTAATTGTGAAATTTGATGCGAAGAATGATTTAACTACAGAATTAGAATGGTACAAAAATAATGATCCGGGAGTTTGGGTGCACGAATGGCTGCACACGGTAGGTGAGTATTATTTTCAAGACTTAGGAATTATGATGCCTGTAAAGAAAAAAGGATTAATGGTTCATGCAGCCGAAATCTATCATTATAAATATCCGTGGATGGACTGGTATGAAGATATCATGTTGGGGAGAGTTAAATCAGGATCTGAATATGTGGGAATTGGGCCTGAGGCATTTTTAAAGTATTGTGTAAGAGAAACAGCAACGGGTAATTAATGCTTGCTTGTTGCTATATTGTATTTAATTGATGAATAAATAGCTATGAAGAATAATGCTTTGTTAATACTTGTGTTTTTTATGGGTTTAACATTATTGTATAGTTGTAAGAAACCAGAAGTCGTTAACCCTCCAAATATTTTATGGATTTATGTAGAAGATATTTCACCAAACTTTAAATGTTATGGCGATGAGATGGTTAATTCTCCACATATTGATGAACTGTCAGAGCATGGTGTCCTTTTTAGAAATACATTTATGCCTGCTCCGGTATGTTCTCCATGCAGGTCAGCAATCATAACAGGAGCTATGCCAACAACTTTTGGGGTTCATAACCATCATAGCTCGCGTACAAAAGAGTCAGCAATTCAACTTCCGGATTACGTTAAAACTATTCCTGAGCTATTCAAAGAGAAAGGTTACTTTACTTTCAACCATGGGAAAGATGATTATAACTTTTCCTATGACCGTGAAGATTTGTACTCAGGAGAGATTCGTGATAATGGGATGTACGGATTGGTCGGAAAAGCGATTGACTGGAATGCCAGAAGTGAAGGTCAACCATTTTTTGGTCAGATACAGCTTGCCGGGAACAAGTACATTTATGGTAGATCGTTTAAAGATAAAGTGATCAGGCCAATTAAGCCATATTCAATAAAGCTACCTCCATATTATCCTGATAATGAATTTATGAGGCAAGAATGGGCAACATACCTGGAAACGATGGAGCTTACCGATCAGGATGTGGGGAATATTATTGATCGTTTACGAAAAGACGGGGTGCTTGAAAATACCTACATCTTCTTTTTCTCTGATCATGGGATGAGACTTTGGAGACACAAGCAGTTTTTATATGATTCGGGAACTCAAGTTCCATTTATTCTAGCCTATTTTGGTGATGATGGAAAAATTCAAAAAGGAAAAGTTAATGACGATTTAATTAGTGGGCTTGACATTGGTACAACCAGCCTGGGACTTGCTGAAATTCTAATTCCAGAGTATACTGAGGGTCATGATTTTCTTTCTAAAGATTATACACCCAGAAACTTTGTTATCTCCGTACGTGACCGCTGTGATTTCACCATCGATCGTATCCGATCTGTTCGTACAAAAGAATTTAAGTATATCCGAAATTATTTCCCTGAAAGACCATATATGCAGCCAAACTATAGGGATGCCTGGGACATTACGAAAGAGATGAGAGCATTAGTAAAAGAAGGTGGACTGAATGAAATTCAAAATAGATTTTGGGCAGCTGAAAGGCCGGCCGAGGAATTATACGATATAGTGAATGATCCATTCGAAATTAATAATCTCGCAGACGATCCTGTCTATTCAGATAGATTAGCAGAATTGAGAGGTATTCTGCAAAATTGGATCAATCAAACCGGAGATAAAGGACAATATGTTGAAGATATTGAAGGATTAAAATTTATGTATGGAATTTGGGGCGATAAGTGTGTGAATCCTGAATATGATAAAGTAAAAGCTTTACCCAATGTAAAAAAGGGGAATAAGCAGTAATAATTTTTGAAAAAGAACAAATTATGAATAAGATCAATATAATAATTCTTGTTTTTCTATTAATAGCTAAGCTTAGTTTTTCAGACAACTATAAACTAAGCTCACCAAATAAAAGAATTGAAGTTCAGATAGTAAATGAAAATAATCTGGAGATTTCTATATCATTAAATGGTGTGTCAATTTTATATCCGACACCTGTTTCAATGAAACTTCAGCAAATGGAACTTGGTGCGGATAAAGTTCTTGATTCAAGCAGAAGGAGAGTGGAGGGTGAGATAATCCCCGTAGTTAAAATCAAAGAAGCAAAAATTAAGGAAGCCTATAATGAGCTGACACTTAATTTTGAGAACAATTACTCTTTTATTGTTAGAGTCTATAACGAAGGTGTAGCATACAGATTTAAAACCTCATTTGAAAATGATATTACTGTAATCTCTGAGTCAGCTAAACTTAATTTCCCTAAAGAATCTACTTGTTGGTGGGGGAGAGAAAAAAGCTTTATCTCACACAATCAGGTATATTTTGATTATGCTTCATTAAGAGAACTTAAAAATGGTGATCTGGCCAGTTTGCCATTAATTATTAATACGGGGAAAGGATCAAAAATTGTACTTACAGAAACAGATTTGATTGACTATCCTGGGATGTGGGTAAACGGCGTTAGCGGACAATCATCTTTGACCATTACATCAGCAAAATATCCAAAAGAAATAGAACCGATTAGTGACAGGATATTGCCAATTGTTTCGCGTGAAGATTATATCGCAAAAACAAAAGGTACAAGATCTTTTCCTTGGCGTGTGTTTGCAATTTCTACGAATGACGCTGGTTTAGTGAAAAATCAATTAACGTATCTTCTTTCTCAATCTTGTAAGATTGAAGATCCTTCCTGGATAAAACCCGGAAAAATTGCATGGGATTGGTGGAACGCCAATAATGTATATGGTGTCGATTTTGAATCGGGTTTTAATACTGAAACCTATAAATATTACATCGATTTTGCTTCAAAATACAATATTGAATATATCATTGTTGATGAGGGGTGGTATGTATTGGGTGATGTGTTGGATCTGAAGCAAGAACTCAACATGGATGAGCTTATCCGATACGGAAATGAAAAAGGAGTTGGCATAATCTTATGGGTTGTATGGAAAACACTGGATGAAAAGCTTGAGGTAGCTCTGGATCAATTTGAGGAATGGGGAGTAAAAGGAATAAAAGTTGACTTTATGAATCGTGATGATCAGGAAATGGTTAACTATTACGAGAAAATTGCCAGGGAAACGGCAAAACGTAAGCTACTGGTTGATTTTCACGGATCATATAAACCAGCTGGATTACGTAGAATGTATCCCAATGTTATGACTCGTGAGGGAGTTAATGGTGGAGAGCAATATAAATGGAGCTATAGACAAACCCCTGAACACGACCTGATTTTACCTTTTGGTAGGATGCTTGCTGGGCCACTTGATTATACTCCTGGAGCAATGAACAACGCACAGGAAGAAAACTTTAGAGCAATTTTTAATCGGCCAATGAGCATGGGGACAAGATGCCATCAACTGGCGATGTATGTCATTTATGAAAGTCCATTGCAGATGTTATGTGACCATCCATCAAACTATTATAAAGAGCCTGAGGCAATGGAATTTCTTTCTCCTGTACCTGTAGATTGGGATCAAACGGAGGTGTTGAAGGCAAAAGTGTCAGATTACTTAATTATGGCTCGCCGGAATGGAGATAGGTGGTATTTGGGTGGTATGACCGACTGGAGTCAACGTGAATTTGAAATCAACTTCTTATTTCTGCCAAAAGGAAAAAAATATAAGATGATTTTATTGAAAGATGGGATCAATGCCAATAAATGGGCACCTGATTTTAAAAGAGAAGAAATGACAGTAGATAAAAACACACAACTGTCTTTAGTAATGGCAAAAGGTGGAGGATTTGCAGCACAACTTGTACCCATTAATTAAATCTATACGATATGCATAAGAAATTGAATTTTATATTGGCTTGCTTTCTTGTTCTTTCCTTTTTTTTGACTGCTTGTTCATCAAAGGTGGAGGAAAATAAAACCGTTTATGAGAATTTGACTCCAATTGACCAACTGAATGATATCTGGGAAATTACTGGACCAGGTGAAATTACATGGAATACTCAAGGAGAATCTCATATTGACCATATTGAGATGAGTGGGCTGCAAGTTTCGGGAATTGTCCATTATGGAACAAAGGAAGATGGGAGCTTAGAACTTTCTAAACGAATAGTCTGGCCAATGCTTCGAACAATTCCCAATGACACGCATGCAAGTTTAATCCATAAATTTGAAGAAGGTACTTCACCTGTGATAATTGTAAATGGTACACCATTGTCTAAAGAGTCACCTCGTCAATTTAAGCTTAATGGTAGCCTTTCAATAGTCTCATCAACAGAGATAGGTGTTGATATTGAAAGGGAAACTTTCCCTTCTACGACTGAACCGGTATTTATTGAGTTAATAACCGTGAGAAATAATTCTGAGAAGCCTGTTAACCTTGGGATTAAACAGCTTTCATACGAAATAAAAACGATTGAGGAAAAAGGGGTATATGGTATCTATACCATCGAAGCAAACTGTAAAGGGATAAAAAACCGTTATCTGGAACCGGGTGAAGAAGCTTTTACAACAGTTGTGTATTCTGCAATTAAAAAAGGAGAGGAAGTGAAAGTTGCTGGAGGTCAAGAAAGAATGAAGCGGAAAGCTTTTGTTCAGTCTGTTTCCAACTCTTTAAATCTTGAGACTCCCGATCCATTTATCAATGAGATGTTTCGTTTTGCTAAAATCAGAACTACAGAAAGTATTTATTCAACCAAAGGAGGATTGATGCATGGCCCTGGGGGTGGTAGGTATTATGCGGCTATTTGGGCTAATGATCAGGCGGAATATGTCAACCCGTTTTTTCCTTTTCTTGGTAACGAAAATGGGAATGAATCAGCAATAAATAGTTTTCGCCATTTTGCCCGTTTTATGAATCCTGAATTTACACCAATTCCATCTTCTATTATTGCTGAAGGGATTGATATTTGGGATGGAGCTGGTGACAGAGGAGATGCCGCAATGATAGCTTATGGTGCTTCACGATTTGCATTGACCTTTAGTGATAAAGAAACAGCAAAATCACTTTTGCCATTAATTAAGTGGTGCCTTAGATATTGTGAAAAACAAAAAATTGAGGAAGGAGTGATTGCCTCAGATAGTGATGAACTGGAAGGTAGATTTCCAGCAGGAAAAGCGAATTTATCAACTAATATGTTGACTTATGGAGGATATAAAAGTGCTGCAAATCTGTTAAAATCGTTGGATGTCGATCCTGATCTGGCTAAGAATTACGAGAATAAAGCGGAGGCATTAAGAGCAAGTTGTGATGCTTATTTTGGAGGGGAGATCATGGGATATAATACCTATAAGTACTTTGAAGGGAATACAAAATTGCGTTCATGGATATGCTTGCCACTAACCATGGGGATTTTTGACAGAAAAGAAGAAACACTAAAAGCCCTATTCTCACCAGAACTTTGGAGTAAGGATGGGATTTATACGGAGGCTGGGAACAAAACCTTCTGGGATCGATCGACCTTGTATGCTTTTAAGGGAATTTTATTTGCTGGCGAAACTGATCTGGCTATGAAATATTTCAACTATTATTCTCACAAACGTTTACTGGGAGAACATGTTCCTTATGCCGTGGAAGCGTGGCCAGAAGGTGGGCAGCGACATTTGTCTGCTGAAAGTGGTCTTTATTGTCGGGTTGTTATAGAAGGGCTTTTCGGTATAATACCAACCAAATTTGATAAATTTACCTGTTCTCCGAGACTTCCTGCCGATTGGAACTATATGAAGCTAAAGAATATCAAAGCATTCAATAATAATTTTGATATCAATGTTGAGCGAGATGGAAATAATACCAAAGTACAGCTGGCTATTGGGAATAGAATAATAGCAGAGAGGTTATGGGATGGTATATCAAAGTTAGAATTTAGTTTGCCTAACTAATATTTAGGTAGGATAGGAAACTTGGAGGTAATATTTTAATTACCCGGCTAGTATAATTGAATAAACTTTCAGGTTTCGTATTTTCCAAATGGCAAAATTTTGCTGTAATTAGGAAATTGAATGAACAAGAAATAATATGTTTGTATCAAATAAAATGTTGTTCTTTTAGATAACTAATTAGTAAAATTTTCTAAGACGATTATGGAAAATATTAGTCTGCAAGATATCAGTATTTTTAAGTGCTTGTCTCAGGAAGAAATGAATGATGTTCGATTTTTGTTGAGTATCATCAAATATAAACGTGGGGACATCATTTTTGAAAAGGGAACCCGTTTAAAGGGTGTTAACTTCATTAATAAAGGTGTAGTCAAACTTCATAAAGACGGAGCAAAAGGAAAAGATCAAATTTTTCATTTTCTCAAAAAAGGAGATATTTTTGGCTATGATGCTACTTTGAATAGTCATCCTACCGATGTATTTGCCACTGCAATAGAAAATGTAGAATTGTATTTCGTACCCACGTCTGTGATGTTTTCTTTAATGGAGGAAAATGTAAACTTCAGGATTCAGATATTACAAGCTGTTTGCAAGGAATTAGAAATTGCTCAGAATTTGATGATTGATATTTCTCAAAAAAAACATAAAGACAGACTATTCGAATTGTTAATTTCTTTTAAAGATAAATATGGAATTGATGAAGACGGTATGATCGATTTAGCATTGAAACGTGGAGATTTGGCAAGCCACGTTGGTGCTTGTGTCGAACAAACAACTCGGTTGATCTCATATCTTAAAGGGAAAAAGATTATTAAAACGAAAGGGAAAAAGATTGGATTTATGTAGTTATTAGAACACACTATATTTTTTAGTCTCAAATGCTAATATTTTGTATGTTTACAATCCATTAACTTGTAATGAATCAAATGCAATCAAATTTTAAGTGAGTAGTACGGTGAGTTCTTACATTTAGATGATTGATAATTTATTGAAATAAAAATACTTACAGGGATTCTGGATGAATCCTGGTATGATTCGAATCTGGAATCTTAATAATCAAGACTCATATTATAAAAGAAATCCCAAATTGAAAGAAGCCTTTGTGCCCATTCAGATCTCTTTTCTGCATTATTTCTGGTTAAATTTGGTGAATTTTGACCCCAATTGTAGCTATTTTACAATAATACTTAACCAAATAGAACCAAATTCCACTAAATGTCAGGTGACCACGAAAATTAAATTTACTGCATTTAGATCCATTTTAATATAACAAAAACCCATAAATCATTTAATTTATGGGCTTTTACTATTATTTGTTGTTTGATACAGTGCCCAGAACAAGACTCGAACTTGCACGGGAAAAAAATCCCACAAGGCCCTCAACCTTGCATGTCTACCAATTTCATCACCTGGGCATATAAATAGAACTTATTAATCGTTTCTTTCCGGCAAGAGCTGGTTGAAACGAGACTGCAAAACTAAAAAAAATCTCAAAAGTACGGCGCATATTTTAAAAAATCTTGCAGCTATCTTTTATCATATTCCTTTTTGTATTCGCTTTGAATCACTTGTCCTTCATTATTAAGTATAAACGTAAAGTATTCTGTTTTATCAACCGAAGGACTGGTAATTGGATCTAATGTAGCTTGCCCCTGATTAATAGGGGTTGATTTCAAATTTTCTGTTCTAAGAAATACAGCTTTGCTAAGTCCATTCTCTATTTTAGACAAATGGCTTACCTTCATCTCCAGTTCTTGTTCAATAAATTGTAAATCTTTTCCTGTGAAAGTTTTATTTAATTTAGATTGAACGCCACAAGCTGTTAATGCAATTAAAATAATAAAAAGTATATGTCTCATTTTCTACTACTATCGTTTAATAGGATTAAAGGTAAAAAAATATTAACCCGAGCTATGAACTTCATTGGTTAAAGTATGTTTTTACTGTAAAATTTCAATTAATGAATAAACTCAATCTATTTCAGGTTTTCATTGTATCTGTTTTATTTATTTCATGTTCTAATTCTGAAAAAGAATTTCCTCTTTATAAAATGAACGGTAGTCCATCAGAACAAGTATCTATTGGTGGAATTTTGGGAGAATATTTTTATTCTGGTGATTTGGATACTATATATTCTTCAGAAGAAAATTTGAATAACAAGGAGACTGATAAGTTGAAAAAACTTACAGATTTAGCTGAATTATATGCAAATACTGGTAATGAGGAATACTTAAATTCTTGTGAAGCTGCTTGGGATTCAATTCGTGAAAATCATTTTGATAAGAATAGGTGGTCTGGAAATTGGATAAAATTTAATGCGATTCTATTAAAACTTACAGCAGACTCTAAATATGGTGATGAGATGGAAAAGGCAATTTATAATTCATTTCTTGGTAATCTTCAGAAATATAATTCTGATTTTCTTTCTGAAGAAGTCGCATCAGTTTTTTATACTCGTTATTTGGATCAGGTTTATGTGAATGTATTTGGAAATTCATCGATGGAGTATTACCATACCACTGGCGGAAGCGTACGAATTATTCAGGATACAAAATACCCTTATGATGGTTTTGTGAAATTGAAATTTGAAACTGATGATAAACGATATGTTGATTTGCATATCCGAATTCCAGAATGGGCAGAAAAAGCAAGTGTTACAGTTGGTGGAGTTAAGTATAAAGCTGTGCCGGGAAAATATGCACGAGTAACCAAAAAATGGAAAACAGGTGATGTTGTTGAGATTATTCTACCAATGAGACCATTTATTAAAAAAGGGAAGGGGAGTGATACCGACTCTTTTAGACTTCAATATGGTGTTTTAAATATGGCAAGCTCTTTATGTGCGAATAATCAATTTACACGATCAGAAAGTGATCCTTATAAACATCTTAAGTTTGTGTCTCCACCGGGTGAAGTGCCAACTTTTACATATAGTGGATATCAGGACACGACCATAGTTATTCAGCCCTATTTTTTTATAAATGAAGCTGACAGTTGCAGGACGAATAGGTTTCCTGTTTAAATTAGGCCGATGGGATTATCTCCTTCGAAGTGGTAATTGATTTATGTCGTTTTTTGTTTGATTAGATATCCGTTCATGGCTATAATTATCTCAGTTGTTGGGTTTTCATTCGTACTATTATTGAGTCTGGTTTTGTAAATTTTAATTGTTCACAATTTTTAACTTCAAATACAAAAATATTTTGATAACTTGTGGCTTGATTATTGTTATACGTAACCTCATTATATTATAAAATTAGAGTTACATTTACGTACCCAATAGGTCAACCATTTAAACAATAATACTCAAGAAACATGAAACAAGTAATCAACCTAAAAGACATTGTTAAAAATTACAAAGTAGGTACACAAATTGTTCGTGCATTGCGCTCAGTTAGTATTCAAATTGACGAAGGTGAATATGTTGCCATTATGGGGGCTTCAGGATCTGGAAAATCAACACTTATGAATATTATTGGATGTTTAGATACGCCAACAAGTGGAGATTATATTTTAAGTAATCAGCGGGTTAGTGATCTGTCGGATGATGAATTGGCTGAAATTCGCAACAATGAAATTGGCTTTGTGTTCCAAACCTTTAATTTGCTACCACGTAATACAGCGCTTGATAATGTAATGCTTCCCCTTGTCTATGCAGGAATAAAAAAACAGAAGCGCATTGAGCAAGCAAATAAAATACTCGCTGATGTTGGATTGGCCGATCGTGTAGAGCACAAGCCAAACGAGCTTTCCGGAGGACAACGTCAACGTGTAGCTGTTGCACGCGCATTAGTAAATAATCCTTCCATTTTGCTTGCTGATGAACCTACAGGTAATTTAGATTCTAAGATATCTGAAGAAATTATGCATTTATTTGCTGAAATCAACAAACAAGGGAATACACTTATTGTTGTTACTCATGAGGAAAGTATTGCACGTCATGCACATCGTATTATCCGATTGAAGGATGGGGAAGTTGAATCTGACATAATAAATGAAAATCCAGTAATTTAATGACAAAAATAACTCGAGTTTATACTAAAACGGGGGATGATGGAACTACTGGCCTAATTGGAGGTAGCAGAGTGAAAAAGTATGATATTCGTTTAGAGGCTTATGGAACCGTTGATGAGCTCAATAGTCATATAGGTTTAATTGTTTCAATGGATATCGATAAACATGCTAAAGAAGTGCTTAAATTCGTTCAAAACAAGCTATTCGTGATTGGCTCTATATTGGCAACGGATGATTCTGCTGCTGAATTTAGAAAACGGTATCCCTGTAAAAAGGAGGACATTGAAATGCTCGAACAGGAAATGGACAAAATGTTTGAGATTTTACCCAAACTTGATAATTTTATCCTTCCAGGAGGAAGTCAGGCATCAGCCTATTCACAAATTGCAAGAACGGTTTGCCGGAGAGCTGAAAGACGAATTATTGAGCTGTCTGATAAGATTGAAGTTGATAAAACGGTAATAAAATTCATTAATCGACTCTCAGACTATCTATTTGTATTGGGTCGTAAAATTGCTCATGATCAGAATGTGCCGGAAAACCTATGGATTCCAGACGAAAAACAGGAGTGAAATTTTTTGTAGGTTTTGAATTTATTTTTTATATATTCGCAAAATCAAAAATAGGTAGAAAATAAATAAACCTTCGAATATGTACTGGACACTAGAATTAGCTTCAAAACTTGAGGATTCGCCTTGGCCGGCTAGTAAAGATGAGCTTATTGATTATGCAATTCGCTCGGGAGCCCCCCTTGAGGTTATTGAAAACCTACAGGAAATAGAGGAAGAAGGGGAAGTTTTTGAGAGCATTGAAGATGTTTGGCCTGATTATCCTAGTAAGGATGACTTTTTCTTTAATGAAGATGAGTATTGAAAATGTAGGAAAAACGAATACGAATAGCAGGGTTTTTTACTCTGCTATTTTTTTTACATTAAAAAAGCCAACCCGTGTCGGATTGGCTCTGATATTCAATTTTGTTTCTACTTTTTAGTTTTTTAATGGTTTTGAATCCATCTCAAAAACCAGTTCTCCACCTTTCATAATATCTTCATGCTTTAGAAATAAACCTTCCAACTTTTCTCCATTCAATGTAACAGATTTTACATAGATGTTTTCAGTAGAGACATTATTGGCGATTATCTTGAATAGATTACCATTTTCTAATGCGATCTCAGCTTTATCCCAGCTTGGTGTTCCAATGTCATAAACAGGTTTGCCAGGGCAAACAGGGTAGAACCCTAAAGACGAAAATATATACCAGGCTGACATTTGTCCACAGTCTTCATTGTTAATCATACCATCAGTTCTGTCTGAATACATGGTATTTTTAAGCGTATTGATCATCTCCTGAGATTTCCATGGGCTGTTGGTGTAATTATATAGATATGGAATATGGTGACCCGGTTCATCGCCATGGCCGTACATGCCAATAAAGCCAGAAATATCTACATGTAGCTCACCAACCATCTCAATACTTTCTGTGAAAAGCTGATCGAGAGATTTTTCCAGTCCATCTTTACCTCCACGGAGTTCCACAAATCGTTCCATATTGTGCGGTACAAAATATTCGTAAGCCCAAAAGTTACCTGAGATATAGTGTGGTTGAAGCGTCTTCCAATCGTTTAAAGGAAAGTCTTTATGCCAATTCCCTTTTTCATCTTTCATCCAGAAACGATTTTTACTGGCGTCCCAAAGGTTTTCAAAACTGTTTGCTCTTTTATTGAATTCGGAGGCTTCTTTGGTTTTTCCTAATCGTTCGGCTAGCTGAGCAACCGTCCAATCGCAATAGGCAAATTCTAATGTTTTGGCTACTGACTTATTCACCTGATGAGGAATGTATTCGTATTTAATATAGGATGAGAGTCCACCCTCACCATCGCTACTGCTTTTTTTATCGACAAAAGCGGCATCATACATCGCTTTAAAAGCTTCTTCTTCGTTAATCCCGGGTACATCCTTAACTATGGCATCCCAAATCATTGAGCTGGAGTGGTAGCCAATCATGCATCGGTTATCATATCCACAAAGCTCCCACATCGGCATGGTTTTACCAGCTTGCGTATGGCGGCTTATTAGCGATTTTGCGAATTCGGAGGTGTGTTTCTGATCAAGTATAGTTAAAAGGGGATGAGTAGCCCTGAAAGTGTCCCACAAAGAGAATGAACTGTAGTTTGAAAATCCGTCAGCTTTTAAAATAGTATCCAGTGCCCAATAATGTCCATCAACATCCATATTAAGGTTTGGAGCAATGAAGTTGTGATACAAACCTGTGTAGAAAATTCGTTTTTGTGCTTCATTGTCTCCTGAAACTTTTATGCGTGAAAGTTTTTCTTCCCACTTGCTTTTCGCTTCAGCTAGCACTTTATCAAAGTTTTTACCAGTTACTTCAGCTTCAAGGTTTTTATCTGCACCTTCCTGGCTAACTTGTGATATAGCTACTTTCACTTCAATTTGTTCACCTTCTTTGGTTTTGAATGTTACCCAGGCTTTGGCATCATTTCCTTTAGCAAACTTTTCTCTCTTGGTCGTTTTTCCGTTTGCAAAGATTCCCCAGTTATTGAATGGTTTTGAGAACTCTGCAGTGAAATATACATAGCGTTTTCCACCCCAGCCTTTAGTGTCACAAACTCCTTTTATTTTGTTATTACCTATTATTTCAACAGTTGTTGAAAGTGTTTTTCCAAAGATTTTGTGTGTCGGATCAATAATGACATTGCTTTGTTCGCTTGCTGGAAAAGTATAACGGTGCATTCCAACCCGTTCAGTAGTCGTAAGTTCTGCATCAACGTTATAATCTTCTAAAAATACCCGATAGTAACCTGGGCTTGCCTCTTCGTTATCATGGCTAAAACGGGAGCGGTATCCTTCATCAGGGTTTGATTTTTCACCAGGAATCATTTTAATTTCGCCAACAGTAGGCATAAGTAGAATATCGCCTAAATCTGTCCAGCCTGTTCCACTAAGGTGAGTGTGGCTGAATCCCATCAAAGAACTATCACTTTGGTGATAACCTGAGCACCAGTCCCATCCTTTAATATCACCATCAGGACTTAGCTGAACCATTCCAAAAGGAACTGTTGCCCCTGGAAAAGTATGCACATGACCACCAGTTCCAATAAATGGATCTACATAGTCCAGTACAGATATGTTTTCATCTGATTGAACTTGTTTTTGTGAGTTACATGCGGCAAAAATTAATATCAACAGGGCAGAAAGTAAAAGAATACTGGATTTATTCATCTTGTTTTATTGGTTTAAGTGTGTGGCGCAAAAATAGTAAAAAGCGATAATTGATTTTTTATCTTTTTTGAATATTTGTGGAACTGTTTTTAAGTTATTTGCCAAGAATAAAGATTGCTGGTCGTTTTTGAATGTCTGGCAACTTATTCTTCCAGTTTGAGATTGATTTTGTTTGAATGAATTCGGTTTCAAGAGTCAGATCACATGCAATGCAAAGCATCGTTTGATTTTTACAGGAATTAACAAAATCTTCCAACAAAGCCTTATTCCGGTAGGGGGCTTCAATAAAAACCTGACTTTGGTTTTCAGAGTAAATACGACTTTCCAATCTTTGGATTTCTTTCATCTTCTCTGCCTTTTGGATCGGTAGATAACCATTGAATGCAAAGTTCTGTCCATTCATTCCGGATGCCATCATAGCAAGTAAAATGGAAGATGGACCAACTAATGGCACTGAGTGAATGCCTCGCTGATGGGCTATTCGCACAACATCGGCTCCTGGATCTGCAATGCCTGGACAACCGGCTTCTGACATTAGTCCAACATCATTTCCATCTTTAATTGGTTTTAAAAAGGAAGAGAGTTCGTTCTTATTTGTGTGTTTGTTCAATTCAAAAAACTGAAGTGAATCAATGTCAATAGTAGGATCAACCTTTTTGAGGAAACGTCGGGCAGTTCGAATATTTTCAACAATGAAATAAGAAATAGATAAAATTATCTCTCGATGATCTTGTGGAATAACTGATGAAATTTCACTGTCTCCAAGTGTGACTGGAATAAGAAAGAGTTTCGCCATGTGTCAATTTTTCTTCAAAAATAATTAAAAATACTTCTGTTCGTGTGAATTCATTTTTTTGTAGTTTTAAGCTTTACATGAATCAGCCAATCCATATCGAATTTTTAGGAACTGGAACCTCGCAAGGTATTCCGGTTGTAGCCTGTGATTGTGCCGTTTGTGCTTCTGCAAACGAGCAGGATAAACGCTTGCGATCATCATTGCTGATTGAGGTTAATGGATTAAAACTTGTAATTGATGCTGGTCCTGATTTTCGGCAACAGATGTTGAAGACCAAATTACGCCAGTTGAATGCGATTTTATTAACCCATGAGCATACCGATCACCTGTTTGGATTGGATGATATCCGTTCGTTTAACTGGGTTCAGGGGCATCCAACAGATATTTATGCTGAAGCCCGTGTGCAGGAAGCCATTAAGCGGGTGTTTAACTATGTGTTTGCCCGCTATAAATATCCAGGGATTCCCCAGATGAACTTGCATTTGGTGGAGAATAAGCCGTTTGAAATTGAGGACGTACCCATTATTCCTGTAAGAGGATTGCATTATAAATTACCGGTTTTTGGCTACCGGATTGGTAAAATGGCATACATTACTGATGTTAATTTTATTGAGCAGGAAGAAAAAGAAAAGCTGAAGGGGCTTGATGTCTTAATAGTCAATGCCCTTCGTAAAGAAAAGCATGTATCTCATTATAACTTGGAAGAAGCATTGCAGCTAATTAATGAGGTGAACCCTAAAAAAGCGTATCTCACCCATATTTCCCATTTAATGGGATTTCATGATGAGGTACAACTCGAACTTCCCGAAAATGTTTTTTTAGCCTACGATGGTCTTGAAATGGAAGTTTGATTTTCTTTTATTGGTTTCAGTAATAGTTAATACTATGTACTTTTGTGCATCTCGCTTTAGCTTCTGGGAATCTTATTTTTGGTATATGCCAAATTATCAAAGATCAAACGGTCATGCCGTTTCAAAAGATCATGTTTATGTGCATTTGAGCTATCGTCCCAATCACTAAGTCAACAGATAAATATGATTCAAACTTTATCATAGAATAACAAAAGACTTTCAGCCCATAGTGGTTTACTTTAAATCTTGTACCCATTAAAATGATGCTTTTATCATGTGTTTGAGTTATCTTCATTACTAAAGTATAACCATTGGTTAGTCGGAATTTTTTGAGTACCTTTGTGATCGGATTACAAATCTTTTGATTTCAATCATTTACTATCATTTTTGTTGATGTGCTTTTTTAAGCGATCTTTCATTGCATTCGCAGACTTCATACTTATAGTTGAGTTATCAGTAATCGTCCATCCATCAAAGTACTAATATTTAGTACGCCTAAGTGCTTATAATAGAGCGTTTACGTTTTTTTTGATGACACCAATTGAATAAAGTATGAATATTGATTCAGACAGTTATTATGGTGACAATCGTATTTCCACTGCATTACTTCTTGCGGCAGGCACGGGTAGTCGTCTTTTCCCTTTAACAAAAAGTTCACCCAAGTGCCTAACCCTTGTAAACGAAAAGTCAATTCTGGAACGGCTTATCAATAACTTGAAAAAACAAGGATTTAAACGTCTTGTAATTGTTACAGGCTATAAAAATGAATGCATCATGGATTTTCTGGGTAGTAAATCAGGAGATTTAAACATCGAGTACATTCATAGTCCTTTGTACCGTTCCACAAACAATATTTATTCGCTATGGATGGCTCGTAATGTCATAAATGAACCTTTTGTTCTATTCGAAAGCGATTTGGTTATAAGCACATCCTTACTCGATGAAATGGTTTATCCCGATAAAATGGCTGTAGCTAAAATGCAACCATGGTTAAATGGAACCACCGTTTCTATAAACAAACAAAATCAGGTAACTAAGTTTCACGAAGGAACAACAGAAGCTTACACTAATATACGTTATAAAACAGTTAATATATATAGCTTCTCGCTTTCATCGTGGCAAGCAATTGTTAAAAAGCTTAGCCAGCATATTGCTGCCGGCAAAGTAAATAGTTACTATGAAACCGTTTTTTCGGAAATGACTGATGATAAAACGCTGTCGTTTGAATCGGTTTCGTTCGACCATAAACCGTGGTATGAGATAGATACTATAAAAGATTTAGCTGAAGCAGTAAAACTTTTCCCTATAAAATTGAAAACACGAGTTAAGCTTAAAAAGGTGTATGCATAGTGGCTCAGATATATAATTCTATGGAAAATAAATATAAAACACAGGCAGAGAAATACGAATACATATCAAAACAACACGGGGGCTATTATCGGCATAATTTCACAGACCATGCCTATTTATACAATCTTTATTTCCCACCTAAAGCGGTATTTTCTCACCTTAAAGACAACATTCGGAACTTAGTATTGAATTACCCCATGGCACAAAATGCACTTGCCGAACTAATTGGGGAAATAATACAGCAACCCGCTGAAAGAATTGTTGTTGGTAATGGCGCTGCTGAAATTATTAAAATACTATCTGGTCATTTGGCTAAAAAATTAATTGTTCCTGTTCCATCTTTCAATGAATATGCTAATGCTGCACCTGAAGGACATGTGGTTGAGTTTCCTCTCGATTTCCCTTCGTTTCAATTGGATGTAGATAAATTTGCAGATGAAGCGATAAAAGTCGGGGCTGATATAGCTGTTGTCGTAACTCCAAATAATCCAACATCAATGTTGGTGCCGAAAGCCGACTTAATTCGGCTGGCACAAAAGCTTGACAAACATAACTGTATGCTTATTGTTGATGAATCGTTTCTTGATTTTGCTGACAACAAAGAGCAAATAAGTTTGGAGCAAGATATTGACAAATACGCCAACATGGCTATTCTTAAAAGCATGAGCAAGGCTTATGGAATTTGTGGTCTTAGAATTGGTTACATGCTAACTGCAAATTCTGCTTTTGCAGATTCAGTGCGGAAGGGGATTCATATATGGAATATCAATGGATTTGCCGAAGAGTTTTTACGAATATTACCTGACTATAAAAAAGAATTCACTGATAGTTGTAAAAAAGTTAGAGATGACAGAGATAGTTTTTATAAAAAACTTTGTGCTATCCCTAATATGACCGTTTTAAAACCTGATGCAAATTATATTTTTTGTCGTTTGCCCGATGATGCTTTAAGCGGACCTGAAGTAACAAAGCGCCTTTTTATTGAATACAATATTTACATAAAAGATAGTGTTGGAAAAACACAACCAGACGCTGATCGTTATATTCGAATTGCCAGCCGAACCGAAGAGGAAAATTCTAAATTAGTTGAAGCGTTGGTTGATGTAATGTATTCAAATAAGTAGTATAAATGAGAAAATCACAACAGGCAAGTATGCTTAGCTTTGCCAAAGACTTACCAAACATCTGTTCTCTTCTTGGCTTATTGTGTGCTGTGTTTGGTATATATTTTGCAATTGAAGGCTATTTTATTGCCTCTGTAATTGGTGTTCTATGGGCTGTTTTGTTCGATTGGTTCGATGGTATTATAGCTCGTAAAATAAAAGGCAGGACAAAAGAGCAGGGAGTTTTTGGTGCTCAACTTGATTCAATGATAGATATTGTGAGTTTTGGAATTCTTCCAGCAATTCTACTTTTAAGTTATGGAGATTATAATCTATGGTTTATGCCGGGTGTATTTATAATTATTGCTACCAGTGCTTTACGCCTCAGCTATTTTAATGTTTATGGTCTTATTGACAGCAAAACATACATGGGATTTCCGCTTGACAATAATGTACTAATATTAGCTTTTGTATTCTTATTCGAAAGTTTTTTTAGTCAATCTGTTTTTTCATTAATAATATATTCATTATTAATGATTTTATCTGCTTTAAACTTGTCATCGATACCTACGCCTAAATTCGGAGGAAAGTGGGTTTATGCGCTTGTTGCCTATGTTTTGGTAATGACAGCAGTTTTTGGATGGGTATTATGGAGTAGAGCTTAAAAATACGGAAGTGAATGTCTGATTATAAAATATTTAGAGATTGCATCTCTAATAATGATAGTGAATTAATAATATATACAGCAGATAATTTTCCACAGTTTCCACAACGGGATTCATCTGTAAATTCAAAATGTGACAGAACGCTCCCTGCTGCCATATCAAATGATCTGGTGGTTTTACGGGGCACATTAGATCATGAATATCACAAATGGTTGCGTTCATTGGGTCTTGGTTCAGACCTTGTTGTTCAGTACGGTGAAGATATCACGGGAAAGACGCTTTCAGAACTGATAATTCATAATCCAGAACCGATTAAAGAAATCATTCGAATATTAGGCAGGAAACCTGTTTACGTACCGTGGTTTTCGGGCAATCAAGAAGAGGAAGCTGCAAGAATTCTTGGAGCTGAGCTTTTCGGAGCATCCGAATCTGAAACATTGAAATATAATGACAAGGCATCTTTTAAAAAGATTTGCCAACAATTAAAAATTCCTGTTGTTGAAGGTGTTTCATTTGAGATGCAAGCTCAAAATAGGGAGAATTATAGCTTGATGAAGAATGCCATTATGGGATTTTTGCAAAACTTCAGCACAGTTATTATTCGAGGGGCACTGGGGAAATCTGGTTTGTCACTATTTAAAACAAAAGGTCATGATATTGCTGAAATATATCAGGAGATTTCAGATAGTGGGGAAAAAGTTGTAATTATTGAACCTCTTTTAAATGTTTCATCTTCACCAAATGATCAATGGATAATTAGCAGAGATGGAAG
>CBDVCE010000073.1:0-22882 GCA_965372405.1 uncultured Sunxiuqinia sp.
AAACTTTCCTCTATACCCCGAGGCAGAGCCTCGAGGAATTCTCTTGATTAAACTCAGATTGCGAATAAGCTAGTGTTCCATAAATACTATCAGAAACACCGCCCGTAAAAATAGACTGCCCCGGATTACCCCAACTCGCAGGTAGTGGAAACGATGCTATATCCGGCACGGTTACACCTGGTACTTTACTCCAATCCCAACATGGAAAAATATTATAATACTCATTCCCATTCACTCTAATGCAGTTACCACCATCAGATAAATAGAGTCCTTTCAAATTTTCGCCATTACCATTCTCAGTCTTTTCTGTTCGTGTGGAGGAAGTACGCACCGAGAAGCTGTATCCTGGTCTATTGTGCAGGGCAAAATCAGAACGCCAAAACTGATTATGACCGGTACCCGCCTGAAATCGAGCAGGCTGGACTTCCTGAAATCTGGCAATAGCTTCATTATACTCGTCTGCATGATCAGGATCAAACGTAATTAACCTTTCCAGCGTAAGAACAAGGCTCTTTCCATCAGTCCCATTTTTTCTGCTAATTCCCCTTCCAGTCGCACTAAAGTCGGTATATCTTCCACGATGTATATTAAGAATTACCTTCCGGGCAAAATCTGATAATAAATTAATTTTAGAACTTGAAAGCGCATAAATTGTACCTTCTACAATAGAGGCTACATATACCTCTCCCTTTAAAAATACAGCTCCATAAGAAAACAAAGCCAATTGAGGTCCATGTTGCCTGTACGAAAAATCGTGTTGCAATCCCTCATCTGCTGCAGTTAGTACGATAGGTTGAAAAGCTTCAGTCACCCCAACATTGAGAGTTTCTTCATTTGCAGTTAATGCACCTCTATAAATATAATGCATTGCTATATCAAGTTTATTAGCACCTGTTTGCGAACTGGGATTTCCTCTGTTTATTTGGGTAATCAGATTATTCTCCAGAGTAACAGATATCTGTTTTGCACCTGCTCTAAGGACAATCATAATGACACCCAAATTCTGAGGACTCCATATCTCATTATGCCACCAATTCGTTGATTGTGGATCCTTAACATCCCAATACTGCAGAGCCTTTTCAATAGCAAGAAACACATTATTATTCTGATAATGTATACTTTCTGAATGGGTATAAGCAGTTGCTAGTTTATCGACTCTTTTTAAATGCGTGCCAGAGGGGAAAGCACTTGTTGTTTCATAGTTTAAATCGGGCCAGGAACCGTCGGATCGCAGATTCCCCATATATGTTGTAGCATTAGCATCCATCCCAGTCCCCCATTGAGACCATTCGTTTGCCCGAACATTGTCCATTATAGTTTCATACGCTGATTGAGAATATGAATTTTCAATCAGAATAGAAAAGACAGCCAGAATAAAAAGTATCCTATATTTCAAAGTGATTAATTTTAAGTAAAAAGTCTATAATTGATATCCACTTCACTTGATTTCTGGATGTTCATCAATATTAAACGGGTTAAAATAATAGATTCCGTCCTTATCGAATAATTTGATGAATTTTTCAAGTCTTACTTCAAAATCAGGATAACATTTAGTTTCATCATTAGACCATGCAGCCTCAGCCATTGCCGATAAACGTGGGAAAGTCATAAAATCTACACCTTGATTATTTTGAATTCTTTCAGTCCAAACATTGGCTTGAATACCTGCTATATTTTTATTGTTGCCATCAATATCAGACCCCGGAAAATGATACACTTTTTCGATGTCGCAGAAGCCCTTCCACCTTCGTCCATTATTATGACTTTCGTGTTGTACAAAATCGAAGTACATAGGAATGCGAGGACACATGACTACCTGATAACCTTTCTCAATTGCATCGCTTAATAAATGTGGTTTATCGTGCCGCCACCACATAACAACTGTCGATTTATTGTCCAGACCAGACTCCACAACTTCATCCCATCCAATTACCTTTTTACCGATACTGGTAATTGAATCAGCCATTCTTCGCATAAAGTATTGTTCCACTTCTTTCAGGTTTTTCAAGCTCTGCTTCTTCATTAGTTTCTGAACATCTGGATCTTCCTTCCACTGATGATTGCCAAAATGAACTTCATCACCACCCACATGAATATAATCTGATGGAAATAATGATTTAACCTCTTTGAGAATATCTGTAAGGTATTGATAAACCTCTTCTTTCCCTGGGTGGAAAGTAAAATCAGGATATTTTTCGGAACCTCCCCCACTATATTCTGGATATGCCCGGTTTGCTGCTGTTGCATGCCCTGGCATATCAATTTCAGGAATTATTTCAATAAACCTGCCTTTTGCATAATTTATGATTTCAACAATTTCAGACTGTGTATAGTACAAAGATTCGGCATTTGGGTTATGATGATTTCCAACACCTCCAACTTCCGCTAATTTTGGGTATTTCTTAATTTCAATACGCCATCCAGGAACATCTGTTAAATGCCAGTGAAAAATATTTAGCTTATGAAACGCCAAATAATCAATTAATTGCTTCACTTTCTCCGTACCAAAAAAGTGTCTCGATTCATCCAACATAAATCCTCTCCAGGCATATCGAGGTGTATCGATTATTGAGCAACAATCAATAGCTATTTGTCCATTTTCAGCTATTGAAAAAAGCATTAATTGTTTTACAGATTGCAAGCCATAAAACAATCCGTTTTTTGTAGATGCCTGAATATAAAATCCATCAGATGTTACATCCAATTTATATGCTTCTTTTCCAATACTCAGTGTATTATCAATTTTTAAATTAATCACTGGTATTCCATTTTCGGCAGAAACATTAATTGCTGCACTGTGATGGTGATTTAAAGATTGCATAAAACATTCAACCATGCTGTCCAGCACTTTGTCGTCATAATCCAATCTTATTTTATCCGATAGAATTAGCTTACCTGTTTTAAACTCTATTGCATTAGGTTTAGGAATTATCGGACAAATTCTGTCCTGAGCAAATAGTGTCATTCCTGCGTATACAAGAATTACTGCAATCAATATTTTTTTATTCATCTACAAGAAATTTAATAGAAAGCCGGCCACTCAATAATTATGGCCGGCTATATCTTCAAATTTAATTATTAATTACCACTTTGGATTTTGCCCCAATGCCGGGTTCATTGATATCTCACTTAAAGGCAATGGCTGTAAATAATGTTGGTCTTCTTTAAACTGACGACTACCTAAGTCAGATCCCTGATAAACATCAATGTACTTTTTACCATTTATTTCAACCCGATTCACCTTTGCGTCCGGGTATCTTTCAAGTTGATCATCTTCTAAACGCATTCCTATTACTGTTTTTGCAAGATAACTCCCTTTTTTCCATCTTAGAATGTCATCATATCGGTAACCTTCAAATGCCAATTCAATTCTTCGTTCACGACGTACCTCAACAACAATAGAAGTAAGTCCTTCATCTGCATATTTTGGATCCATCAGAGGTTCAACAACTAAATGTGGCATTCCGGCACGATCACGTAGTACATTAATCGATTTATCCAGATCGCCCTGCGTAATCGATCCCAATTCAGCCTTAGCTTCAGCAAAAGCCAATAATACTTCAGCGTAACGAATTATAGGAGCATCATTCTCTTCTTTCCCATAACCTTTACGCCAATCTGAAACTTCAAAGAATTTTGCAGGAGGATAACCGGTAGTAGTAATAAATCCACCACCACTCTGACCTACTAAACGCGGAGCAGGTTGGCTTCCCCATTTGGTACCTTCAAAAGGTCCGACTGTTCCTGGTGCTACAACTGTTTGATACAAACGTGGATCTCGGTTTAAAAATTCATCCTCAATGGTTGCATCACCCTGATAATTTGCTGACAATTGAATTGGCAAACCATCTGAGCACAAATAGTCTTCAATTAGGCCTTTTGTTGCACCATTTTTTCGTCCATAATACCCTTTAAAACGATGTCCCAATGTACCGGTGATATACTTCCGGGCTAGAATAACTTCCTTATGCCCGGTTAAATCAAGCTGAGTAAATATACTGGCATAATCAGAGACTGGGTTACCTGTATTGTGTATCGAGAATGGCCCGTTGTTTATTAGTTCTTCTGCAGCAGATGCTGCTTCTGTTAAGAATTTCTCTGCATTCGCCAGTCCATGATATTTTCTAAATGTACCTTCATGTAAACAAATCCTTGATTTTAGTGCTAAAGCCGTCCAGCGATTTAAACGATCAGGCTCATCTGAATACCATTTCTCAGACATGTGCTCAACAGCAAAATTAAGATCAACCAATACTGAATCCATTACAATACTTCGGTCAGTACGTTCTCCAAATAATTCAGGAGAATCAATATCCAATGCATTACTTACCCAAGGTACATTTCCAAAACGTTTTACCTTATCTGAATAAAACCATGCTCTCCAAAGTTTTACTTCTGCAGCATACATATTTTTAATTGTTTCCGGCTCATCGGCTTTCTTATAGTTTTCGAGAAATACATTGCATATTCTCAAAAGATCCCAATGCCAGCCTCCCCGGGTTTTTGAATCTGGCACGGTATGTAAGCCTGCTGCAACTTTAGCATATTTGTCAAGTGCTCCATCTTTAGGAGCCATGTTATCACTTTTACAATCTTCCCAAAACATGCCTACAGAACCTGAACTCCAGGCTGAGTTAGTAAATCCTAAATAGAATTGATACTCATATAAGTTTCCAGCTACATGATACAGCTGATTATTATAGGTCTTCATGTCATTCTCTCCATTCCAAAAGGATTTCTCATTGACAGAATCCTTCGGGAACTTCTCGAGAAAATCATCGTTACAGCCAAAAAAAACAAAGGCTGCCAAAAATGTAATATATACTTTTATCGATTTCATTTTATATGCTTTATTGTTTTAGAATGTAAGGTTTATACCAACCGAATATGTTTTCTGGAAAGGATAAAGTAGTCCAGATCCTGTTTTAATACCTTCTGGATCGTATGGTTTACCAACATTTGAGTGTTCCCACAAGTTTTGACCTGACACAAATACTTTACCACTTACAAAACCTGCTTTTTGGATAAGCATTCTTGGAATATTGTATCCAACAGTAAGATTCTTTAAACGGATGTAAGATGCATCCTGAATATATTTTGATTGTACCTGTCGATTTCTGGAATCACGAGCAAGTAACCTACCAAAGTATGCATCAGGGTTATCTGCGCTCCAGCTGTTTGGAATAAAATGAGTTTGTATTTGGTACCACTGTGTGGCAAATGGCCAAAACAGACCATCGCTTGGCCAAAAATCACGTTTGCCAATTCCCTGAAAGAATACACTGGCAAAGAAATTTTTATAACTGGCATTTAAATTAATACCATAGCTATAACGTGGAGTAGAGTTACCAATAATTTCCAGATCGCCCCTGTCATCCAAAGTATAACTTCCTTTATTTATCTCACCATCTCCAGTATCAGCAATACCATCTCCATCAGTATCAACAGTAAGTTGGTCTTTATACATAATATCACCAGGCTTCCAGTTTATTGCAATATCCGATTGGTCTGCATGAGCATTAACTTCACCTTCATTCTGGAATATTCCTTCTGTTTCATATCCCCAAATTTCTCCAAACTTACGCCCTTCATACCAAGTACTTAACGAACCGGTAGGGTTATCAAACTTGGTGATCTCAGTTTCATAATCAGACATGCTTAACTCAACACCATATTTAAAATCTTTCCCGATTTTATCATTCCAACGTACAGCAACCTCCCATCCCTTGGTTTTTAGCTCAGCTGCATTTTCAAATGGGGCACTGGTTCCCAGTAGTTCAGGATAACTCTTACGCATCAACATATCTGAAGTTGTACGTGTATATTTATCAAATACAACACCAAGTCGGTTATTAAACATGTTTAAATCAATTCCATAACCTTGCGATGTAATCTTTTCCCATGTTAATGATTCAGGAATCAGTTTTGGAGGCTTAATATATAGTGATGGTAACCCGTTAAACAAATATCTTGATGTTTGTCCTGATTCCATTTCAGCAATATATTCGTAATACGAGTTGGTTTTTTGATTACCTAACGAACCGTATGATGCACGTATTTTTAAATTGTCGATTGATGGTAGCAAAGCCTTCATAAATTCTTCTTCACTAATTCTCCAGCCTGCAGATACTGATGGGAAAAAGCCAAAACGGTCACTTTTCTTAAATCTGGAAGTTCCATCATAACGCCCGTTAAACTCAACCATATACCGATCTTTGTAAATATAGTTCAACCTGTAGAATGCACCTCTAATAGCATACTCAGCTTCCGAGCCATTAACAGTCTGATCTCCCAAGGCTAGATTAATTGCAGGTATTTTATCACTAATCAGTTCTTTTCGTTGTGCAGAAAATGATTGTTCATTTCTCCATTCCTGATTATACCCAATCATACCTTTTACATAGTGATTTTCACCAAAATGATTCTCATACTGCCCGTATACATTAACGGCATAGTGGTTACGTCTGAAATTGCTTAAATAAACATAGTCATTACCGGTTTCACCATAATAGGTTTCAAATCCAGTATTCATAAATTTGATTTTGGTAGCATTCCTCTGCTGATTAACCGAATAATTCTGATAAGAAAAATCAGTGTTTATTTTGAAGTTATTGGTTATTTTAAAAACAAATTCAGAAGTCATCCACAGATCATGATTTATGTAACTATCCCGACCAGCTTTTTCCTGATAAGTAGCAGGGTTGGCAAACTGTAATCCCTGAAATTCTTCTCTTTCGCCAGGATACACAAGGGGACTTGTAGGACGTGAAAAAACAATTGAATTAATATAATTTGCATCTGACTTATAAACATGAGGTTTGTCGGTCTTTTTATTATTGTAGGCAATCCGCAAGTTTATATCCAACCAGTCTTTCACCTCGTTATTTACATTAAACCTAACGTTATAGCGCTCAAATGCATCAGTTCCTTTTTTATAAATACCTTCTTGGTTAAGGTATCCTACTGAGGTATAATATGATGTTTTTTTACCACCACCCGAAACTTTAACATTGTGTTGCTGCGTGGGGGCAAAGTCATTTATCAATTCATTTTTCCAATCAGAATGTCCATAAAAATAAAACTTATCATCAATCTCTTCCCATTCCGGATTATTGTTAGGATCTTCATGATAAGCCTTTATTTTTTCAATATGCTGATCGCTGAACGCCTGAGAACCATCGAAACTATTCATCGCTTTATTAACTGCCACAGCATAATCATAGCTATTATCAATTAATTCAGGCATAATGGTTGCTTTACTCCACGACCACTGTCCTGAGTATGTTATGCGGGTTGGTTTATCTTTTTCAGCTTGTTTTGTAGTTACAAGAATAACACCAAATGCAGCACGTGCACCATATATTGCTGCAGAAGCTGCATCTTTTAGAACCGTTACATTTGCAATATCATTTGGGTTGATCAGCTCAATGTTTTGCTCAACACCATCAATCAGAATTAACGGGCTACCTCCATTAATTGAAGTTCCACCACGAATATTAAAATTAGTACCTGTATTTCCAGGTTCACCACTGGTAAAAGTGATATTTAGGTTTGGAATTAATCCCTGTAATCCCTGAGCAGATGATGTAATTGGACGATTCTCAAGCTTATCAGAGGATATTTGACTTATCGCCCCTGTAAGGTTTACTTTCTTTTGAGTACCGTAGCCAACAACAATTAATTCTTCCAGACCGATTGCCTCTTCCTGCATCATTATATCAATATTGTTTTTGCCACTAATTTGAATTTCCTGGCTTTTCATACCAACAAATGAAAAAACTAATATTTTATCAGAAGACACATCTTTCAACCTATAAATCCCATCAAAGTTGGTGGTAGTCCCGGAGGTCGTTCCCTTAATAATGACTGATACTCCAGGCAATGGTAACCCATCCCCATCAGTAACTTTACCGCTTACGTTTATAGGTTGAACAGCAAACCGAATTGTATTGCTATTCTCCTCAACAAACAAGGCAATCTGCCGCCCTTTAATACGATACTTTACAGCGCTTCCTTCAAAAATATCATTCAATATTTCATCTACTTCTTTATTTTCAAGCGCTATACTTGCCTTTTTCTCGACATTTACATCACCGCTATAAAAAAATCTGTATTCACTCTGATCTTCAATTTCATTCAGAATCCTTTTAATTGAGGTTTGCTCAAAATTGACCGTAAGCCGTGTTGTTTGGGAGTATGAGTCCATTGCCCAAGTTCCTAAAACCGATAGACATAAAAGTAAGATTGTAAGTTTCATTCGCGTAAAAATTTCATATACCAATGACCTAAGGTCATGATATAACCACATTTTTTTCATAATTTTGTTTTTTGGTTTAACTACTAGATTAAATCATTTGTTAGGAAGTAGAAATGTCGGTTTCTGCTTCCTTTTTTTTTAGAGATTATTTCATCATAGATTTTTAATTAGTTTAAGATTATTGCTTAGTTATTTTAATTGTTCTTATAGATTCGTTATAGGTGTAATTAATTGATGATGTCGTTTTCAGCAATTCCAAAACCTCAGGAAATGATTCCATTTCGATAGTTCCTGTAAAGTGAATTTTTCTTAGACGGGGATCATCATCCAAATCAATATGGATATTGTACCAGCGTTCAAGTCTTCTTACAACATTTGGCAGATATTCATTCTCAAATATTAGCTTGCCATCTTTCCAGGATGTAAAAAGTCTGGTGTCCACTTTCCGAATCTTCAACTTGTTTTTTGTTTCGCTAGCCTGATAGCCAGGTGTTAGTCTAAGCTCTTCCCCATCTTTACTTCCTTTCACCTTAACCAAACCACTTACCAAAGTTGTTTGAAACTGTTCCTCATCAAAAGCTGACACGTTAAACGAAGTTCCTAAAACCTCCACATCTCCGTATTTTGTTGAAACGATAAAAGGGTTCTCTCCTTTTTTAACTTCAAAAAAAGCCTCCCCGGTTAAGCTTACCGGACGATTATCTGCAAATTGATGTGGAAAGGTAAGTGTTGAACCCGAATTTAGCCACACTTTTGAACCATCTGGAAGAGTAAAACTTGTTCTTGCACCATATGGAGTTGTAATTTCCTGGGTATTTGATCCGACTTTATGGCTAAAATCCAAACTAGAGATACTAATTGCAGTAATAAATATTCCCAAAACAAAAGCAGCAGCAATTGCAGCAACTTGACCAATTCGCGAAAATAATATCCTATTCTTTTGTTTAGATCCATTAATCCTTGCATATAAACGATTCCATTGTAGTTTATATTTCAAATCCTTCTCGTAAGTAAGTTCTTTACTCAATAATTCTTGCTGCTCTTGAAATACGGTTTTATTGGCAGAACTAGCCTTAACCCAGGAAAGTAATTTATTCTCCTGTTCACGATCAAGTTTTCCTCTCAAAAAATTGCCTATTAACTGTTGCTGTTCATTTTTAGCCATTGCATCTTATTAACCCGTTATATTAATTATACAATTTGTGCAATCGATTTACCAACCCTTATGAAAACTTTTTTTCCAATATCATACAAAGTTGAATATTGAATGACGCTGAAAGTGTCAAAGAAAATAGCCCAGTGCAAAGCGCTGGGTTAATATAGATGTGTGAAAATCGTCCGGCGGAATTGGCTGGAACGAAGCGGTTAAGTATCACCGGACGAAAAGCCTGGTATTATATAAATAACATTGTTCCCCACAAGTTTTTAAAGTGATCCATTAGTTGTTGGCATTGCCCCTTCCTATAAAGTCATCCTGAACTTGCAGGCTGTGTTACAATTCAAAATATACTCTGGAGACTTCAATATTTGAGATTCTCCATAGATACCTTCCCGAATATTTTCAGCAAAATGAGGAGTCGGCACAGCCTGTTGTTTCAGGATCTGATTCTTTGACCAAAATCCAATTTACACAACGAATTAATTGTCTCTCTATTTTAGAGGAATAAAACTCTCCGGCTACCTGTAGATGTTTGCAGGTGTTTAGTTCTGTTATCTTACAATTTTCCTTCTTGTTGAAACAATGTTCATAACTTTATAGTGATTTTTATGATCAGTTTTCATAACTTGCATGGAGTAAATCAAATTGCCCCGATTAAATATGAACTACAAAAAGCAAAATAATATATTCCCATTAAGGTGTGTGAATACACATTTTATAAATCTATAAACTACTTGAGGGCAATATGTTCAGAGATACTGCAAAATGGAAAATCAAGAAGAAATAAGAGAAAATATTTTTAAGATTGTGCAAGCTTTCTTGAAAAATCCACCATTGATTGTTTGGGGTTCAGGTGCTACAATTTCTTTTGAATTGCCTAGTATCTGGGATTTAAATGAAGCTCTAAAAAAGACGATTGATGGGTTCGACATTTCGAATGACAATTTAGAAATTGAACTTGGCAAAGACAAGTATCAAACTCAAATGCCTCAAATTAAAAAAGTGATATGGGGAAAAGTAAACGATGGTGACACTTCTGTTTTGGAACGAATTATTTCTAACAATACAAATGAGTTTAATGGAATAAAATTGTTGATTGAGAAGTTTATTGAAGCTCATCCAAAAGTTGTTAATATCGTTACGACAAATTATGACAGAGTTCTTGAATATGTAATGTCGTATCATAACTTCCCATATACGGATGGATTTAATGGCAAAGTACTTTCTGTCTTTGATGAAACTCTATTTAAAGATAAAGATGTTGTTAATTTAGTAAAAGTTCACGGTTCACTAAATTGGTTTGATATAGATGGCGAAATTCGTTTTTTATCTTCAATTTCAAAGGAAGAAGCACCTAAAATAATAGCACCAAGTAATAAGAAATATCAAGAAGCCTACGATAGCCCGTATCGAGAATTGATACAAAAAGCAGATAATTTAATTAAAACTGCTTCAAGTTTTCTTGTCGTTGGATTTGGTTTCAATGATAAGCATCTGACACCCAAGATTAAGGCAAATGTTAAAAAAGGAACACCTATAGTTTTAATAACAAAAAAGGTGTCGGAAAGTAGTTTTGAAGAACTAAAAGGTGCTGAAAAATATATACTTTTTGAAGAAAGCAAAAACGGCAAAACAAAGGTTATTTACAAAGAAAATAGTTCAACTGATAAAATAGAAGTTGAGTTGGAAGGTGATTTATGGCAACTAAATAATTTTATGGAAATAATATAATTATGAATACAGAAACATTAATTGGAAAGGTTCAGAGCGTTGATACAGGCAATGTATCTGTAAAAGTCGGTAAAGAAGAATTATTGAATAGTGTACAGGTTAATCAAATTGTACAAATACGCTCTACTAAAACAGGCGAAAAAATAATTGGACTGATTTCCAAAATAATGAGAAAAGCTGTTGCTGATAAAATTGATGAAAGTAGTGAGCCTGATTTTGTAGTAGAAAATCTCATAAAAGTAAATTTAGTTGGAACATTACTTAAAAAAAGTGGTACTGAGAAAAATATATTTAAAAGAACTTTAAATACTGTTCCAAGTATTGATGCTGATTGCTTTCTTTTACAAGGTGATGAACTATCCAATTTTATGAATATCATTTCGTCAGATAGTGATAATCCTCTTAAAATTGGGAAGTATACTATTTCGGAAATGTCTGATGCAAATCTTGATGGGAATAAGTTTTTTCAAAGACACGCCGTTATTGTTGGCGGTACAGGTTCAGGCAAATCTTGGACAGTTGCAAATATATTGGAGAAAGCAACAAATCTTAAATCTATCAATAGTCTTGTTTTTGATTTGCATGGAGAGTACAAACCCTTAAAAGATTTACCAAATACATCTTTGTTAAAAATAGCGGGACCTTCCGATAAACCAACTGATGATGATATTATATTTCTACCCTATTGGCTATTATCTTATGAAGAAATAGAAGCTTTACTTTTAGACCGTAGCGATAGTAACGCACCAAACCAATCTAGAACACTTTTCGACTTAATAATCAAGCATAAAAAGGAGCAACTTGAAAAAGAAAACAAACAAGATGTATTAAATAATTTTACTGTTGAAAGTCCAATACCGTATAAAATTAGTGATGTTTTAGAGGAGCTTGTGTTTAAAGACAAAGATGAAACACAACCTGGAGCTAAACCAAATACAACAAAAGCAGGTCCATTGCACGATAAATTAACTCGTTTTATTCAAAGATTAAAAAGTAAAAGTGCAGATAAGAGATTGAACTTTCTTTTTAATTCTGATGAAGAATTACTTAAATACGACTGGTTTCTATCTCTTATAAACAAGCTTCTTGATTTCGGAAATAACAAGGGTCTAAAAATTATTGATTTTTCAGAAGTACCATCAGACATATTACCTTTAATCACTGGATTAATCGGAAGATTGATTTTTTCAATTCAACAATGGATGGAAGATGAAAAAAGACATCCAATTGCTTTATTCTGTGATGAAGCACATTTATATATTCCAGCAAATTTAAAAGGAGGAATAGAAGAAAAGGGACTGCAAAGTTTTGAGAGAATTGCAAAAGAAGGTCGAAAATATGGGATTTCTCTGGTTGTAATTAGTCAAAGACCTTCCGATGTAAATAAAACAATTTTAAGTCAATGTGGTAATTTTATTGCAATGCGATTAACAAATCCAGATGACCAAAATGTAATAAAGAGGTTATTCCCTGATAATTTAGGCGACTTTTCAGAGTTATTACCAATTTTAGATATTGGAGAAGCTCTAATTGTAGGTGATGCTTCACTATTACCTAGCAGAGTTATAATCGATGAACCAAAAATACCTCCTGATAGTGCAACTATTGATTTTTGGGACGAATGGAATAAGGAAAAAACGGAGAAGGGAATTGAACAAGCTGTTGAAGCTTTAAGAAAACAACAAAAATAAAGACACGAGTTCCTAAACAAAAACTCTGGGAGAAGGGGATGAAAAAGAATATTAATCAATTAATAATAAAACTATGTATCTATTTTTTGACACCGAAACAACAGGATTACCTCGAAATTGGAAAGCGCCTGTAACAGATTTAAACAATTGGCCAAGGATGATTCAAATTGGATGGATTTTTTGTGATAACCAAGGAAATCGTATGGAAACAAATGAATTTATCATCAAGCCTGAAGGATTTTCCATACCAGTTGAAGCTTCAAATGTACATGGAATAACAACGGATAAAGCGAATAACGAAGGTGTTGATTTGTTAGGTGTGTTAAATTCGTTTAATAATTTAGTTGAACAAGCAGATTTTATTATTGCTCACAATATAAACTTTGATAAAATGATACTTGGAGCAGAATTACTTCGTAAGGATATCAGAAGTGATTTTGAAAAGAAAAGAAAACTTTGTACGATGGAGGCTTCAACAGATTATTGTCAGATCGAAGGATACTATGGTTATAAATGGCCAAAGCTTTCTGAATTGCATATTAAATTATTCGGAAAAGACTTCGAAGGCGCTCATGATGCTTTTGCTGATATTGATGCTACCGAAAGGTGCTTCTGGGAAATGAGAAGAATCGGATTGATATAATTTTGGAATGAAATAGTAATTAATTACAATATGATGCCACTTTAATTGGTGCGAATTTATAGTTCGTGCCAATGTTAAAGTAAAAAAAACAGACCAATAATATTAAGGAACACAAAAACCAAACAAAGGAATAGAAGCGAACCAACAAGGAGCAGAAAAACCAATATAAGGAATAGCAGGGCAGTAATAAGGGATTGAAAAACTGTAATAAGGAACGCAAAAGACAGCTTAAGGAATAGAAAAGTCATTAGAAGGAATAGGCGGGAAGCAATAAGGAACAAACGAATTTAATTATTCACCCTAAATAGAATTAATCACCTCTTAAAATTAAATTTTATGGCAACAAAAAGAACAACATCAGAAGTTGTAATCCTGGAGCAATACCGCGTATCTCTGGAGAATGTAGAAAATCAGTCAGTCATTGCTGCAGCAATGAGCGAACTTGGCTTTACAACCGAAGTCATAACTGAAGGCAAAGCCCTGTTAGCAACAACCCGGCAGGCTTTTTATTCCAATAAGACGGAAGACGATGAAACCAATGCCGCCTACGCTGCTTTTGCATCCAAGCGAACGCAATTGGCTGATACTTACAGTATGCATCGTAAAAAGGCCAAGGTAGTATTTCGTAGTAGCCCACTTATTTGCGAAAAGTTGGGCATTTCACAGGCAATGCCAAAAACCTACCAGCGTTGGTTGGAGAGTGTACGTAAGTTTTACAATACAGCCATTACTGAGGCTGATGTACAAGTCATGCTTGCTCGTTTACGCGTAACACCAGAAGAGCTAACAGCTACTCAAAACCTGATTGGTGAGTTGGAAGCCACACGTGCCGACTACCTCCGCGAAAAAGGGGAGTCGCAGGATGCTACTCAAATTAAAGATGCAGCTATAAGCCAAATGGATGACTGGATGAGCGAGTTCTACGCCGTCGCTCGCATTGCCCTCGATGATCATCCCCAGCTACTTGAAGTGCTCGGTAAACTTGTAAAAAACTAAATAAATCAAGGGTGGATAATTAATCAATCAAAGGTGGAAAACTGAGGGTGTGACTTTATGTTATGCCCTCAGTCATAAAATAACAAAGGGCATGACTCCAAGCCATACCCTTTTTTTATATTTTATAAACTAAGTATTTACTACTAAATACTAGTTATCCTATATCTTTAGTTTTTCCAACTTCGCATTGAAATTCTCAAGCTCAGTAGCAGCACCATCTTTCATCTCTTTAAGCTTACCTTCATACTTCTTAAAAAGACCTTGGTAATATGAGATACCTTCCTGAATATTCTTTTTGAAAATACGGAAATAGGCCAATTGCTTATCTTCCGGCTTATTCTTCAATTCATCCAGTCTGTTCTCCAGATACTCAACATACATGCTCAGCTCTTTCACAAACAAGTTCGGACGTTTAATGCCTTTCAAAAGATTTGTTTTACCATACACATGAGAAACCATTTCTTTTAATGAAACAATCTGCTTAAAGTAAGCAATGTTTGGTCCCGGGCAAATACTAACACCATGACGAGAAGTATCTGGTTCAATTCCATTTGCAAGGAAAGCTGAGTTCGATAAACCTTCACACAGACATTCTTTTTCTGTTAGCTTTTCAGTCTCAATCTTAAACTCATCAGCTGAAATGCCAGACTCTTTAAGTTCGCTAAATTTTTTGCGTAGATATTGTTTCGATGCAGCACAAATTGGTCTATCTGTAAACTCTTTGTTGAAAGTCAGAAACTTTTTAGTACAAGGAAATCCAGGTTTGTTTTCTGCCAGCGATTTCTGAATGTGAAGTTGCTGACTGCTTCCTTTTACATTATTGAAGAAAACCCCCAATGGCGATGCACCACTTAAGTACACATCTTCTTCACCGGCATCTTTCAATAAATTCAGGCTTTGCTTGTCAATATTACAAATTTCAGGAACCAGCATGAATGGGCTTCCCCAGCCAATGCTGTCGAGCTTGTACTCATCCATAAGGAAGTTGTGCTCTTCGTTTGTTCCTACCCCTCCCTGAGCTGTAACCTTCATTTCTGGTGCCGCTTCAGGGGCAGTGATTTCTTTATCTTCTAAACCTTTCTGGTAAACCTTAAAAGTAGCTTCCAGTAAATCGTCTTTCTTTTCTTTAAATTCATCAAGAATTGGACCTAGCAAGTGGCCTTGAGTAGCAAATGCATGTCCTCCACAATTCAAGCCAGACTCAATACGATACTCAGAAACCCAGATGCCTTTCTTCGCAAGAAAACGTCCCTGAACCATTGCCGAACGGTAATCACTTACTTTCAGAATAATCTTCTTCTTCAGTTCACCGTTTTCATTTGGATAGAAATCTTTGAAATTCTCCAGATAGCTGTATAGTCTGGGGCTCATGCCAGCAGAAAGCACCAATGATGAACTTAGCGTGCTGTTTGCAAACCCACGTAGCGATGCATGTGCATCATTGTATTCAATTGGGAGTTGCTCGCCATCTTTATATCTGGCGTTGTCAAGCTTGGTCATGATGTTCACATCAATTCCACCAAGAGAAAGGTGATCCTGCAACCACTTCTTTGCATCTTTCAGGCTTGCATTCTCAATAAGTGAATTCAGTTTCTCCCGAATATCTTTAGAATTTGGAAGCATATCCAAATACTTTTCAAGTTCACTTTCTTTTTGCTGAATACCTTGAACAAGCTCATCATATTTCCGTTGAACCAACTCATCAACCATATTCAGGTAAGCAGTAATGCGTTTAGCACGAAAATCTTCTACCTTGGTTGAAATCTCCTTAAATGGGAAGTCGAATTTTACACTGTAAAACTCACGCATCTTTTCCATCAAAATATCATCAACCAAAGAAATGACTGACGAAATACCAAGATGGGCAACTTTTACAGGCGTATCAATTGTGTAGCCTAGTCCCATGACCGGGATATGAAATGAATGATTTTGAAAAGTCATAATAAGTAAATTTTCAAGCGAATAGTTGAAAATGTCTATAGTGGATTATTCACCTTAAGCGCAGCAATCTCAACTTCACGTATTTTGCCCCCAAAGATAGTTTTTTTGGGATGCCTATGAAAGATAAATCGACAGAAACAGGTTTTACATGTTATAATTTTTCCGACAGAGCAGTAGCTGTATGTGAATCACTGAGTTTTATCAGGTCTTCTGGAGTTCCTTCAAATACAATCTGTCCTCCATTTTTTCCACCATCAGGCCCCAAATCAATAATCCAGTCTGCTGACTTAATTATTTCAAGATTGTGTTCAATAATAATAATGCTGTGTCCTCTTGATATGAGTGCATTCAGCGAATCAAGAAGCTTTTTAATGTCATGAAAATGAAGCCCTGTTGTTGGTTCATCAAAAATGAAAAGCGATGGCGAATCTTTTTCTTTTGAAAGAAAAGCGGCCAGTTTTACACGCTGACTTTCTCCTCCTGAAAGAGTAGAAGAGCTTTGTCCTAGTTTCACGTATCCCAATCCCACATCTTGCAGCGGTTGTAGTTTCTTCGCAATTTTCTTTTCAGAAGTCAGTTTACCTTCCTTGAAAAAATCGATAGCTTGATTAACGGTCATTTCCAGAATGTCGTGGACGTTTTTCTCTTTAAACTTTACTTCAAGAATTTCTTCTTTAAAGCGTTTACCTTTGCAGCTTTCGCACAGCAAATGGATGTCAGCCATAAACTGCATCTCAACTTTTATTTCCCCTTCGCCCTGGCATTCCTCACAACGACCACCATCTACATTAAACGAAAAGTGAGCCGGTTTAAAACCTTGATATTTTGAAGCCTGAAGTTCAGAGAATAGTTTCCTGATCTCATCAAAAGCTTTTAGGTATGTTACAGGATTTGAGCGGGACGACTTTCCAATAGGGTTTTGATCAACAAACTCGATGGAGGTAATACGCTCAAAGTCTCCTTTAATGGCATCGTGTTGTCCCGTTTTTTCAGCATAACCGCCAAGCCGCTTGGCTACTCCGGGATATAAAATCTTACTGACTAAGGTGGATTTTCCAGATCCACTCACTCCAGAAACTACTGTCATTGTATTAAGTGGGAATTTGGCATTGAGATTCTGAAGGTTATTTTCACGAGCTCCTAATACTTCAATAAAGTTGTTCCATTTTCGGCGAACCTTTGGTACTTCAATTGTTTTAATGCCATTCAGATAGTCAGCAGTGAGGCTTCTTCCATTCTTTAGAAGTTGTTCATGGTTGCCCTGAAAGACCAACTCCCCACCATGTATTCCAGCTTTTGGCCCTATGTCAATAATTTCATCAGATGCGCGGATAATATCTTCATCATGCTCAACAACCAGAACAGTGTTGCCAATTTTTTGGAGCTTTCGCAATACGGTAATTAAACGCTCTGTGTCCTTTGGGTGAAGGCCGATACTCGGTTCATCCAAAATATATAGTGAGCCCACCAGGCTTGAACCTAGAGACGTGGCCAGATTAATGCGCTGCGATTCGCCACCCGATAAAGTAGATGAAAGTCTGTTGATGGTTAGGTAGCCCAATCCTACATCGGCAAGAAATTGCAATCGACTTTTAATCTCAATCAATATTCGTTTGGCAATATTTAATTCGTGCTCAGTAAGTTTAAGTTTATTGAAAAAATCGACCAATTCATTAATTGGAAGTAGTACCAAATTTTGAATGGAATTATTGTCGACTTGTACATAACCGGCTTCTTTCTTTAGTCGGGTACCACGGCATTCTTGACAAGTAGTTTTTCCACGATAGCGCGAAAGCATTACGCGGTATTGTATTTTGTAACTTTTCGCTTCAAGCATCTTAAAGAACTTATCTATTCCTTTGATGCCTGTCTTTCCTTTCCACAGTATTTCTTTTTGTTCTTCGCTTAATTCATAATAAGGTTTGTGAATTGGGAAGCTATTGTCAACAGCCCAGTCAATAAATTGAAGCTTCCATTTTTTCATGGTTTCTCCTTTCCAGCAAGCAACAGCATCCTGATAAATTGAAAGCGATTTGTTTGGGATTACCAAATCTTCATCAATACCAACCACTTTCCCGTATCCTTCACAACTTGGACATGCACCAACCGGATTGTTAAAACTAAACATGTGCTCTGTGGGCTCGTCAAATTCAATTCCGTCGGCCTCAAACAAATTGGAGAATTTTTCTTCCTGGATCCCATCTTCCAACTGTACTTTTATAATACATTCTCCATGCCCCTCAAAAAAAGCAGTTTGAATCGAGTCAGCCATTCGGCTTATGTTGTCATCATCACGGGTAGCCTGTATTCTATCAATTACCAATTTGCAGTTTTCTGAACAAAAATCTTCATTCTTCTCCAAAAGCTGATCAATTCGGTGAACTCCGTCCTTGGTTTCAATTCTGGAAAAGCCTTGTTGAAGCAATAGCTCTGCTTCTTCTAAAATTGAACGTCCATTTTTAGCCTTTAGTGGCGATCCTATAATCACGCGTGATTCTTCAGGTAAGGCGGTGATGAAATTAACAACATCACTAACCCGATGTCTTTTTACTTCTTTCCCTGAAACGGGTGAAATTGTTCGTCCAATTCGTGCAAAAAGAAGTTTCATATAATCGTAAATCTCAGTTGATGTACCAACTGTTGACCGTGGATTTCGAGTATTTACTTTTTGCTCGATAGCAATTGCAGGAGGTATTCCTTTGATAAAATCAACTTCAGGCTTATTAATTCTTCCAAGAAATTGCCTTGCATAAGATGAAAGGCTTTCAACGTATCTGCGTTGACCCTCGGCATAAAGCGTATCAAACGCTAAAGAGGATTTCCCTGAGCCTGAAAGCCCTGTTATTACTATGAATTTGTTCCTTGGAACCTTTAATTCAACATTTTTTAAATTGTGCACTCGAGCACCTTTTATGTGAATTTCCGAAGCGGATTTATTACTGTTTGCCATTAAGTTATCTTCAACAAATGAGAGAAAAATTTGCTTTTTTAACAAAAAACGTTCAAATTTACCAATTACAAAATTAATAATATTGCTTTACCACACTTTAAAAACTGTTTGCCTATAGAAGAATTTTACTTTTTAGTTTATCAGAAAATATAAAATAGGAAGTAATGTTCAAAAAAGAGAATTTGAACGATAATACACTCGTTCAACAATTTGTGAATGGCGATCAGTCTGCAATTGGAACCCTTGTCACTCGACACAAAAACAGAGTTTATACCTACATTGTTTTGTTGGTTAAGAATCAGCAATTAGCTGAGGATATCTTTCAGGATACTTTCATTAAGGTGATTCGTTCCCTTAAGCTTGGTAAGTACACTGAAAATGGAAAATTTGTTCCGTGGGTTTTGCGTATTGCTCATAACCTGATCATTGATCACTTTAGGAAAGAGAAGTTATTAAGTACAACCTCGAATGACGATTCGGAGTTTGATTTATTTAATTCTCAAAAGTTTTCAGAGGAAAATGTTGAAGATCGATTGGTTTTTGACCAAATTACATCTGATGTGCGGAAAATAGTAGATGAACTTCCTGATGATCAACGTCAGGTAATTATAATGCGCCATTATATGGGGCTTAGCTTTAAAGAAATAGCCGAGCAAACTGGTGTTAGTATTAATACAGCTCTTGGCAGAATGCGCTATGCGCTTATAAATTTAAGGAAGCTAATAGAAAAGAATAACTTACAGCTGACAAAAACTTAAGGATCAGACAATATTTTTTTTTATAGGCCGTTTCTAAATCAAACATTAATATTTTAAATAGTGCCTATGGATAAACATTCTACTTTAAGTTATTTTTTTAATACATATCATAACGAGAAAATAAGTTTTGAAAAACTTGATTTGTCAGGGGAGGAATTGAAAGTGAGCAGGAGTAAAGAAGAGAGGGATATTTTCACACCTTCGACAAAATCAATCAACGCAATCTTAAGTTTTGCAAAATCGTATGAAGTGCTGCATTCAAAAGCTGCAGGTTGTATTGAAATGAATAAGAACTAAAAAACATTCTAGATTTTATAAAGAGCATCTTGACAAAGATGCTTTTTTTATGTACATTTGTGATATCATATTGATATCAAAATAATAAATTATTATATCATGGAAAAGAAATATTCAGCAAAATCGGGTTACTTGTTCTTGTTTATTGAGATTTTATTTCTTGCATCTGCAATCTTTGCATTAACACAGGGAGTTGTAATTGCAACAATAATAATGGTGGCCATTTTTATTATTTGTGCAATTGGTTTTGTGATTATCGATCCGAATGAAAGTGCGGTCTTGGTTTTGTTTGGTTCTTATAAAGGAACAGTTAAGACAAATGGTTTCTTTTGGGTGAATCCTTTTTTTGTAAAAAAGAAAATTTCACTTCGAGCCAGAAATCTAGACAGTGAGCCAATTAAAGTGAATGATAAAATTGGAAATCCGGTTATGATTGGAGTTGTTTTGGTTTGGCGAGTAAAGGAAACTTTTAAGACAGCTTTTGATGTGAATGACTATGAGCACTTTGTTACAATTCAAACGGAAGCAGCAATCCGAAAACTAGCTGGCTTATATTCTTACGACAATTTTGACGATGAAGATGCTGAAATTACATTGCGCAGTGGAGGGGAAGAGGTGAATGACGGATTGGAGCGTGAAGTGACCGAGCGTCTTGCAATTGCCGGCATTGAGGTTGTGGAGGCTCGTATAAATTATTTGGCTTATGCACAGGAAATTGCACAGGCTATGTTGAAACGCCAACAGGCTACAGCAATTGTTGCAGCACGTTTTAAAATTGTAGAAGGTGCAGTAAGTATGGTTGAAATGGCTTTAGATGAATTGAGCAAAAAAGAAATCGTGGAGCTTGATGAAGACAAGAAAGCAATAATGGTAAGCAATTTAATGGTTGTGCTTTGTGGGGATAAAGAGGCAACACCAGTAGTGAATACAGGTAGTATTTATTAAAATATAAAATGATGGTTGATATTTTGATGATTATTGGAGTAATTGTGGTTGTAGTTGGGTTGCATTACGTATTGTGGAAGAAAATCCAAAAAGATTGGTTTGGTGGTCTAAAAGGATTTAGAAAATCGATGCTGATTCTAGCTAGTATTACGGTTGAAATAATCATTACAGTCTTTTGGGCTGTCTCTTCATTGAATTCTTGGTAAGTTTTAATCTGTGATTCTTTAATTTATTCAAAAAGATATGATGGAAAAGTATTATTTAAAACCCAAAGAAACGAGTCTAATCAGCTTGTTCTGAAAAAGATGATGGGGAGTGGTGTTATTTTAAATTGATTCTTGAAAATGAAGAAAGTGCTGTATAGCGAAAAACAATTATTTCGAAAAACGATTGGATTTTATTTTCTGTCATTTTTTGTATTTGGCATTATATCTATTTTTGGAATTGAGTTGTTTCAACAGACATGGGATTTAGAAACAGAAACATTTATAAATAGCCCAGATCCAGATTCTGTAAAGACCTTCATTGTAGTTTTCTTATTTATGTTCTATGTTTTTGTTTCAGCTTTTAAATTGAAATTAGAAGTCACAATAGGAGAAAATGGAATTTCATACAAATTTGTACCTTTTAATCGTATCCAGATAATTGAACGCAAGCAAATTGATGGTTTTAGAATTAGAAAAGGAAAAGATATAAAAGGTTTTAGAGGTTCAGCTTTTAGAAGAATTTTTGGAATGAAACGAAAGATATATGTAGTAAATGGAGAAAGTGTAATGCAAGTATATTTAGCAAATGGAAAAAGTATCTTTTTAGGGACTCAGCGTCCAAAAATGTTTGCAAATGCTTTAGAGAGATTAACGCAAAAGAGAGGGTAGGGTAATGGCCAAGAAAAAACCATTTGTATTACGACTAGACCCTGATCAACATGCAGCATTGGAGAGATGGGCTGCTGATGAATTTCGCAGCATCAATGGTCAGTTGGAATGGATCATTAATAAGTCATTAAAAGAAGCTGGGCGAAATCCAAAAAAGAAAGATGATAAAACCAAAAACAAATAAAACTAAGCATTATGAAGCAATCGTACCAATGCCCTAAGTGCAATGGACGTAAGCCTGAAGTTGATGAGATTCGTACAACGGGATCAGGTTTTACCAAGTATTTCAACATTCAGAACAGACGCTTTACTGCCGTATCGTGTGCACATTGTGGATTCACTGAGTTTTATAAAGGAGCTATGCATAGTGGTGCAAGCAGTGTGCTCGATTTCAAAACCAACTAATCTCTCAAATTTTAAATAAGAATTCATGGATTTAAATACTGTTGAGAAGTTTCTACTACTTGCTCAACATCCTCAAAAAGGTCGCAATATTTCATCTGATTTGCATATAAATTATGGAATTATTGGAGCAATCTTGCTTGAACTGTCATTGGATGGAGAACTTGTTTTAGATAATAATAAATTAAGACCGTTGCAATACATCCGCATTTAAATATAACTTCCTCCACTTAATTG
>CBDVCE010000074.1:0-22718 GCA_965372405.1 uncultured Sunxiuqinia sp.
AAACTTTCCTCTATACCCCGAGGCAGAGCCTCGAGGAATTCTCTTGATTAAATTTCTTCAGAAAATAACGCGTTAGAAAACTTAATTCGCCAGATTATTCATAATTTGTATTCCTAAAATTAAAACTCAGTTTTATTCAACAATGGTGAACAAATCAAAATCTTAAATTATAAATCATGCATCCAATTATTCGAAACATTTTAGCAGTTATTGGTGGACTAATTCTCGGAAGTGCAGTAAACATGGGACTTATCATGATAAGTGGTTCAATCATTCCACCTCCTGAAGGTGTGGATGCAAGCAACATGGAAAGCCTGAAAGCTGGTATGCACTTATTTCAAGCAAAACATTTCATTTTTCCATTTTTAGCACATGCCTTAGGTACGCTTATTGGAGCACTGATTGCGAGCTTAATTGCTGCCAATAGCAAACTCACATTTGCATTGGTTATCGGAGCCTTTTTCTTGATTGGTGGAATTGTCAATGTGTTTATGCTTCCTTCTCCTATATGGTTTACAGTTTTAGATTTAGTTTTGGCATACATTCCAATGGCCTGGTTAGGTAGAAAAATTGCTGGGGGAATTGTGAGAAGATAAATCTCTTCTTGAAATAAAAGAATATAATCTTCAATCAAGCAAATATGAAAAAAACCGAACTGCTCAGTATTATTCTAATAATTTTTGGACTGAACACCTTTATTTATGGAGTAGTAAACGTAACCGAGCAGTATGTTACTTTAACTTCAATTCAAAGATCACAAAATGAAACCTTACCAATAATCATGCTTATCGGATTTTTAGGAGCCTCTGTTATAATCTTTCTAATTTCTTACTTCCTGATTTTCAAATCAGATGCAATCTCAAAGAAAATATTAAAAAAGGATGGTGATTTAAACATTCAAATACTAATTTCTAAAGATGATGCAATTCAAATTTTTCTAATTATTGTTTCTCTTTTTATCCTCCTCAGCCGATTTCCTGCTTTTCTAGGAAGTATCAGCTCCATAATAATGAATTTCTTTAAGGATAATATTCCACACAACAATTTCCGTGCTCAAGATATTGGAACAATTTGTTTATACATATTCTGTTTTGTGGTTTTGACAAATTCTAAACAAATAACTAATTGGTTAATTATAAAGATTGATTGAAGCATACGCATTACTGGAAAGTGATGTAATGATTCTTAATCCTCCCCGTCTTAACTTTGAAAGCAGATTGATAACGAACTTAAAGCATGTTAGCCAAAGAATTTAAGACATCGGTGTTACCCTTAAGCAATAAACTATTGCGCTTTGCTATCCAATTCACTAAAAATGAAGAGGAAGCTAGGGATGTTATTCAGGATGTATTTCTGAAGCTTTGGCAAAAACGGCAAACACTGGAGAAAGTTGAGAACATTGAAGCTTTCGCAATGCGGATGACCCGCAATAGATGCCTTGATTTATTTCGGGCAAAGCGTTCTATTCCTGTTGAAGAAGAGGAGTTAATAAGACACCGGAACGAAAAACAGGATTTGCAACTGGAGATTGAATTATCAGAAACGGCCGTTCTGATTAAGAACCTGATTAATGAGCTCCCCGACTTGCAAAAAAAGGTGATGTACATGCGTGATATTGAACAAATGGAATACGAAGAAATTGCAAAAATCACGGAACTGAACATCAATGCAATCAGGGTGAATTTATCGAGGGCTAGAAAAAAAGTGAGGGATGAACTATTAAAAAAACAAGCTTATGGACTTGAAGGAAATCAAACAAAAGCTGCAGAAATACTTTGACGGACGAAGCACAGAGCAGGATGAGCAAGATTTAAGAAGCTACTTCTCTTCCGGGAATGTATCCGATGAGCTTAAGCAATACAGCGAATTTTTCGGTGGATTAAGTGAGTTATCCGAAAAACGTGACGAGCAGTTTGAAGAAGAAATCATGGATTTCATCCTTGAAAATGAGTTTCAGGAGAAAACACGTTATCGCTGGCTATGGCAAGCTGTCACAGGAGTTGCTGCAGTACTTATGATTACCCTTCTGACAGTGAACTTTAATCAAAATAAATGGGAAGACACCTATTCTGATCCGAACCAAGCTTATGCTGAAGCGAGCAAAACCCTTAAATATGTTGCCGGCAAATATCAAAAAGGATTAGCTCAATTGCAACCAGTTCAGAAAGTGTCTACTGCCTACAAACCTCTAAGCAACGGGCTGAGTATCCTAAATAAAGGATTTCAGGAAGTTGAGAATCTTGAAGAAATTAATAAAAAACTAAAAAAACAATAGTCATGAAAAAGTTAGCATTTTTAATCATTTTATTGATCCCTTTAATGGGGATGGCTCAAAAAAGCCCAATTGATAAGTTATTTGAAAAGTATGCCAATAAAGATGGTTTAACCACAGTAAACATTAGCGGTGCATTACTTGGTTTTGCCAGCAAGATTGACAGTGGCCCTGAATCTGATTTACTGGCGAATTTAAAAGGCGTTCGTATTCTTGCCGTTGACGATGATGAACTGAACAAGTCGCTCGATTTTTATAGAGAACTGGAATCTGATGGTTTCTTTAAGAATCACGATTATGAAGTATTGATGGAAGTAACTGAAAAAAATGAAGTGGTTCGTTTCTATGCCCGTGATGCAGGAAATGGAAAATTCTCTGAATTATTACTGATTGTTGGTGGTGATGACAATGCCCTAATCAGTATTCGAGGAACGATTGACCCTGAAAATATTGGTAAAATCACTGGAGCATTAGATATTGACATTATTCCTGATATGAAATAAATAAACCACAGAATATAAAATGAGAAAGCCATCGGTCAAATTGACTAATGGCTTTTTTGTTGTAGTATTTTACTCTTTGATAATTCAGTTTATAAGAATCTTTTTATAGCCCCAATCACCCATCTTCCGTTTTTACTGTTTTCAGAAATTGCACCTATTTCTTATTTGGATAAGGCAATCATTTCATTCTTTCACAGATTCATTTCAGTATTGAAATTTATCAGCTCAGTAATCTTTTTATTAATAATAGGCTGAAGGGTTCATATTTTTACCACCGAAATTTAGAAATGTCTATTAGAAAGAATAACTATTCATGAAAATAACAAACAAGAAAATGAAATCAATTCAGAAAATTTTGATGGTTCTTACAATCGCAGCCTCATCACTTTTTTCAATGACTTCGTGTAATAATGAATGTATAGAAAAGGAACAAGCCATTCGTTTTGTAAAACTAGAAGAAGTTTCATCAACACAATCGATAACTGATTTAACCTTCAACGGAAGCATCAAGGAAAAGAGTACGACACAGCTTTCATTTCGAGTTGGCGGGCCGCTTACAAAGCTTAATATAAATATTGGAAGCTATGTGAAAAAAGGTCAAACAATTGCTGTAATTGATCAACGCGATTACCGTTTGCAAGTTGAAACAGCGAAAGCTCAGTATATACAGATTAAAGCGGAATACGAACGCTATAATGAACTATACAAGAAGAAAAAACTTCCAGAAAACACTCTTGAAAAGCTTGAAGCCGGATATTTAATGGCTAAGGCAGCATTCGATAATGCTGAAAATGCCCTTTCTGACACAGAATTAAAAGCTCCGGTATCAGGATACATTTTCGAAAAATGCACAGAAAACTTTCAAACCGTTGGACCTGGCCAGCCAATTGTATCTATCGTTGATATGAGTAAACAAGAAGTTGTTATTCATGTTCCTGCCTCAAAGCTCCATGAAATAAATGAAAACAGAATTGTTTATTGCTCTGTACAAAATGCAGGTGTTTCAGGAATACCAGCTCAGTTAATAAATGTTGCGAAAAAGGCCGGAGACGATAATTTATACGAAGTACGCTTTCAACTCGATTTAGATTCAAAAACAACTATTAAGCCTGGCATGTCTGCTGAAGTTTTAATTGATGGATATGTTAATATGCCAGAATCAATTACAGTTCCGGTTGGATCAGTATTTCATTCAAATGGAAAAAACTATGTTTGGGTATTTAACTCAAAAACATCAAAAATTGAAAAACGAAAAATCACACTTGCTGAACTTCAAAACAATGGACGCATTACGATTCAGACAGGTATTAAAAATGGTGATCAGATTGTAGTTGCTGGCATACATTCATTAGTTAACAACCAACAAGTAAAGCCAATTAAGAAACTATCAAAAACAAACGCAGGAGGGTTATTGTAATGTTGGAAAAGTTATTGACCCAAAAGGCAATGATCTCCACTGTTTTGATTGCCGTTCTATTTGGTGGGATTTATGCCTATATGAATATGGGCAAACTTGAAGATGCTGAGATTCCAATTAAGCAAGCTGTTGTTGTTACTATTTATCCAGGTGCCACTGCCCATGAGGTAGAACTTGAGGTGACTGATGTTCTTGAAAAAGCAATTCAAAAACTGGAAAATGTTAAAAATATTAAGTCCATTTCACAACCCGGGCTTTCATATATTACAGTAGAAATCGCACCACAGGTAAAAACACCCCAATTGCCTCAAACCTGGGATCATTTGCGCAGAAAGGTAAATGATGCGAAATCGAGCCTTCCAACGGGAGCAATGGAACCTATCGTAAATGATGACTTTGCTGATGTTTACGGCATGTTTTACGCAATTACATCTGATGGCTATTCGCGTAAGGAATTAAATGACTATGTGGAGTTTATCAAACAAGAGCTTCTTGATGTAGATGGAGTCAAACGAGCTCAGCTTTACGGAAAACAAACTGAAACGATTGATATTCTTTTCTCAACAGACAAACTTGCAAGTTTAAGTATCAATCCATTAATAATTGCCCAGGCTCTTCACAATCAAGGTGCTATTGTTAATGCTGGTACAATTACTTCGGGTGATGAATCAATACGTATTGGTGTTGGAAATAAAATCAGCTCACAACAAGAAATTGAAGATTTACTAATTCAAGTTCCTGAAGGAGGAAATTTCAGACTAGGTGATATTGCAACTATCAAGCGTTCCGTATTGGAACCGAAAAGAGAAAGCCTTACTTTCAATAGTCAGATGGCTATGTCACTCGGCCTTTCAAATGAAACAGGTGTAAATGTTGTAGAACTAGGAGTACGGGTTCGTGCCAAAATTGAGGAGCTAGAAAAAGAACTTCCTGCAGGAATTGAAATTCATGACATCTATGCTCAACCCGACCGGGTGGAAGTTGCCGTAAACGATTTTATGCTCAATCTGGTTATGTCAGTTGGGATTGTAATTGTTGTCTTATTATTTGCAATGGGATTACGATCAGGCTTACTTATTGCCAGCGGATTAGTATTCACCATTTTTGCGACTCTTTTAGTGATGTTTGGTATTGATTTGCCTCTGCATCGGGTAACACTGGCCGCCATTATTCTGGCAATGGGAATGCTGGTTGATAATGCAATTGTTGTTGCAGATGGTATTTTAATTGACCTTAAGCGCGGTATGAATAGGGACAAAGCTTTTATAGCAACAGCTAAACGCACAGCAATGCCATTGTTGGGAGCAACCCTAGTAGCAATTCTTGCGTTTTTGCCATTAAGAATGGCTCCAGACTCAACAGGTGAATTTATGAGTTCGCTCTTTACAGTTCTTATGATTTCACTATTCCTGAGTTGGCTATTTGCGATGATCCAGACACCTTTCATGGCAAAATTCTTCTACCGTTCAGAACGTCCTGATGGTGAAAATCCAGACCCATTTGCAAAAGGAATCTACCCGTTATATAAAAAATTAGTTGTCTGGGTACTTTCTCACAAAAGAGTTTTCCTGGTTTCAAGTTTTGCAATCCTAATTCTGGCTTTCTCAGGTTTTAAGCACGTTCGCATGGAGTTTATGCCAAAAATGGACTACAACCAATTTTTTGTTGAGTATCATTTACCACAAGGAAGCGACATCAATGCGGTTGAAGAAGATATATCTGAAATTCGTGACTATGTAAGTGAGATAGAAGGAGTGAAATTTGTTGTAACGGCGATTGGTCGTCCTCCAGCACGGTATAGTCTAATGCGACCAATGGCAACTGGTGGAAATAATTATGGAGAACTCATCATTGAAACCGAAGATTCTGAACAAGTACAAAATGTCATTGACAAAATCAATTCATTTACTGAATTGAATTTTCCACAGGCAATTGTACGTAACCGAACATTTGGAGTAGCATTTAATGATTATGAGATTGAAGTAGAGTTCTCAGGCCCTGATCCTCAAGTATTGAGAGGATTAACAGAACAGGCAAAAGCGATTATGCTTAAAAACGCATATACGCTGAGTGTTACAGATAACTGGCGAAATCAAACCAAAGTTTTAAAGCCAATCTATTCTGTTGAGCAAGCACAAGAGCTTGGCTTATCCAGATCAGACATGGCAAACTCAATATTAGTTGCCACTGATGGGATGCCTATCGGAGCTATTTACGAAGGTAATGATATGCTTCCTGTTATATTAAAAATGGACGAACCTGTAGATCTGGATATCTCACAGCTAGCAACAATTCCTGTCTGGGGACAACGAAGTAAGTCTAGCACTCCACTTGGCCAACTTACTGAAAAGATTGAGATGAGTTGGGAATATGAGCGCATTTGCCGCTATAACGGAAAACGTGCGATGAAAGCACAATGTGATAATACTCCTGAAGTTTTAGCTCCTGAATTGCAGGCAATGATTAAAGCAGATATCGATGCGATTGTGTTACCAGATGGATATTCAAAACGTTGGGACGGAACCGTTGGCTCTTCTGCTGATGCACAAAATGCACTCTTTTTATATCTCCCCCTGGCAGTAGGATTAATGCTCATTATTATTATCGGGCTTTTTAATAATTTAAGGCAGCCAGCCATTATCTTTTTAATTGTCCCATTTGCATTTATTGGAATCGTACTAGGCTTTATTACTACAGGACAAACACTAACATTTGTTGGAATCATTGGTGCACTCGGCTTAATTGGTATGATGATTAAAAATTCGGTGGTGTTACTAGATGAAATTAATATTGGTATTCGGGAAGGAAAAACATCTTATCAATCTACAATTGATGCATCTGTTTCTCGTATGCGCCCGGTTATGATGGCTTCGCTTACAACCATTTTAGGTATGCTTCCACTTGTATGGGATGTAATGTTTAACTCACTGGCTATAACAATTATGTTCGGATTGCTGATTGGATCGTTAATAACACTATTTGTTGTCCCGGTAATGTATGCTACTTTCTATAAACTAGACACCAAGGTATTGAAACAAAAATCAGATAATTAGAAAGAGACGAAAACATGAAGATGAAATTCATAAATTATATACTCCCTGTTTTTATTGTTGGATTGGCCACACTCAGCGTTACAGCACAAGACGTACTGACCATTGAGCAATGCAGAGGGAAAGCTGTAGAATACAACAAAAGCCTCAAAATAGCCAAGTATCAGGAAGAAGAAGCAATTGCCAATCAGAAAACTGCGCGTACAGCGTATTTGCCAAAAGTTGATGCACAAGGAAGTGCGATGTTCATCCCCGGTGTTGATAATATATCAATGCCGGGGCATTTTCTGCAAACAGCAGAAAGTGCTGATGCAGCTAATGCCGGCAATTTTCTGGGCGAAAGTAATGTTTGGTCTCCAGGAATGGAATTAGCACTTGGTGATATTACATACTTATCAGGACAAATAGGAATTGAATTACCCATTTATGCCGGAGGTAAAATTAGGCATTCTAACAAAATGGCTGATTTAGGAGTCAATATTTCAAAAGAATCATACAAACTAAAATACAGTGAAGTTATTGAGCAAACCGACCAATCGTATTGGAATGTTGTTGCCATGAAAGAAAATGTAAAGCTGGCAAACGACTATTACAAAATGCTAATTGAGCTGCAAGAACAAATGACCGACATGTATGATTTAGGATTAGTTCCTGCCAGTGAAAAGCTAAAAGTAGCAGTACAAAAAAACGAAGCTGAACTAGGTTTAATCAGGTCGAAGAATGGTTTACGATTGACCAGAATGGTTTTGAATCAAACCATGGGATTTGATCTAAACAAAAACATTGAAGTCTCTAATTCATTGAACAAAGAAGCACAGTTACCTGATTTTTCAGGAGGTGTCGCATCGGCTCTTCAAAATCGTCCGGAACTAAATATGTTGAAAGGAAGTCTTGATTTATCAGAATACAATAAAAAAATGATCCAGGCAGAATATCTGCCTCAAGCAGGGCTTTCAGTTAGTCGAAGCTACAGCCGAATTAACAAGTTACTCTCAGAGGGAAGATGGAGCACGATGGCGGCAGCACAGGTTTCAGTTCCTGTTTTCCACTGGGGTGAAAGTAAGCATAAGAAAAAAGCAGCTGAGCTAGAAATTCAGCAAGCAGAAATGGAATTAAGCAATACCCGGGATCTGGTTTCTCTCGAAGTTAACCAAGTCATGATTCAGGTTGAAGAGGCTTGGCAATCCGTTGAAATTGCGAAAAAAAGTATTAGTGAAGCCAACGAAAACCTTGAAGAAACGAAATTGAGTTTTGAAGTCGGATTGAATACAACAACAGATGTTTTAAATTCTCAAGCCGAATGGCAAAAAGCTCAAACGAATATGATTGCAGCTTTAACGCAATTTGAACTGTTAAAAACAAGCTGGTTAAAAGTAACGGGGAAGTTAGAATAAGGGTAAAGCATGTGCCGGGCTGACATAAATCAATCTTCATACTTATTGTCTATTCCAATATACCCGGCAATTCTTTTTAAACTGTTTTAGTACATTTAGGCTGATTTTTAAATCAAAAAGATGAAGAAGAAACTGAAAATATGTAAGCATGAAACGAATTATTTCATAAGTAAGTTACCTACTTATGAACCTTGGTCAGTTTTTATAAGAATAGCCATTGTAAGTGTAATTGGAGTGCTTACGGTTCGTTTTTTTGCTGATGTTACCAATGTCCCTTTGGACAAATTTGTACTTGCTGATTATTTAAAAATCATCGTCTCATTCAATGTTTTAAGCGAGTCAATTATCATTACAGATATGATCCTGGAAAAGTTTCTGCCAATACCTGAAAAATTAAAATTGCGAATGATAGGCCAAACAATCTTGTCCATTATCCTTAGTACTTTGATTTACTATGTCTCGATGGCCGTTATGGAACATTCAAATCTTGAAGATGAGATTCCAGAATCAATGAGAAGGCTTTCCATGGGATTTGGGTTGGTTTTTACCATTTTTCTGGTAACCAGCCTAATTATGATGAGAATGGTAGATAAATGGGTTTTTGCACAACGAGAAATTGATGAGCTGAAAAGAGAAAAAATTAAGCTGGATTATAATGCATTGCAAGATCAGCTTAATCCACATTATCTTTTCAACAACCTAAGTGTTTTGAAATCATTAATCATGTATGATAAAGACTCAGCAATAAAATTTACTGAGAACTTTACAGATGTTTATCGATATGTTTTACAAAGCAAAGATAAAATGACAATTTCGTTAAAGGATGAACTTGTTTTTATTGATGCTTTTGTGGGCACACATCAGGAAAGACTTGGTGAAGGTTTGATTGTTAAAGCATCAGTTAAAAAAGAATTACTGTCCAAAGAAATTCCTCCATTAACAGTTCAGCTTTTAATTGAAAATGCTATAAAACACAATATTGCAAGCTCTGAAAGCCCCCTGAACATTGATATCTACTCCAAGGGTGAATACTTAGTTGTTAAGAATAATATTCAATTAAAAGACACTTCTTATTCAACAAAAACCGGATTGAAAAATTTAGTAAAACGATATGGGATACTAACTAAAAACGAGGTTGTGATAAAAAGCAAAAACGGAATATATAAAGTTAAAGTGCCATTATTATGAGTTCAGCACCAATGAGAATTGTAATTATAGAAGACGAGATACATAACCGGCGGATGCTTGAGGGAATGATCAAAAATCTCAGGCCTGAATGGAAAATCGTTGCTGGACTGGAAAGTGTTAAATCATCAGTAAAATGGTTCAGCACCAATAAGCATCCTGATCTTATTTTTATGGACATTCAGTTAACCGATGGTGTCTCATTTTCAATCTTCGATCAGGTTGATATTCAATGCATGGTTGTTTTTACGACTGCTTATGATGAATATGCAATCCAAGCATTCAAAGTAACCAGCATTGATTATATGCTTAAACCCATTAAAGAAGATGAGCTTGAATTTGCCATCTCAAGGTTTGAGCAATACTACAAAATCATTCATGATCATGAAGAAAAACCAAACTATTCTGAAATCCTGACTGCAATTAAAAAGGGAGAAAAGAAATATCGCCAGCGTTTTTTGGTTTCAGGCGCAACCGCATTATCAAAAATAGTGACTGATGACATTGCCTACATCTACAGTGAAAACAAATTGACAACAGCCGTTTGTTTTGATGGAAAAGAACATATCATTGAGCATTCATTAGATAAATTGGAAGAAGAACTTGACCCAGCGAAATTTTATCGTGCGAATCGACAATACATCTTAAATATTGACTCCGTTAATAAGATTGAAAGTTATTTTGGCGGGAAATTGATCGTTAAACTTATTGCTCCTTTTAAATTAACAATTACAATAAGCCGTTTAAAAGCAACCAACTTTAAATATTGGATTGACCAATAATACTTTCATTCTCATGACAGAACTAAACCAAACCTAATAAGATGAAACATGCACATGAAAAACTTAACCGGATATTTAAATACCTAGGATTAGCAAAAGAAGAGATTATAAATGAAGCATCATTCTCTGAGGATTTTGGATTTGATTCGTTTAAAATGGGATGTCTTCATTTTTATCTGGAAAACTATTTCAATATTAATATTTCGGAGAAAGAATTAATTTTTATACAAACTATTGGCGACGTTAAGCAACTTGTAAGACTAAAACTCAATTCGAATACAATTGAAGCATGAAGAAAGCTCATTTACAAAAGCACTATAACTTTTACTCGAAAGCTAGGTTACCATTTTTCAATCTAATATTCGCTTTAGTTTGGTGGAACTTTTTTATACGGCTATTCATTTCATTGAAGTTCCTCGGATCAATGGATAGCCCAGCAAATGAGTATATTCCAAAGTCGATTGCTTTCTTTCAAGAGAATATATCAATTGCATCTCTAGTTGTATCGCTTTTTGCAATTATGGATTGGTACTTTGATAATTTTTTAGCAAAAAAACTTTTTAAAAACAGCCCTGTAGGAATTACTATCATACGTAAGTTTATTGATAACATTGTAGGGTTTGTAATTGTAGGAACCATAATGGCTACCTACTATTATTCTTTTGAGAAAGAACTCGGATTTATTGAAACATTAAGCCACCTTAACAATTTCTTCTTTAATCCGGTTACACTCTATTTCTTTATTGTTGCTACACTTATTTCGTTATCTCTAACCATGCTTCAATCCGTGCAACAAAATTTAGGATGGTCCAATTTCATCAGCTTGATTATTGGCAAATACCGCAAACCAAAAGAAGAAGATCGAATTTTTCTATTCGTTGATTTAGTTTCGTCAACAGAAGTTGCTGAGAAATTAGGACACAAAAAGTACAGTGTATTCTTACAAGAATGCTACAAGATAATGAGCAATGCGATTTTACTAACTCATGCAACTGTATATCAATTTGTAGGCGACGAAGCAGTTTTGACATGGAAGTCAAGCAAAGCAAAGAATTACTTGAAAGCAGCTGACTTTTTTTATCAATTTCAAGCTGATTTAGAAAAGAAGCGTAACTATTTCGAAAATGAGTTCGGCTATTTTCCGAAGTTTACAGCATCAATAAATTCTGGAAACATTATGGTAGCTGAAGTTGGCGAAATAAAAAATGCAATTGCCTATCATGGTGATGTTTTAAACACTGCAGCAAGAATTCAAAAGAAATGCAAACAATATGATGCCTCCTTGTTATCAACCGAAATGTTTGCAGTGAAACTAAAAGATCAGAAAAACGGGTACAATATTGAGTATCTGGATGAAGTTTTATTATCTGGAAAAAAAGAATCCGTCAAAATATATAGCATCAACTTAAACTAATTGCTTGTACCAAAGTAGATGACATTTGCCCCTACTAAATTTGAAAATAATCTTAGGTAGTTTTGAAGGATTTACTATATTTGCACTCGCATTCACACACGGGTGTAGCTCAGTTGGCAGAGCACTGGTCTCCAAAACCAGGTGTCGGGAGTTCGAGTCTCTCCTCCCGTGCTAAAACCTCGCTTTTGCGGGGTTTTTTGTTTACCATACTTTTCTTAAATTCGGGAAAACATTTTTACTTATGGAAATCGACTTATTTATCCCCTGCTTCATTGATCAGATTTATCCTGACACCGCCTTCAATGTAATTAAGTTATTGAAAAAGGCCGGCGTTAAAGCTCATTACAACCCAGAACAAACTTGCTGTGGACAACCAGCATATAACAGTGGTTATTGGGATGAAACAAAAAGTCTGGCTCATAAATTCATAAAAGATTTCCCTGGAGACCGGCTCATAGTTAGCCCTTCGGCTTCCTGCACCGGTTTTATAAAAAACTACTATTCGGAATTATTCACCAAAGAAGATTTAGATTACGAAATTCAATTCAAACTCAAAGAACGCCTTTTTGAGCTTACCGACTTTCTAGTAAATAAATTGAAATTCACAGACTTTGGAGCAAGCTTTCCACACAAAGTTTGTTACCATGATGCTTGTACGGCACTGAGAGAATATGGCATTAAAAAAGAGCCCCGGGAGTTACTTTCAAAAGTAAAAGGTCTGGAGTTAGTGGAAATGGAAGAAACTACTACTTGTTGTGGTTTTGGGGGTACTTTTGCGACCAAGTTTAAAGCTATTTCTTCAGCAATGACCGAACAAAAAGTTGAGCATGCTTTAAATACAGGAGCCGAATATATTATTTCTACAGAGTCTTCATGTATTTTGAATCTGGAGGGCTATATTAAAAAGAATAACTTACCAATAAAACCTATCCACATTGCTGACATTCTTACAACAGGATGGGAATAACCAACCGAACTGACTGATTATCAGAACCAATAAATTACTTTAAGTTTTTTTAAGTGTTTTAATCAAAACATTTTGGGCTTTTGAACGTAGATTAAATACCACTATTTTATTAAGCGGTTTGATCTAATGCGTTCGAAAACGAACAAGTCTCCTTTTAGTTCTGTTCATCAGTGAGATCGATGAATAAATCAGAACATTTTTTGATGGATATTTTGTAATCTTTAATAGATATTGCTGATGACAGCAACTACTTCGAAGAAAAAGACACACATTCCGACCCAGACACAAAAACCAGCCTACCTGAGAACACGTAGCACGAACCTTTATGTTCCCAGTATTAGTCAGAAAGGGATTTATTGTGAAGGCGATCGGTTTGATTATGTGGTACCATGGGCAATTTCTGAAAAGAAACCCGGCAATAAACGAATTAGCTAAAGTTTCTTTTAAGCATTCCTATAAAAACCCAACCCACGGTGTGTAATTGTATTTTCATGAAAAATGAGAAATAGGAAAAATATGTCCTTTTTTTAAAACCTAAAAAACCTGCATTTGATGCAGTTTATGGTATCGGCCTTTTTGAGTAATCAATTCCTCGTGAGTACCGGTTTCAACAATTTCTCCCTCGTGAAGTACACAAATCATATCTGCATTTTTAATGGTTGAAAGTCTATGAGCGATAACCAAAGAGGTACGGTTTTTCATTAGATTCTCCAGTGCTTCCTGTACCAGTTTTTCAGATTCAGTATCCAGTGCAGAGGTTGCTTCATCAAGAATTAATATTGGTGGGTTTTTAAGGATTGCCCTTGCAATAGAAATCCGCTGTTTTTGTCCACCCGAAAGTTTATCTCCACGATCACCAATGCTTGATTGGTAACCTTTCTCCGTGTTCATAATGAACTCATGAGCATTGGCAATTTTTGCAGCAGATATTACTTCATCTTCCGTTGCACTTTCAACACCAAAAGAAATATTATTGAAGAAAGTGTCATTAAAAAGGATTGGCTCCTGATTTACATTCCCCATCAGGTTCCGCAAGTCATGAAGTTTGATATCACGAATATCTTTCCCATCAATAAAAATTCCACCTTCCGAAACATCCCAGAAACGCGGTAACAAATCGACCATTGTTGTTTTTCCAGATCCAGATTGTCCAACCAAAGCAATCTTTTTACCCTTGATTACATTCAGCTTAACGTCTTTTAATACCTTCTCCTTTTCGTATTTGAAAGTAACATTCCGGTATTCGATATTTGTATTGAAAGAATCTACTCCATTTGCTCCCACTTTATCCTTAATCGTATTATCAGCAATCAGAATTTTGTCAATCCTATTCATTGAAGCAAGTCCTTTTTCGATACTATAAAGTGCAGTTGAAAAAGCTTTGGCCGGATTAATAATATTGTAAAAGAAAATAAGGTAAACAATGAATTCTTCTGGGGTTAATGAGCCTTCTTCATTTAATATTAAACGCCCACCATACCAAAGAACAACAACAATAACAATTGTCCCTAAAAACTCACTCATTGGATGAGCTAGAAAACGCTTCCACATCAACCTATTCATGATGTGATAATATGATTCATTTTCTTTTCCAAATCTACCGTATGATTTCTCTTCAGCATTAAAAGCTTTGATTACTCTTAGTCCGGTAATATCTTCTTCAGTAATCGAGAGGATCTCACCCATTTTATCCTGCCCTTTCATGGAGGTTTTCTTCAGGTTTTTACCAACCCGACCGATGAGATAACCTGCAAATGGAAACATTAAAAACACAAAGACCGTAAGCTCCCAGCTCATATAAAGCATGGCTCCAACTGAGACAAAAATGATAATCGGATTCTTGAAAAACATTTCAAGCGAATTCATAATAGAATTCTCCACCTCCTGCACGTCGCCAGTCATTCGGGCAAGAATATCACCCTTACGTTCTTCTGAGAAAAAACCAATGGGTAAAGCCAATATCTTCTTGTAAATTTTTGCGCGAATATCACGAACTACACCATTACGCACAAAAACCATAGTAAAGCTAGCCAGATAATAAAAACCGACTTTTAGCATCACCATAAAAACGATGAACAAGCCAATATAAATGAGTGCATTTTGCTCACCGTACTTTTCAATAATTTGCGTGAAAAAGTAGCCTACATTTTGAGTCAGATAGTCAATGCTGAATTCAAAATCCATTGGTAGATACTCATGTTGCTCTTGTTTAAACAAAATTGTTAAAGCAGGGCTGAGCATCCCAAATGAGAACGCACCAAAAATAGTCCCAAGCGTATTAAATAGAATATTGAACCCCACAAACTTTCGGTATGGTGGGATAAAACGCTTAAGCAGGCCAAAAAGCTCTTTCATAAAACTGATTTAGATTGAAAAGAATTAGCTGAATATCCCAGTATAATTTTGAGGAGTAATCTTCTTCAACTCATCTTTCAATTGGTCACTGATATCCAACGTGTCGATGAACTCATGTATTACTTCTTGTCCCATCTTTTTATTGGTACGGGTAAGGTTTCTTAAAGCTTCATATGGATTTGGATAAGCCTCGCGACGAAGAATGGTTTGAATTGCTTCAGCCACAACCGCCCAATTTTTCTCCAAATCAGCATCAATTGCATCTACATTAATAAGCAATTTGCTTAGACCTTTCAATGATGAATTAACAGATATAAGTGTATGTCCCAGAGGAACCCCAATATTTCTAATTACCGTAGAATCAGTTAGATCTCGTTGTAAACGTGAAACAGGTAATTTTGCAGCCAAATGTTCAAACAATGCATTTGCTAAACCAATGTTTCCTTCTGAATTTTCAAAATCGATTGGATTCACTTTGTGTGGCATTGCTGAAGAACCCACTTCTCCTTTTTTAATTTTTTGCTTGAAATAATCCATTGAAATGTAAGTCCACATATCACGGTTTAAATCAAGAATCACATTATTGATTCGTTTTAATGCATCAAAAATTGCAGCATGATTATCGTAATGCGTAATTTGAGTCGTAAACTGTGAACGCTTCAACCCAAGATATTCGCCAAGGAATTTATTTCCAAATTCAGCCCAGTTAATTTCAGGATAAGCAATATTGTGCGCATTAAAGTTCCCAGTAGCTCCTCCAAATTTTGCATCGCAGGCTATTGCTTTTAATTGCTCTAGCTGAATCTGAATACGTTCGATAAATACACGAATTTCTTTCCCTAGATTGGTTGGAGAAGCTGGCTGTCCGTGTGTTTTAGCAAGCATTGGAATATCTTTCCATTCTGTTGCCAATTCATCCAATTTCTTAAGCAATTCGTCAATTGCCGGATAGTACTCTTTTTCAACTGCGTCCTGAATCGATTTTGGAACAGCTGTATTATTGATATCCTGTGAAGTAAGACCAAAATGAATAAACTCTTTGTAAGCTTCAAGATCAAGCTTGTCAAATTCTTCTTTAATGAAATATTCTACTGCTTTTACATCGTGGTTTGTCACACTCTCAATGTCTTTAACACGCTGTGCATCTTCAACTGAAAAATTCTCAACGATTTGGCGAAGTTTGCCAAATAAACTTTTATCAAAATTTGCCAATTGAGGAACAGGCCATTCACAAAGAGCTATGAAATATTCAATCTCAACATAAACCCGATAACGGATCAATGCATACTCTGAAAAGTATTCAGCAAGATTTTCAACTTTGTTACGATAACGGCCGTCAACCGGCGAAATAGCAGTCAATAAATTCAATTCCATGGTTTTTAATTTTCAAGCCCCAAAGTTAGCAAAAATAATGTGTGCGAAAGTTTCAAACTTATGAAATATGGCCTTTAAAGAATGTGATCTTTAAAAAAGATAACATCTCCGCTATTGAAAATTCACTAACTTTGAGAAAACAGCAATTTAATAGAACAAACATGAAAAGATCACTCTGCATCACAAGTATTCTGGTATTAGCTATCGTTAGTCAATTATTCGCATTCCCTGTTGATTCTTTAGTGCAGGACAATGAGAAAAAGTTGGTCTATAAATTCAACATTAAAGAAAACATAGCTCCCGGAGTTTGGCGGCAAACAAAACAAGCTTTTGAAGAAGCTGACAGTCTTGAAGCGGATTTGATGATAATTCATATGAATACTTACGGTGGAACAGTTTTAGATGCCGATTCAATTCGTACAAAAATCATCAATAGTTCAATACCTGTTTATGTTTTTATCGATAATAATGCAGCCAGTGCCGGGGCATTAATCTCCATTGCATGCGACAGCATTTTTATGCGAAAAGGGGGATCAATTGGGGCTGCGACAGTCGTGAATCAAACTGGAGAGAAAATGCCGGATAAGTATCAATCTTACATGCGTTCTATTATGCGGGCTACTGCAGAATCACATGGGGGTGACACAATTATTTCGAAACAAGACACCACGTTTAAATGGTTTCGTGACCCTAAAATTGCTGAGGCCATGGTAGATGAAAGCGTTTATATTGCAGGCATTAGCGACACCGGAAAAGTATTAACCTTCACCCCATCAGAAGCAATAAAGCATGGATTTTGTGAAGGGATTGCTGAGAATATTCCTGAAGTGCTTGAGCAAGTTGGCATTGACGATTATGAGCTTGTTGAATACAGTCCAACCTTCCTGGAAAGAATTATTGGATTTCTGGTAAACCCTGTTGTTTCGGGAATATTTATCATGGCTATACTCGGCGGGATCTATTTTGAAATGCAAACACCTGGAATTGGCTTCCCTCTTGTAATCGCTATTATAGCTGCCTTTGCCTATTTTGCGCCTCTATATCTCGAAGGCTTAGCAGCCAACTGGGAAATCCTGCTTTTCATTGTCGGTCTGATATTAATTGCGATTGAAGTATTTGTCATACCTGGGTTTGGCATTGCAGGGATTATTGGTATTCTTTGTGTATTTACTGCCCTTGTAATTAGTTTGCTCGACAATGTAAACTTCAACTTTGAAGGTGTGGAGCCTGAAAAAATATTATCTGCACTTACTACTGTTGTAGTTGCCATGTTTAGTGGATTTGTAATCAGCATGGTCATTGGGCAAAAACTTTTCACAGCAGACTCAGGTATTTTTAAAAACCTGGCATTGCAATCGGTTCAAGAAAAGGAAAGTGGCTTTGTTGGTGTTGACACCACTTACGATGAAGCAATTGGCAAAGAGGGAATCGCTTATACCGTGCTGCGTCCATCGGGGAAAGTGAAAATTGATGGTAAAATATACGATGCAGTTGCAGAAATGTCCATGATTGAAAAAGGTGAGGCCGTTAAAGTTACTAAGGCTGAAGCCGCTCAATTGTATGTAGAGAAGATTTTGATTTAAAACCATTCAAAAAAAGAACACCACAACCAAAAATCAATTTATCCAAATAACTGTATATTTGCATTTCTAAAGATTAACGGAGATGATGGATTTTTTATTGAGATATTTGAATGAATTGATTTACCTCTTGAATGAGATGGCTCCCTGGCTTTTGCTGGGGCTAATCTTTGCCGGAGCATTGAAAGTGTACTTTCCAGAGAAAAAAGTCACTCAATACATGGGAAAACCAAATACCAGATCAGCGGTGAATGCTTCATTGCTTGGAATTCCAATGCCTCTTTGCTCATGTGGTGTGATTCCCACTGGTATTTCATTTTTCAAAAACGGGGCATCAAAAGGAGCTACAAATTCTTTTTTGATATCTACTCCACAAACCGGGGTTGATTCCATTTTTGCGACTTACTCCATGTTGGGTTGGATTTTTGCACTGCTTCGTCCAATTGTTGCCTTTGTAACCGGAATTATTGGCGGTATACTAACCAATCTACTGACTAAAGAAAAACCTGCACCACCAAACCCATTTGGATCTTTTAAGATTGACTCAGCTGCTCTTGGGAAAAAAGATGAAAGCTGTGACGATGATAATTGTGGGTGTCATGAAAAAGCTGCACCAAAAGGCAATGGGTTTGTTCGGGCAGCGCATTATGCATTTATTGAATTGCTTCAGGATATCGCCAAATGGCTTATCATTGGTTTTCTAATTGCAGCTTTAATTTCAGTCATATTGCCCGATGACTTTTTTAGTTCGTTTAAAGGATGGGGAATTCTGGAAATCCTCATTATACTTGCGGCTTCAGTACCCATTTATATTTGTGCAACAGGTTCAATACCTATTGCAGCAGTTCTTTTGCTGAAAGGTGTTTCTCCGGGTGCTGCGTTGGTTTTTCTAATGGCTGGACCTGCAACCAATGTTGCCACCATGACTGTTGTTGGTAGCACCATGGGACGCAAATCGCTGTATGTTTACCTGGGAACAATTATAATTGGTGCTACCCTCTTTGGGCTACTTACTAATTGGCTTATTCCATATGATTTAATAATGGGCCAGATTGCACATATTCATGGCAATGGCAAACACGAAATGCTCCCCTATTGGCTGCAGGTTACTTCATCAATCGTTTTAGTAGGCTCACTGGTTCTTGGGTATTTTTATCAACGCTATCAAAAAGCACAGGATTCGAAACAAACAGGCTTTGTTACTTTAAAAGTTGAAGGTATGACCTGTTCTCATTGCGAAACCAGTGTAACGAAAAACCTTGTTCAGTTAAAAGGAATTGATGAAGCAATGGCAAATCATCACAATTCCGAGGTAAGAGTTAAAGGGAAGAAAGTAGATTTAGCAGCTATCGAAAAACTTATCACTGAAATTGGTTATCAATTTAAAGGAAAGCTTTCATGAGTCTTATTCAGATTGGATTAATCATTTTTGGAGGCCTTCCTTTATTGGGAACAATAATGCTTGCCTACCAACTCATGCGAAATGGACAAGGTGCAATTGGGACACCAACGATTCAACCTTTCATTTTTTATTCAGTAAAACTTAGCATTGTTGTTTTAATGAGTATACTATTTTTAGCATGCTTAGAATCACAAATCTTTTTGCTGTTCCCCATGCTTATTCAAAATGAAATCCCTGCAGTTCAGAAATTACTGAGTCTTGTTTTTCTTCTTGGAGGAAACCTCTTGTTACTTCCAGCCTATGTTTCGCTTAGTATTTTTACACGAGTTGGTTTGCCCACCAGGAAACATGCTTTGGAAACAAAAGGAGTCTACCGAATTTCAAGAAACCCGATGTACACCAGTTTTTTCTTTTATAGTATTTCCTGCTTTCTTCTTGTTCCAAGCTTGCTGGTGGCTGCAATAATTCTTTTTATTACCATTACTCATCACTTTATTATTCTAAAGGAAGAGCAGTTTCTTGTTAATACCTTTAGCAATCAATATCTCGATTATAAAAACAATACTGCCAGATATCTGTAGAGTTTCTACTTTATAGTTTTCTATCACAGTCACAGTTTTCGATTACTTACATTCTAATTACTACTGCTTACAATCGGATTCCTACACTTTACAATTACGTTTTTACTAGTTGCAATTCAGTTTGTGTATGCTACAATTACATTTGTACTGACTACAATTGGCTTTTTTCACGTTACAATTACGTTCTTACCATTTACAATTGCATTGGTATACGCTACAATTGCATTTGTACTGATTACAATTCAGTTTTTACACCTTACAATTGCGATTTTATGGATATGATCTTTTTCTACTAAGATTTATTTTTCCGTAGGGAATTCATTTCAATAGAATAGATTTTTAAATGATTTCATTCTCAATAGGAGATTATTAAAAAGAGGCATGTTACCTATATCTCCTAATGGAGAAATTGGGTTTAGGTGGATCGTTTATTACTATTGAGCTTGATCCCCTGACGGGGAAATAGTCACAAATATTTCGTTGTAAGCAAAAACATAATTTCTACGACAACCCTAAGTAGCTTGTTGATATTCTAAGACCCAAACCTTATTCGCTTATTAAAACACATAAGGTAATAAGGTTGATATAAGGATATAATATTTTTCTACTAAGGTTTATTTTTCCGTAGGGAATTCATTTCAATAGAATAGATTTTTAAATGATTTCATTCTCCAAAGGAGATTAATAAAAAGAGGTATGTTATCTATATCTCCTAACGGAGAAATTGGGTTTAGGTGGATAGCTTATTGCTATTGAGCTTGATCCCCTGACGGGGAAATAGTCACAAACATTTCATTGTAAGCAAAAACTTTATTTCTACGACAAACCTAAGTAGCTTGTTGATATTCTAAGACCCAAACCTTATTCGCTTATTAAAATACAATAAGGTTGATATAAGGATATGATCTTTTTCTGCTAAGGTTTATTTTCTGAGCATATTCTTAATTCAATTATTACATCACACAATAGACAACTTCAGCTTACTCCTAAACCAGAATTAAACAAATGTTGAAAACTTGCTAAATTCTTATTGTAGTTAACAGGATTTGTTTTGTTAACTTGTGTGTCGTTTATAAAACTGAACAAAACAATAAAAGGTGGACAATACATACCAATATGGGAGGATAAACACACCTTTAAAATTAGATATAGAAAAATAAACAAATTGTGTTATACATACATTACCACCAATAGAAAAAAATTAAAAACATGCTGAAACTTTTAAATAAACCATATCCTTTCAACGACGATTTACGGCATAATGCTAAAATAATTTTATTCATTAGTTTAGGTGTTTTAGCTTTTCTTTTGATATTTCAACCCATTGAGATTGATGCTTTTTCAATAACGGAAATTATCCATTTAGTTTTTGGGTTAGCCATTTCAACATTTTTTGTTTTAAGTGTAAATCTGATTGTACTACCCAGTTTATTTCCAAAAATATTCTATAATATCGTATGGAATATAAAAAGAGAAATTATTTGGAATCTATGGATTTTGCTTACAATTTCGTCGTGCGATTTACTGTTTTACACTCAACTCTTTGATGTATTAGAAATTCGTTTTTCTGATATTGGAAAAATTATCCTACTGGGTCTTCTTCCCGTTGCAGTACTTATCGTAATTAATCAGGAAAGACTGTTACGTTCTCATTTAAAATCTGCACAACAATTAAACAAGAAGTTACTTGAGAGTAAACAGCAAAAAGAGAAACTAATTCATTTTGAATCTGATTACAAGAAAGATAAACTCTTAATTTCGCCAGACTCATTACTTGTAATTAAATCGGCAGACAATTATATAGAGGTATATTACAAAAGTGAAGGTGTTGTAAAAAAACAAATGATTAGAAGTTCATTAAAAAAAGCTATTGAAACCCTTAACGAATTAGATTTTATTATTAGGTGCCACAGGACTTTTATTGTAAATACAAACCATATAAAAGAAATTGAAGGCAATTCACAAGGTTATAAACTTTATTTCGAGATGCTTGATTTTCCTATCTTAGTGTCTCAGAAATATATTAAAAGTTTTAAAGATACTATTTAAGCCTACCAAATTCGCCACTAGAATAGCCCTATTCACCACTATTCAACTTACACATCCCTTTTGAAAAGGTTGTAGTCCCTGATTTTTTTTTGTGCTTACCATTCGCCATAGCTTTGTCAATATTTAATGATAAAACTTATAAACATGAAATTACAATCCACGGCAATTATTTGTGCTTACAACGAGCAAAATACGATTGCAAATATTCTTGAGGATGTGTGTAAGACACATTTTTTCAATGAGGTTATCGTGCTTAATGATGGTTCGAAAGACAAAACTGGCGAACGCATTAAAGAATTCAAAAAAACAAATGATATTATAGATGTTCATTTGCTTAAAAAGTATGCGTCTCTGCGATAACGTATAGTTTTTGAATATCGAACTTTCGATTTT
>CBDVCE010000075.1:0-22576 GCA_965372405.1 uncultured Sunxiuqinia sp.
AAAAATCCATATTTAACAGTCGCGACTTAAACGCCTATACCTATTAAGTTATTCACTAAAAAAGTATCGTTATGAAAAAGAAATTTAGCTTAGTATTGAGTATAGCATTTCTTACTTTCTTATTTGTTCAATGTGATCTGAATGATGATGATGACATCGTAGTACTTCCTGTTGGGAGTTTTACAGTGACGATTGAGAATGTTTCTGAAGTGTTTGATTACTTCCAGTCCGGAGTTTTTAATACTCCGGTAGGTGCTTCCGACCCAGGGCCGTTGATGCCTGGGAATTCGTATTCCTTCTCATTTTATGCAAGCAAAGGACATAAACTATCTTTTGCAACCATGTATGTGCAATCCAATGATTTGTTTTTTGCACCTGATAGTGATGGTTTTGATTTGTTTGATGGTGATACTCCCAAAACCGGAGATATTACTTCTATGATTAAACTTTGGGATGCCGGAACAGAAGTTAATGAGGAACCTGGAACTGGAGTAAATCAGGCACCAAGACAGAGTGGTGTCAATACAGGGCCTGCAGAAAATGGTATCGTAAGGGATATTATGAACGTAAACGATGGCTTCACTTATCCTGCAGTTGACCAGACTATTCAGGTTATGTTGGATTATGATGGAACAAGTATGTTTACTGTGACAATAGAAAATCTAGCTGGAAGTTCTTCTCCATTGGCTCCGGGAGTTTATTTGGTACATGATGCTCCAAATGCATTATTTGAAGAGGGACAAGATAACTATGGAAATGGACTTGAAGGTGTAGCTGAAGATGGAGCTGCTGGGCCATTGGGTGATTACTTGATGATGAAAAGTGGTTATTTCTCTCCATTTGCTCCAGGTGTTTTTGTTTTGCATGCTGGAAATTCTAAACCATTGTTTGCTGACGGACAAGTAGATTATAGGAATGGATTAGAAGCTTTAGCAGAAGATGGAAATCCAGCTGATCTTGGTGCTTCTTTGGGAGCTTATGGTGCCGTATTCAATACTCCTGATGGTGCTTCTGGCCCTGGTCCACTTCTCCCTGGTGAATCATATAGTTTTTCATTTCAGGCACAAGCGGGAGACTATTTGAGTTTTGCTACCATGTTGGTGCATACCAATGATTTATTTTTTGCGCTAGATGATAATGGCATTAACTTATTTAATGGAGAAATGCCAATTAGTGGTGATCTTACTTCCCAGGTTTATTTGTGGGATGCCGGAACTGAAGTAAATCAATTCCCTGGTGCCGGTATTAACCAACCTGCTCGTCTAAATGGAGGTGTTGATGAGAATGGAAATATAATGCAGGTGAATGATGGATTTACCTATCCAGCAGTGAATGCAATGATTAAAGTTACGATTACAGGTATTTAAATACGCTGTGAAACTTAGAGACTTAATTTAAGAATGATAAAGGATGTCATCTTTTCGGAAAGATGACATCCTTTAATGTATTAGTTATAGAACAGAACCAAAATTTGTCTAGTTTCTTATTCTTGGATCTAAACTCTTTGTTCTTGATTCTGATTTTCTAATCAATCTTTTCTAATTCAACCCAGAATGGAAAAATACTTTTACCACCAATCATATAATAAGGAAGTAAATCGCCATCCATTTCTGGTAGATGTACATTATTCATTTCAATAATATCAGTACTTGCAATGGTGTTCACTTCTTGGTTGATAATCGGACTTGTTTCTAAAAACATTCGACCATTACCTTTCACTGGCTCAATAAATTTAAACTTTACATTATAGTTTCCTTTATGAATATGAACCTTCCATTTACCGTATATTTCTTTTTGATTCCAGATTCCTCTCTCGCCGGAAGCATCATTTCGATTTAGAATAATTGGGTTCTCATGTTCACTGCCAACAACAATAAGTGGAGTATTGATAAGGTGTTCCGATTGGATGAGTTCCTGATAATGTTTATCAAGTTCTTTTTTCAATTTCAGGGCGACAGCTTCCTCTTTTTCAACAAGATTATTCTGCTCATAGGGGTCATCTTTAAAATTGAATAATTCAAACTTGCTGATTGGCGAGTTGTAATCTGTTTTACCAATAAGACGATATTTACCTTTCTGAAGAGCAATGTTGTTATATAATTCAGGGAAACGTCTTGTCCAATAGGAAAATAAAGGTCTGTCTTGCCATTTTACTTCTTTCCCTTTAATTAAAGGAAGAAGGCTTTTCCCATCAATAGTTCTGTCTGTGGGCAACTCTGCATTACATAGTTGAGCTAGTGTTGGCAAAATGTCGATATGAGCGGCAGTAACATCAATGTCTTTATCTTTTTTAGAAAGAGCTGGATATTGAAGATAGAACGGTACGCGAACACCTCCACGATATACATTCCCTTTTCTCCCTCTCATTCCGGCTACATAGCGAGTTTGCTGTGGCCCATTATCAGTCATGAAAATAACAATGGTATTGTCTCTTATTTTAAGTTCATCCAGCTTTTCAAACAACTTGTTAAGGTTGTCATCAATATTGGTGACCATTGCATAAACTTTCCTTGCAGCCTCTTTGTCTTTTTCGCTCATCTTTACAAATGGTCTGTCGTCATCTTCAAAACCTGTTGAAGGATCAATGTCTTTATACAACTGGTAATACTCGTCAGGCACTTGCAAAGGTGTATGTGGCGCATTAAATGAGAGGTAGCAGAAGAAAGGTGATTGCTTATTTTGCTCAATAAAATTGATTGCATTCTCAGCAAAAATATCTGAACAATAACCATCATAGGCTTCCTGTTCGCCGTTATGCCATAGTACCGGATTAAAGTAACTACTGTCTTTTTGAAAATAGGTTGTAAAATCTCCAACCTGTCCCATACCGCCGGCAAGGTGAATTAGTGATTCATCAAATCCCTGATCATTTGGACGGGAAGGGTAATTGTCGCCCAAGTGCCATTTCCCAAAACAACCAGTTGTGTATCCGGCATGGTTCAGCATTTCAGCAATGGTCACTTCTTCGGTTGCCATTGTTGCACCTCCGTTGTAGGTGTCTTTCACACCTGTTCTCAAAGAATAACGACCTGTCATTAAACTGGAGCGGGTAGGAGCGCAAACCGGAGAAACATAAAACTGGTTAAAACGAATACTTTCTTTTGCAAACTGATCAATTGTAGGTGTTTTTACATGTGGGTTTCCAGTAACTCCTAGATCGCCATATCCCTGGTCGTCAGTTATTACAATAATTACATTGGGATGTTGTGTATCCTTTGCAAGGCTTGTTCCAAATAAAAAAAGAGCAAAAGAGCATAGTACAAGGTTGAAAAAAATATTTCTCATGATATTCTTAGTTGATAAAAAGGTTGAGTTATTAATTTCAAAGATAAGAGTTTCAGAGCATAAAAAAAGCCCGGCATTTGCCAGGCTTAATATTGTGAGATTTTGAAGATTTCTACTTATTCATTTCTGCAAAATGTTTGTAGAAATGAGGAATGGTTTCAATGCCTTTGTAGAACTGTTCCAATGGGAAGTTTTCATTTGGTGAATGAATAGCATCCGATTCCAACCCAAAGCCCATCAGGATAGATTTGATTCCCAGAATTTTCTCAAAAGTTGAGATGATTGGAATTGAACCACCACTGCGATAAGGTACCGGACGACGGCCAAATACATCAACATAGGCTTTTTCAGCAGCCTGATAGGTTGGCAGGTCAATTGGACAACCATAAGCTTGTCCGCCATGCAATGATTCAACTTTAACTTTTACTGATTTTGGTGCAATGCTTTCGAAGTGTTCAACAAATAAATCTGCAATTTTCTCATGATTCTGATTGGGTACCAAACGACAGCTAACTTTAGCAAAAGCTTTTGATGGCAGTACTGTTTTAGCACCTTCGCCAGTATAACCACCCCAGATTCCGCAAACATCAAAAGATGGACGGATACCGGTACGCTCCGAAGTTGAGAAACCTTCTTCTCCAGCTAACTCTTCAACATCAATGGCCTTTTTATATTCTTCTACATCAAATGGAGCTTCAGCAAGCAATGCACGTTCTTCAGCAGAAACTTCCAATACGTCATCATAAAAGCCGGGAATGGTAATACGTCCTTTGGCATCAAGCATCTGTGCAATCATCTTTGAAAGCACATTGATTGGATTTGCAACGGCACCGCCAAACAAACCTGAGTGCAGATCACGACTGGGACCAGTCACTTCAACTTGCCAATAGGCCAATCCACGTAATCCGGTTGTCACTGTTGGCAGATCCGGGCGAATCATGGTGGTATCAGAAACAAGGATGATGTCAGCTTTCAGCATTTCTTTATTTTGCTCGCACCATTTACCCAGGTTGGGTGAACCAATTTCTTCTTCACCCTCAATCATAAATTTCACATTACATGGCAAAGTGTCTGTTTTTACCATCAGCTCAAAAGCTTTAGCATGCATCATTCCCTGTCCTTTATCATCGTCAGCACCTCGTGCCCAGATTTTGCCATCCCTGATTTCAGGCTCAAAAGGAGGAGAATTCCACAACTCAAGAGGTTCAACGGGCATCACATCCATATGGCTGTATACCAAAACTGTTGGTTTGGCCGGATCAATAATCTTTTCAGCATAAGTAACTGGGTTACCATCAGTTTCGAAAATTTGGGCTTTATCAGCACCAGCAGCAAGTAATGTTTCTTTCCAATACTCAGCAGCTTTATACATGTCTGGTTTGTGATCAGCAATTGAGCTGATGGATGGGATACGGATCAATCCAAACAGTTCTTCCAGAAAACGTTCCTTGTTTTCTTCAATGTACTTTGTAATATGACTCATATTTGTAATTTTTTCAGTTACGGTAAAAATAAGATTTTAAATGAAATTGAATTATGAATGTTTTCAGCTTTATAAATAAAAACCCGAAAGAATTGTTTCCTCCGGGTTTGGTTTATCAATAGTGTATGAAGTTTAAGCTAATTCGAACCATGAACTTCCTTCTTTATAATCTTCAACAACTAAGTTCTGGGTTGAATGATGAAAATTACTCATTAAACCAGTGATTTCGTCCTGCAGCATGTCGATTCCACCTTGAATTAAATCGTTTCGGAAACCATCATCAGACAGTTTGTAAACCATTTCCATAGAAATAACACGGCCAATAACCTGTCCCAATTCTACAAGCTTGCGTTGAGGTAGTTGCAGGTTCAGTTCAAAGTTGAAAAGCTTTTTAAGTTGATCAGCAGAACGACTTGTCAAATCATTTCCTTTTAAAAACTGGAAGAAATTTTTCTCTTTCATTCTTCTCATCTGCTTAATAATACCTTCGGAAATTTGGGCATAAAGAATATCATTTGATCCTTCAAAAATCTGGAATGGGCGGCTGTCGGTAATTCCGCGACCAGCGATATGACTGTTCCGGTATGCTTTTGCACCTACAAGTTGAGTCACTGATTGAGCGGCTTCCTGCATCAAATCTGTGATTACTGATTTAACGGCATTGGCTTCAATCCCAATTCCTGTGAGGTCTTTATCAACTCCGGCTACTTTACTGCTGTTCGCGCACATGGCAGAACAAATGGTAAAAGAGGCCTGCAGTTTTGCCAAACGGCTTTGAACCTGATCGTAATTGAATAAACTCTTGCCTCCAACCAATCGTTGTTTGCAATGCGTCAGTGCTTCATCCAGCAATCGATTAATAAAACCCATTCCCATACCAGGGAATTGCATCCGGCTACGGTGGAGCAAGTCGAGCATCATTTTTACACCGGTGCTTTGCGGTTCCAGTTTATGTGTTTTGGGTATTTTTACATCAATATGATTACGACCATAAGGAATTTGGTAAAGCCCTAGATTATCGAAAAACTCTTCCACTTTAATTCCCTGATCGGCCTGAGTAACATCGCAAATGAAAAAATCAATATCGCGAAGCAAATCGCCACTTTCAGATTTTCGACGGGCAGTTAGTAGCCAGAAATCAGCCCAACCGGTTAAGCCAGCCCAATGCTTTTTACCTTGCAGATGAAACTGTCCTTCCTCTTCCTGAAAAAAGGTTTGCATATTTAGTGCATCACTACCAAAATCAGGTTCGGTAATCATTAGCCCACCCATATTGCCTTGCTCCATAAATCGTTTAAAGACGGAGGCTTTCGCACTTTCTTGACCATATTTCCCAACGGGTTGTAAGAATAGAGCCGAGTTAATTCCAAACGTTAATGAAAGAGCTAGCGATTCGTATGAGGCAGCTTCCAGAAGTGCAAGATTTTCACTCATGACTGCTCCCCGGCCGCCATATTCTTTAGGAATTCCTATGGATAATGGGTTAACCGACATGATTTCACGTAAGGCAAATGGAGGTAGCCCTCTTTGTTGTACCAGCTGGCTGATGTCACCACGTTGGTGATAAACCTGTGTCATCTTATGTTTTAGCTTGGCTAAAAACTGTTGGATTGTTTCTTGTTCGTTCGTTTGTTTCTTCAAGGTGATGGATTTTTCTAATATAGTTTCATTCATTTTTTCTAATCTTTCCAGAGGCAAGAGATTGCCTATACGAAGAGAGACAACACACACAGTATGAGATTGTTCTTTTTTGTACTGTATTTAGAATGAATGAGATTATGTGTTATAGAAATTCAGAATAAATTAGCTGACGTTGGCCTTGTGATACTGAGCTTGAAATTCAGATGGTGAAAAAGAGGTGTTTTTTCTAAACTGGCGATTGAAGTTTGATAGGTTGTTGAATCCACTTTCAAAGCATATTTGAGATACACTTTGGTTACCTTCAATTAGCAGTTTGCAGGCATAACCAACTCGCATTTCAATTAGAAACTGAGAGAATGACTTGCCGGTTTTTTCTTTAAAATAACGACAAAAAGCAGTTGTGTTCATTCCAATATGGTTGGCTACTGTATCCAGTTTTAGTGGCTGCAGGTAGCTTGAGCTTATCAAGTGCATAATCTTTTCCAATCGGCTGCTTGACCAGTCATGTAAATCAGGTCGATAAGATTCGCTGGCTAATATTTTATATTCCTTGGTGCTGGCAAGTTGATTCAGTATTTTCAAAAAGAAAAGGGTTCGTTCAAGACCTTCTAATTTTAGGAGCTTCATAATTTTTGACCCAACAGCTTTGACAATAGTTTCCTCAAATTTTATTCCTCTGGATGCACGACTTAGCAGTTCTTTAATGTTATGAAATTCGGGATAACTGGCAATTTGTTCTTTGAAAAACCCAGCAGGGAAATGAATCACCACAGCGTTCACTTTGTTCTTTGGATCGTTTTTAAAGAATACCTCATCACTTTTCCAAAAATGAGGGAGATTGCAACCCAAAAGCACAAGATCATTTGAATTAAATTCCTCAATGTGGTCAGCAACAAATCTTTTTCCGTAACTTCTAATCACATATACCATTTCAAAATCAGAATGAAAATGCCAGGGAAACGTAAAGTGTGGAAAATCATCCCATTTAATATTAAATGAGTTGGTTCCCTGAAAGCTTAATTGTTCGTGCATGATTTTCATAAGGCAGACCATTATAAATTGATTTTGTAAAGATAGTATATGTGCATGCAAAAATAATACTGGTTAATATGTTTTATGACTGATAATTTTGTACCAATAAATTAATGATCCAGAATATGCGACATTTGATATTGATTTTATGCTTGTTTATAAGCTCAGTTATTTCTGCCCAAAGTGAATTGGAATTTGAGGTATTTGCTGGAGAGTTTTCAAGAATTGATTGCCCCGTAAGTGTTGATCTTTCCGCAACTGGTTTAGAACTTGGGAATTTAAGCTTTCAACTATACCAAGTTGAAGGAAAAGAAAGAACTGCCGTGCAAAGTCAACTTGAGTTTGGAAATCATCCAAGACTATTTTTTATCGTCGATGAGCTTAAAAAAGGGAAGAGTGTAAAATATATTCTTAGTCCGGAAAAAGCAGAGAAGTCAAGTTCAATAATTGAAATTAAAAAAGAAAAAGGTGGCCTGCAACTTGTACAGAATGGTAATCCAATTCTAAATTATCAGTTTAAAGAAGTTTTGCCACCTGAAGGAGTTGATCCTATTTATAGGCGTTCAGGTTTTATCCATCCTTTGTGGTCTCCGGGAGGTGAAGTCTTAACGTGTATTCAACCAGACGATCATTATCATCATTATGGTATTTGGGGACCCTGGACAAAAACTCATATTGAAGGTAGAGAAGTTGATTTTTGGAATCTTGTAAAAGGTCAGGGAACTGTTCGTTCTTCAAAATTTTTATCAGAAGTTGAAGGGGATGTTTTTAGTCGTTTCTCTGCATTGCAGGAGCATATTGATTTTGGAGCAAAAGGAGGAGACAGGCCGGCATTAAATGAAGTGCTGGATGTTTGTGCATGGAACCTCAATGGAAAAGCATGGATGGTTGATTATACCACCACAATAAACTGTCCCCTTGATTCAGGAATTATGCTTGATGCATACCGCTATGGTGGTGGGATTGGTTTTAGGGCAACAGAAAAGTGGCACAAAGATAATTGCTCTGTTGTGACTTCTGAAGGGAATGATCGTCTCACAGCAGATGGCACAAAGGCACGGTGGTGTATCGTTGAGGGAGAATCTATAGTTGGTAGAAGTGGAATTCTATTTTTGGGACACCCTTCTAATCGGGCATTTCCTGAGCCGATGCGAGTTTGGCCAATTGATGGAAATAGAGGACGTGGTGATATGTTCTTTGAGTTTTGCCCAATCCGTCATAATGACTGGTCAATTGAAAAAGGGAAGGATTATTCATTAAAGTATCGAATGATCATTTTCGATGGAGAGTTAACTGCCGAAGAAGCTGAACAATATTGGCAGGCTTTTGCGAAACCTCCTAGTATATCCATAAAATAGATATGAGAAATAAAGTGTCTGTTTGATAATTACCTAGTAGAAACTATAAAGAGAGAAGTTATGTATAGAAAAATCTTCATTAGTATTTCAATAATTCTTTGTTCGTTTGTTGTAAAAGCTCAGCATAAAGAGTTTAAATGTAACGATGAGTGGGTGCAGAAAATAGAGCAGGTAGCTCCTAATAAAGCAGAAGTTCAACCTACGAAACAACGCAAAGTACTTGTTTTCAGCCTTTTTACTGGCTTCAACCATTGGGTGATTCCACATACAAATGCTGTAATGAAAGTATTGGGTGAAAAAACCGGAGCTTTTGAGGTTGAAGTCAGCACAGATATTTTCAAGTTTGAAAAGAAAAGTTTGAAAGAATATGATGCAGTCGTTTTAAATAGTTGTTGCTCCAAAGGCCCTCGTAGGGATTTATTTCTTGACGTGTTGAATGAAGATAAAAGCCTTACCGAAGAGCAAAAAAAGAAGAAAGCAGCAAAATTGGAAGCCAACCTGATAAAGTATGTAAAAAAAGGTGGTGGACTAATGGTTATTCATGGCGCAATTGTGATGCAAAATAACTCCATGGCTTTCAGTGAAATGGTTGGTGGCAGTTTCGATTATCATCCAGCATTTCAGGAGGTATCGCTTGAGTTAGCTGAGCCAGGTCACACGCTACTAAAAGCTTTTGATGGAAAATCTTTTGTTCATTTTGATGAGCCTTATTTGTTTAATAAAGCGTATGAGAAAAAGAACTTCCGCCCATTGCTTTATATGGATACATCAAAGCTGACCAAAACGAAAAAAGAAATCAATGAGAAAATCAAATATGTCTCCTGGATTAAAAGGCATGGTAAAGGTAGAGTGTTTTATGTCTCTCCTTCACATAGTGCCACGAGTTTTGAGGATAGCAGACTCCTGAAATATTTCCTGGATGGAACACAATACGTATTGGGTGATCTGAAATGTGATGATTCACCCACGAAACTTTAAAATGAAGAATTAACCATAAAACTAATACCAATGAAGCGAAGAATATTTTTAAAGAATGCAGCAACTACAGCTGCAGGTGCAATGATACTTCCAACTGTTGTTCCATCATCAGTATTTGGAAAGAATGCGCCAAGCAATAAAATTAATATCGGACAAATTGGTTGTGGACGTATTGCCCGCGCTCACGATACCGCTGAAACATTGAAATATGATCAGGCACGTATGATTGCTGCATGCGATGTGGATACGAATCGCATGAAAGATTCGAAGAAAAGAATTGAAGAGTTTTATGCAAAGAAAACAGGTAAGAGCAATTATGTTGATGTAAAGTTATACGAGAACTATCAGGATATGCTTGCCAATCCAGATATTGATGCAGTGGTTATCAGTACTCCTGACCATTGGCATTCACAACCTGCAATGGAAGCTGCTTTAGCTGGGAAAGATATTTACCTTCAAAAACCGACGTCATTAACAATTGAAGAAGGACGCTTGTTAAGCGACATCGTTCATAAGCAGGGAGTAGTACTTCAAATGGGAACACAACAACGCTCAATGCAACAGTTTCGTATTGCAGCAGAGCTGGTGCGCAACGGTCGTATTGGTAAAATTCATACCGTAAAAATAGGATTGCCTGGTGATCCAGCCGGACCAAATTTCGAAACAGGACCAGTTCCTTCCAACCTGAATTTTGATATGTGGTTGGGCTCTACACCAGAAATGGAATACATGGAGAAAATGGTGCATCCACAAGATGGTTATAGCCGCCCGGGCTGGTTGCGTCATGAAAATTTTGGAGCTGGAATGATTACCGGTTGGGGACAACACCACTACGATTCTGCAGCATGGGGAATGGATACGGAGCATACCGGGCCAATTTCGGTAGAGGCTGTTGCCCAATTCCCAAAAGCAGGAAGCTGGAATGTACATGGTGACTTTATGGTGAAGCATGAATATGCAAATGGAATATCAGTTTTCACCAGTGGTGGCTATGATAATGGTATCAGATATGAAGGAGAAGATGGCTGGATTTTCGTTTCTCGTGGAAATTATACTGCATCTGCAAGTGATCCTGTTGCTAAAGAAAAAAGTTCAAGAGCATTAAACGCAAGTGATCCTAAGATTCTGGAATCTAAAATTGGCAATGATGAAATTCATCTTTATAAAAGTGCCGAGCAGCATGGTGACTGGTTGGATTGTATCAAAACCCGCAAACAACCAATTTCTTCAGTAGAGGTTGGACACCGTTCTTGTTCGGTATGTTTGGTTAGTCATATTGCAATGAAGATTCCTGGAGTTTTAAATTGGGATCCAACTGCGGAACGTTTTGTTAATAATGATTTAGCAAACTCAATGCTGAGTCGTCCACAGCGCTATCCATATGGAACAAGCTACGTGAAAAAATAATTGGCAATAAGCAATCCTGGGTTGAAACTCAGGGTTGCTTATTACTGATTGAATGATGATTAAATTAATAGTTATGAATTGCCAGAAGGTGATTCAGTCTGGTCTGTTGTGAAATTTCCAGATCCAATAATTAGCGGATGTATCCGGCAAGTAAAATAAGATTTTATGAAAAATGCTTTTGAGGTTAAAAATCCCGATTTTGAGTTAAGTCCACATACAGGAATGTCGAGAAAACATTACATTGAACTGGCAAAGTATTTATTGACCAGAGCTTTGAAAGATATTGACTCGATTGAAACTCCGTTGACATTCCCCACAGTTCCCGGTAAAACTTATCCTCAGCCAGATGCTCCCGATTGGCGTCACCGATCACAAGAATTTGAAGCATTGGAAAGGACATTTACTTTGGCAGGACCACTAATTCACATTGATCCGGAAACCACAATAAATAACATCAATCTGAGAGAGTATTATTCTCTACAGTTTTATCGTGCCTTTACGCCAGGTCATGAAAATTCATTACCTCTTCCTGAAGAATTGCCAGATTCAAATTATCAATTCACTTGCGAATTTGGGGGCTTGTTCAAGACCTTGCTTTTGATGCCTGATACAATTTGGACTCAGTATTCAGAAGAGCAAAAGAATGAAATGGTGACCTGTATTTCAAAGTGGGCACATCATAGAACTACACAGAATAACTGGAGAATTTTCAACATCATTGCTCTTTCATTTCTGAAAAAGTATGGTTATGAAATAGATGATGAATTACTAAAAAGTCATTTGTTGTGGGTAGCATCTTATCATTCCGGTAATGGTTGGTATTTAGAGCAAACGTATAATTATTACTCCATTAGTCTTTTCATTGTTTATACAACTATTTGGAACCGAACTTTTGGTGACGAGTACTATCCGGAAATAGCTGAAATAATTGAGAAATCAGCTCAGAAGTTAATGGAGTCCTTAACCAGCTTTTTTGGTCGTGATGGATCTATTAATATGTGGTCAAGGAGTATTTGTTACCGAACATGGGTTTCAGGAGCTTTTCCTGTTGCATTCATGCTAAAGAATAAATCCCTTTTGGATGCTGGTTGGGCCAGGAGACTTTGCTCTGGTTCGTTATTGCAATTTGTTTCAAAAGAAGAGTTTTATTACAACGATATTCCGAGTTTAGGTTTCTACGGACAAAAAGAATATATGGTGCAAAACTACAGTTGTGCAGGTAGCCCATTTTTAATGTTTTTGCCATTCATTTGTCTTGCTTTACCTGAAGATTCTCCGTTTTGGACTGAAAAAGAAAATGAAGGAATGTGGGAAGATTTGGGTGATGATTCAAATAAAATAATTCTTGAAAGCCCTGGTCTCGTACTTGTTAATCATGGAAAAACCGGAACTTCAGAAATTATTCCGGGGAAAGTATATTATGACGATCCAAATTATTCTAAACTGTCATACAACACCCATTTTCCTTGGGAAGATCATAATCCACAGGGTGGAACATCAATGGAGTACAGTTTTCGCAGTCTTGATCCGAGAGATGTAAGAGGTGATGATATTAATTTCTACCTCACGGGACAGACGGTTGATAATGATTCAGATAAAAACAGGTCTTATACCACTTCTCAAAATATGCTCTATAATGGGGTGAGAAAGGATGTTTTATACCGACAGACAATCATGAGAAAGCCGCCTAATAATGGTGTAGGTTATATCATCGACCTTGCTGAAATAACTATTCCAGGTGGGGTAATTAGAGTTGATCGCTCTCGTTTAGCATTTGAGTATGAACTAACACTTGGGCATTTTGGAATGCCTCATATTGACGGTAAAAAGGCCATGATTAATAAATTTGAACAGGGTGCTAAGAAAGGAATAACGGCATCCATTCCCGGACGACAAATTGCACTGATTACCTATAATGGATGGGATGAAGTTGATAGTCTGGTGCATAAAAACCGAAATGCTGAAGCAGATGAAAGTTCGGTTATTTATGCCCATAAAAAAAGAATGGCAAAAAATCCGTCGATGGAGTTAATGATTACCGTCATGCTACATAAAATGGATGATAGTGAATGGACAGAAGAAGAGTTGTCACCAATTAAGAATATTGAGATTATAGATGTTACTCAAAACTTTTCGACCTTAGGGGCAAAGATAACCTTAAGCAATAACGAAAAATATGAAGTCGATTTTAAAGATATAGATGGAGAAAAGACATGCTAATTTGGATTATAGTTGAGGTGGTATTCAAGCAAAACTAGAGTTTAAATTGTAGGATGAAGGCAATAAGTTAATTGTAAGAATAATTTGTAGCCTGACTAAAAGAGTTTATTTTTAATAAATGCCTGGAGAAAGAATCATTGAATTCAGTCTTCAGGCTACTTTAGTCATAAAAGGTTCGCTTGAAATGAAGAAAGATAGAAATGCGCTGGATAAACCTTATGCATTGCTTCTGAAGCAAGGTAGTGAGGATGCATTTAACTATTTTTTCAACAGTTACGTTGATTTGGTCTTCCGGTTTTCAAAAAGTTATATCAAGTCGGACTCCGAAGCTGAAGAGATTACACAACAGGTATTTATTAAACTTTGGGAGCGGAGAATGAACATCAATCCCAAGAAAATATTTAAGGCTTACTTGTTTACCATTGTCATGAATACCATCCGTGATGCATTTAATGAAAAAGCAAAAGAAAATCACTTCAAGCTTGAGATGTCAGATTACCTGAATGAAAAGGTTGAGTCGGATTATGAACTAGATTTTCATCTGTACCTAAAGACGCTTGATGGATTAATAGAGGCACTTCCTGCTAAGCGAAAGGAAGTTTTTATCCTTCACAAAAAACAAGGTCTGACCATAAATGAGATTGCTGCATTTTTAAAAGTATCTCCTAAAACGGTTGAGAATAACTACACCAGTGCCCTAAAGGAATTAAGAAGGGGTTTTGAACAGAAAAAACTCACTGAGCTTCTTTTGTTTTTTATCTAATAACAAATCTGTCAAGCTATTTTGGGGTATTACAATGACCTTCCATCGTTTTCTGATGACCTATGAAAATTTTCTGATGACCTGCCAAAATTTGTTGATGACTTATGATAATTTACTGATGACCTATGAAAAATTCTTGATGACCTTCCATAATTTTCAATGACCTGTGAAAAGTATGTGTCTCTCAACCAAAATTTCGTGATGATTTGCGATAATTACCCGATGACCTTGTAAAAATAGTTGATGACTGACGAAAATTGAAGCAAACTGTCTGTAACGTCCTAAAATAGCTTGACAGATTTCACATTATTTATTAGAAGAGAATACAAACATAAAATATCTTTCTAAAAGATAAGACATGATTGTTCTTTATTTCTAAATTCCTCTTCATTAAAATTGTTATTCCTGTTTTGTTATACATACTTTCTTTTAGGGTCTGGTTTCGCTTACATCCTTTATTGCTAAACCTATTTTGTGTGATTTCTTCAACTTTTTTTTATTTTTTTTCTGTTTGAATAGGGGGGTAGTAAAATTTTCAGGTATAAAGTGTAGAACTGAATACCGTGAAAGAAAATAATACATTTAAGAAGTTTGTTGATAATTGTTATTCGAAAGATGATTATTTGAAGGTTGTGGAACAATTTGAGAATGATGAGTCCTTCGATGCAACGAGTGAGGAAATGAAGCAGCTGTGGGATGAATTTAAAACTGAAAACATCTCTGAACAGCAACGCCTAAGGATTCGGAAGGAAATAGAAGCAAACTTAAAATTTAAAGGACAAAAAGGAATAAAGCCTTATGTTCATCGGATTTATCATGCAGCTAATAAAATTGCCGCAATATTGATAATCCCCTTTATAATTGCATCAGTATTTCTTTTTTATCAACTGAACAAGTCTCAAAAATCAGAGGATTCATTTGCTGAGGTTTATTGTCCGCTGGGAACACGTACTCAGTTAAATTTACCTGATGGTACTTCTGTTTGGCTAAACAGCGGATCTACTTTAAAATATCCAATTCAGTTTGCCAATAATCGAAATGTGGAGCTCAACGGGGAGGCCTATTTTGATGTTGTCGAGAATGAAAGATCACCTTTTGAAGTAAACACCAAACATTTTGAAGTGATCGTTCTGGGAACTGAATTCAATGTTTTGTCTTATAACGAGGACGAAACATTTGCGGTTACGCTAGAGTCTGGAAAAGTTGAAATATCTGAAAAGAAATCTACACATAAACTAACGTTAAAGCCCAGCTATCAGTTTGCATTTGATAAAGAAAAGCATGATGGCTCCTTATTAAAAGTACAGACTGAATATTATACATCCTGGAAAGAGGGAAAACTCATGTTCCGAAATACTCCTTTGTCTGAAGTTTTTTCACGCTTGGGGAGATGGTATAATGTTGATGTTGTTTGTGAAGATGCCTGGTTGTTTGAACAACCATATAGAGCCACTTTTCAGGAAGAAACCCTTGATCATGTTCTGAAATTACTAAGTATTACAGCACCAATTAAATATGAAATAGTAGAACCTAAAACATTAAAGAATGGAACTTATGAGAAGCAAAAGATTATTATAACACGAAAATAAAAGCTGTTTAATGAAAACGGGAAAGTGTTGAAGCCACTTCCCCGCTCAGTTAAACAGTATTATACTATGTCTAACTTGTTAAACATGTCGAATTTATGAAAAAAAAATCAATTAGAGAGACTATACCTTATAGTCTTCAGAAATTTTTTAGAGTTATGCGACTAACACTATTTATTTTATTAGTCAGTATTGTACAGGTTTTTGCTTTGAATTCCTATTCACAGCAAACGAAACTAAACCTTGAAATGAAAAATGCCAGACTTGGTAATGTGCTGGATGAAATTGAAAATCAGTCGAAGTTTTATTTCCTGTTCAACGAAAAAATGGTTGATATGGATCGTAGGATTACTGTAAACATCAAAGAAAAAAGTATTTCTGATGCATTAAATAGTCTTTTCTACGAAACGAATGTTGATTATTTAATTAGTGACAGGCAGATAGTCCTTTCTGTTAGTGATTTCGAATTTGAGACCATCTCTCAGCAAAACCGTCGAATTACAGGCTCTGTTATAGAGATTGGTGGAGGTTCCTTACCCGGCGTGTCTGTTTTTGTTAAAGGAACAACTGTTGGAACTATAACTGACTCGGAAGGGAAATTTGAATTGAAGGTTCCTGCAGGAAGTGATATTCTGGTCGTTTCATTTATTGGGATGAAAAACCAGGAAATTATATTGGGCAGTCAAACCATAATTAACATAACCATGGAGCCCGATGTGATAGGATTGGAAGAAGTAATAGCAATTGGTTACGGTACTGAACGTAAAGGAAGTATAACTGGATCCATATCTTCTATTACCGCTGATGACATTCAGGAATTACCTGTTACTGATGCAGGTAATGCCTTACAGGGCCGCGCTGCCGGTGTTGTTGCTATGTCCTCAGGCTCTCGTCCGGGAGACGGTGTTACTATTCGTGTTAGGGGAAGAAGATCTTTAACTGCAACCAATAATCCATTATTTGTGGTTGATGGAGTTCCATACAGCGGTAACATAAACGATATCAATCCAAGGGACATTAAGTCAATGGAAGTTTTGAAAGATGCCTCAGCAACCGCTATTTACGGATCAAGAGGAGCAAACGGTGTAATTCTTATTAGCACGGTACGTGGAGGCAATATGCCTACGGCCGTATCTTACAACGGATATTACGGTGTAACTTCACCTATTGGGGAACCAGATATGATGACTGGTTCCGAATTTATGCAATTAAAAATTGATGGTGGCTATTCCGTCACCGATGCTGCTCAAAATGCATTTGACAATGGAGTGTCCACCGACTGGACCGATTTAGTCGTTTCTACTGGTTATCAGCAAAGCCATCAGCTTGGAGTTAGAGGTGGAAATGCTAAAACTGCTTTTGCTCTATCTGCCAATTATTTTAACGAAGAAGCAGTTATTAAAACGCAGGATTTCACAAGAAAAACACTTCGTATTAACCTGGATCATAAAGTTTCAGATAAAATTAAGGTCGGTACATCCACCCAAGTATCAGATATGTTGCAAAACCGGGGTACTAACGGATATGGAACTGCACTTAGTGCATCACCTTTGGCAGAGCCATATGATGCAGATGGAAACATGATTTATCAACCGGCTTCTGATCCATTACGTTGGAACCCACTTGCCGATTATGTAGATAACGCTGTAGTTGACGAAAGAACCCGCTTAAGGATTTTTAGTAATATTTATGCAGAGATAAACTTTACAAATGAATTGAGCTACAGGATGAACTATGGTATTGACTATCAAAACACACGCGATGGATTATTCCAGGGAAGCTTGTCGTCAAGTCGTCAGTATAGTACTCCAAGGGCAAGAAAAATACATGAGTCTAATTACGTAACGACTTTCGAAAATATTTTGAACTTCAATAAAAAAATAAATGAAAACCACAGCATAAAAGCTACAGGATTATTTAGTGTTCAGGAATCAACCTTTGAAGAATCTAGTATTGATGTGGAAGGTCTTCCATATGAACACCAGTTGTTCCATAACCTGTCGACTGCTGAAACAGTACTGGGATATGATTCTTATTTAGAAGAATGGGGTATTATGTCGTTTATGGGTCGTATTAACTATAGCTTTAAAGACAAATATTTATTAACTGTTACCGGACGATACGACGGCTCCTCGCGTTTAGCAGAAGGCAAAAAATGGGGATTCTTCCCATCGGCAGCGGCTTTGTGGAAAGTTAGCAATGAAGAGTTTATGCAAGACCAAAGTTTATTCTCTGATCTTAGAATTCGCGCCAGCTATGGTGTAGCAGGTAATACCGGTATTGATCCTTATCAAACTCGTGGAGGATTGTCAAACACAGTATATTCATACGGTGGTTCAGCAGGCTACGGTTACCGTCCCTCCGCTATTGCTAATCCCGATTTGAGATGGGAATCGTCAGCGACAGCTAATATTGGTGTCGACTTTGGAATAGGTCAGTCAATTGCAGGTAGTTTTGAAGTTTATCAAACCAATACTACCGACCTTTTGTTAGAAAGAAAATTACCAATAACATCAGGGTTTGATAACATAATGACCAATGTTGGAGAAACCCAAAACAATGGTTGGGAACTATCTTTAAATGCCCGTTTAGTTGACAAAAAAGACTTTAGCTGGTCAGCCGATCTTAATCTTTTTGGAAACAAAGAGAAGATTATTGATCTGTATGGCGACAAAACAGATGACGTAGGTAACAGGTGGTTCATAGGCAAACCCCTTACTGTTTGGTACAATTATGAAAAGATTGGCATTTGGCAGCTTGGAGAAGAAAATGAAGCATTGGTTTACCAAGCTACTCCTGGTGTAATTAAAGTAAAAGATGTTCCGGATGAAAATGGTGACATCGACAATATAATCAATCAGAATGACCGTCAGATACTTGGATCAAATATTCCAAAATTAACATTAGGATTAGGCTCAAGAATGGAATACAAAGACTTCGAACTTTCATTCCTTCTGTTTGGTGTTTTTGGTCAGACTATTAACAACCAGTTTGAAACCAATTCTTCTTCTTTACAGGGACGATATAATAATCTTGACGTAGATTATTGGACAGTAGATAACCCAACCAATGATCACCCAAAAGCTGACGGTTCAAGAGAGGGACCATTGTACAATTCAACAAGAGCTTATCAGAAAGGCGATTTCTTAAAAGTTAAAAACATACAGCTTGGATACAACATTCCTAAAAGTGCTCTTTCAGGAATAGGTATAAAAGCAATGAAAGTGTACATCAACGCCGATACTCCTTTTGTATTTTCTAAAGTATCTAAAGATGGTTTAGATCCTGAGTCCTACGATGGAAGGATAAGAGCAAATACACCATATGTTAAAATGTATTCTTTTGGAGTTAATATTGATTTTTAGTGACCTTTAAATTAACGTAAAATGAAAAAAATGAAATATCTAATAATAATGGTAATTTCTTTATGTATCGTTTTTGTTTCCTGCGATACTTTAGATGAAGAAATTGTATCAGGGGTGACAGCAGAATACCTCAATACTCCTGACGGACTGGATGCAGGTGTAAATGCAGCATATTCATTCCTTAGAACTTATTATGCGCAGGAAAATGGGAACAAAATTTCGGTTTATGGTACCGATGAATATACACATGGAGGTCATGGTGGCGACTGGGATATTGACAGGTATGGAGCAGGATTAAATGCAGAAAATGGTAGATTCTGGAGTCTTTGGTCCAAATTCTATCAAGCCATTAATACTTGTAATGCAGTTGTTGACAGAGCAACAGCATCTGAAGATTTAACCGACGAGCAAAAGACCCCTAAAATAGCAGAAGCCCGTTTCCTGAGAGCTCATTATTATTTTATTCTGGTACAAAGTTTTGGCGACGTACCTTTAACATTGGAAGAGACTCAGGGAGTCGAAACAGAAGCAACAAGGACACCAGAAGCTGAGGTGTACAATGCAATTATTGCAGATCTTGACTATGCGGTGGCTAATCTTCCTATTACACAAAGTGACTTTGGCCATGCAACACAGGTTGGGGCGAAACATATGCTTGCACTTGTGCACCTAACAAAAGGGAATAACTCAGAAGCTATTAGTTTGGCAAAATCTGTGATCAACGATTATGGGCTTACCCTTGATTCAGATCCATTAGCTCGTTACAATCATGACAATGAACAACATGAGGAAATTTTGTTTTCTGTACAATATGAAGAAGATCCTTTGTTAACACCAACAGGAAACCGTTCTCATCTTCACTTCAGATGTTGGTACGAGGTATATGCATCGGGTTTGATTCGTTCACTTGGACATGGTTATGGTCGTCCATGGATCAGGTACAGACCAACCGCGTGGCTATTGAACAATTTCCGTGTGAATGGTGAATACGATGTTGATTCCAGGTTTAATGAAGGTTTCCAGCAGGCTTGGTATTACAACACTACAGGAGATGCACTTCCAGCAGGAGCAGCAGTTGGTGACACCGCAATTTACCTTACAGGGGAAAATCTTACAGAAGCTGAAGTTGCAGCCATTGAAGCAAGGTTGCCTGGTGTAATAGGCGGGAAAAACTTGTACAGCTGGCACCCTGATGCAAAAGGCAAAGCCTGGTCATGGTATACAACCGATGGTACTAATAACAATAGTATTAATATATTCCCTATACCTTGGAAACAAGAAGACAACAAACGTCCTTCTGTAAATCATGCCGAAGGATCACGCGATCTTATTGTTTATTGCTTGTCTGAAACCTACTTGTTGTTAGCTGAGGCTTTATTGAATAATGGTGATAAATCTGCTGCAGCAGATTATATCAATGCAGTGCGTCAAAGAGCTGCATATCCGGGTAAGGAGAACGAAATGCTAATTGCTGCCGATGATGTAACTATTGACTTTATTCTGGACGAACGCTCCAGAGAGTTTAATGGTGAACAAAAACGCTGGTTTGACCTGAAGCGGACTGGAAAACTGATTGAACGGTACACACTTAACAATCCTGAAGGACAAAGTAATAATTTCATTCAACCTTATCATTTGCTGCGTCCGATTCCTGCAAATCAATTGACCCGTGTAACTAACGAAATGAGACAGAATGATGGTTATTAGAAGAATTAGTTATATGATCTATTCTTAGTTGAACTATTGTAGATATCTACAATGAAATAAGAGAGAAACGCCACCAATAGCAGGTGGCGTTCTTTGTTAAATCCATTTTTAACAATTGTATCAGAAATGGTATAGTCGCATAAAATTCGTATTATTGTGTGCGTTAACGGAAAATATAATCCTCTAAAAACTATATTGATATGAAAAACAGCCAACTACTTGTCCTTTTTGCATTTTTTGTAATGTTTACTGCTTGCAATGGGGGCTCAAAATCAACACAAACTGAAGAAAAACAAGCTATGTTTACCGGAGCAAAAGGTGAAGTTAAAATAATGACACTTGATCCTGGGCATTTTCATGCTGCTTTGGTTCAAAAGTCAATGTATGATCAGGTTGATGCAGTTGTGCATGTTTACGCACCTGAAGGAATAGATGTGAAAGATCATTTAAAACGAATTGAAGGTTTTAATACTCGTGCAGAAAATCCTACTTCATGGGAGGAAATTACATATACCGGGGTTGATTACTTAGAGGAAATGATTGCAGAGAAACCAGGTAATGTGATGATGGTTTCTGGAAATAATGCGAAAAAAACAGCTTATATCAAATCTGCAGTTGATGCAGGGATTAATGTATTTGCTGATAAACCAATGGTGATTAATTCTGCTGACTTTGCAATTCTCGAAGAAGTATTTAAAACTGCGGAAGCAAATGGAATTTTATTATACGATATTATGACCGAGCGTCATGAAATCACCACAATGCTTCAACGTATGTTGTCGCAAAATCAAGAAGTTTTTGGTCAGCTAAAGGTAGGATCAGTTGATGAACCAGCAATTACTAAAGAAAGTGTACACCATTTTTATAAGTATGTAGCAGGTAGTCCATTAAAGCGCCCGGCATGGTTTTTTGATACTGAGCAGCAAGGAGAAGGAATTGTTGATGTAAATACTCACTTAGTTGATCTGATTCAATGGGAAGCCTTTCCTGAAGTAATTCTATCAAAAGAGGATGTTGAAATTGTTTCAGCTAAAAGATGGACTACAGATTTAACTCCTGAAATGTTTAAGAAAGTAACTCACCTGGATTCGTATCCTGAGTATCTGAAAAAGGATGTTGAAGAGGGTGTTTTAAAAGTTTATAGTAACGGTGAAATCAACTATAAGTTGAAGGGGATTCATGCAAAAGCTTCTGTAACCTGGAATTATGAAGCTCCTGAAGGTGCTAAAGACACTCATTATTCAATTATGCGTGGGACTAAATGTAATTTGACTATTGAGCAAGGTGCAAAAGAAGGATATAAACCAAAATTATATATTGAAGCTTCTGTTGAAGAAGGATTTGAAGCTAACTTAAACAAAGCTGTTCAGGATTTATCTTCAACTTATTCAGGAATTGGAATCGAAAAAATTGGTGATAATAAATGGGCTCTAAATATTCCTGACAGATTTAAAGTTGGACACGAGGCTCATTTCGGACAAGTGACTGAAAAATATTTAACTTATCTAATTGATGGGAAACTGCCAGCATGGGAAGTTCCAAATATGATCACAAAATATTACACGACGACTAAGGCCTTAGAAATGGCCAAATAGTATACCGTGCAAACAGATTTATTAAAGCTCTCCAGTTTCGGAGGGCTTTTTTTGATGTAGTTTTTTGATGAGTTGTGAGCAGATCAGGTAACTGAATTTGTAGGGTATGCGTCTCTGCGATAACGTATAGTTTTTGAATATCGAACTTTCGATTTT
>CBDVCE010000076.1:0-22385 GCA_965372405.1 uncultured Sunxiuqinia sp.
ATCTTTATAAATACCAAGATATTAAAAAGCAGTAAAAGCGAAGATAGAATCAACGGTTTTACTGCTTTTATTATTTAAAGTACTTTTTCAGTGCCTTTGGAATTATCCCACAGCCTTTTTTTTTGTCTTTTAAAGAAATGGCACCCATAATATTGGATACCATTCATATCTCTAAAATCTATTGAATTGTAAGTTATAAACTCTTTATTTCAGATACAAGATTCTGCAAACTGTCTTTTGCATTTCCAAAAAGCAAGCGAGTCTTATCATCGAAAAATAATTCATTTTCAATACCTGCATAACCTTTACCACGGCCACGTTTCATTACAATAATGTTTTTCGATTCGTGTGCTTTTATAATCGGCATTCCAGCAATTGGGCTGGAAGGATCAGTCAATGCTGCGGGGTTTACTACATCATTTGCGCCAATCACAACTGTTACATCAGTATTTGGCATATCCGGATTTATCGATTCCATTTCGACCAACTGATTGTAAGGCACGTCTGCTTCAGCCAATAACACATTCATATGACCAGGCATACGACCTGCAACCGGATGAATAGCATAGCGTACATTTACACCCTTACTGCTAAGTAAAGTATCCAGCTCATGACAAACATGCTGAGCCTGTGCAACAGCCAAACCATACCCCGGAACAATCACCACATTTTGTGAATAGCTCAACAAAACTGAAGCGTCTGAAAGACTAATTTCTTTCATGACACCTTGTTCATTATCAGCGCCAGCAGCACCACCACCACCAAATGAACCAATTATTACATTCAGAAGAGAACGATTCATTGCTTTACACATTAATAAGGTTAGAATCATACCTGCTGCACCAACAAGAATACCACCCAAAATCATTGCCTGATTGTTGTAAATAAAACCTGCCATTGCAGCTGCAATACCGGTAAAACTATTCAGCAATGAAATAACAACAGGCATATCGGCACCACCAATAGGCATTACAAACAACACACCATAGACTAAAGAGATAGCCAATAAGGCATAAATAGCCCAATTCAGTTGCTCAGGAGTTTGTCCAGAAACCATCATAAAGATTGCCAGTCCAAAGGTTCCAACCATCAATATCATGTTTACATATTTCATTAAGCCAGAACGAATGTCACCAACTTTTCCGTCTAGTTTTCCATAGGCAATTAAACTACCACTAAAAGCAACACTACCTATAATCAGTCCCAGCAAAGTAACAAGTACTGATCCAGGATTTGCCATATCGGCATTCGGAAATTCCAACAAGGCTACCAACATTGAAGCGGCACCTCCAGTTGCATTAAATAATGATACCAATTGCGGCATGGCTGTCATTTTCACCTTACGGGCAACGATCCAGCCAATAGCTGATGCCACACCAATAGTTGCAAGGATGATCCACAAGTTGATTAATTGGATTCCTGTTCCTGCACCATCTTTATGCAATAATAACGTTGTTAGCATTCCCAACAACATACCACCACCGGCATAAAAATTACCACGTCGGGCAGTTTCAGGATGACTAATAAGTTTCAAGCCAATTACAAATAAAATTGCCGCTAATAAGTAACTAAGTTCAAGCAGCGTTTCACCCATAGTATAGGGCATTCCGTTTAGAGTTCCAATAATTTTATCCATCATACCCTCCTATTTTTTCTTCTTTTTAAACATTTCCAACATGCGGTCGGTAACCACAAAACCACCCACCACATTCAGGGTGCCAAAAAAGACGGCAAAAATACCGAGGATTAGCTCCAACGAAATTCGTGAAGCATCGGCATGACCAACCAGAATGATACCACCAATAATGATAACACCACTAATCGCATTTGCTCCCGACATTAACGGAGTATGAAGAACAGAGGGTACATTGGAGATCACTTCAATCCCCAGAAAGATTGATAAAGCAATAATAAATATGGCTTCTTTATACGCAAAGAAAAACTGTAGTATTTGTTCCATATGGCTATTCGATTACAGATTTAACACGTTCATTTAATATTTCGCCCTGATGGGTAATGCAAGTTCCTTTAACAATGTCATCCTCAAAATTAAGGTTCAGACTACCATCTTCAGCAATCATCAGCTCAAGGAAATTAATCACATTTTTACCAAACATCTTACTGGCATCAGCCGGCATTTGTGCTGCATAGTTAGACTGACCAATAATGGTTACTCCATGCTTAACTACTGTTTTGTTGTCTTCAGACAATTCGCAGTTACCACCCGAAGAAGAAGCAAGATCAATAATAACTGAACCAGCTTTCATACTTTCAACAACTTCTTTTGATATTAATAATGGAGCCTGACGACCTGGAATTTGTGCCGTGCAAATTACCACACTTGCTTTCTCTGCATGTTTATTAATAGCTTCCTGTTGTTTCCTTTTATACTCCTCGGTTTGCTCAACAGCATAACCTCCTGCTGCAGCATCTTCTTTAGCTCCCTCCACTTCTACAAATCGGGCACCTAAACTCATTACCTCTTCTTTAACAGCTGAACGCACATCAAAAGCCTCAACTTGTGCACCAAGCTTACGAGCAATTGCTATGGATTGCAAACCGGCAACCCCAGCTCCAATAATCAAGACATTGGCTGGGCGAATTGTACCCGCTGCAGTCATAAACATGGGAAAGAAATTTGGCAAATGCGAAGCAGCATCCAAGACTGCCTTATAGCCAGCAACTGTGGCCATCGATGACAACACATCCATTGCCTGAGCACGGGTAGTACGAGGAATAGAATCCATGCTAAAGCTGGTAATTCCTTTCGACTGGAATTTTTTAACCAGCTCCTTATTCCAAAGCGGTTTGTACTCACTAAGCCAAATCTTCTCCGGCTTAATTTCTTCCAGTAATTTATCATCTGGTTCTGATATTTGCACCAGCAAATCTGATCTTTCCAGCACTTGTTCCCGTGTTAAAACCTCTGCTCCTGCTTCGGCATAACTCGTATCGGTTGCAAATGCTGACTCACCGGATGCTTTCTCAATCACCACCTCAGCTTTAAGCTTCACAAGGTGCTTGACATGCTCCGGTAAAAGGGCAGCCCTTCTTTCAGGAAGCTCCTCTTTTAGAAGTCCAATAACCATAAATTGTAGTATTTAGTTTGATGAATATGAATCATTTCAGAACCTAAATTATCTGTATTCGGCTAATATAAATACTTAAATATTCATACAAAAATATTTTACCGTTAACGTTCACGGAAACTGTTGTAGAAAATGTTTTGGAAAATTGTGGAAAACTAATTCCAAAATAAAACTGTTTGCTCATAGAAGAAAATATCTTTGCATTTCACTAAAAAGAACAGAATTATGCAGACTTGGTTTGAAGTTAAAGTAAAATATGTGAAAGTTGACCAGGATGGGCGTGAACGCAAAGTAGGCGAAGTGTATTTAATTGATGCGGTTTCGTTTACTGATGCAGAAGCCAGAACCATTGAACAAATGCAACAAATTATCCGTGGCGAATTTCATATCGACAATATAAAGAAATCCAATATTATTGAAATTTTCCCACATGAAAATGGAGAATATTGGTACAAAGCACGAATTGCTATTGTTACTATTGATGAAAAAGCAGGGAAAGAAAAGAAGATCAACAATCACTTTTTAGTAGCAGCTGACGATTTCAAAGAAGCTTTCAAGAGACTGGAAGAAGGTCTATCATACATTTTGGTACCCTACCAAACAAACTCGATGGCATTAAGTACGATTGTTGATGTTTTCCCTTATTTTAAGGAAGAACAACAAGAAGTACTACCTCCACACTTAAAACGAATTGAACCAGTAGTGGAAGAGCCTGTTGCCGCTGTTGAACCAATTATTGAAGAGGAAGAAGAAGAGGCTAAAGTTGAAGCTACTGCTGAGCCTATTGCCGAAGTTGAATCAGCAAACGAATCTGAAGAAGAATAGCATATTCCAATATCTTGTGCACATTTTAGAAATGACTAATTCATTCTCATAATTGGTTTTTCCAGATTTTGCATGACACTAAAGAAACTGAACTGATCGCGGCGTATTACATCAAATGTATAATACGCCGTGGTCATTCTACAAATATCCTTGACAACTGAGTATAGCTTATTTATCTCAACACACCCATCCCTGCTAATCATTTTTGATTGATTTGTTAGCTCTATACAATAATTGAATTTGTCTACCTGATTACTAAGATTCCTAATCTTATTTACCAACTTGGGGCTAATTGTTCTTGAAGTTATAACTTCATTTATATCATCTGTTAAGTTCTTCCTATAAACATCAAGTAATTTGTACAAGCTAAATAAGTCGCCATTTCGAGCATCGCTATAAAACCTGGTATAGCCAAGTGTTTCAAAAATATGGTTTTGAAATGTGATATCATCTTTGAAATCAACTTTAATCAAAGCATGAAGTAGGCTAATTTCTGTTAATGATGAAATTAAAACCTCATGAACACATTCAGGCTTATTTGGAAACATATGAGAAGATAATGAAGAGAGATAATGTATTTTAACTGTATTAATTCTTGAAATTAAATCCCTAGCAAATTGCATATCCCACTCCATACGTATAGATGAAAGCTCGAATATGTTTTCCAGGAACGATTGAGCAATCTTTTCACATGTTAAAACAATCTCTTTGGCTGCAGAACAAGATATTTTTGTTTCCATAGGGGTTAATTTATTAGATTTATCAAATCGAAACATAAGTTACGATATATAAATCAGAAACAAAAATACTTCATCTAAAAAAAATTCACTCCAAAATTTACGGCATAAAAAAAGGCCATATAATTCATATATGACCCAAATATTTTATAAAGTATTTTCTAGTAATTTATCTTCACTCCTCTTTTGCGTTCAGCTTCACGAAGCAAGATTTTACGCATTCTGTAGGTCACTGGAGTTACTTCAAGGTATTCATCAGAACCAATATACTCAAGGGCTTCTTCAAGGCTAAACTTCACAGGAGGAGACAATCTTGTTTTCTCATCGGCTCCTGATGAACGCATGTTACTCATCTTTTTAGGTACAGTAACATTAATCGTTAAATCATCTGCTCTGGTACTTTCACCTATTACCATTCCTTCATAAACTTCTTCGCCAGGAGCTAGAAAAAAGCGTCCTCTATCCTGAAGTTTATTTAATGAATAAGCAAATGCATTACCCGGCTCCTTAGCAATTAGTGATCCATTTTTGCGTCCATCAATCGCACCTTTAACCGGTTGGTACTCTACAAAGCGGTGAGTCATTACAGCTTCACCTGCTGTTGCTGTTAACATATTTGTACGTAAACCAATAATACCACGAGAAGGAATCAAAAATTCAAGATGAATACGATCACCTTTACGTTCCATATTTTGCATTTCACCTTTACGAACAGATACCATCTCCACCACTCTTCCTGAATATTCATCAGGTACATCGATATGCATTTCTTCAATTGGCTCACTTTTAATTCCACCAATTGATTTATATAAAACCTGTGGCTGGCCAACCTGTAACTCATAACCTTCGCGACGCATCGTTTCAATTAAAACTGATAAATGCAGCACACCACGTCCGTAAACGGTAAATATATCAGCAGAATCACCTTGAGTAACCCGTAAGGCGAGGTTCTTCTCAAGCTCCTTATCTAAGCGGTCTTTGATGTGACGAGAAGTCACATACTTACCTTCTTTTCCAAAGAAAGGAGAATTATTAATAGTGAACACCATACTCATAGTTGGCTCATCAACAGCAATCGGATCTAGTGGTTCCGGATTTTCAACATCACAGATAGAATCACCAATATCAAAACCATCTACTCCAACTAAGGCACAAATATCACCATTCAGCACACTTTCTACCCTTTGGCGACCAAGCCCGGTAAACGTATGTAGTTCTTTAATTTTTGTTCTTTTAACTGAACCATCTCTTTTAGCAAGAGCAACCTGCATTCCCTCTTTTAACTCACCACGCAGAATACGTCCAATAGCAATTCGTCCAACATAAGATGAATAATCTAAAGAAGTAATTAATAACTGAGGTGTTCCTGGGTTTGGTTTTGGCTCAGGAATATGCTCGATGATAGCATCTAATAGTGGCCCAATATGATCGGTTTTATCACTTAACTCGTTGGTCATCCAGCCTTCTTTAGCCGAACCATAGATTGTAGGAAAATCCAATTGATCCTCTGTTGCATCAAGGCTAAACATCAAGTCAAAAACTTGCTCGTTTACTTCCTCCGGACGACAGTTTGGCTTATCAACTTTATTGATAACCACAATTGGCTTTAAGCCCAAAGCCAAAGCTTTCGACAAAACAAAACGTGTTTGAGGCATGGTACCTTCAAACGCATCAGCCAATAATAAAACGCCATCGGCCATATTAAGTACACGCTCAACTTCACCTCCAAAGTCGGCGTGACCAGGAGTATCGATGATGTTGATTTTTGTGTCTTTATAGTGTACGGAAACATTCTTCGCCAAAATAGTAATTCCACGCTCACGTTCCAGGTCGTTATTATCGAGAATAAGCTCTTGCTTTTTTTCGTGTTCCTTCATGATATTACAATGGTATATCATCTTATCAACCAGTGTTGTCTTACCGTGGTCAACGTGTGCGATTATCGCAATGTTCCTAATCTTCTGCATATCTTCTTCAAAATTGAGGCGCAAAGGTAGTCTTATTTCTGTAGGTCAAATCAAATGGCTTAATTTATTGATGGTAAATTAATATCAAAAAGAAGGTTATACGTATAAAGTTTGAATGTCTTAGTACAGAAAAATTGCATCATATCTTTTATCTTAAAACATCTTTTCATAAAATACTGAATTCTAAATAATTATAAGACCAAAAGACTCCCTCAATAAGGGAGTCTCCTTAACGGCTATGGCAAAACTACAATATAGACTTATTCTGTTTTATATTCAAAGTCATACGATTCATTGTGCTGGCTAATATCCAAGCCAACTTTTTCAGCTTGAGCAGACACCCTTAGTGGCACAATCAAATCTGTTATTTTATACATGAGGAATGAACCTCCAAAAGTAAAAATACCCACAATTACCAATGCCAGAAGGTGATAAAGGAAAGTAGTGTACTCACCATAAATCAAACCAACTCCTTCGGCAAAAACAGCAGTTAACAACATACCAACAATACCTCCCATACCGTGAGCTGGGAAAACATCGAGCGTATCGTCGAGTCTTGTTTTGGAACGAAGCTCAATGGCATAATTACTAACAAGTGCAGCAACCACACCAATAAAAATACTTGAACCTACATTTACAAAACCAGCTGCAGGTGTAATAGCTACCAAACCAACTACCAAGCCAATTGCAGCACCCATTCCTGATGGTTTCTTCCCTTTGGCCATATCGTAGAACAAATAAGCCAACATTGCTGCAGCAGAAGCAGTATTCGTGTTCATCAATGCTAAAGCTGCCGTAGAGTTAGCTCCAAGTGCAGAACCTGCATTAAACCCAAACCACCCAAACCAAAGCATACCTGCACCTAACAGCACAAATGGAATATTGGCAGGCTTAAAGTCTTTTATAAAATCTTTTCTCTTACCCAGAAAAATTGCTCCGGCCAATGCCGCAAAACCAGCCGACATGTGTACCACCGTACCCCCGGCAAAGTCAAGCACGCCCCAGTTACGAAGGAATCCGTTTGGATGCCATGTCCAGTGTGCTAAAGGTGCGTAGATAAAGACAGTAAAAAGCACCATAAATAACATATATGAACGAAACCTTACACGTCCGGCGAAGGAGCCAGTAATAAGTGCAGGAGTAATAATTGCAAACTTCAACTGGAACATTGCAAAAAGTGCCAATGGAACTGTAGGACTTAAATCAGGATGTGTTGCTCCGGTTACGTCTTTAAACATAAAAAAGGTCAGTGGGTTACCAAACAGACCAAAACCTTCTGGGCCAACACTTTCGCCAAAGGCAAGACTAAATCCGAAAAATACCCAAATCACACTAATTACACCCATTGCAATAAAACTCTGCAGCATGGTTGACAAAATATTTTTAGGATGAATCATTCCCCCGTAAAAGAAAGCCAGTCCAGGAGTCATAATTAAAACAAGTGCAGTTGCGGTTAACATCCAGGCCACATCTCCCGGGACAATATTAGGATCATTAAGTCCGCCAAAACCACTTGGGAAAAATACACCCGTAATTGCTGCTATGATCAATAAGACTAAAATTAAAAACCAACTAAGATTTTGCTTTTTCATAGTGACAGAATATTTAAATTACTTCTATTAATTACATCAAAAAGTCAAAATGGCAAACATGTAAATTATCTTTTTGACGTTATTTCGAGTGCAAATATATCATTTATTCAGTACATTCAAAGTTATACTTTCTTTTTGCCATCTAGAAGTGGGTAATTGATTACGTTTGATTAACAATCAAAAACTAAATACTCCATAAACTACTATTCTACAATTCCTTAACTCTCGACTCCATTTGAATTCAATTTCAAAAAGAAAGAACATTCCCTTATTATTTAACTTTTTGCTAAAGTTTCCCTATTTTTGAGTATTCAATAACTTAAAGCACAAAACAGAAATGACACTACGTAATAATCTTGATCAAATAGATTTACACATCCTCGAAATCATTACGAAGAATGCACGGATCCCCTTTAAGGATGTTGCTGCTGATGTTGGCGTTTCGCGCGCTGCAGTGCATCAACGTGTAAACAGAATGATTGATATGAATGTGATTATTGGTTCTGGATACCATATTGATCCAAAGAAAGTAGATTACAAAACCTGTACTTACGTAGGTATCTTTTTAGAAAAGGGTGGTTTTTATGAAAAAGTGGCTGAACAATTAAAAGAAATCTCAGAGATTGTTGAATGCCATTATACCACAGGACAATACGCAATCTTTGTAAAAGTTTACGCACGCGATAATGAGCATTTAAAAGATGTTTTAAGTGTAAAGGTTCAGAAGATTCCGGGTATTTCAAGCACCGAAACCTTCATTTCTCTTGAAGAAACCTTTAAGCGGGAAGTACCAATTCACGATTAGTCCAGCTCACGCTGTCTAAGTACTTCGTAAACTAATAGTCCTGCAGCAACGGAAACATTAAGTGATCCAATCTTTCCTTTCAAAGGAATTTGTAATTGTGCGTCTGTCATTCTAAGAATGTCATCGCTTATTCCTTCATCTTCAGATCCCATAATTACAGCAACAGGTCCTGAGAAATCAGTTTCGGTATAATTCTGACTTGCCTTTTCAGTAGCAGCGGTAATCTTCAAACCCGACTCTTGCAAAAACCTGATACTTCTTTTCAAGTCCTTTGTTCTGCAAACAGGTACCATATGCAGAGCTCCTGCTGATGTTTTAACGGCATCGGCATTAATTCGTGCTGAACCTTTCTCCGGAATAACAACAGCATGTACTCCTGCACATTCAGCCGTACGAACAATTGCGCCAAAATTACGAACATCAGTTACCTGATCAAGCACAAGAATCAGCGGATTCTTTGCATCCTCAAACAATGAAGGCAACAAGTTTTCCAAATCATGGAAGATAATAGGTGACACAAAAGCAACTACTCCCTGATGATTTTTACGGGTAATCCGATTAATCTTTTCAAGTGGAACATACTGAAAAGGGATAGAATGCTCCCTAATCATATCAAACAATTCCTTAAACAGATCACCATCAAGCCCCTTTTTAATAAGGACTTTTTCAATCTCTTTTCCCGAATTTATAGCTTCAATAATGGTACGGATACCAAAAATAATGTCGTCGTTATTTTGTTTTTGTTTTTGTTGATGATACATGTTACCAGGTTTTCTTTTGTTTGAGTGTTTCAAATTCTTCAGTAGTCAATTCCCATTGGGTCATTGCCTTTTCAAGGTCGGTCTTGTGTTGTTCATATTTTTCAAAGATAGTGGAATCCGATAAGTTTTCGGACTTCGCCATCTGTTCATCCATTGTTTGAATATTTTCTTCAAGAGTAGCAATGTTTTCTTCTACCTGAACAATTGTTTTTTCAAGACGAGAAATATTCTTATTCAGGCTCTTACGCTCAGCATAACTTAACTGATCTGTTTTTTCTACTACCTTTTCCTCTTTTACAACAGCCTGCTTCACCTTTCTCCCTTCGAGTTCTTTCATCGACTCAATCTTCTTATTCTGAAGGAAATTGTAGATACCACCCAGGTGCTGGCGAATTTTCTTTTTGCGGAATTCATATACACAATTCACCAAGCCATCTAAGAATTCACGATCGTGAGAAACAATCAATACAGTACCTGAATATTCAGCAAGAGCCTGTTTTAGCATTTCTTTCGATTTCATGTCGAGGTGATTAGTAGGCTCATCCATCACCAAAAAGTTGACGGATTCCAACATTAAACGAATCATTGCCAAACGGGTCCGCTCACCACCCGAAAGCACTTTCACTTTCTTATCAGCATCTTCCCCTGAAAACATAAAGGCTCCCAGTATATCCCTAATCTTTGTACGAACATCGCCAACTGCAATCTGGTCAATGGTATCAAAAACAGTCAGGCTTTCATCCAATAGCTGAGCCTGATTTTGAGCAAAATATCCAACCTTCACATTGTGCCCCAGTTTCATTTCACCATCGTAGCCCAACTCTTCAAGAATAACTCTGGCAAGGGTGGTTTTCCCTTCACCGTTTTTGCCAACAAAGGCAATTTTATCACCTCGTTCAATGGTCAGGTCAATCTTGTTAAGCACATTTAAACTACCATAACTTTTTGACAGCTCCTTGCACTCCACCACTATTGTTCCCGAACGCTCAGGTGGTTGGAAACGGATATTTAAGCGTGAGTTATCTTCCTGCTCAATCTCAATACGATCCAGCTTTTCAAGCATTTTAGATCGTGATTGCACCTGAACAGCCTTTGTTGCTTTATATCGAAAGCGATCAATAAAGCTTTCTGTATCTTCAATTAGTTTTTGCTGATTCCTGTAGGCCGCCAGCTGAGTTTCGCGTTGTTCTTCCCTCAACTCCAAATACTTGGTGTAATTGGCTTTGTAGTCATATATTTTACCAAGCGAAATTTCAACTGTTCTGTTTGTCACCGCATCCAGAAATGCCCGGTCATGAGAAACCAAAACAACTGCTCCCTGATAATTCTTCAAGAAATCTTCCAGCCATTGTATCGATTCAATGTCCAGGTGATTGGTTGGCTCATCAAGCAAAAAAACATCTGGTCTTTTCAGAAGAATCTTTGCCAATTCAATCCTCATTCGCCAACCCCCACTAAACTCTTTGGTGGGTCGGGTGAAATCACTTCTTTCAAAACCTAGTCCAACTAATGTTTGCTCTATCTCAGCCTCAAAATTCCCCCCACCAATCACCTGATAGCGATCATTCAAATCAGTAACCCTGGAGATTAATTTAAGGTACACTTCTGATTCATAATCCTCACGAGTTGTAATTTCGTGATTGATTGTTTCAATTTCCTTTTTCAATGAAAGGATTTCATCAAAGGCCTTTTTCGTTTCATCAAAAACATTGTGATCATCCAATACCGTCATCTGCTGAGGCAGATAGCCAATTCGCACATCTTTAGGCAGAACAACCGTTCCTGAAGAAGCATCTTGCAAACCAGACAATATTTTTAACAAGGTAGATTTACCTGCTCCGTTTTTGCCAATAAGCCCAATCCGATCTTTGGGACTAATTAAAAATGAAATCTTTTTAAAAAGCTCAAAACCGCCAAAACTAACTACTAATTGATCAACTGAAATCATTCCTCTAAAAAATTGAGCTGCAAAGATAAAAGAATCTGTAAGAATCCTTTACTCGGTATGCAAAGACTAATGAACCCATATAAAGAAAAGTTTGTTCCTAGTTAGCAGGCCTTTAAGCTACTTCTGAAAAAAAATCAAATGATTTGTCCAATTCGGGAAAGTTAATTCGTCATAAAGCTAAGAAGGTCAAAATAGAAATTTGATCAGTAGTAAAATATTAAAACAAAAAACGATGAAAGAATTTATGTATCTGTTCAGAGGCGGTGATGCCGAAAGAGTTGAGTTATCTCCGGAAGAAATGCAGGATCACATGCAAAAGTGGGGTTCCTGGATGGGACAACTTAATGAATCAGGAAATTTTGTAGCAGGACTTCCTCTGCAAAAGAATGAAGCACATGTGGTAAGTGGCAGCAAGAAAGTTGTTACCGATGGCCCTTTTGCAGAAGGCAGTGAGGTTGTTGGCGGTTATTTAATTGTAAAAGCAAATGACTTGAAACATGCTACTGAAATTGCAAAGGGTTGCCCGATCTATGAGCATGAAGGGACAACCGAAGTTCGGGAAATTCTGCCCATGGACATGAATCATTAAACAATGAAAGTTATCTAAAAAGTTACTTAATCGTCATTGCGATCCGGCAACTGCCGGAGAAGCAATCTTTTGGGGTTTAACATTTAACCTGAGTTCGATTAATAAAGATTGCTTTGCCGTACCCCCTCGCAATGACGTATTGATAACTTTCATGATAAGCTCAACTTTTACTATGGCAAAAGGCGCTACTCCAAAACAAGAAACAAATCAGATTATCGATCACTTTTTCAGGTATGAACATGGTCGGATAAGCTCTCTTTTACTTTCTAAGTTTGGCACACACCATATCGATATTATTGAGGATTCCGTTCAGGAAGCACTACTCAAAGCCATGACGATTTGGCCATTTCGTGGAATCCCCAAAAACCCGGGGGCTTGGATTCTAACGGTTTCAAGAAATCATGTTATCGATAATTTACGTCGAATAAATCTGAATGAAGTTAAAACTGAAGCTATCGACTTAGAAGGTACACACAACTCAATTGAACAGCCTGGTGAGGATGGGGTTATATCAGACAATACACTCAAAACAATGTTTGCCTGCTGCCATCCGGCAATATCGGAGGAGTATCAAATCATACTGGTTCTAAAGATTATAAGTGGATTCAACACACCTGAAGTGGCCAGGGCACTTTTAAAAAAAGAAGAAGCTATTGGTAAAGCGTATACCCGGGCAAAAAAGCAATTCAGAGAGCATGTGTCTTCAATTGATTTTATTAACTCAACATCCATTTCAAACCGACTACCTTTAATTCTAAGGATGGTCTATATTATTTTCAATGAAGGGTATAATTCGATTGATCCGGAACAGCTTATTCGTAAAGATTTATGCGAAGAAGCGATTCGATTAACCCGTCTTCTTCTGTCAATCCCCAATATCGATTACAAAACCATTCATGCCTCTTTGGCTTTAATGCATTATCAGTCATCCAGATTTGACTCAAGAATAAATCCGGAGGGGAAACTTGTAACTCTTGAAGATCAAGATCCCAATGATTGGGACAAAAAACTGATTGAGACTGGAAATTATCATTTTACATTATCGAGCCAGGCGCCAAATATTAGTGAATATCATATTGAGGCAGCCATTGCTTCAATTCATGCAAATACGTTTGACCATTCTAGAACGGATTGGAAACGGATTTTAGACTTTTACGAAATGCTCATTCAAATAAAACCCCATAAAGTTGTTCTGCTAAACCGTGTGGTTGCGTTTTCAAAAGTTTATGGAGAACAAGCGGCATTAAAGGAACTTGAGACCATTCAGTCGGAAAGTAAAACCTATTTCTTAATTCAGGCTTACCTAAACGAGCGGATTGGAAACAAATTGATTTCTCAGGAATATTATCAGGAAGCTTTAACAAAAACCCGAAATAAGATTGAAATTAATTTCCTGAATGAAAAGATAAACAAGCTTAATTAACAACTCAACACTCCAGAAATCAATACTTTTCCTATTTTTGCAGCAAATTAAGAGAAATGGGAAGAGGTAGAAAAAACAAACCACTATACGAACAAGTTACAATTACCGACATTGGAGCTGAAGGCAAAGCAATTGCAAAGGTGAATGATGTTGTTGTTTTCACAACGCATGTAGTACCTGGCGATGTTGTTGATTTGCAGGTTACCAAAAAGCGCAAAAACTATCAGGAAGCCCGTGTCGTTAAAATTCATGAGAAATCGGCTGATCGTGCTGAAGCTTTTTGTGAACATTTTGGAGTTTGCGGTGGCTGTAAATGGCAATTCCTACCTTACGACAAACAACTTTTCTACAAGCAGAAACAAGTTGGTGATCAGCTCAAACGCATTGGAGGAATTGAACTTCCTGAAATTACCCCAATCATTGGATCGGAAAAAGAGACCTTCTACCGCAATAAGCTGGAGTTTAGCTTTTCGAATAAGCGCTGGATGACTTTTGAAGAAATGGATTTGGAACTGGAGCCCAAAGATAAGAATGCACTGGGCTTTCATATTCCGAAATTATTCGACAAGATTATCGATATTAAAAAGTGCTGGCTGCAACCTTCACCCTCCAATGAACTACGAAATTTCATTCGTGAATATGCACTTGAAAATGAGCTCAGCTTTTTTGATATTCGAAAGCAGGAAGGCTTATTGCGCAACATGATTATTCGTACTTCCTCAACGGGGGAAGCGATGCTTATTATTTCGTTCTATTTTGAAGATGAAGAGAAACGTGAAGGACTATTACAAGCTATAGACAAGCAATTTCCAGAGCTGACAGCATTGATGTATGTGATCAATGAAAAAGGGAATGATACCATTACCGATCAGGAGATTAAACTGTTTAAAGGTCGCGACCATATTTTTGAGGAGATGGAAGGACTGAAATTCAAAATAGGACCAAAAAGTTTTTACCAGACCAACTCGGAACAAGCTTACGAACTATACAAAGTTACCCGCGAATTTGCCGGACTTACAGGCAATGAAACGGTTTACGATTTATATACCGGAACAGGTACAATTGCCAACTTTATAGCGAGCAAAGCAAAACAGGTTGTGGGTATTGAATATATACCGGAAGCCATTGAGGATGCGAAAGTAAATTCGGGAATTAATAATATTGAAAACACCAGCTTCTTTGCAGGCGATATGAAAGATGTACTAAACCAAGAGTTTATTGCAGAAAATGGTCAGCCTGAAGTTATCATTACCGACCCACCACGCGCTGGGATGCATGAAGATGTAGTGAATACCATTTTGGCTGTTGCGCCCAAACGAGTGGTTTACGTGAGCTGTAACCCCGCCACACAAGCACGCGATTTGGCTTTGATGGATGAGAAATATAAAGTGACAAGAATTCAACCCGTTGATATGTTTCCTCATACACACCATGTAGAGAATGTGGTGCTACTTGAGAAAAGGTAAAAGGAGTCAGCGATTACCTGCCAGAATTTATTCATGACCTTTAAAACGTTGGTGATGACCTGCCATAATTTGGTGTTGACTTATGAAAAATAACTGATGACCTTCCATAATTTTCTGCTTACCAATGAAAATTTCGTAATGATCTGCAATATTTTTTAATGACTTGCGAAAAGTTGGTGTCTCCCTTCCAAAATACGTTGATGACTTGTTAAATTTTTATGATGATCATTAAAAACATCTTGCAACTAGTGAATTTATATCGTTAAAACTGCTCCATGATTATCGTGGACAATGTAATTAAGAGCATGGACAAGTCCTCGGTCTTCACGGACAAAGTTAAAACTGACCAAAAGCCTTATGGATAAAGGAAACTGGAGGTTTTGACGATTTTCGTCGTTAAAAATGACTCTTAGATTACACTGTGTAATGTTTTATTGTTTTTCAAACAAGGCACTGATCACAGATTAGCGGCATCGGTGGATTATCTGTCCGGTTATGGACGGATAATTATGCGTGAATCTATGCAACGCACATCATAGCGACCGTTATGATTTTTACAGAATGTATGCTGGGTCGTACCGACCGCATAAAGCACTAATTATTGGCGGTAGTTTTTTGGATTGTCATTTACGCGGTTTTAGTTTTAATTTTCTTTTTTTCTCTACAATTGACCAGGTATTTCTTTTATCAATTATAGTTTGAATATTAGTTAATTTGTCGAAGTAATGATTATAGTGAGATAAATGGTTGTTATGCGATTTTGCATCGATTAATCCACGAACAATTTCAGATATCTCTTTGAATATTTCAAACCAAGTATCAATTTGAATTACGTCTATAAGATTAATAAGAGCCTTAGCATCTGGGTCGTATGCTAAATTGTTTGCAAATAGGGGAAACTCCCATTGTCCATGAGCAATTTTATTCCTAATATTTGCTTGAGATTTTAAATAGTCGTCAAGCAACTTATGGATTTTCTTCTTTTTATTGGGTATTTCGGAACCCGGTTTCCTAAACTTACTAAATGAAGTATTTACACATTTTTTCCATTTGTTTAATACATCTCTGTCTTTCAGTATTTTTTTCTTTTCGCTTTCAGTAAATCCAAATGGCGTATGAATTAACTTAACAAGAGTTGCTTCTGTCCATGACGTGTATACTAACAAGTAAATATTTGTATAAATTCTCAATGAAAAATCATCGTCTTTTCTTAACGCGTCATTTATTTGAGAATTAACCTTACTTCTTGTCTTTTCCAGTAATACAACATTCTTACTGAAATCGCTATGAAATTTCTGTTCTATGGTCGTTACTGAGGTCATAATTAATTGCCGTAAGAGGCGGTTGAGAGAGAATTGCTACTATTCGCCCTCAACCGCCCGGAATCGAACCGGGATTGCCTAACTTACAGAAAGGCGTGTTATTCCATATTACACTACAGCTGTATCTTTAATGATTTTATTCAAATTACTTATTTGCTTTTTTCTGTTTAAACACCTTTCCTAACACTTTATTATAGATTTCTCCACCGATGTCAATTAATTGTCTAAAAACTTCACGTGTATATTTTTCATCAATGGTTCTTTTTTCTCCAAGTTCAAATTTACTATCTGGATTACCATTTAAGTATGCAATATTTATTATTCCATTATTGTGTAGAAGAATATTTCTGGTTAGAAAAATTTCATTTATACTTTTTTCCTGGTCTTCTAAATCTTTAAAGTTTAGATTGAATCTTTTTTCTATAAATTTAAGTTTTTGACTGAAAGAAGCATGTGAAAATTCAAGAATTTCTTTTTGTTTTATAAAATCAGTTAAATCGTCAAGATTGTTAAATGTCAAAATATCTTTGTAACTCAATTGCTTATCTGACATCAATGACTTTCTATTTATTGAAAATAACACATCCAATAAGTCGTTAAGGAATGCTTCCATTCTTGCCACTGCATTAACAATTGACATGGAATAGATTTCATTATTATGGTCAGGAATTTTTGAATTCAGTTCTGTAAATAATTTCATCCCATCTTCATTTTTGTCGTACACTTTCAATAACTCCTGATATTTATCCTGAAAGAATGCATATGAAAGAGAAGTACCAAAAATGAATTCTTGAATAGAACTCATATTTTGAAAAAAATCGTCAAATAGCTTCTCATGTTTCTCTCTTTTTTCCATTTCTAAAATATTATCAGTTGTTGAAATAATTGGTTCATTTTCAAGGTTTAACGTATGTGTATGTGGAGTGCGGTTTTGAAAGCACAAAACCGCACTGAGCCAATTCGTTTATTCAATATTTCAAATTTTCCGTTAATCGTCAAAGACGGATTGGCGGTGTTGCAACAAAGTGCTGCGGCTTAATAAACCGCTGAAACCCGCATTACCTATGACACTTCGTTAGCAGTTGGGCTTTCATGCTATTAAATCTTTTTGGATTTGTTTTTCTTCAAATTCTATCAATTCTATCATTGATAGTTGTAATGCTTCATTTATTAATTCGATACTTTGTTTATAGTCCTTTACTGTTTTCCGAATATTCTTTCTTTTCACAGAGAAATCTTTGTAGCCTTTTTCACGTGAAATAGCTAATTCTGTCAAATTAACATTTTGAATATCCTTAGCATTTTCCACTCTAAATTTTGTTTCGACTATTGCTTCTTCCATTTTAAGTAGATAATCAGAAAAAGAAGAAAGAATTTTAACTAACTGGGTTACTAAATTATCAGATGTCTTTTTATAATTTGTTCTTTCTCTCGCATCAAATTTATTCTGATATAAAATAGCTAATCCAGTCTGTGTTCCCTTTATTCTTCTTTCAAAACTGGAAATATTATCCATTAACTCACTGTTAGAATCAACGATGCTAATTTTATTTGTTAACCTTTCAATATTTGAAAAATCCAGTATTTCAAGGTCTTCTTTTAATTTACCTTTTATTTCAATTAGCCATCTTTGTCTATTTTGAGTATCCAATAGTTTTAGTTGAAAAATTTTCTGTTCTCTATTTAATTCCTCAGAATTATTTTTCTGTTTTATAAAGTTTTGTTGATTCTGTCTAAGAGTTCTAAATAATACAAATAATGTTATCAATCCACTTATCACCGCCCCAGAATAACAACTCCAAAAAGAAAACCATGTACTCTCTGTTCCAAAAACTGTAAAGTATCGATTCTCAATAGGCACTAAATAATTAAGTGCTATTGGAACAGAAATAATTGCAATGATTGCAATTATGAAAACAAGACTTCTTTTTAAATAATCTAACATTTCATTAATATTTGTTTCTCAGCCTTACTGCTAACGTATGTGCAACCCAAATATTTGGTTTATTTCTTTATTGTATTGTTGGGTTATCATCCCATATTGGTATGTATTGTGTCTGTTTTATTCTGTTTTCTAAACAACACACAAGTTAACAAAACAAATCCTGTTAAATACAATAAGGTTTTAGCAAGTTTTCAACATTTGTTTATTTCAGTGTTTGGATACTACAAATTACCCCCTCCGTTCCGACTCTTATCGCAACTTGAAATGGGTCAAGTCATTCTGCCCCGATGGTTCGGGGTTGTTTCAGAATCTCCTTCCACAAGAGATAGACCCTGAAATAAATTCAGGGTGACATGTAGATTATTGGGGTTGACTTGGGGATCAAAAATAATGGAGGCTGAACAATGCTTCAGACAGAGATCCTTTAAACAACACAATACAATCGTGCTGCAGCGAGGGTCGCCATTTTTTGTCATGGATATCTGAATATTACAGCCTTTTATCTTTTATTCTATAAACGAAACTTCTTAACATAGGCATATAATCGGGAACACAATTATAAATTTTCAACATTAGATTAACAACCCATCTGCAAAATCCAACAGCTCGTCTAGTTAAATTATTATAAGCACTTGATATGAATATACTTTGTCGGGAAATAATAAATCACAAACACTAATAACTATGAAAATAACAGCCTTGATTTTTATGATTTTCGTCCTGACAATAACAGAATGCAACTCTCAGCAAAACGTTAATCAAACTGAAAATATTCAATTCCGTGGTTCTGTTTTGGATTTCTATAAACAGTATAGTGAATTTACCGATCCCGGAGAGTATGAGTATTTATATGAAAACCTTCCTGATTCTTTGCCAGAGCTTTGTCGTCTCATTCGATCACAATATATAAATCTTGGATGGGAATTAGATATGTATCGAGAACTAATCCCCAAAGAAAGATGGAATGAATTCCTGAAGTATCCAACAGTTAAAACAGCTTTGGAGGGGCTTCTATCACATGACTCATCGGGTTTAGTGCCAGACAGGAAACCTGAAGATCGATTAGTACTGATTTGTCGGGATAATGCTCTTTTACTGGCATCAATACTTAAATATCGTGGAATTCCTGCCCGGGTCCGTTTCGGACATGCTCCATATTTAATCCCCGATTTTCATACAAGTCACGTCATCTGTGAAGTATGGAATGAAAATGATGAGCGCTGGATGCTTGTAGATCCAAGTACGGGAATGATTGATTTTGGCAGAGCAGAATTTGACTTTAGCAACGAACTATGGTTGAAAATGCAAAAAGAGGAAATTGATCCCAACCAATATGGAATACCTGGCAGGTATACTGGAATGCTTTCGATAGTCGCAAAAGTATACCACGATTTAGCATCAATATTGGGAACCGAATATACCGCTTTTCAATATGCGCCAATAGTGGATAATGCTATTAAAAACAGCAATCAATTTACTTTAACTGCAAAACAAACCGAAACACTGAACAGAATATGTGAATTAATGAAGTCAATTGATGCTGATAATATTTCGAAATTACAGGAAATTTATAATAATACTCCAGAAATTCAGATTACAAAGTCATTTAATCCAAGAGCAACAAAAAATAATTAGCTATGAAAAACACACTATTTATTCTTATAATATTCATCTTGACAATAACAGGATGCAGCTCTCAACAATCTTCTGAATATGAATTACTCGTTTTGGATGGTGTTACTATAATAGATGGAACTGGAGCTCCATTAAAATCTTCAATGTCTATTACAATAAAGAACGGTAAAATCACCGCCATTAATAAACAAGGTGAGGCCGACTACCCCCGCAATGCAAAAATATTAAAGCTTGATAATAAATATGTCATACCAGGTTTAATAGAAATGCATGGTCATATGAATGGTGATTTAGAAGAGTTATGCAAAACTATGCTCGCCTTTGGAATCACAAGCCTGCGTAATCCTGCAGCAGCGGCTGAGGAAATGGTTGCATTTCGCGATAAGGTAGCGGCGGGTGAAGCGATTGGTCCAAGAATTTTCACGGCTGGTGAAGTCATAGATGGCACAGGATCTGTTGCCCCTTTTGGGACAATAGTTGAGACCGAAGAACAAATGCGGGATGAAGTGCGTCGACAAGCAAAAATTGACGTGAATTATATAAAACTATACACCAGCCTTTCACCGAATTTGGTAAAGGTTGCAATTGATGAAGCACATTCTCTTGGTTTGGAAGTAATTGGGCACTTGGGATACACAAGTTGGACTTTTGCAGCAAACGCCGGAATTGATGGTCTGCTACATAGCTCTATTGCAACTTCGCTTTGGGAATTAGTACCTGAGAATAAGCATGATAAATTTCGAAATCTTGCAAATCCAACGAGGAATTTTAATCCAAGCCTTATCAAGGAATGGGCAGAAATTTTTGATATTAATGGCTCTGAAATGAAAAATCTTACGAAAGCATTGGTTGACAATAATGTAGTTGTCGATCCAACCTTAATAGTAATGGAGTCTTTCTTTTGGGGTAACGATTCAACTTATAAAGATAAATTAGAACCTGATTTTGCTCCTACAAATTCTGCCATGGATTGGAGCAAGGCAAAGTTTCATCCTTTTACATCCCGGTGGTCCGATGACACTTTCAATGAGGCACAAAATGCATTTCCGATTTTTCTTCAGATGATAAAGCGGTTCTACGATAATGGGGTACTTATTACCGCAGGTACCGATGCTGGAATGCCATGGATAACACCAGGTGTTTCATTACATTGTGAACTTGAATTGTTAGTAAAAGCTGGCATTCCGCCTTTGGATGTTATAAAAATTGCCACAAGAAATGGCGCACAAGCACTTCATATTTTGGATGAGACAGGGACTATTGAAGTAGGTAAACAAGCTGATTTAATTGTGCTATCTGAAAACCCTTTAGAAAATATTAAGAATACGCGTAAGATTGAGATGGTATTTAAGAAAGGCAAATCAATTGACCATAAGAATATTTTGAAATCAATAGAAGCTAAAAATAAAAAACTGCAAGAAGAGCTTGCATCATCAAATCAACCCAACATAACAAGCCCAGAAAATAGAAATTCCTCAAAAAATAAGCCCAATATTGAATTTGTAAATATTCCAGCAGGAACGTTCACAATGGGCAGTCCTTCATCTGAGAAAGGAAGAGAAGATGATGAGATTCAACATGAAATTACACTCAGCAACTTCAAAATGAGTAAATATTGCGTAACCATTAAGCAATACAATTTATTTTGTGAGGCAACCGGCAGAAAAAAGCCATGGTATGGAAGAAACAGTGGTGGAAAAATACCAGTATCACAAGTAAGCTGGAACGATGCCAAAGCATTTGCCGAATGGATGGGCTGTAGATTACCTACAGAGGCGGAATGGGAATATGCTGCTCGCGCAAATACCAACACTCCTTTTTATACTGGTGATTGTATTACAGCCGATCAGGCAAATTTTAATGGTCAAGAACCTTATGTAAATTGTAAAAAAGGAATAAACAGGAAGAAACCAATACCTGTAGGTAGCTTTTCACCGAATGCATTTGGTTTATATGATATGCATGGTAATATGGTGGAATGGTGCAGTGATTGGTATGGTGAGTATAACACTGATGAAAAAATGAATCCAAAAGGGCCAGAAACAGGCGAAATCAAAGTTTTTCGTGGTGGAGGTTTTTGGAATCCTGGATGGAGATGCCGGTCTGCATGTCGAGGAGGAGATCCTCGAGGAAATAGAGGCGCAGGTCTTAGTTTTCGGGTGGTGAAATAAAAATATTATATTAAAAAAATCGAAAATAAAATATATGATTAATGTTTCAAACCTTAAAAAAATCGAGTAGCCCGTCCCACCAGCAAACGCTGATAGGATGAGGCTCTCAC